>NZ_RJUT01000001.1:0-788496 GCF_003751395.1 Rathayibacter sp. PhB152 | reverse complement strand
AAGGCCCTCAACCAGCTGAAATCCCTCGGCTACGACGTCCAACTCACACCACGAGCCGCGGCCTGAGGTCACCATGTTTTCCTAGGAGACCCACCCCTTTCAGAAGGGATGGTCTGCAGACTCACCTTCTGACGCCGGTCGATCTCGATACGCCGACTGCGCCGGCTACTCGATCAGCATGAACGCCCCCGCACGCACCCGGTGACCCCTCGCAGGCGCGCCCTCTGCGCGCACACCGTCATGCTGGTCGAGTAGCCCCGCAGGGGCGTATCGAGACCCGCCCCATTCAGCAGGGCGGGTCTGCAGACTCGCCTTCCGACGCCGGTCGATCTCGATACGCCCGCTGCGCGGGCTACTCGATCAGCATGTCCCGCCCGCTGCGCGGGCTACTCGATCAGCATGTCCCGCCCGCTGCGCGGGCTACTCGAACAGCATGCGCCTGGCACGAACGCGGGCCTGCCGCAAGTGGCAACGCGGGTTGCCGCGCTGTGGTCGCATGGAGGCCGGACGCAGCCGCTCGGGCGCCTCCCCGATGCGACAGGACCTGCATGCCCACGACCGCGAGCCGGCCGACGATCTTCGCCCTGCACGGGCTCGGCCTCAGCGGCCGCCTCTTCGATCCGCTCGCCCGCGAGCTCGCCGACGCGGCGGACGTCGTGGCGATCGATCTGCCCGGCTACGGCGACGCGCGCGACGCCGGCGACACCTCCCTCGACGCGATGACGACCGCCGTGATCCGCACGATCCGCGAGCACGGCGCCGCGCGCTGGCTGCTCGTCGGGCACAGCATGGGCGGCAAAGTCGCCTCGCTGGTGGCCGCGCGCACGCTGTCGGGCCGCTCCGGACTCTTCGGGCTCGCCGGAGTCGTGCTGCTGGCCGGCTCGCCGCTCTCGCCCGAGCCGATGCCCGAGGAGAAGCGGAGCGAGATGCTCGGCTGGGTCGCCGACGGCCCCCTCGACGCGGAGCACGCGCGCACCTTCCTCGAGCAGAACATCGCCGGCGCCCTCCCCGCCGCCGAGGACCGGCAGGCGCTCGCCGATCTGCTCCGCTCCTCCCCCGCCGCCTGGCGCGACTGGCTGGAGACCGGCAGCCGCGAGGACCGCACGGACGTCGCCGATCTGCTCTCCGCCCTGCCCGCGCTGCTGATCGCGGGCGGCGAGGACGGCGACCTCGGCGCCGACGGCCAGCGCGCGACCAACGCCCGCAGCTACCCGCGCGCCCGCCTCCTCGAGCTGCCCGGCGCCGGACATCTGCTGCCGATCGAGCGGCCGGTCGAGGTCGCCGCGGCGATCCGTGCCTTCTGGACCGACGAGGCCGGCACCGGACCGGCCGTGCCCGCCGACGTCGCGGAGACGATCCGCTCCAGCCGCACCACCTCCCGGATCCGCGCGCTCTTCGCCGAGCGCCTGCTCGCGGACGACCCGGCGTACGCGCCGAAGGCGCTCACTCCTGCCCAGCTGACGACGCTGCGCGCTGTCGCGGACCGGGTGGTGCCGCAGGACAGCGGCGAGAGCGCCGCCCCCGGCCGGATCGACCTCGCCGCCCGCGTCGACGCCCAGCTCGCGGCCGGCCGCGGCGACGGCTGGCGCAACGCCGACCTGCCGAGCGACCCCGAGGCCTACCGCCTCGGCCTCGACGCGCTCGCCGGAGTCGACGGCCTCTCCCCCGAGGAGCAGGACGCGCGACTCGAGGCGCTCGGCACCGAGCCGCTCGGCGCGTTCAGCGCGGAGCAGGCGAAGGCCTGGTTCGAGGACTGCCGCAACGACCTGGTCCGGCAGTGGCTCGCGCACCCCGCGAGCCTCGCGCGCATCGGCTTCGACGGCTACGCCACCGGCGGCGACGTCCTCCCGCTCCTGGGCTTCACCGCCCTCGGCGCCGACGCGCACGACACCTGGGAGCCCGGCACCCGCGAGCCCGGCACCGGCGAACCCAGCACCCCGCAGACCAGCACGAGGAACCCCCGATGAACATCACCGGCATGCGCCGCTACTCCCCCGACGAGGTCGTCGACGCCGTCGTGATCGGCACCGGCGCGGGTGGCGCGCCGATCCTCGCGACCCTCGCCGCGCGAGGCCTCCGGGTCGTCGCGCTCGAAGCCGGACCTCACTTCGATCCGCTGACCTTCACCGCCGACGAGACCGAGGCGACCGAGATCAACTGGATGGAGGAGCGCCTCAGCGGCGGCAGCACGCCCACCGCCTTCGGTCCGAACAACAGCGGCCGCGGCGTGGGCGGCTCCACCCTGCACTGGGGCGCCTTCACCCCGCGCCCCGACCCGCGCGACCTGCTGCTGCGGACCGAGTCGGGCCTCGGCCGCGACTGGCCCGTCACGCACGCCGAGCTCGTGCCCTACCTGGAACGGGCGGAGGCGACGATCGGCGTCTCCGGGCCGGCCGACTACCCGTGGGACCCCTCGCGCCGCTACCTGCAGGCGCCGGTGGACCGCAACGCCTCGGCGGACATGATGCTGCGCGGCTGCGCGGCCCTCGGGATCCGCGCCACCGACGCTCCCGCCGCCGTCCTCAGCACGGGCCGCGACCAGGAGGCGCACGGCGAGCGCGCCTCCTGCCGCAACTGCGGCCAGTGCCACCAGGGCTGCCGCACCGGCGCCAAGGGGAGCATGGACACCTCCTACCTGCCGCTCGCGGTGCGCGACGGCGCGGAGATCCGTGCGGAGTCCTTCGTGCACGGGATCGAGCTCGACGCGGCCGGGAAGGTCAGCGCAGTCCTCTACACCGCGGACGGGGTCGAGCACCGGCAGCGCTGCTCCGCCCTCTTCCTCTGCGCGGGCGGCGTGGAGACGCCGCGGCTGCTCCTGCACACCGGCGTCGCGAACAGCAGCGGACTGGTCGGCCGCAACTTCCTCGCGCACGGCGCCACCCAGGTCTGGGGCACCTTCGACGAGGAGATGCGCGGCTATCGCGGCTACCCCTCCTCCGTGATCACCGAGGACACCGTGCGACCGGCCGACGCGGACTTCGCCGGCGGGTACCTGATCCAGAGCCTCGGCACGATGCCGCTCACCCAGGCGACCTCGTTCGTCCGCGGCGGCGGGCTGTGGGGGCCGTCGCTGATGCAGGCGCTCGACGACTACCGCTTCATGGCCGGCGTCGGCATCAACGCGGAGTGCCTGCCCTCGGACGACAACCGGCTCGTGCTGACCGACGAGCTCGACGAGCACGGGGTGCCGAAGGCGCGGATCACCTTCTCACCGGGCTCGAACGAGGAGGCGATCGACCGGCACGCGATCCGGACGATGACCGCGATCGTCGAGGCGGCGGGGGCGCGCAGCACCCGGGTGATCGCGCGCACGGCGCACACGCTCGGCACCTGCCGGATGGGCACCGACCCGGGCGACGCGGTCGTCGACGGCGACGGCCGCAGCTTCGACGTGCCGAACCTGTTCGTCTGCGACAACTCGGTCTTCCCGAGCGCGATCATCGCGAACCCGGCGCTGCTGACGGTCGCGCTCGCGCTCCGCACGGCGGACCGCTTCCTCGCGGCGTAGGCGGGCGTCCCCCCTCCCGCGAGATGCCACTTGTGCACGCTTTCGTCGGCGTGTCGCGTGCACAAGTGGCATCTCACGAGGGGGAACGAGGGATTTACACGTCGGAAACTTCTCAGAAATCGCACAGCATCTGGGGGCGGTTGAGTGGGAGAACACCCCTCACCCGATGGAGCCCGCATGCCCCTGTCCCGGCCGTCCACCCGCACCGCCCGCCGCGCCCTCGCCCTCGGCGCGGCGCTCGCCGCCACCCTCTCGCTCGTCGCCTGCTCCGGAGCGAGCGACGCCGCCTCCGGAGACGGCGGCGACACGGTCACCGTCACCGTCGGCACCCTCCGCGGCCAGCCGCACTTCTACCAGCCGTTCCTCTACGAGCAGTTCGCCGAGGAGGGCGTCGAGTTCGAGGTGATCACCCTCGACACCACGCCCGCGCTCAGCGACGCGCTGGTCGCCGGGACGATCGACTTCGCGATCTCGGGCGTCACCCCGACGATCGCCTCGATCGCGCAGGACCGGGACCTGAAGATCGTCGCGTCCGCCGCGGACGGCGGCTCGGGCTTCCTCGGCGGCGAGGGCATCTCCTCCGTCGAGGACCTGGCCGGCAAGAAGGTCGGCTACATCCAGGGCAGCGCCCAGGAGGTCGCGCTGCGCTACTACCTCGACCAGGCGGAGCTCACCGACGACGACCTCGAGCTGATCACGATCCCGGTGCCCGAGATGGCGTCCGCGTTCACCAGCGGCTCGATCGACGCGTTCTTCGGCGTGGAGATCGGCGTCTCGATCGCGGAGGCGGCCGGCGGCACCGAGATCGCCGACCCGTACGCGACGCCGATCGGCCGGGTGAACATCGGCCTGGTCACCACCGGCGCGATGATCGAGGAGCAGCCGGAGGTCGTGCAGAAGGTCGTCGATACGCACGCCGCGACGACCGCCTACATGGCCGACAGCGTCGACGAGTGGCTGCCCGACATGATCGCCGAGTTCGGCGGCGACCAGGAGGTGCTCGAGTCGGCGCTGGAGAACTTCTGGCTCCGCTCCGACCTCAGCGAGGAGTACCAGGGCCAGCTCGGCGCGCTCGCGACGCAGATGCAGGAGCTGGGCTTCATCGACTCCGCGCCCGCGATCGAGGACGTCGTCGACACCTCGTTCGCGCCGGCGGCCTGAGCGGTCGGCCGATGACCACCACGACCCGCCCTGCCGAGGCGGCGACCGCCACCGAGCGGCTGTCGACCGTCCGGCGCCGGCGCCGCCCCGGGAGCAGCGGCTGGACGACCTTCCTGCTGGGCCTGCCCGTCCCGATCCTGTTCCTGCTGCTCTGGCAGTTCGGGCGGGCGGGCGAGTGGGAGCTGCCGTTCGGCATCCGGATGGCGTTCCTGCCCTACCCGGGCGACGTGCTGGTCTCGCTGATCGACTACGCCGTCGCGGGCTTGCGGAACGACGCGTTCAGCGGGCTGCTCTGGACCGACCTGGCGGCGAGCGCCGGCCGCGTCTTCGGCGGCTTCGCGCTCGCGACGGTGCTCGCGGTGCCGCTCGGGGTGCTGATGGGCCGCTACTACGCGATCAACTCGCTGTTCGATCCGTTCATCAACCTCTTCCGCCCGGTGCCGGCGACGGCCTGGGTGCCGCTGGTCGCGCTGCTGATCGGCTACGGCGACCAGGCGTCGATCTTCCTGATCACGCTGTCGGCGTTCTTCCCGATCGTGCTCGGCACGATCAGCGGGGCGCGCCAGGTGCCGCCGCGGCTGATCGAGGCGGCGCGGATGCTCGGCACCTCGCGGGCGGGCGTGCTCGTCCGGGTGGTGCTGCCGGCCTCCGCCGCCGCCATCGTGAACGGCATGCGCATCGGCCTCGGCCTCGCCTGGGTCGTGCTGGTGCTCAGCGAGACGACAGGCGTGAGCACGGGCCTCGGCTCGACGATCTTCCTTGCGCGCGACGTGGTGCGCACCGACCTGATCGTGGTCGGGATGATCTGCATCGCGATCGCGGGCTTCGCGTCCGACCGGCTGCTCCTGCTCCTGTTCCGCGTGCTCTTCGGCCGCCGGCCGCTCGTCAAGTGAGGACCCGATGACGCTCTCCGCCCCCGCCCCCGGCCCCGTCGCTCCGGGAACCGCCCCGGCCCGCACCGCAGGCGTCCACGTGCTCGATCTGACGAAGCGCTACGACACGGCCGGCGGCGGCGTGCTCGCCATGGCCGACGTCTCGCTCGACGTCCGCTCGGGCGAGTTCGTCGCCGTGGTCGGCGCGAGCGGCTGCGGCAAGTCGACGCTGCTGCGCATCCTCGCCGGCTTCGAGGAGGCGACCGAGGGCGTCGTCGAGGTCGGCGGGCGGGCCGTCTCGGCGCCCGGCCCGGACCGCGGCGTCGTCTTCCAGGACTACGGGCTGTTCCCGTGGCTGAGCGTGCGCGAGAACGTGGCGTACGGTCCGCGGCGCAAGAAGCTGCCGAAGGCCGCGGCCGCCGAGGTGACCGACCGCTTCATCGAGGCGGTGGGGCTCACCCGCTTCGCCGATCGCTTCCCGGGCGAGCTGTCCGGCGGCATGCAGCAGCGCGTCGCGATCGCGCGGGTGCTGGCGAACGAGCCGTCGGTGCTGCTGATGGACGAGCCGTTCGGCGCGCTCGACGCGCTCACCCGCTCCGATCTGCAGGTGGAGCTCAAGCGGATCCACCGCGAGACGGGCACGACCGTGCTGTTCGTGACGCACTCGATCGAGGAGGCGGTCTACCTCGCCGGCCGCGTCGTCGTGATGACGGGCGGCGCCTCGCACGGCGTGCCCGGGCACATCAGCGAGATCGTGACGGTCGACCTGCCCGGCGAGCGCGACGTGACGGCGCCCGAGTTCAACGCGTGCAAGCGCCGCATCTCGGAGCTGGTGCACGCGCCGGCCTGACGCTGTCCCGCGAGATGCCACTTGTGCACGCTTTCCACGGCGTGTCGCGTACTCAAGTGGCATCTCGCGGAGGAGGACGGGGGAGGCTTCGGGGACCGTCAGAAGGAGGAGTCGTCGTGACCAGCACCGATCGCGCAGGCCGGATCGCCAGGAGCGCCCTCGCCGGGGTGCTGCTCGTCAACGCGGTGCCGCACGGCGTCGCGGCGCTGCAGGGGCGGAGGTTCCCCTCGCCGTTCGCCACGCCGCCGGGGCGCGGGCTGTCGACGCCGCTCGTGAACGCGGGCTGGAGCGCGGCGAATCTCGTCGCCGGGCTGGCCGCCCTGCCGCGCCGCAGGTCGAGGCGCGCCGCGATCGTCGGCGCGGGCGCCATGGGCGTCTTCCTCGCCGCCTACTTCGGGAGCCTCGACCTCGACTGACGTCCTCGCTCCCCTGCGAGATGCCACTTGTGCACGCTTTCGTCGGCGTGTCGCGTGCACAAGTGGCATCTCGCGGCACCGCGCAAGGGGCTCCTCCGCCCGGAACGGCGAGGGTGCGGCCAGCGCGATCGGACGGGTGAGCCCGACGGTTCCCGCAGAAGGGGGGTCCGCGGATCGCTGAGAACGGGCGCAGGGGTGTGACCGGTCCTGGCACGCTGGGCGCAGGCTCCGTTCACGTCATCCCGAAGGGAAGCGATGCCCGTTCTCCAGCTGGTGCTCTACCTGGTCGACGATCCCGAGCAGAGGGCGCACGCCTGCACGTTCCACGGTGATCGCCACAAGCTCGCCCACGACCTGGAGACGCGGCAGTTCCTGCCGGTCGCGCGCGGGCCCGAGCAGTACAGCGTGGTCGCGGTGAACCGCATCCAGCGCGTCGAGTTCGAGCGTGTCGACGCGGACGCGCAGCCGCTCTCGGACACCGTCGCCTGCTAGCTCCGGCGCAGGAGAGCGGATCGTTACCCGGTCGCCGGCTCCCGCGCGGGAGGATGGGCGGTGGGGGGACGATCCGCGACCCCCGTCGTCCGCTTCTCCGGGGGTCCGCCATGCCCGTCCCGTCCCGCTCGCTCCTGCGCACCGCTGTCGCCGGCACCGCCCTCGCCCTCGGCGTCGGGACGATCCTGAGCGGCTGCGTCTCCTCCGACGAGCCCGTCGCCCAGCCGGCCGCGACGGTGACCGCCACCGCCACCGCGACCGTCACCGCGACGCCCGCCCCCACCTCGACCCCCGCGCCGACCGCGACGCCCGCGGCCGCCGCGAGCCTGCTGATCGGGCCGACCTCGTTCTCCCTGGTGGACGCCACCGGCGCACAGCTGGGCAGCTGGGCCTACCGCGACGGCACCGGCGCGGTCGCGGCGCTCACCGAGGCGTTCGGCAGCGAGCCGACCGAGTCCGACGACGTCCCGTACGAGGGCTACCGCAGCCGCGCCTACATCTGGCCGGGCTTCGTCCTCCGGGACACCGACGTCTACGACGCCGGCGGGCCGGAGCTCACCTACCCGGAGCCCGACTTCCTCCTCGAGGCCACGGCCGCGACCGTCGGCGATGTCGCGATCAGCACCCTGGGCGGAGTCACGGTCGGCGACGCCACCGCAGAGTTGGCGGCCGAGCACCCGGAGAGCACGACCGACGGCGCCCCCGGATCCTTCCTCTTCGACACGACGCCCGTCGGCACCCTCGAGGGCTACGAGCTGACCAACACGGTGGGAGCGATCGCGGAGGACGAGGTCACCGTCTCGAGCCTGCGCGCGCCTTTCGTCAACTGGGGCGTCTGAGGAGTCACTCGCAGGCGGTCGCGCTCAGCAGTCGCGGGCGCGGAAGCGCAGCGCGGTCAGCGCTGTCGCGTGCCAACCCTGCTGACCGTCGTGCTGGCTCAGCGTCAGCGTGCTCCCCGAGGGGAGGACGTCGAACGCGAAGGTGTCGAAGCGGGGGTCGTTGACGAGGACGGGCTCGAAGGAGGTGCTGCGCCGGAACGGGTCGGCGACCGTGCCCGTGCCGACTCCCGGGTCGGAGCCCTGGGCGGAGATCGAGGTGGGCGCGAGGCTGAAGCCGACGGTGGTCCACCAGCCCGCCACCCAGGGGAGGGAGGAGTCCGAGAGCGACGTGATGTTCTGGAAGGTGAGCCGGACGTCGAGCGGGTCGAACGGCCGCCCGTCCGCTCCGAAGAAGCGGAAGGTCAGGGTCTGCGAGTCGGGCCCGGGCGACGGGGTCTGCGTGAGTACCCCGGCTCGACGTTGGTTCAGCAGGAGCGTCCCGGGACCGAACGCGCCGGGCTTCCCGGCGCGCGCGACCGTCTCGCTCGGCGGCGGACCGGTCTCCTCCCCGATCCACACGGAGCCCTCCCCGGTCAGATTGAAGCTCCGGCCCTGCGACTCGGTCGTGGTGCCCGGCGCGAGGACGGACGTGATCCGCACCGTCGACACCGCTCCCCCCGGCGAGATCGCGGTGAGCACGGTGGGGCTGCTCGCGACGCTCGCCGGCGGGAACACCGTCGTGCTGAAGCACCGGGCCGGCGAGGCGGCGGCGAGCGGGGCGGCCACCGCCGCGCTGACGACGGGGACGCCCCACACTGCGCTCGCGGCGACGCTGCGCCGGGTCGGGCCGTACGGGTCGGGGCGGTGCTGCGACATGCGGGATCCGTTCCGTGAGACCAGGAGTGCGGCCGGAATCCGACCGGGCACCCCGGCAGCGTAGGAGCAGCGGTCACCCGAGTGCGGCGTTCCCCTCCCCGCTGGCGTGGAACGAGCGCTCAGCAGTCGCTGGAGCGGAAGCCGAGTCCCGTGATCGCGCTGTTGTGCCAGCCCTGGAAGCCGCCGAACTGGCTGTAGACGAGCGAGCTGCCCGACGGGAAGGAACGGAACGAGAAGGTGTCGTAGCGCGGCGTGCGCGGGAGAGCCCGCTCCCCGGCGGTGGCGCGCCGGAAGGGATCGGCGATCGTGCCGGCGCCGACCCCCGCGTTTCCGCCGCGCGAGGAGATCGAGGTGGGCTCGACGCTGAAGCCGACGGTCGACCAGGACTTCAGCGCCCAGTAGAGCCCCAGGCTGGTCGCGTCCGACAGGATGTTCAGGAAGGTGAGCTGGACGTCCGTCGGGTCGAACGGCTTCCCGTCCGCGTCGAAGAACTCGAAGATCAGCGTCTGCGAGTCCGATCCCGGCGTCGGCACCTCCGTGGTGATCGCGCCATCCGTCGAGACCGGCCCGGAGCGGCGCTGATTCAGGATGAGCAGGCCGGGCCCGAAGTAGTCCACCGCATTCTCATAGGCCTGCCTGTCGGTTCCACCGGCGAACCACACCGTGCCGTTCTGGGTCAGGTTGAAGTTCCTGCTGTCGGTCGTGGGCGTGGTCGTGGTATCCGCCGCCAGGACCGAGGTGATGCGGATCGTGGACGTCGTGCCGGTGGGCGAGGTCGCGGAGAGGGTCAGCGGGTTCGTCGCCGACACGACCGACTGCGTGAACAGCGTCGTGCTGGTGCAGGGCAGCGTCGAGGCCGCGGCCAGCGGAGCAGAGACCGCCGCGCTGACGACGGGGATGCTCCACATCGCGCCCGCGGTCACGGAGCGGCGCGAGGGACCGGAGGAATCGGAGGGGTGAGTGGACATGGCGGATCCGTTCTGAGAGTGGGTGAGGACGAGCTGGAGCGACTCGTCAAGAATCGAGACAGGTGCGCGGTGGTAACGCTGTCATCACTGCAGGAAGCCTCAGTGAATCGCAGTCGCACCGCCCGGCGCACGCCCCCCGTCCGCGCCACACGCGTCCGGCGCCGCCCCCACCGCTCCGGGAAACCCGGGAGAGGACCTGGTGGCGGATCCGTTCAGCGAGGGCACGAACCGGCGAGGAGCGGCTGACCGACACGGCAGCTTAGGCCGGTCGGCTTGAGAAGGCGAAACTGCCTCACTTCTGGCGCGGGACGTCGGTTCGAGCAGGGCGATCAGCACGGCGGTCGACGGGCCCGCGCCGCGACGAGTGCGCACGGGGCTGCCCGCGCGAGGATCTCGATACGCCCGCTCCGCGGGCTGCTCGATCAGCATGATCGAGCGCCGGCGGCCGGCTCGCAGCCGCGAGCAGGGCGATCGGCATGCTGGTCGAGCAGCCCCGCAGGGGAGCCTGCATGCTGGTCGAGTAGTCCCGCAGGGGCGTATCGAGACCCGCCCACCCCGAGGACGTCGGGCCCTGTCCTGGGCGGCGGGCACGGGCGCGCCCGGCCCCGCGGGTCAGCGACCGCGCGTGGACGCGCGCTCGACGAGCTCCGGCGCGAAGACCCGGCGCCGGTCGACGACGCCGTCGCCCTCGGCGGACACCACCTCCTGCAGCAGGTCGACCGCCGACGCGCCGAACGACTCCTGCGGCGCCCGGATCGAGCTCAGCGGCACGATCGAGGCCTCCGCGTACTCGATGTCGTCGTAGCCGATGAGGGCGATGTCCTCGGGCACGCGGATCCCCCGGCCGATCAGGACCTGCTCGAGGCCGATGGCCAGCAGGTCGTTGACGGCGAAGATCGCGTCGGGGCGCGCGGCGGGCTCCCGGTCGGCGATCGCCTCGCCGACCTCGTGCCCCTCCGCGATCACGCGGTGCTGCACGTCGATCATCTCGAGGGTCGCGCCGGGCACCGCGGCGACCGCGCGGCTGGCGCCCGAGAGGCGCTCGCCGACCTGCTGGATCGAGAGCGGGCCGCCGACGAAGGCCAGGCGGCGGCGGCCGAGCGCGAGCAGGTGCTCGGCCGCGAGCCGCCCGCCGAGCACCTCGTCGATCGACACCGACGGCTGGGTCTCGGCGGCCGCGTGCCGGCCGACGAGCACGGTCGGCGTCCCGCGCGAGCGCACCGAGGCGAGGCGGTCCTCGATCGAGCCGTGCGACGCGACCAGCATCCCGCGCACTCCGTGCTCCTCGAACAGCTCGAGGTAGGCGTCCTCGCGGGAGGTCTCGCCGCCGGAGTTCGCCAGGAACAGCGACAGCCCGAGTTCGGCCGCACGCCGCTCCGCGCCCTCCGCGATCATCGCGAAGAAGGGGTTGGACACGTCGGGAGCGATGTAGGCGATGGTGGAGCTCTGCCCCAGCCGGAGCTGACGGCCCGCGTTGTTGCGCACGAAGCCCAGCGCCTCGATCGCCTCCTGGATCCGCTTCGCCTTGGTGTCGGAGACGCGCGCGGGGTGGTTGAGGAAGTGCGAGACCGTCCCCATCGAGACGCCGGCGGCAGCGGCGACGTCGCGGATGCCGACCCTGGTCATCGCTGTCTCCTCGTGCTGGCGGGCGCCGCGACGGGGCGTCGGACGGGCTTCGATGCTCTCACGCGCCGCTCCCTACTCGCGGAGCGGCGAATCCGGCGGCGACTCCGGCAGCAGCGGTTCCGGCAGCGCGACGCCGTGCGCCTCCAGCGCCTCCGACACCACCTTCACCGCGTTGAGCGCGCGGGGGAAGCCGACGTACTGCACCGTGTGGATGACCGCCTCGACGATCTCCTCCGCCGTCGCCCCCGTGTTGACGGCCGCACGGGTGTGCCCTCGGAGCTGCGCGTCCACCCCGCCGAGCGCCGTGAGGACGCCGAGGGTGATCAGCTCGCGCTCGCGCAGGGTGAGGCCGGGGCGCGAGTTGACGTCGCCGAAGTTGAACTCGAGGCCGTAGCGGGCGAGGTCCTGGGCGCGGCCGCGCTGCAGCGCGATCAGGCCGTCGGCCTTGCCCTCGCCGTAGACGGCGTCGAAGGCGGCCCGGCCGCGGGCGAGCCGCTCGGGGTCGGGGGTGGGCTGGGTCATGTCGGAGTCTCCGGGATCCACTAGATCGAGTGTCCGCCGTCGAGCGGCAGGATCACTCCGGTGATGTTGACGGCCGCCGGCGACGCGAGGAACACGATCGTCCGGGCGAGGTGCTCGGGCTCGCCGAGCAGCCGCGACGGGATCTGGTCGAGCAGCGCCGCGCGCCGCTCGGGGGTGTCGTTGTCCCGGCCGGGCGTGCGCTGCGCGCCGGGTGCGAGCGCGTTGACGGTGACGCCCTGGTCGGCGACCTCGATCGCGAGGGCCTTGGTGAGGCCGACGACCCCGGCCTTGGCGGCGGCGTAGGCGGTCGCCCCGCGGACGAGCCGCCCCCCGGCGACGGCCGCGACCGAGGCGATGTTCACGATCCGGCCGGAGCGCCGCTCGAGCATCGCCGGCAGCACGGCGCGGGTGACCGCGAAGACGGTGTCGAGGTTCCGCGACATCTGGGTGCGCCAGGTCTGCTCCGTCATCTCGTGGAAGAACGAGACCGCGCCGCCGCCGGCGCCGTTGACCAGCACGTCGATCGCGCCGTCCTCCTCGATCACGGCGCCGAGGGCGCGCTGCACGGCGTCGAAGTCGGTCAGGTCGACCGCGACGGCGCGAGCGGCCCTGCCCTCCTCGCGCACGCTCCGGGCGACCTCCTCCGCTCCCGCCGCGTCGAGATCGACGACGACCACGTCGGCTCCCGCACGGGCGAGCTCGCGGCAGACGACTCGTCCGAGCGCTCCCGCGCCACCGGTGACCAGGGCGCGCTGCCCGTCGAGTTCCATGCGATGTCTCTCCGATCCTCGTCGTGCGCCGCCGAGCGGCCATCGGGCTCCAGCGCCCGGACGACGGCTTCATCGTTCCGCAGCTTTTGAAACGTGTCAAGACAGTCTTGACAGCTCGCACACCCGTCGGTAGCCTCCTGAATTGTAACGTTTCAAACAATGCCCGCCCGGCATCGTCCGTTCGAAACGCCGTTGCACCTTTCAAGGAGGAAATGTGTCCCGCTCTGCAGAATCCCGCGGACGTCGCTCCCGCTCGGCCCTCACCGGGCTCGTCGCCGGTACCGGAGCCGCCGTGCTGCTGCTCACCGGCTGCGCCTCGGGCGACGGCGGCGGCTCGTCCGAGTCCGGCGCCGCCGGCTCCTTCTCGGTCCTCACCCCGGCCGAGAACTCGATCATCCGCGACGAGCTCGCCACCCTCGGTGAGGGCGCCTGCTCCGCCGAGAACGAGGCGATGCCGCTCGACAGCCAGACGGTCGCCCAGGCCGACGTGGTGCAGAAGATCACGCTGCTCGCGAGCCAGGACGCGCTGCCCACCAGCTTCGTCGCCGGCACTGCGCAGGTCCGCCCCGACGGCGACCTCGGCAAGAACGACCTCATCGTCGACTACGAGGAGAAGCTCACCGAGCTCGGCGTCTGGGACGACGTCCTCCCCGCCGCCCGCTCGACGATCACCTCGGTCTACGGCGGCATGGTCTCGCTGCCGTTCCAGTACAACGTCGAGGGCATCTGGTACAACAAGCAGATCCTGGCGGCGAACGGCATCGCCGAGCCGCAGACCTGGGACGAGCTCGTCGCCGCCCTCGAGACGCTGAAGGCCGCCGGAGTCGTCCCGCTCACCGAGGCCGGCAGCCAGGGCTGGCCGCTCACCCGCCTGATCGGCAACTACCTCTTCCGCTCGATCGGCCCGGACGCCATGAAGGACATCCAGTCCGGCGATGCGAAGCTCACCGACGCCGAGTACATCGAGGGCGCTCAGGCCGTCGCCGATCTCGGCAGCGCGGGCCTGTTCGGCGAGGGCGTCACCTCGCGCGACACCGACACCGCGAACGCCCAGTTCCTCACCGGCGAGGCCGCGATGACCTACAACGGCTCCTGGTTCCTGGCGAATCTCAACGACCCCGCTCAGAACCAGATCGGCGAGGAGAACGTCGGCTTCCTGCCGTTCCCGAACGTCACGGGCGGCGCGGGCGACAGCAGCCAGTGGCCCGCCAACGCCGGAGCGGCGACCGCGACCTCGACGAAGGCCTACGACGACGGGGTCGGCGACTGGCTGACCTGCATCGCCGAGAACTACGGCTCGAGCGTGCTGCAGAACCAGGGCGTCATCTCGGGCTTCGCGCTGAACGAGGAGGTCACCGACGTCCCGCCGCTGACCACCACGGTCCAGGAGTACGTGAACAAGGCGGACGAGACCGTGCTCTGGTTCGAGGCCCTCTTCGACGCGAAGACCACCTCGGACGCGCAGACCAACGTCTCGCTGCTGGTCTCGGGCGGCATGAGCGCCGAGGACTACATGTCGGCCCTCCAGGCCGATCTCGACCAGGCGCAGTGATCCCGAGCGGGCCGGCGGCTCCTCCCGCCGCCGGCTCGCGTCCTCTCTCCTCACCCTCCCCCGCGTGCACGCCCTGCGCGCACGTCGAAAGGACAGCGCTTCCGTGAACAGCGTCCTCGGAGACAAGAAGGCGATCCTGATCCTTCTCGGACCGGCCCTCGCCGTCTACACGCTCATCAAGCTCGTCCCGGTGCTCTGGTCGCTCGGACTCACCTTCTTCACCGGCAATCCGCTCAGCGGCTTCGAGTTCTCCGGCGGCGAGAACTTCCTGCGCTTCCTGCAGGATCCGCAGGCGCTCGAGGCGCTCTGGTTCACCGTCCGCTACTCCCTCGTGATCACTGCGGGGCAGGTCGTGCTCGGCTACGCGCTCGCCCTGCTCTACGTCTTCGTGCTGAAGAACGCGTCCTCCTTCGTCCGCACCGTGGTGTTCTTCCCGACCGTGCTGCCCACGGTCGCCGTCGCGCTGCTCTTCAAGAGCATGTTCGCCGTCGGCGGTCAGGAGGGCCCGGTCAACGCGGGACTCGGGTTCCTCGGTCTCGGCAGCATCGACTGGTTCGCGACCGCCGAGGGCACCTTCGCCGTCGCCGTGATCATGGAGCTCTGGCGCTCGATGGGCTTCTTCGCGATCCTGCTCTACGCCGGTCTCGTCGACATCCCGGAGGAGACGCTCGAGTCGGCCCGCCTCGACGGGGCGACCGGCTGGCGCCTGGTCTCCTCGATCGTGCTGCCGCTGTCGCTGCCGGTGCTGCTGTCGTCGGTGATCTTCAGCTTCAACAGCACGCTCAAGGTCTTCGACACCCTGCTCGCGCTGAACAACGGCGGACCGGGCAGCTCGACGACACCGCTGACGCTCTACATGTACCGCACCGTCTTCAGCTACTCGGACTACGGCTACGGCTCGACGATCGCGCTGGTGCTGACGATCATGTGCTTCCTCGTCACCCTCTTCATCTTCCGCTCGTCGCGCCGCGACAACACGAAGGAGGCCTGAGGTGTCCACCGGAACCCTCTCCCGCCCGGCACCCCGCACCCGCCCCTCGGTGCCGGCCGGCCCGCACCGCCGGGTCCGCAGCCTCGGCCGCGGCACGCGGCGCTGGATCGGGCGCGTCCTGATCGGCCTCCTCGTCGTCGTCGAGGCGTATCCGATCTTCTGGATCGTGATGGGCTCGTTCAAGACGCAGAACGAGTTCTTCGCCAATCCGACCTGGGCGCTGCCGCAGAGCCTCGACTTCTCGAACTACGTCTCGGCGCTGACGGAGGGCGACCTGGCGACGAACCTGCGCAACAGCGTCCTCGTCACCGTGCCCTCGCTCGCCCTGATGATCGTGCTCGGCGTCGCCGCCGCGTTCGCGCTCGAGGTCCTGGTCTGGCGCGGCCGCAACACGGTGCTGCTCCTGTTCATCGCGGGCATCATGATCCCCGGCCAGATGATCCTGGTCCCGCTGTTCACGGTGTACTTCCGCACCGGGCTGACGAACTCGCTCTGGCCGCTGATCATCACCTACACGGTGATGGGGCTGCCGCTGACGGTGTTCCTGATGACGGCCTACTTCCGCGCGATCCCCCGCGAGATCTTCGAGGCCGCCGCGATCGACGGCGCGAGCATGATCACCGCCTTCTGGCGGGTCGGCGTGCCGATGATGCGCAACGCGATCATCACGATCGCGCTGGTCGAGTTCTTCGCGGTCTGGAACGACCTGCTGATCGCGCTGACCTTCACGACGAACGACGAGCTGGCCACGGTGCAGGTCGGGCTGCTGAACTTCAGCGACGAGTACGGCTCGACGCAGTACGGACCGCTGTTCGCCTCGATCAGCATCAACATCCTCGGGATGCTCGTGCTCTACCTCTTCCTCAACAAGCAGATCATGGCGGGCCTCGCCGCCGGCTCCGTGAAGGGCTGACGGATGCGCGCCCCCTCCCCCTCCCCGCGAGATGCCACTTGTGCGGGCGACACGCCGTGAAAGCCGTGCACAAGTGGCATCTCGCGGAGGAGGCGTACTGGGAGGATCCCCGGCCGGGTGAGGGGCGGCGGCGGCCGCGGGCGGACGTGCTCAGCGACGCGCCGCGGCTGCGGCTCGACGGGGACTGGCGCTTCCGGCTCGCGCCGACCGCGCACGGGACCGGGCCGGGGTTCGCGGATCCGCTGCTCGACGATGCGGACTGGGACCTGCTGCGCATCCCGTCGCACTGGGTGCTCGAGGGCCACGGCGACCCGCTCTACACGAACACCGCGTTCCCCTTCCCGCTCGATCCCCCGCATTTGCCGGAGGAGAACCCGACCGGCGACCACCGCCTGCGCTTCGAGCTCCCCGCCGGCTGGCCGGAGGGCGGCCGGACCGTGCTGCGCTTCCAGGGCGTCGACTCCTGCGGCGCCGCCTGGCTGAACGGCGAGCCGCTCGGCTGGTCGACGGGCAGCCGGCTGCCCTTCGAGTTCGACGTCACCGGGCCGCTGCGGCGCGGCGAGAACCTGCTCGCCGTCCGCGTGCAGCGCTGGTCGGCGGGGAGCTACCTCGAGGACCAGGACATGTGGTGGCTGCCCGGCATCTTCCGCGAGGTCGAGCTGCTCTGGCGACCGGACGGCGCGGCCGACGACGTGCTCGTCACCGCCGACTACGAGGACGGCACGGGCACCCTGCTGGTGCGCGCGCTGGACGAGGCGGGCGGCGAGCTGCCCGGCGTGGTCCGGCTGCCCGAGCTCGGCCTCGAGGCCCCGGCGGGCGAGAGCGTCCGGCTGCCGGTCGAGCCGTGGAGCGCCGAGTCGCCGCGCCTGTACCACGGCACGCTCGAGGTCGCCGGCGAGCGGATCGAGCTCGCCGTCGGCTTCCGCACGGTGCGGATCCGCGACGGCGTCTTCACCGTCAACGGCTCCCCCGTCCGCCTGCGCGGCGTGAACCGGCACGAGCACGACCCCGATCGCGGCCGCGCCCTCGACGAGGCGACCATGCGCCGGGACATCGAGCTGATGAAGCGGGCGAACGTCACGGCGGTGCGCACCTCGCACTATCCGCCGCACCCCGCCTTCCTCCGCCTCTGCGACGAGCTCGGGCTCTGGGTGCTGGAGGAGTGCGACATCGAGACGCACGGCTTCATCTACGCGGGCTGGCAGGGCAACCCGCCGACCGAGCCGCAGTGGCGCGAGGCCCTCGTCGACCGCATCACCCGGATGGTCGCGCGCGACCGCAGCCACCCGAGCATCGTCATCTGGTCGCTCGCGAACGAGAGCATGGTCGGCGAGTCGTTCGACGTGCTCGAGCGGGTCGTGCGCCGGCTCGATCCGAGCCGGCCGATCCACTACGAGCGCGATCCGAGCTTCCGCAACTCCGACTTCTCCTCGGCGATGTACCCCGCGCTGGAGGAGCTCGAGGCGATCGCCGAGCGGCGGGAGCCGACCCCCGAGGGCGTGGTGGCCGGCTCGCCGGACGACGCGCGCCGCCGGCGCCTGCCCTTCGTGCTCTGCGAGTACGGGCACGCGATGGGCAACGGCCCGGGCTCGCTCGACGAGTACCAGCGGATCCTCGAGTCGTCCGAGCGGATGGCCGGCGGCTTCGTCTGGGAGTGGATCGACCACGGCTTCCGCGCGACCGCCGCCGACGGGTCGGAGCACTTCCGGCACGGCGGCGACATCGACTTCCAGCCGAACGGCGGCAGCTACTGCATCGACGGGCTGCTCTTCCCCGACCGCACGCCCTCGCCCGGCCTCGCGTCGCTCGCGCGGGCGATCGCACCCGTGGTGATCGACGTGGCGGAGGGGGCGATCGCGATCCGCAGCCGGCAGGACGTCGTCGACACCGCGGCGCTGCGCTGGCGCTGGCGGGTCGAGGACGACGGGGCGCTGCTCGCGGAGGGCCTGCTCGACGTCCCCGCCGTGCCGGCGCGCGGGAGCGTCGTCGTGCCGTTCACGGCACCGGTCGCGGGTGTCCTCACCGTCTCGGCCGAGCTGGCCGAGGCGGCGCCCTGGGCGCCCGTCGGCCACGAGGTGGCCTGGGGGCAGCGGCTCGACGCGCCGACCCCCGCCGTCCGCCGCCGCTCAGCACGGGTCGCCGACGAGGACGGCGTGCTGCGCCTCGGCGACGCCCTGCTCGACCCGCGCACCGGGCGGCTCCTCTCCCTCGGCGGCGTGCCCGTCGACGGGCCCCTCGTCGACCTCTGGCGCGCGCCGACCGAGAACGACCGCGGGCAGGGGACGCTGAACGCGCTCGCCGCGAGCTGGTCGGCCGTCGGCCTCGACCGCGTCCTGCACCGCACCGTCTCGGTCGAGCGCGACGAGCACTCCGTCACCGTGACCACCCGGAGCGGACCGGCGACCCAGACGCTCGCCGTGCTCAGCCGCCTGGTCTGGACGGCGGAGGAGGGCGCGCTGCACCTCGCCGCGCAGTTCGCGTTCACCGGCGCCTGGCAGGACACTCCGCACGGCCACCACTCGGTGACCCCGCCGCGCCTCGGCCTCCGCCTGACGCTCCCGCGCGGCTACGCGGACGCCGACTGGCTCGGCCGCGGCCCCGGCGAGTCCTACGCCGACACCCTCGACGCCGTCCGCTTCGGCCGCTTCGCCGCGAGCATCGACGCCCTGCAGACGGCGTACGTCGTGCCGCAGGAGAACGGCAACCACGTCGGCACCCGGCGCCTCTCGCTCGGCGGTCCGGGACTGCCGCCGCTCGTCGTCACCGGAGACGGCTTCGACTTCTCCGCCCGCCGCTGGACGAGCGAGGCCCTCGCCGTCGCCGCGCATCCCCACGAGCTGCGCGACTCCGGCCACGTCGTGCTCAACCTCGACGTCCGCCAGCAGGGCGTCGGCAGCGCCTCCTGCGGCCCGGCGCTCCCGGAGCGCTACCGCGTCCCACTCGAGGACGCGTCTCTGGAGCTGACCTTCCGCGCCGGCTGATATCAGCTGATCATCTGAAGCAGACTCTCCCGATGAGCACCGCGACCTTCACCGAACTCCTCCGCACGCCGAAGGACGTCCTCGCACACATCGACGAGGGCCGGGTCCGGATCACCCGTCGCGACGGCGACGACCTCGTCATCCTCCGTGGTCGCGATCTCGCCGCCCTGAAGGACGGCATCGCGCTCTCGAGCCGGTTGCTGCGCGCCATCGGCCGCCGTCGCGGCGACGTCGCCGCGGGCCTCACGGACCTGTTCGCCTGGACGAGCGAGTTCGACCAGGGCGAGCTCACGGCGTACGCGGCGGAGATCGAGAAGCTCGTCTACGGCGCCGGCGAGCTCGGCACGTTCGACCTCCTGCTCCGGGCGCAGCGCGAGTGGGAGGAGACGGCCCGCGCGTACGCCAGCGGGATGACGGCCGTCGCCCCGATCGAACTCCCCGAGGTGCCCGTCCGCGCGAGCCGACCCTGATGTCGGGCGAGCGAGGGATCCGATCGCTCGCTTCGCGCTGATCCGACAGGGCCGTGTCCGCTGAGGCGGGTGACGCTCAGGCGCGGCGCTCGAGCTCCGCCTCGGCGCGCCAGAGGTGCGCGGGCTCCCAGCCGAGGGCCTCGCGGGCGCGGTCGATCGAGACGACCGTCTCGAAGCCCTCGAGGGGGCGGGTCAGCGGTACGTCGGGGAAGGCTCCGGCGACCAGCTCGGCCGAGGGGATCGTCAGGCCGGTGTCGGAGGCGGCGATGTCGTAGACGGCGAAGCCGGGCTCGCCGACCTCCAGGGCGCGCGCGATCGCGCTCGCGCCGTCGCGGGCGTCGACGTAGCTCCACAGCAGTTCGCGGCGGTAGGCCGGGTCGCCGGCGCGCTCGACGAAGCGGGAGTACTCGCCGGCCCGGGTGATGTTGGTGAAGCGCAGCGCGGTGATCGAGCAGTCCCGGTCCCAGCGGACGAGCTGCCGGGCCATCGCCTCCTCGAGGACCTTGACCAGGCCGTAGGTGCTGTTCGCGCGGTCGCCGTCCTCCTCCGTGAGCGGGAGGGAGGCGGGCGGCTCGGCGAAGGGGAAGCCCATCGCGGTGATGCTGGAGGCGTGCACGATCCGCGTCACTCCGGCCCGCAGCGCGGAATGGAACAGGTTGAAGGAGACGGTCATGTTGGCGTGGAAGGTCGTCGCGTCCGGGACCAGGCCGTTCACCGGGATCGCCGCGAGGTGGACGATCGCGTCGACTCCGCTGTGCCGCGCGGTGATGCCGAGCACGGCGTCGAGCGCCTGGCCGTAGTCGGTGAAGTCGACGCGGGTGAAGGGCACCGCGACCGTCGGCGGCGTCAGGTCGAGGCCGATCGGCTCGTGGCCGTCGGCGAGCAGCTGCTCCAGGGTCGCGGTGCCGAGCGTGCCGGAGCAGCCGGTGACGGCGATGCGCATGGGGTCCTCTCGCGGGGTCGGGCGGGGGTCGAGCGGAGTGGGGCGGGGTCGGGCGTCAGCGTACGGGGAAGTCCGCGGGCAGCGGGAGGGCCGGGACCTCGTGCCCGGCGGCGTCCGACTCGTCGGCGTGCAGGTGCCCGGTGCGCCCGCCCGCCGGCAGGCCGGTCTCGGTGAAGAACCCGCGGAGCGGCTCGTAGACCGCGACGATGTCGTGCACGTCGCCCGCCCGGGTGAGCACGATGTCGCCGGCCTGGACGTAGCGCTCGGCGCCGTCGACGAGGATCCGGCCCTTCCCCTCCGCGAAGAACCACACCTCGTGGTCGTCGTGGTGGTGCCGGTCGAACCGCCCGCCCTCCAGCGGCACGGCGAAGCGGCCGAGGGTGCCGACGGCGCACCACTCCGGCCGGTCGCCGGGGTGCAGCCAGGTGCCGGGCTCGTAGACCGGCATCAGGCCTGCGCCCAGCGCGGCGCGGTGCCGGGCTCGAGGATCCGCGCGCCGGGCAGCTCGTCGAGGCCGGTCTCGGCGCCTCCGGGCGTGTACACGACGAGCAGACGCAGCGGCCGCCAGGTGGTGTTGTAGGTGGAGTGCACCGTGTCGCGCGGGATGTGCAGGGCGTCGCCCTCGCGGATCGCGAACGCCGGGCCGTCGCCGACGGTCTGCTCGCCCTCGCCCGAGACGACGTAGATGACCTCCTCCTCACCGGGATGGCTGTGCGGATCGTGGCCCTGACCGGGGTAGATGATCACCTCGCCGGTGGTCAGGCCGACGGGTCCGTCGAGGTGCGGGGTGACGAGCCACTTGATGGTGCCCCAGTCGAAGACGCGGGTGGGCACGTCGTCGGGGCGGCGGCCGGACTGCGCGGACGGGACGGACGGCGCGGACGGGGTGGCCTGCGCGGACGGGGTGGCGGGAGGTGTCGTGGTCACGGGGTCTCCTTCGAGGTGAGCGGGATGCTGGTGAAGTCGACGAGCTGCTGGCGGATCGCCCGCTCGGTCGGCAGGCGCTCGACGGAGGAGGCGCCGAAGAAGCCGGCGACCCCCGTCGTGTGCTGGAGGACGTACGCGGCGTCGGCGGGCTCGGCGATCGGCCCGCCGTGGCAGAGCACGATGACGTCCGGATTCACGGCGACCGCCGCGTCGCGCAGCTCCTGCACGCGCGCGGCCGACTCCTCGAGCGAGAGCGCCGTCTGCGCGCCGATGCTGCCGCTGGTGGTGAGGCCCATGTGCGGGACGAGGACGTCGGCGCCGGCCTCCGTCATCGCCACGGTCGACGCGACGTCGAAGACGTACGGCGCGGTGAGCAGGTCGCGCTCGGCGGCGAGCCGGATCATCTCGACCTCGAGGTCGAAGCCCATGCCGGTCTCCTCGAGGTTCTGCCGGAAGACGCCGTCGAAGAGCCCGACCGTCGGGAAGTTCTGCACCCCCGTGAAGCCGAGCCGCGCCAGCTCGTCGAGGAAGACCTCCATCCTCCGGAAGGGATCGGTGCCGCAGACCCCGGCGAGGACCGGGGTGTCGCGGATGATCGGCAGCACCTCGCGGCTCATCTCGACGACGATCTGATTGGCGTCGCCGTAGGGCAGCAGCCCCGAGAGCGAGCCGCGGCCCGCCATCCGGAAGCGGCCGGAGTTGTAGATGATCAGCAGGTCGGCTCCGCCGGCCTCGGCGGCCTTCGCCGAGATGCCGGTGCCGGCCCCCGCGCCGATGACGGGTCGCCCCGCGGCGATCGTGCGGCGGAGGCGGGCGAGTGCGGTCGCGCGGTCCATGTCAGCTCCTGTCCTGGTCGGCGGCGTGGGCCGCGGAGTGGTCGGCGGCGGGATCCGCGGCGTGGCGGATCAGCCGGTCGAGCGCGTCCGCGGCGGCGCGGGCGAACTCCGGATCGTTCACGTCGAGCGGGGAGTCGAGGACCTCGACCGCGGAGCCGGCCACTGCGGCGAGCACCGCGTCGACCAGCGCGGCATCGGCCTCGGCGTCGGCGAAGACGGCGCCCGGCACCCCGATCGCCGAGAGCCCGCCCCTCGGCACGGCCAGCACGGTCGGCCCCTCGGCCGCGGCGAGCTTCCGGCCGATCAGGCCGCCCAGCTCGGTGCTCTCGTCGGCGGTGGTGCGCATCAGCGTCACCGTCGGGTTGTGCACGAAGAACCGCCGCTGCGCGAAGCGCTCCGGGACGCCGTCCCGCGGGCCGAAGTTGACCATGTCCAGCGCTCCGAGGCTGACGACCTGCGGGACGCCTGCGCGCCCGGCCGCCTCGAGCCGGTCGGGGCCGGCCGTGAGCACGCCGCCGACCAGCTCGTCCGCGAGCTCGGTGGTGGTGAGGTCGAGCACCCCCGCGAGGTGCCCCGAGCGGGCCAGGGCCTCGACGGCCCGGCCGCCGGAGCCGGTGGCGTGGAAGACGAGGACCTCGTAGCCGAGCTCGTCGAGGCGGGCGCGGGCGACGTCGACGGCGGCGGTCGTCACTCCGAACATGGTGGCCGCGACGAGCGGACGGCCGGACTCCTCCGCGGGCTGCTCGCGCCGGGCGGCGTGCGCGGCGGCCATCCCCGCGATGCCGCCGGCGGCGTTGTCGAGGACCTCGCGGGAGAGGCTGTTGATGCCGGCGATGTCGACGACGCTGTAGGTCATCGTCACGTCGCTCGCGCCGACGTAAGGGGCGACGTCGCCCGACGCCATCGTCGAGACGAGCATCTTCGGCAGCCCGATGGGCAGGTCGCGCACGGCCCGGGCGGCGATGGACGAGCCGCCGCTGCCGGCGAGGGCCAGGACGCCGTCGAGACCGCCGTCGCTCCGGAGGCGCTCGAGGACCACGGCGGCGCCCTCTCCCATCGCGGTCATCGCGGCTCCGCGGTCGCCGCGCGAGCGCAGCTCCTCGAGCTCGGCGCCCGCGGCGCGGGCCGTCTCGGCGGCGGTGACGTCGGGAGCGGCGGCCGCTCCGGAGTGCGCGCCGACGCCCACATCGACGAGCACCACCTCGACGCCGAGGTCGCGCAGACGGGCGGCCGTCCAGGCGTACTCGGCGCCCTTGGTGTCGAGGGTGCCCACGAGGGCCACCCGGGGTGCCGGTGTCCGGGGTGCCGGTCCTGGGGGTGCTGGCGTCATCGCGGCTCTCCTCCTCCTGGCCGGATCGCTCCGGTCCACGTCGTCGTGGTGCGCCGGGCCCGCCCAGCAGCTGCCCCCATGATGACTCGCATTTTGAAACGTGTCAAACAGCATTTCCGGGGCTATGCTGACGCTCGATTGAAACGTGTCAGAGTCGAGACGCTCACGCAGAGGAGTGCTCGCCCAGCAGGAACGAGGCACCCCGGTGGCCATCCCCTCCTCCCCCCGCATCGAGCACCACCGTGCAGCGCTCGGCATCGGCGAGCGCCGACCCCGCCTCTCCTGGACGAGCCTCGCCGGCGACGACTGGCGCCAGGAGTCGTACGAGCTCGAGCGCGTCGACGCCGCCGGCGACGTGCAGCGCCGACGCGTCGGCTCCGCCGAGTCGGTCCTCGTGCCGTGGCCGTTCGCTCCGCTGACGAGCCGGGAGCGGGTCGAGGTCCGGGTGCGCGTCTTCGGCCGCGGCGAGGACGACGCCCCCTGGAGCCGTCCGACGGCCGTCGAGGCCGGCCTGCTCGAGCCGCAGGACTGGAGCGCGGTGCCCGTCGGCGCCGCCTGGCCGGAGGACCCGGAGTCCGACCGGCGTCCGCCGCTGGTGCGCCGCTCCTTCACGGTCGACGGCGAGGTCGCCTCCGCGCGCCTCTACCTCAGCGCGCACGGCCTGTACGAGGTCGAGCTCAACGGCGCCCGCGTCGGCGACGACACCCTCGCGCCCGGCTGGACGGCCTATGCCGACCGCCTCCGCTACGCCACCCACGACGTCACCGACGCCCTCGTCCCCGGCGAGAACGCGCTCGGCTCCTGGCTCGGCGACGGCTGGTACCGCGGCCGGCTGGGCTGGCGCGGCGGCTTCCGGAACCTCTACGGCACCGACCTCTCGCTGATCGCGCAGCTGGAGATCGTCTACGCCGACGGCCGGCGCGAGACCGTCGCGACCGACCCGTCCTGGCGGGCCGCGCCCGGCCCGATCCTCTTCTCCGGCAACTACGACGGCGAGGTGCACGACGCACGCGAGGAGCGGGACGGCTGGTCCTCCCCCGGCTTCGACGACGCCGGCTGGACGCCGGTCGCGGTGGCGGAGCGCGATCCGGCGACCCTCGTCGCTCCGCAGGGCCCGCCGGTGCGCTGCACCGAGGAGGTGCGCCCCGTCGCCGTGCTGCGCACCCCGAGCGGCCGGAGCGTGCTCGACCTGGGGCAGAACCTCGTCGGGCGGATGCGGATCCGGCTGAGCGGGCCGCGCGGGGCGACCGTCACCCTCCGCACCGCCGAGATCATGCAGGAGGGCGAGCTCTACACCCGGCCGCTGCGCGACGCCCGCTCCACGGACGTCTACACGCTGGCGGGCCGCGCCGAGGAGGAGTGGGAGCCGCGATTCACCTTCCACGGCTTCCGCTTCGTCGAGGTCGAGGGCTGGCCGGGGGACCTCGAGGCGGCGGTGGCCGCGGGGGACGTCGTCGCCCGGGTCCTGCACACCGACTTCGAGCGCACCGGCTGGTTCGCCTGCTCCGACCCGCTGGTCGAGCGGCTGCACGAGAACGTGCTGTGGAGCATGCGCGGCAACATGGTGGACATCCCCACCGACTGCCCGCAGCGCGACGAGCGAGTCGGCTGGACCGGCGACATCCAGGTCTTCGCGCCGACCGCGTCGTTCCTCTTCGACGTCTCCGGGATGCTCTCGTCCTGGCTCCGCGATGTGGCGGCCGAGCAGCTGCCCGACGGCACGGTGCCCTGGTACGTCCCGGTGATCCCCGCGCACGCGATGTGGACGCCGATCCGCCCCGGCGCGGCCTGGGGCGACGCCGCGGTCCTCGTGCCCTGGACCCTGTACGAGCGCTTCGGCGACGCGGGGGTGCTGGCGGTGCAGTACGACAGCGCGAAGGCCTGGGTCGAGCTCGTCGAACGGCTCGCCGGGCCGTCGCGGCTCTGGGACGAGGGCTTCCAGCTGGGCGACTGGCTCGATCCGGACGCTCCTCCCCAGGACCCGGCGGACGCGAAGACCGACCGCTACCTGGTCGCCACGGCCTACTTCGCGCAGTCCGCTCGGCGGCTCGGGCAGACCGCCCGCGTGCTCGGCCGCGAGCAGGACGCTGAGCGCTTCCTCGCGCTGGCCGCCGAGGTCCGGGCCGCCTTCGTCGATCGCTACGTCGAGCCGGACGGCCGGATGGCCAGCGACGCGCAGACCGCGTACGCGCTCGCCCTCGAGTTCGAGCTGCTGCCGGAGTCGCTGCGCGCCGCCGCGGGGGCCCGCCTGGCCGAGCTGGTCGCGTCCGCCGGGAACCGCATCTCGACCGGCTTCGTCGGCACGCCGATCGTCTCGGATGCCCTCTCGGGCACGGGCGGGATCGACCGCGCCTACGCGCTTCTGCTCGAGCGCGAGTGCCCGTCCTGGCTGTACCCGGTGACCCAGGGCGCGACGACGATCTGGGAGCGCTGGGACAGCCAGCTGCCCGACGGCACGGTGAATCCGGGGACGATGACCTCGTTCAACCACTACGCGCTCGGCGCGGTCGCCGACTGGCTGCACCGGGTGGTCGCGGGTCTCGCGCCGGCCGAGCCGGGCTACCGCTCGATCGCGTTCCGGCCGCGCCCGGGCGGCGGGCTCACCTCGGCGAGCGCCGCCCACCTGACGCCCTACGGCCGCGCCTCCATCGCGTGGACCCTCGCCGACGGCGAGCTGCGCGTCGAGGTCGAGGTGCCAGTGGGCGCCACCGCGGTGCTCGACCTCGAGGGCGCGGAGCCGCGCGCCCTCGGGCCGGGCCGGCACGCGGCCGTGGTGGTGGCCGGGGCGGGAGTCTCGAGACCCGGCGTGCGCGAGCGGATGATCGGCTGACCGGTGTCCTGACCGGGGTGGATCTCGATACGCCCGCTCCGCGGGCTACTCGATCAGCATGGATCCGACCGGGGCGGAGCGCGGGATCCACGAAGAAGAGACGCCCGCACACATGCTGGTCGAGTAGCCCCGCAGGGGCGTATCGAGACCCGCCACCACCAGCAGGGCGGGTCTGCAGACCCGCGTTCCGACGGTGGCGGATCTCGATACGCCCACTCCGCGGGCTACTCGATCAGCATGATTCTCCGCAGACGTACGAGGTGATCTTGCGCCGGGGCTGCCCTGCGTACCGGCTGGAGGTGAGCGTGCTCCCCGACGGGAAGGTGCGGAACGTGAAGGTGTCGACGAGACCCCGCCCCATCGCCGCCCCGGCCCCTCACTCCCCGTCGGCGAAGTCCGTGCTGCGGCTGAGCGGCTCCCACGCGTCCACGTCGGAGCGGAGGGCGTCGAGCGCCGCGCGGAAGGCGTCGGAGGCGTCGTTGCCCAGCAGCAGGATCGACGGCGGCGCGTCCGACTCCACGGCCTCGATCAGGGCGATCGCCGCCTTCGCCGGGTCGCCCTTCTGGGTGCCGTGCACGGTGTCGTGCTCCTTGCGGCGCTTGCCCGCCGTCTCGGCGTAGTCGGCGATCGGCTGCGACGACTGGGTGAGCGAGCGGCCGGCGAAGTCGGTGCGGAATCCGCCCGGCTCGACCGAGAACGCGCGGATGCCCAGCGGCGCGACCTCCTTGCGCAGCGACTCGGTCAGCGCCTCGATCGCGGCCTTGACCGCCGCGTAGTAGCCGGAGCCCTCGGGCGAGATGCGGGCGCCGATCGAGGAGAGGTTGACGATCACCCCGGAGCGGCGCTCGCGCATCCCGGGCAGCACCGCCTTGATCGTGCGCACCGTGCCGAAGAACTGCGTGTCGAAGAGCTGCTGCACCGCCTCCGCCTCGCCCTCCTCGACGGCCGCGCGGTAGCCGTAGCCCGCGTTGTTGACCAGAACGTCGATCCCGCCGAAGCGCTCCTCGGCGGCGTCGACGGCGGCGGCCACCTGCGCGTCGTCGGTGACGTCCAGCGCGAGGGCGAGCGCGGAGTCGGGGTGCGCCTCGGCGAGGTCGCGGACGGAGTCGACGTCGCGCGCGGTGACGACGACGCGGTCGCCGTGGGCGAGGACGGCGGTCGCGAGCGCGCGGCCGAGTCCGGTGGAGCAGCCGGTGATGAGCCAGGTGGTCATGGCGGTCCTTCTTCCTCGAGGTGCCCGCGGACGGCGCGGGCCGGACTCCATTCCACCGCCGCCCGGGCTCCCCGGGACAGGGGTGGACGCGGATCACGGCTGGACGCGTGAGAGGGTGGTCCGGTGTCCACAGTGAGCGTGCCGACGCCGCGCTCGGGGGTGCGGACGCGGCGATTCCGGCGCCTCGCGCGCCTCGGCTTCGCCGTCAACGGCGTCGTGCACCTGCTGATCGGCGGCCTCTCGCTGCGGGTGGCGTTCGGCGACGAGACGACGCAGGAGGCGGATCCGTCCGGCGCGATCGGGCGCCTGGCCGAGTCGCCGCCCGGCCTCGTCGTCGTCTGGGCGGCACTGGTCGCGCTCGTCGCCCTCGGTCTGTGGCAGTTCACCTTCCAGAGCCGCTCGAGCGATCCGAGCCGCGCGAAGCGCTGGGGGCGGCGGATCGTCGAGTCGGGCAAGGGCTTCGCCTCGCTCGCGCTGGCCGGGACGACGCTGGTGTTCGCGCTCGGCGGGTCGACGAGCTCCTCCGCGACCATTCGCGCGATCAGCACCGACCTGCTGGCCCGCCCGGCCGGGTCGATCGTCCTGACGATCGTCGGCGGCATCGTCCTCGGCAGCGGGATCGGCTTCCTCGCCATCGGCGTGCGGCGCGGCTTCCGCAAGCTGGTGCGCATCCCGGCGGGGCGCCGCGGCCTGGCCGTGCTGATCCTGGGCGCCGCCGGCTACGTCTCGAAGGGGATCGCCCTCGGCATCGCCGGCGGTCTCTTCGTCGTCGCGGCGATCACCGGCGACGCCCGGCGGGCGACCGGGCTCGACGGCGCTCTGCGCTTCCTCGACGTCCCGCCCTACGGCACCATCGCGCTGACCGCGATCGGCGCCGGCCTCGTGATGTACGGCGCCTTCCTGATCGCCCGCGCGAAGCTCGCCAAGCTCTGAGGGCCCGGGCTCAGCCCATGACCGCGGCGGGACCGAGCCGCTTCGCGTAGCAGCGGGTCGCCGGCTCGTCGCCCCAGTAGCCGAAGCC
Source organism: Rathayibacter sp. PhB152 (assembly GCF_003751395.1). NCBI lineage: Bacteria > Bacillati > Actinomycetota > Actinomycetes > Micrococcales > Microbacteriaceae > Rathayibacter > Rathayibacter sp. PhB152. The sequence continues at coordinate 759,610 of NZ_RJUT01000001.1, read as the reverse complement.
GGGGATCGGGTCGTAGCCCGAGCTGCTGTAGAGCGCCATCGCCTCGGGCTGCTCGATGCCGGTGACCAGGCGGAGCAGCGTCACGCCGTGGCGGACGGCCAGCTCCTCGACTCCCGCGAGGAGGAGGCGGCTGTAGCCGCGGCCGCGCGCCGACCCGGCCACGAACATCCGCTTGATCTCGCCGATCTCCCCGTCGGCGGCGAGCGCGACGCAGCCGACGACCTCGGGCCCGACCTGCAGCAGCAGCGTCGGTGCGTCCGAGGGCGGCCGCGGCCCGGGGTCGTCGCCGCCGTAGCGCCTCATGATCTCGGCCTCCTGCACGGCGAACAGCCGCCCCGCCACCGCATCCGCCGCCGTCGTCTCGACCAGCCGCGCCTCGTCCGCACTCACGCCCCCACCCTCGCACGCTCCCATCGCTCCCCGCGAGATGCCACTTGTGCACGCGACACGCCGAGGAAAGCGTGCATAAGTGGCATCTCGCGGAGGGTCAGCAGACGGCGGAGCGGAACCGGAGGTCGGTGAGGAAGACCCCGTGCCAGCCCTGTCTGCCCTCGTGCTGGGTGTAGGTGAGCGTGCTCCCGGAGGGGAAGACGTCGAAGACGAAGACGTCGTTCTTGAAGTACGCGATGGTCGAGACGTCTCCCTCGACGCGACGGTACGGGTCGGCGAGCGTGCCGGCACCGGTCCCCGCGAAGAGGCCGTCCTGGACGATCGTCGTCGGCGCGACACTGAAGCCCATCGCGTCCCAGTGATCCGGCTGCCAGGCCTGCCGGTCCTGCGAGGTGAAGTCGTAGAACTCGAACCGGAGGTCGACCGGATCGAACAGCCGCCCCTGCGGATCGAAGAACTGGAAGGTCAGGGTCTGCGAGTCGGATCCCGGACTGGGGAGGGTCGTGGCCGGACCCTCGCGCCGCTGATTCAGGACCAGCGCTCTTCTCGGCGCGGTGCCCGAGTACTGCACCTCGGTGCTCTCGAGGTCGGTCTCCCCGGTGACCGCGCCCCATCCGAGTCCGCTCTGAGTCAGGTTGAAGCTCTGACCCTGCGTCGTCGTCGTGGTGCCGGGAGCGAGCACCGAGGTGATCCGCACGGTGGACACCGCACCGGAGGAGCTGGGCGCCAGGAGCACCGCGGTGTCACCGCCGGTGTTGCTGGTCCGCCTGAAGGCGACTGCGCTGTCGCAGAGGGCGGCGGTGGAGGCGGCGGCCAGAGGCGCCGCGAACACCGCGGCGGCGACCGGAGCGCTCCACACCGCCGCTGCGCTCACGGTTCGGCGGGACGGTCCGGGCGTGGGGGTGGAGGACGAGGACACGGCGGTCCTTTCGATCATGAGGCGGAGTGCGCCTCGATCCGGCGGAGTGGTAGCGCTGTCATCGCGCTGTGCGGCCAGCCAAGCGCACCTCCTCCGCCGCGAGCAGTCCCCCGTCCGCGCCACACCCCCCGGTGAGCACCTCCGCGAGATGCCACTTGTGCACGCGACACGCCGGGAAAGGCGTGCACAAGTGGCATCTCGCGGGAGGGAGGGGGACGCGCGGGTCAGGCGTAGTGGGCGGCGACCTCGGCGAGGCACTCGCGGAAGACGCGGACGGCGGGCGAGGCGAGCTGGGCCTCGCGCTGCGCCGTGAAGATGGTGCGGCGCGGGCGGCCGGGCAGCTCGAGCAGGCGGCAGTCGGGCTCGCCGCCGGCCCAGACCAGGTCGGGCATCAGCGCGACCGCGTTGCCCGAGGCGGCGAGGCGGATCTGCGCCTGGAGGTCGGCGGTCTCGAAGCGCACGTCGGGCTCGAAGCCGGCGACCCGGCAGGTCTGCTCGGCGAAGTGCCGACTCGCGGTGCCGCGCGGCTCCATCACCCAGGCGGCGTCGCGCGCGCTCTGCAGGTCGCGAACCGCGGAGTCGTGGCGGACCGCGAGCCGGATCGCATCGGTCGTGAGGTCGCTGCGCACCAGGCCCGGCAGCCAGGACACCGAGTGGCCCGGGTACTGCTCGGCGACGACCAGGTCGAACTCGCGCGCCCAGGACGTCTCGTGCAGCGCTCCCTCCGGCTCGCGCTGCACCATCTCGACCCGCACCTCGGGCGCCCGCTCGGCGATCGAGCGCAGCGCGCCCGGCATCAGCGCGAGCGCCGCGGACTGGAAGACCGCGACCCGGACCCGCCCGGTGACCGACTCCCCCGACGCGGCGAGCGCCGCCTCCGCCCGCTCGAGCAGCGCCAGCACCTCGCCGGCCGCCGCGACCAGGATCTCGGCCTGCGGGGTGAGCTGCACCCGCCGCCCGACCTTGCGCAGCAGTTCGACGCCGGTCTCGCGCTCGAGCACGGTCAGCTGCTGCGAGACCGCGGAGGGACTGTAGGCGAGGGCCTCCGCGGCGGCGGCCAGGGTTCCCCGGATGGCGACCTCGCGCAGCAGCACCAGGCGGCGGACGTCGAGCACGGGCGACCTCGATTCGGCAGAGCTGATCAGTAAGGAGGAGTTACCGGTACCGGTAAGGAACGGTCGCTTCTGCTCAACGGTACCCCGGTCGGATACTGACGTCATGACGGATCTCGCCGCGCCTGCCCGCTCCACCGGTCCCTCCTCCGACGACGCCGCCGGTCACGCCGGTTCCGCCGGTCACTCCGGCCCCGCCCCGGACAGCGTCGACGCCGGCCTCGTCGACGCGAGCGTCGCACTGGTGCGCCAGTGGCTGCGCGACGCCGCCGACATCCCGGTCGACGCCTCCGGCGCCCAGCTCGCCGGCGTGCTGAAGGATCCGACCGGCCTCGACTTCACGGTCGGCTTCGTCGACGGCGTCGTCCGCCCCGAGGACACGAAGGTCGCCGCCGCGGCGCTGCGCTCCATCGCCGGCGGCGTCCCGCGCTTCCTGCCCGCCCCGATGCGCGGTGCGGTCGCCCTCGGCGGCGCGGTGGCCCCGCTGCTCCCGGACGTCGTCGTGCCGATCGCGCGCCGGGTGCTGCGGCAGATGGTCGGCCACCTGATCATCGACGCGACCGACTCGCGCCTCGGCCCGGCGATCGCGAAGATCCGCCGCGACGGCGTCCGGCTCAACATGAACCTGCTCGGCGAGGCGGTCCTCGGCCGCAAGGAGGCGCAGCGCCGCCTCGAGGGCACCCACCGGCTGCTCGCGCGCGACGACGTCGACTACGTCTCGATCAAGGTCTCCTCCACCGTCGCCCCGCACAACCCGTGGGCGTTCGACGCCGCGGTCGACGACATCGTCGAGGAGCTCGCCCCGCTCTTCACCCGCGCGGCCGCCGCGACGCCGCAGAAGTTCGTGAACCTCGACATGGAGGAGTACAAGGACCTCGACCTCACCATCGCGGTCTTCACCCGCCTGCTCGACCGGCCCGAGTTCCTCGGCCTCGAGGCGGGCATCGTGCTGCAGGCCTACCTGCCCGACGCGCTCTCCGCGATGATCCGGCTGCAGGAGTGGAGCGCCGCGCGCCGGTCCCGCGGCGGCGCAGGCATCAAGGTGCGCCTGGTCAAGGGCGCGAACCTGCCGATGGAGCAGGTCGAGGCGTCGGTGCACGGCTGGCCGCTGGCGACCTGGTCGACGAAGCAGGACTCGGACACCCACTACAAGCGCGTGATCGACTACGCGCTGCACCCGGACCGGATCCGGAACGTGCGGGTCGGCGTCGCCGGCCACAACCTCTTCGACGTCGCGTACTCCTGGCTGCTGGCCGGCGAGCGCGGTGTCCGCGAGGGGATCGAGTACGAGATGCTGCTCGGGATGGCGCAGGGCCAGGCGGAGGCGGTGCGCCGCACGGTCGGCTCGCTGCTGCTCTACACGCCGGTCGTCTCGCCCGCCGAGTTCGACGTCGCGATCGCCTACCTGATCCGCCGGCTCGAGGAGGGCGCGTCGAGCGACAACTTCATGTCGGCCGTGTTCGAGCTCGAGGCGCAGCCCGCGCTGTTCGCCCGCGAGGAGGCCCGCTTCCGTGCCTCGGTCGCCGCGCTCGACGGCGCGGTGCCGCCCGCGCACCGGGTCGCCGACCGCTTCGCCGCGTCGGGCCGCCCCGGCTTCGGCGACTTCCGCAGCACTCCGGACACCGACCCGTCCGTCGCCGCGAACCGCGCCTGGGCCGAGGAGATCCTCGCCCGCGTGCCCGCCTCCCGTGCCGGTGTCGACGCGATCGAGGCCGCGACCATCGCCACCCGCGAGGAGCTGGAGGCGGCCCTCGCCGCGACCCGCGCCGCCGGCTCCGCGTGGGGCGCCCTGCCCGCCGACGAGCGGGCGCGCATCCTGCACCGCGCCGGTGACGAGCTCGAGGCGCGCCGCGGCGAGCTGCTCGAGGTGATGGCCGCCGAGGCCGGCAAGACGATCGACCAGGGCGACCCCGAGGTCTCCGAGGCGATCGACTTCGCGCACTACTACGCCGAGCGGGCCCGCGAGCTGGACTCGGTCGACGGCGCGGTCTTCCACCCCGCGCAGCTGACGCTCGTCGCTCCGCCGTGGAACTTCCCGGTCGCGATCCCCGCGGGCGGTGCGCTCGCCGCGCTGGCCGCCGGCTCGGCCGCGGTGCTGAAGCCCGCCGGGCCGACCGCGCGCTGCGGCGCCGTGCTGGCCGAGGCGCTCTGGGCCGCGGGTGTGCCCCGCGAGGCGCTGCTGCTGCTCCGCCTGCCCGAGGAGGAGCTCGGCGCGGACCTCGTCGCGCACGCCTCCGTCGACCGGGTGATCCTCACCGGCGCGTACGAGACCGCCGAGCTGTTCCGCTCCTTCCGGCACGACCTTCCGCTGCTCGCCGAGACCAGTGGCAAGAACGCGATCATCGTCACGCCCTCCGCCGACCTCGATCTCGCCGTGAAGGACGTCGTCGCGAGCGCCTTCGGCCACGCCGGCCAGAAGTGCTCGGCCGCGTCGCTCGTCGTGCTGGTCGGCTCGGTCGCGCGCTCCCAGCGCTTCCGCGCGCAGCTGCTCGACGCGGTCGACTCGCTCACCGTCGGCCTGCCGACCGACCCGGCGACCCGGATGGGGCCGGTGATCGAGCCCGCCGCGGGCAAGCTGCTGCGCGGGCTGACGACGCTCGGCGAGGGCGAGCGCTGGCTGCTGCAGCCGCGCGCGCTGGACGACAGCGGGATGCTGTGGAGCCCGGGCGTCCGCGACGGCGTGCGCCGCGGCTCCGAGTACCACCGCACCGAGTACTTCGGCCCGATCCTCGGAATCATGACCGCGGCGACGCTCGAGGACGCGATCGCGCTCGTCAACGAGGTGGACTACGGCCTCACCTCGGGGCTGCACGCGCTCGACCCGGCCGAGATCGGCACCTGGCTGGAGGGGATCCAGGCCGGCAACCTCTACGTCAACCGCGGCATCACCGGCGCGATCGTCGAGCGCCAGCCGTTCGGCGGCTGGAAGAAGTCGGCGGTCGGACCGGGCACCAAGGCCGGCGGGCCGGACTACCTGCTCGGGCTGGGGTCGTGGACCACCGCGCCGTCCACGGCCACCGCCGCGGTCGAGGACCCGCGCGTCGGCAGGCTCGTGGCCGCCGCCCGCGCCGAGCTGCCCGCCGCGGAGGCGGACGCCGTCGAGCGGACGGCCCGCAGTGCGGCGCAGGCTCTGGCCGCGGGTGCCGCCCGCGACATCACCGGGCTGGCCGCCGAGCGCAACGTGTTCCGGCACCTGCCGTACGACGCCCCGGTGCTGATCCGCCTCGCGGACGGCGAGCCGGTCGGCTCGCTCGCGCAGGTCGTCGTCGCCGCGGCGACCGCGGGCACCCGGGTGGCGGTCTCGAGCGCGACGGAGCTGCCGCCGCAGCTCGTCTCCGCCATCGCGTCGGGAGCCTCCGCTGTCGCCGTCGAGGACGAGGCCGCCTTCGCGGCGCGGGTCCGCGAGCACGGCGCCGGCCGGGTGCGCCTGCTGGGCGCCGACGCCTCCTCCGTGACCGCCGTCACCGGCGGACGCCCCGACCTCGCCGTCTACGCGAACGAGGCCACCGAGTCCGGCCGCCTGGAGCTGCTCCCGTTCCTCCGCGAGCAGGCCGTCTCGATCACCGCCCACCGCTTCGGCACCCCGGACCACCTGACGGACGCCCTGCTCTGACCCCCTCCCCCGCCTCCTCCCCCGCGAGATGCCACTTGTGCACGCTTCTCACGGCGTGTCGCGCGCACAAGTGGCATCTCGCGGAGGGGGGTCCGCCCGTTCGCGACAGGGTGCGGGGGGACGGTCGACGGGGCGGGCGGCGGGCGCCAGGCTGTGCGCATGACGCGGCAGGAGCAGGCGCCCCCGGCCGCGGTGAGCACCCGGCGGGTGAGCATCGGGGCCGCGCTCGATCCGCGCAGCAACAGCATCAACGCACTGCGGCTGGGGCTCGCGGTCCTCGTGATCGTGTCGCACTCGTTCCCGCTGGGCGGCTACGGTGACGCGCCGGGCGCCGGCGGCAGCGGCGGCTCCGGGCCGGGCCACTCGGATCTGGGCGACTGGGCGGTGGGCGGCTTCTTCGTCACCTCCGGCTACCTGATCACCGCGAGCCGGCTCCGCTCGCGCTCGCTCGGCGACTACCTCTGGCGGCGGTTCCTGCGCATCTACCCCGCCTTCCTCGTCTCGCTGCTCGTCGTCGGGTTCGCGATCGCGCCGCTCGCGTCGCTGCTGCTCGGCGCCGGTCCGTGGAGCGCGGCGGGCGGTGCGCGGTTCGTGCTCGGGAACCTCGCGCTCTACATCCGCGAGTACGGGATCGACGGGATGCTCGGCTCGGTGCCGTACCCGGGGGCCTGGAACGGCTCACTGTGGAGCCTCTTCTTCGAGTTCGTCAGCTACCTCGTGATCGGGGTGCTGATCTCGGTGGTGCCGCGGCGGTGGGTCGCGCCGCTGGTGGTCGTCGGCTTCGCGGGGCTGACCCTGGTCGCCGGCGTGCTGGCCACCGATCTCGTGCCCTTCCCCGCGGCCCTCAACCAGACGGTCACGCTCGTCGCGTACTTCCTGGCCGGCGCGATCGTGCACCTCTTCCGCGACCGCATCCCGCTCACCCTGCCCCTCGCACTCCTCGCGGTCGCCCTCTTCGCGCTGGTGGTGGCGTCGGGGCTGTACCGGGTGCTGGCGGGGCTGCCGCTCGCCTACCTGATGCTGGCCCTCGGCGCGCGCCTCCCCCTGCGGCGCCTCGGGGCGACCCACGACGTCTCGTACGGGATGTACATCTACGCGTTCCCGGTGCAGCAGCTGCTCGCGCTCGCGCTGGTCGACGCGGACGTGCCCCTCGTGGCGTACGTGCTGCTCTCGATCGCGGCGACGCTGCCGTTCGCCTGGGCCAGCTGGCTGCTGATCGAGCGCCCCGCGATGCGGCTGAAGCGGCTGACGGCGCGCGCCCCGGTCGACGACGAGGGTCACGTCGGCTGACTCCCTCCCGCGAGATGCCACTTGTGCACGCGACACGCCGACGAAAGCGTGCACAAGTGGCATCTCGCGGAGGGAGGGAGGGGGGTCAGGCGTCCCAGCCGCCGGGGAGGTCGCGGATCACGCTCCAGCGCGGGTCGAGCTGGGTCGCCGCTCCGCCGTTCCAGGCCCGGCTGTGGAACCAGGGCGCGATCACCTCGGCGTCGCCGTGGCGGTGCCGGCCGAGGTACCCGCCCCAGTAGGAGAACGTCGAGTTCGTCAGCACGAGGCGGCGCGAGGCCGCCAGCAGGGCGAGCTGGTGCGGCACGGAGGTGCCGGGCTCGGGGCAGCGCACGTCGACTCCGGTCAGGAGCGGCCCGAGCTTGAGCCGGCACCAGTCGAGGTCGTCCGAGACGAGGAGCACGCTGCGCACCTCGGCCGATTCCCGCGCCCGCGCCAGGGCCGCGCGCACGTACTCGACGACGTCGAAGGAATAGCGGCCGCGGAACTCCGGGACGCTGTAGTAGTCGCCCCGCCGGATGTTGATCGTCAGGTCGGCCGACGGCCGCGCCGCCGCGACGAGCTCCGCGAACGGGCCGGCGAGCAGGTGCGAGTCGAGGAAGGCGTCCAGCTGGTCGGCCCCGAAGTCGACTCCGAAGCGCTGGTGCGTGCCGCCGGCCTCGCGCGGCTGGAGGAAGGAGACGTCCGCGGGAGCGACGACCAGCTCGCCGACGCGCGGGAGCAGCTCCGCCCACTCCGCCGACCGCGCCGTGCTGCGCACCACCGTCGGCTCGCCGCGCTCGCGGCGTGCGGCGGCCTGCAGCCAGAAGTAGAGGAGGTTGCCGACGCCGAAGGCCTCCTGCGGGATCAGCACCGTCGCGCCCCGCCGGCGGAGCGGCTCGAGGACCGCCGCTCGCAGATCGCCCAGCCGCGGCCTCACGAGAGCTCGCCCAGCGCCACGAGCTGCGCGAAGCCGGGATGCGCGGCGCGCACCTCCTCGAAGGTGCCCTCGCCCTCGATCCGCCCGTCCTCGAGGAAGAGCAGCCGGTCGGCGCCGCGCACGGTCGAGAGGCGGTGCGCGACGATCAGCACCGTCATGCTGCCGTGCAGGCCGGCGATGGCCGTCGAGATCTCGTGCTCGGTCCGGTTGTCCAGCGCCGAGGTCGCCTCGTCGAGGACGAGGACCGACGGCCGGCGGTAGAGGGCGCGGGCCAGCCCGATCCGCTGCCGCTGCCCGCCCGAGAGCCGGACCCCGCGCTCGCCGACGCGGGTGTCGAGGCCGAGCGGCAGCTGCTCGACGAAGTCCTCGAGCTGGGCGATGCGGACCACCTCGCGGATCCGCTCGGGATCGACGCCGTCCCGGGGCACCCCGAAGGCGATGTTCGCCGCGAAGGAGTCGTCGAGCAGGAAGACGTCCTGGGGCACGACGCCGAGCCCCGCGTACCAGCCCGCGAGATCCTCCTGGATCGGCCGGCCGCCGCAGAGCACGCGGCCCTCGGTCGGCTCGAGCAGGCCGAGCACGAGGTCCAGGAGCGTGCTCTTGCCCGCGCCGCTCGAGCCGACGAAGGCCGTGGTGGCGTTCTCCGCCAGGCGCAGGGTCACGCCGCGGAGCACGTCGCGGGAGGCGTCGGGGTAGCGGTAGACGACCCGCTCGAGCTCGATGTCGCCGGCGAAGCGGCCGCCGGGGCCGGGCGTCTCGTCGTGCGAGCCGTGCGCGTCGAGCTCGCGGGCCGCGTCGTCGACGATGCGCAGGCTCGCCTGGCCGCTGCGGACGATCGCGAAGGTGGCGGAGATCCGGTTGAGGGTGGGCAGGGCGCGGAGCGACGCGGCGGCGAACACGCCCAGCACCGAGAGCGCCTCGGCGGACGAGCCGGTCGCCACGAGGATGCCGGAGACGCCGATGATCGCGACGACGAAGCCGATCTCGAGGAGGTACTTCGGCAGCTCCGAGACCAGCGAGAGCATCCGGGACGCCTGGGCGCCGCGGCGCTTCGCGGCCTGGAAGCCGGCGACGAGGCTCGAGGCGCTGGAGGACAGCCGCGCCTCGCGGAAGCCGTCGAGCGACGGGAGGAGGAACTGCCAGGTCTGCAGCGAGGCCTCGGCGGTCTCCTCGCCGATCCGCCCCTGCCGGCGGCGGAGCAGTCGCTGCGTGCCGCCGAGCAGCAGCGCGAAGAAGACGGCCGCGAACAGCGTCGCCCCGGGCGAGGCGACGACGAGGACCGCGACCAGCGCGACGAGCACCAGCAGGTCGGAGGCGACGCCGAGCACGCCGAGCAGCACCCCCGACGCCTGCGCGGTCGAGTCGTTGATGTTGCGGTACACCTCCGACAGCCGCCGCGTGCGGTGCACGGCGAAGGGGGCGAGCACGTAGCGCCGCAGCAGCTCGGTCGACGCGTCGGCCGCGATCCGGGTGGTGCGGCCGAGCAGCCACCAGCGGAAGACGATCGTGCCGATGCTCTTCAGCACGAAGACGGCGGCGACGAAGCCGGCGACGAGCGGGACGAGGGTCGCGACGTCCGAGGTGCCGACCAGGCCCGCGATCGTGCTCGTCACCGAGCCGGCACCGGTGTCCGCGCCGGTGAGCAGCGCCATCAGCGGCACCATCGCGGCGACCCCGAGGGTGTCGAGGACGGCCAGCACGATCGAGCCGGCCACCGCGACGACGAGCCAGCCGGGCGACGCTGCACCGGCGAGGGCGAGCAGGGTGCCGAGTCCCTGCCGGATCGAGCCCCTCATGCCGCGCTCCGGGCCTGGACGTCGGCGTAGACCCCGGCGATGTCGGCGCACATCCGCGCGACGGAGCGCGGCACGGCAGCGGCGGCCGGCTCCTCCGCCTGCCGCTCGAGCGCCCCCGCCACGGCCGCGGGATCGTCCGCGTCGACGAGGGAGCGGCGGTCGAGGATCTCCGGGTTGCCGCCGACCGCGGTGGCGACGACGCCCAGGCCGCGGGCGACCGCGTCGAGGAGGGTGTACGAGCAGTTCTCCCAGACCGAGAGCTGGGCCACGACGTCCGCCTCGGCGAGCATCCGGGCGGAGTCGACGAAGCCGGGGAAGGCGACCGCGTCGCCGAGGCCGAGGGCGCTCGCCCGGGCGCGGAGGGCGCCGTCGAGCGGTCCCTCCCCCGCGACGGTCAGCGTCGCGCCGGGCACCCGGCCGTGCAGGACGGCGAAGGCCTCGAGCAGGGCGTCGATCCGCTTCTCCGGCGCGAGGCGGGAGAGCGAGACGACGCGGAGCGCGCCGGCGGGGCGGGGGCGGCGGGCGGCGGCGCCGGCGGCGTGCGCTGCGGGAGCGTCCACGCCGTTCAGCACGACGGCGACGGGCAGCACCGCGTGCCACTTCTCCCTCATCGCGTGCCGGGTGGCCTGCGAGACGGCGATCGCCCCGTCGAAGCGGCGTAGCCGGGCGCGGTGGGCGAGCGCCATCGTCCGGGCCTGCGCACCCGAGCGGTGGTAGACGGCGTCGGGGCCGGCGATGCCGTGCTCCGTGGTCAGCCGGCGGACGCCGCGGGGCAGCGGAGTCGCGGCGCTGACGAGATCGGCGTGGGCGAGGTGCGAGTGGACGATCGCGGGTCGCAGGGCCCCGGCCGTGGCGGCGAGCGCGCGGACGGAGGCGGCGAGGCCGGCGGCCGTGCCGAAGCGGCCGGTCGTCACCGCCGAGCCCTGGGCGCGCAGCCGACGCGCTAGGGCGCCCTCGGGGCAGAGCACGACGACGCGGTGGCCGGGGATCCCCTGCCGCGCGACGTCGACGACGTGCCGGGCGACTCCGCCGTCGTCGGCCACGGGCACCAGCCAGAGGGCGATCGGGGCCGCCCCGCGCACGGCGTCGCCCCCGCTCCCGACCGCGCTCACAGCCACTCCTCCAGCCGCTCGAGGGCCGTCCAGAAGCCCTCGCCGCTGTCGACGTGGCCCTGCCAGATCTCGGGGATGAACGGCACCCCCGGCGCCAGCGCGTCGAGCGCCGCGGCGAACACCGGCCAGTCGATCTCGCCCTCGCCGATCTGCACGCCCTCGCCGTCGATCCCGGTGGCGTCGACGAGGTGCAGGTGCGCGCTGAGCGGCGCGAGCAGCTCGACCGCCGCCGAGAACGACGTGCCGAGGAAGGTGGTGGCGAGCTTGGTGTGCGAGGCGTCCAGGCAGAGGGCCGTGCCGGTCTCGCGGGCGAACGCGGCGGTGTCCTCCGGATCGACGAAGAGGTTGTGGAACTGCTGGCCGCCCATCAGCCAGGGGTAGGGCGGCAGGGTCTGCGCCAGCAGGCGCACGCCGCCCGCGTCGATCCGGTCGAGCGCCTCGGCGACACGCGCGTACATCGCCGGGCGGCGGGAGGGGTCCACGTGGGCGTGGCGGGTGAAACCGCCCATCGTGACGACCATCATCGGGTCCTCGTCCTGCCGGAACCAGCGCGAGAGCGACCGGGTCACCCCGATCGTCCGCTGCACCTCGGCGATCGAGCGCTCCCAGACGTCGCGGTCGAAGGAGGCGAGATCGACCAGGAAGTCGCCGGAGAAGAGGTCCGGCAGGTGGGTGGTGAAGCCCCGCTCCTGACGCGCGGTGAAGACGTCGTCGACGTCGATCTCGAGGTCGCGGTAGGAGAAGTGGAACTCGAGGAAGCCGGGGTTCGACGCTCCGAGCAGCTCGGCGTGGTCGTGGTAGCGGACCGGCAGCCCCCAGGGCCGCCGGAACCGGAACGGCCGGCCGGCCGGGGTGCTCGCGCGCAGATCGCCGTCGAAGAAGAAGCCGCCCGCGGCGACGTCGCGGTGCAGCGTGCGGCCGAGCAGCCGCGGGAGCTCGTTGGGCTGCAGGCCGCGCCCGGGGCTGCGCACCGCCACGTCCGCCGCGCGCACCACCTCGCCGCTGCGCAGCTCCCGCGCGGCGACGAGCGACTTCGCGAGCGAGACCCGGTTCATCGACTCCCCGGTCGAGACTCCGCGCGGCTCGGCCGAGCCCAGCGCCGACTCGATGTCGCGGATCTCGGCGACCATCCGGCCGAACTCGTCCGGCAGCAGCGACACCGAGTGGTCGTTGCCCTCCATCGCCCGGTCCACGGTGAAGTGCTTCTCGATGATCCGCGCGCCCCGGGCGACGGCGGCGACCGGCACGTGCCAGCCGCGCTCGTGCCCGGAGTAGCCGGTGACGCCGCCGCTGATCTCGGCGAGCCGCTCGAGATAGGCGAGGTTGAGGTCGCGGTAGGGAGCGGGATAGGTCGACTGGGTGTGCAGCAGCGCGTAGGAGGTGCCCAGCGAGCGCAGCAGCGCCACCGACTCGAGGATCTCGCTCTCGCGCGACATCCCGGTGCTCAGCAGCAGCGGCAGGCCGCGAGCGCCGGCGTCGGCGAGCAGGTCGTGGTTGGTGAGGTCGGCCGAGGCGATCTTGAGCCCGGGGACGCCGTAGTCGACGAGGGCCTGCACGCTCGGCGAGTCCCACGGGGTGCAGAGGACGTCGATCCCGGCGTCGCCCGCGTGGTCGAACACCTCGAAGAGCGCCTCGGCCGGCAGCGCGAACCGGCGCAGCAGGTCGATCGTGTACTGCGCGCCCAGGTCCTCCCCCGCCGTGGCGCCGCCGCCCTGGCGGTAGAGCGAGTCGAGGTCGCGCAGCTGGAACTTGACCGCGTCGGCGCCGGCCTCGAGCGCGAGGTCGACGAGGCGCTTGGCGAGGTCGACCGAGCCGTTGTGGTTGTTGCCGACCTCGGCGATCACGAAGGCCGGATGCCCCTCGCCGACCGGGTGGCGGCCGATCTGCAGCGCCGCGCCGCCCTCGATCGCGATCGCGACGAGGTGGCCGCGCTCGTCCACGAGCGGCACGTGGCTGATCCCGTCCGCCCCGAGCAGAGCGGCGGCGGCCTGGGCCGGGTCGTCCACGGGCGCGGTCAGCACCGCCGTGTTCGCCACAGCGAGGACCGCGACGTCGAGCGACGCGGTCGGGTTCGCGATGATCCAGCGGCGGAAGTCGCCGTCCGACAGCGAGCCGCGCAGGACGCCGTGGCCGTCGACGCAGAAGACGATGCGCTGCTTGTTCGCGTTGATCTTGGCCAGCGCGGTCAGCACCGGGTCCTCGGCGAAGACGATGTAGGGCGCCAGGTGGCGGTCGACGATCATGCGCGCCCCTGCCGTCTCAGATCGGCGAGCAGGTGCTCGGCGACGACGAGGTCGTGCTCGCCGTCGATGTCGCCGCCCTCGACCTCGTCCATCACGAACAGCCCGACCCGGCCGCCGATGCGGTTCCGCTCCTGCTCGTAGACCTCGGTCCGGGTGAGGTAGAGCGAGCCGGTCTCGCGGTAGAAGAACTCGGGCGCGGTCAGCTCCTGCCGGCGCGGCCGCGCGGCGACGTCGTAGTGCGCGAGCGCGCTCTCCTCGCCCCGCGAGCGCCAGAGGAACGGGGTCTGCGCGACGACGCCGACGAGCGAGTCGACTCCGGTGCTCGCGAACTGCTCGACGGCGCGGTCGATCGTGCCGGGGAGGCGGATCGGCGAGGTCGCCTGGAGCAGCAGCACCGCGTCCGGCCGGTGCCCGAGGGCGACGCGGTGCGCGATCGCGTGCAGCACGACCGGCTCGGTCGCCGTCTCGTCGCGGGCGAGCTCGGCGGGGCGGAGGAAGGGCACGTCCGCCCCGGCGTCCGCGGCGATCGCGGCCAGCTCGGCGTCGTCGGTGGAGACCAGCACGTCGAGACCGGCGGCGAGCGCCTGCTCGATGCTCCAGACCACGAGCGGCTTCCCCGCGACGAGGCGCGCGTTCTTGCGCGGCAGGCCCTTCGAGCCGCCGCGCACGGGGATGACGCACAGGATGCTCATCGCACTCCTCCCTCGGTGATCGCGAGCGCCGCGGCGGCGACCGCGGCCGCGGGTTCGAGCGCCGGCGCGAGCGGCGCCGGAGTCGGCGGCCCCTCGCCCCAGACGGACAGTCCGTAGCGGCCCCAGAACTCGCGCACCCAGGCCGGCGGATCGACGCAGGTCACCCAGGCGGGCGTGCCCGCTGCCGCGGCCTCGAGCACGCCGGTCGAGAACACCGACGCGATCGGCCGGTGCTGCGCGGCCAGGTCGCCGCCGGCGAGCACGCGGATGCCGCTGCGGCGCCAGGCCGCGTGCTGCCAGCGCGAGCGGCGGTCGACCTCGGCCGGATGCGGGCGGTAGTCGGCGCCGGTGTCGCGGCAGAACCGGCCGGCGGTGGCGGCGGCGATCCGGCGCGGGAGCTCGGCGCCGTGCAGCTGGCCGAGGAAGAGCGGGCGCTCCTCGCTCAGGGCCGCGCGCGGGCGCTGCGCCGCCGACCAGAGCAGCTGGCTGCCGACGACCGCGGTCGTGACGTCGGTCCGCCCCGAGCGCCAGAAGTCGGCGTCCGCGGCCGAGAAGGCGAGCAGCGTCGACTCCGAAGGCAGCGGCGGGGCGAAGGGCGTCAGGAGTCCGTGCTGCACCACGAGGACGCGGGCGCCGAGCGGCCCGGCCCAGCGGTGCGCGGTCGCGCCGGAGCGGAGGTAGTGGCCGGTCGCGACGACGGCGCGCAGCCCCCGCAGCTCGGCCGGCGCGGGCGAGCCGTCGGGCACGGGCCGGACGGTCCACTCGCCGGGGAGCAGAGCGGTCACGTCCCCCGGCGCCAGGACGGCGACGGGCAGCCCGTCCAGGTGCGCGAGCGAGGAGGCGGTCGCCGCGACCGCGCTGGCCGTCGCCGCCTCGACCGCGAGCAGGATCGACGGCTCCGCGCCGCGCAGGTGCAGCACCAGCGGCGCCGGGGCCGACGGGCGCAGGCGGGACCGCGCCGCGCGCAGCGGGTCGCGGCCGCGCTGCCAGCGGCGCCAGCCCTCGAGATCGGTCGCGTGCCTCAGCCCCACAGCGCCCTCACCGCCCGCATCCGGTGCACGAAGGTGTGCTCCGCCCGGGTCCGAGCGGCCGCCGCGTCGCGCACGCGGTGCGCCCAGACCGGGTCGGCCTGCGCGTGCCGGACGTGCTCGACGAGCTGCTCGCGGCCGTCGAAGACCAGCACCTCGCGGTCCACCTCGTAGTGGTCGGCGATGTCGGGCCGGTCGAGCAGGGCGAGCGCGCCGACGCCCGGCGCCTCGAACGCCCGCATCGACAGCCCGCCGTGCCCGGTCCCGTGGATCGCGAGCGTGGCGATCGAGCCGGCCATCGCGCCGTAGTAGGCCGCGCGCGAGACGTCGCCGTGCGCGCGCAGACCCGCTCCGCGCAGCCGTCCGGTGCGCACGACGTCGCCCGGGTGACGCGACCACTGCCGGCCGAAGACCTCGATGTCGACGCCGCCGGCGGCGAGCTCGCGCAGCACCCGCTCGCGCTCGGGGTAGCGCGCCCCGATGAAGGTCACCGCCGCGGACGGGCGCGGCGTCCAGGCCAGGAGCGAGTCGAAGGCGTCCGGGACGTGCGTCGCCTCGATCCCGGCCGCGCGGAGCGTCGCGACGTCGCGCGGCGAGTAGCTGGCGATCGAGACCCGGGCGGAGGCGAGCGCGCGGAGCCGCTCGAGGTCGAAGGTCATGTTGACCAGCTCGTCGTAGAGCCAGAGCACGACGGGTGCGCCGCCGCCGGCCAGCGCGGCCCACCACTCGTCGCCGAGCGAGTCGCCCTTCACCACGAGCACCGCGCGCGGCGACGTCTCCCGCAGCGCCCGGATCGCCCGCTCGGTCTCGGAGCGCCGCGACCACCGGCGCAGCCGGGACCGCGGGAAGCGGTGCGCCACCGCGTCGCGCAGCCGGACCACGCCCGCCGTGTCGTCGTAGCGGTGCACGACGACGTCCTCGCCGAGCTCGACGAGCGCGGCCTCGATCGCGCGCCAGTAGTCATGGAACACGGGGCTGACGACCAGCACGGGCCGGCTCATGCCGCCGCCCTCTCGGCCGCGGCGATCAGGCGCAGCTCGCCGCGGAGGACGGCGAAGGGCCGGACGCCGCGCCCCGCGAGAACGCGCAGGGCGTTGGCGGCGAGGTTGACCACCGACGCCGCGCGCAGCGACGCCGCCAGCAGACCGGGGTGCGAGCGCCACTTCCGCGCGTAGCGCAGCCGGGCGGCGACCAGCCAGACCAGCCGGCGGGCGGGATCGGAGGAGCCGCCGCCGGTGTGCACCGCGACGACGTCCCCGGTGTACACCGACGGCACACCGCGCGCCCGCAGCCGCCGCTGCAGGTCGACCTCCTCGCAGTTCATGTGGAACGACTCGTCGAAGCCGCCGATCGCCCGGAACTCGGCCGTCGGGAGCAGCATCGCCGCGCCGACCACCCAGTCGACCGGCAGCACGGCGCCCTCGACGCAGCGGGTGTCGAGACCGACCGCCGCGCGCAGCTGCGGCCGCCAGCGCGCCAGCGGGGTGAGCCACTCCACCACGTAGTGGCGGAGCCGCGGGAAGCGCCGGCCGACCCACTGCGGCTGCCCGGCGCCGTCGCGGAGCGCCGGGGCGACGACCGCCGGCAGCCAGGGGGTGCCCGCGGCGACGAGGTCGCGGAGGAAGGTCTCGCCGATCTCGAGATCGCTGTTCAGCACCAGCAGCAGCGGGTGCGCCGCCTCGGCCGCTCCGCTGTTCACGGCGGCGCCGAAGCCGCCGTTGCGCGCGCGGCGGACGAGCGCGAAGCCCTCGCCCGCGGGGAACGGCACCGGCGAGGCGTCGTCGACGACGACGATCTCGTGCTCCGGGGCGCCGACCTGGCGGCGCAGCTGCCCGAGCAGGGCGAGGGCGGGAGCCGGATCGCCGTAGTGCGGCACGACGACGCTGACGCCGGGCCCCGGCCGCTCCCGCTCGCTCACGACGCGACCGCCCGGCTCTCGCGCGCGCGGCGCAGGGAGCGGCGGGTCGGCAGCACCGCCGGGCGCGGCGGATCCCAGTCCGCGGGCAGCGCGCCCAGGGCCGGCAGGATGGTGCGCAGGAGCGCGTCGATCTCGTCCACCGCGCTCGCCGCGACGGCGGCGCCGCGCCCGTGCGGATCGGCGAAGTCGTCCTCGGCGCCGTACGGAGCGGTGTCGCGCGCGATCAGCTCGCGCAGATCCGCTCCGGGGGCCGCCTGCGCCAGCCGGGCCGCACGGCGGATCGTCGCGGTGCGCCGCGCCGCCGAGGCGAAGTGCTGGGCGACCCACTCGCGCTGCTGCGACTCGAAGGCCAGCACCAGATCGGCGTCCTGCAGCAGGCGGCCGTCGGCCTGGCGCGCTCGGTGCGAGGCGACGGAGAGGCCGCGGGCGCGGAGCGCGTCGCCCAGGTCGGGGTCGAGGCCGCGGCCGACCGGGGCGTGCGTCCCGGCACTCGAGACCTGCCAGCTGTCGGAGCCGGCGAGCAGCTCGGCCGCGAGTCGCTCGGCCGACGGCGAGCGGGCCACGTTCGCGTGGCAGAGGAAGAGCAGCCGGGAGCTCATCGAGCCGGCCGCCGGAACGACGACGGGACCTCCGCCTTCGGCGCGGCACGCACGACGTGCTCCAGGGAGCGCGCGGGCTCCACGGCGCGCTCGGGCTCGGCGGCGCGCGTGCGCTCGGGCTCGGCGGCGCGCTCGGGCTCCACGGCGCGCGTGCGCTCGGCGGCGCGCGTGCGCTCGGGCTCCACCGCGCGCGCCGGCTCCGCGGGCCGGACCGCCGGGAGGGAGCGGGCGGGCTCCTCCGCGGCGGCCCGGCGGCCGGTGGACCGGCCCCGCGAGCGTCCGCCGTCCGGCTCCGCGTAGTACGGGTTCTTGCGGTCGTAGTAGTACGAGTAGCCCGCGTCGCCGTCCTGCGCCGAGACCATGTTCAGCACGGTCCCGAGCACGCGGCCGCGCACCTGCTGGACGATCCGCCGGGCGGCGGTGACCTCGGGGCGGCGGGTGCGGTTGGAGGCGACGACGAAGACGACGCCGTCCACGACGGTCGCGACGATCGACGCGTCGGTGACCGGCAGGATCGGCGGCGCGTCGATGATGACGAAGTAGTCCTCCGCGAGCCGCTCGATCAGCGCGCGCATCGCCGAGGAGCCGAGCATCTCGGACGGGTTCGGCGGGATGTGCCCCGCGGGCAGAGCGAACAGGCCCTCGGTGGCGGTCGGGCGGATCGCGTCCTCGACCGGGATCTGGTGGCTGAGCACCTCGCTGAGGCCGACGGCGCCGTCGATCCCGAGCAGCTTCGCGACGGTCGGACGGCGCAGGTCGGCGTCGATCAGCAGGGTGCGCTGCCCGGAGTCGGCCATCACCCGGGCGAGGCCGGACGCGATCGTCGACTTGCCCTCGGCCTGGTTCGCACTGGTGATCACGACGCTGCGGGTCTCGTCGTCGACGCTGGAGAAGCGCAGCCCGGTGCGGAGCGCGCGGAAGGCCTCGGCGGTGATCCCGTCGACCGCCCGGGCGTCGCCGCGGCGCCCGCCCCGGCCCTTGCCCATCTTCGGGATGCGCCCGAGCACGCCGACGCCGAAGAGCTGCGTGAGGTCGTCGACGGTCCGCACCCGGATGTCGAGGGCGCGGCGGAGGATCGCGAGGACGAAGCCCAGCACGAGACCGCCCGCGGCGCCGAGCAGCAGGTTGCGCAGCCAGTCCGGGCTCGTCGGCGCGGCGGCCGGCTCCGCGTTCTCGAGCGGCACCACCGTGATCTGCGGGGTGCGGTCGGCGGTCGACTGCGTCTCGATGTCGGCGATCACGTCGGCGAGCGCGGCCAGGGCGCCGTTGGCGAGCGCCGCGGCGTTCTCGGGAGTCGCCGCCGAGGCGGTCACCTCGATCAGGGTGCTGCCCGGGGCGACGGCCGCGGTCAGCCGGCCGTTCAGCGGCTCGCCACCGGGGTTCGCCTCGGGATCGGACTCGATCCGCTCGTAGACCGCGCTGCTGGAGATGAGCGGCAGGTAGGCGTTCGCTCGCGTGACCGCGGTCTGCGCTCCGCTGATCGCATCGGCCGAGCTGCCGTCGGTGGCCGCGATGACGAAGCCGGCCGAGCTGGAGTCGTAGACCTTCGGCGTCACCGCGGAGAAGGCGGCCATCGCGCTCACGCCGACGAGAACGGCGACGACGAGGATCTTCCAGTTCCGCCGGATGAAGGCGATGAAATCGACGACAGTCACTGTGCGCCTTTCTTCCGATCAGAGCAGCGGTTCTCTCCGAGCAGGGCTACTCGACGATGCTGGCCTTTTCGCGTCAGGCTAGCCTGATGCGCCCTCTCCCGCGCAAAGGAATTCCTCCGCCCGAGGAGATGTTCTGCGAGGATTCCGGCATGACCCACGACGTGGACAGTGCGGACCTCTCCGGGGGCGGAATCGGCCTCCGGGTCCGGCAGCGCCCGGATCTCGCAGCGGTGTTCCCGATAGCACACTCGGCGCGGATCATCGACGCGGCACTGATGGGCCTGATCATCTGTCGACTCGCCGTTCCTTTCCTTCCGGGATCCTTTCCGGCCGCCCAGACCGCGGTTATCGGACTTCTTCTGATCAGCCTCTTCCGCCGCCCTCCCCGCTCTCTCCGGGCCGTCGCCTGGTATCCCTTCCTCTGCCTCGGCCTCCTCGGCTTCGCCGTCGCGATCTCGGCGGTGAACGGACTCGATCTCGAGCGGAGAGCGGGCAACATCGGCCTGCTGATGCTGATGGCCGCCTTCCTCGCCAGCGGCCGGATCGACGTCGCCTCCGCGATCAAGGGCATCGGCGTGGCCCTGACCCTGAACGCCGCGCTCTTCGCCGCCGGCGTCGCCCCGGACGCCTACCAGGGCGCCCTCACCGGCTATCTGCAGGACAAGAACGTCGCCGGGCTCTACTACGGTGTCGCCGCCCTGCTCCTCGCGGCGACCCTCCAGCGCCGGTGGCTCCGGAGCGCGGTGCTCGCCGCCGCGGGCCTCGCCGTCGTCGCCACCGACTCGCGCACCTCTATGGCCGCCTACGCCTGCGGGATCCTCTGGCTCGTGGTGACCCCGCGGCTGGGCCTCGCCTTCCGGGCGCTCACCGGCGTCGGCATCGCGGCGCTCTTCGTCTGGGCCGAGGCGAACCTGTCCACCGCGGGGGTCTACGGCGTCGAGCGGGCCGGTTCCGACGCGCTCCGCGAGAGGATCCTGCAGGCCTCCTTCGACCGCGTCGCGCTCGCGCCGTGGAGCGGCGGCGGCCTCGGGACGGCGACGGCCGACGTCGACGGCATCGCCTGGTTCTTCCACAACTCCTACCTCGCGCTGCTCGCCGAGGGCGGCGTCGTGCTGCTCGTCGGGGTCCTCGCGATCTACGCGGTGGCGGGGTTCGGGCTGCTGCCGCGGCGCCCCGAGACGTTCGCGCGGCACGCGGTCGGCGCGGCGACCGTCGTGGTGCTGCTCTGCGCGACGCAGCTCGGCGAGGTGTTCTTCGCGCCGATGTCGTTCGTCGTCGTCGGCGCCGGGCTGGCGCTGCTGGCCGAGCGGCGGCCCGAGGCGGCCGCGGACGCGCTCCCCGGAGCCGGATTCCCCGGGACGGCGCTCCCCGGGACCGAGCTCCCGCTGACCGAGCGCCCCCGCAGCTAGCGCCCCGCCACCTCGCGGAGCACCTCCCGGACGTCGGCCCACATCCGCACGGCGTTCGCGTCGGCGAGCACCCGGGCGCGCCCCGCCCGCGCGACCGCGGCGCGGCCGGCGGGATCGCCGAGCGCCGCCTCGACGGCCGCCGCGACCCCCGCCGGATCGTGCATCGGCAGGCCGAACGCCGTGACGCCGTCCTCGAGGTAGCCCGCCATCGCGGCGCTCCTCGTGACCGCTGCGGCGGTTCCGCAGCCGGCGGCCTCGAGCAGCACGCTCTGCCCGGTCGGGTACGCCAGCTCGTGGGTGGGCACGACCACGAGCTCGGCGTCGCGCAGGTTCTCGCGGTGCTCAGCGACGGGCACCGGGGCGTGCAGCACGACGTTCGCCGGTAGCGACCCGCCCGCGAGCCGCTGCGGCGTGGTGAACACGTCGAAGCGCCGGTGCGGCAGCAGCGCGGCCGCGGCGACGAGCGTGCCGAAGTCGCGCCCGCGGTCGACCCCGGCGGCGAGCACCTCGAAGCGCTTCGGCCGCCCCGGACCGGGCGTGTAGTAGTCGGCGTCGACCCCGAAGCCGACGGGGACCACCTTCCGCTCGTCCACCCCGTGCCGGGCGAAGACCTCGCGCTGGTTCGCGCTGAGCACGAGGATCCGGTCGACGCCCTCGAGCGCCCGGAGCACCCGGCGGCGGCGCTCGGGAGCGCCGGTCAGCAGCTCCTCCGCCCACCAGCAGGAGAGCGCGACGAGCGGCGTCCGCGCGTACGGCGGGATCCCGGCGCGGCGCAGCAGCGCGGGGAACTCGGCCTCCGGCTCCAGCACGGCGAGCACCACGTCGGCCGAGGCGACGGCCCGCAGCGAGCGCAGCTGGGTGTCGAGCGCCAGGCCGGTGCGGTGCTCCAGCACGTCGCGGAGCTTCACGTGAGCGGGATGCACCGCGTGGCCTCTCGCGAGGAGCCGGGTGCTCTCGTCCCGGAGGAGATCCGCGCGATAGGGGAGACGTCCGCGCAGAAAGGGCTCGCCGGGTCGGGCGAGGATCGTCGAATGCTTGAGGAAGAGCCCGAGGATCCGGAGCGGCCGGATATCCCGATCCTCCGTGAATGCGTCTTCAGCGGATATCCCAGGACTCATCGTTCCGACTCCTTCTCCTCGAGAGATCCCAGAAGCAGTGCCATTCGATCCGCTCCCGCGGCGGGCGAGAAGTGATCTCTCCATCTCCGCCACTTCTCCCCCGTCTCGCCCTCTCCCTCTCCTCTCGTCGAGGCGGCGACGGCAATGGCGATAGCGGCGGCCAGAGCATCGGCGTCATCCGCCGGAGAGATGGCGCTGATCGACGGACCGACGACCTCGGGAAGAGCTCCGGCGTCGCTCACCAGCACCGGTGTCCGCGCGGACATCGCCTCCGCCGCGACCAGTCCGAAGGACTCCGGCTCGATCGAGGGCACCACGACGAGATCGACCCGGGCGAAGAAGTCCGCCGGGGCCAGCCAGCCCGGCCTCTCCACCAGCGCGGCGACGGGGACGAGAGCCGACTCGACCTCGCGGCGCTCCCGCTCCGAGACGAAGCGCGGCTCGCCGGCCAGGAGCAGCCGGTACGCCCCGGGCTCGGCCGCGTCGAGCCGCGCGAGCGCCGCCGCGAGCACCCGGACGCCCTTGGCGACGGAGGGTCGACCGAGGAAGCCGAGCACGACCGGGCCGTCCCCGCGCTCGTGCCGCGCCGTCGGCAGGACGGGCGCGCACCAGTTCGGCAGCACGGTGGCGCCGCGGACGAGGTCCGCCAGGTAGCGGGACGGCACCAGCGTCGCCAGCGCCCCCGCCCGGGCGAGCGGCACGAGCGCGCGCTGCAGGCCGGACGGGCGCTGGTGCAGGTGCACGAGCCGTCGCGGACGCCCGGCCGTCGCCGCCGCCGGCACCAGCCCGTTGCACCAGAGCACGCCCCGGCGGGACGACGCGTCCCAGCGCCGCAGAGCGCGCATCCACGCGCGCCGGCCCGAGGCCTCGAGCTCGACGACCGGGTGGCCGGCCGCGCGGGCCGCGGCGACGAGGCGGCCCGGCTCCGACGGCCCGACGACGGTCACCGCGACGCCCAGCTCCTCGAGGGCCGCGGCGATGCTCAGCAGCATCACCTCGCCGCCGCCGATGTCGCCGTTGTTGGTGGCGAGGACCACCCCCTCGCTCCACAGCCCCCCGTCGGCGCGCCCGCGAGCCTCCGTCATCCGCCACTCCCCGCTCGATCCGCGACCACTCCGGGCCCGACTGCTCCCCACGGTAGGACGACCGGGCGCGCGAGGAGGGCGACTGGGATACTGGCCGGATGGAGCTCGTGACCGTTCTCTTCGCCGAGGAGGCGGTCCCGCTGCTGACGGCGTTCGTGCACCGGCGGGCCGAGACGGCCGGGCTGCGCGCGCTGGCGCTCAAGGGCCCGATCGCCGACGCGGACGGGCTCCGACCGCCCCGCGCCTCGGGCGACGTGGACGTGCTCGTGCCGCCGGAGGACGCGCCCCGGCTGGTCGCGCTGCTCGCGGGCGACGGCTGGACCGAGCGCCCCTGGCCCGACGCGCCGACGCTCGCCCAGAAGCACTCCCGCAGCTACCGGCACCCGGACTGGCCGGTCGACATCGACGTGCACTGGCGCTGGCCCGGGTTCCTGGCACCCGCGGCGGAGGCGTTCGAGAGCCTCTGGAGCCGCCGGCGCACGGTCGAGATCGCGGGCCGTCCGGTGGCGACGGTCGGCGTGGCCGACATGGCCCTGATCCTGGCGCTGCACTCGCTCCGCGACGCCTGGCAGATCACCGATCCGCGGCGGACCGGGCCCTCCGACTACGAGCTCCTCGTCGACGCGGTCGCCGCGCGCCCCGCCCTGCACGCCCCGCTCCGCGACGCGGCGGAGTCGCTCGGCGCCGTGCCGACCGCCGCGCCGTTCCTGCACGCGCTCGGCGTCCCGGCCCGGGCGGGCGAGGTCCCGGCGGATCAGCTGCGCGCCTGGCGGCTCGGCGCGCTCTCGCGGCACGCCGCGGCCGGCTGGG
The DNA here is from genome assembly GCF_003751395.1 of Rathayibacter sp. PhB152. Classification (NCBI taxonomy): domain Bacteria; kingdom Bacillati; phylum Actinomycetota; class Actinomycetes; order Micrococcales; family Microbacteriaceae; genus Rathayibacter; species Rathayibacter sp. PhB152. The sequence continues at coordinate 735,905 of NZ_RJUT01000001.1, read as the reverse complement.
TGGAGGCCCTGCGCGCCGCCCCCGCCGCGCGCCGGCCGGCACTCCTGCGCCGCGCCCTCTTCCCCTCCGGCTCCGCCCTGCGCGCCGCCGACCCGAGCATCGGACCGCGCCGCCGCGACGCCGTGGCGGGCTGGTGGCGCCGCTTCCGCCGCGGTGTCCGCACCGCTCCGGAGGCCTGGCGGCTCCTCCGGCAGGCCGACCACGGCGCGGATCGGACCCCCGCATGATCCGGGACCTGACGATCGCGCCCTTCGGTCTCGGCGTGCGCCTGAGCTTCGACGACACCGTTCCCGAGGCCCTGATCGCGAGGTTCCAGGAGTCGTGGAGTGACGTGACCGACGTCGCGGAACGCCCGGGCTCCGCGCACCGGGTCTCCCTGACCGAGCCCGAGGGCGTCGCGGGCGTCATCGCCCAGCCGACCGAGGAGGCGCTCGCGGAGCACCTCGGCGCGGCGCTGACCGTCGCCGCCGTCGACGCCTGCCGCGGGCGGCTGCTCAGCATCCACGCGTCCGCCCTGGCCCTCCCCGACGGGCGGGTCGTCGCGTTCACCGGCCGCCCCGGCGCGGGCAAGTCGACGCTGATCAGCCTGGCCGGGCGCCGCTTCGGCTACCTCACCGACGAGACGGTCGCCGTCCGCCGCGACGGGACGGTCCTGCCGTTCCGGAAGCCGATCGCCCTGCACGCAGGCGGCTCCGGCTGGAAGCGGCACCGCTCCCCCGCCGCGTCGGGGATGCTCCCGCTGCCGGACGCGCCGCTGCGGCTCGCGGGGCTCTGGCTGCTCGCCCGCGACGCCGACGGACCCGACGCGCCGGTGCTCGAGGAGCTCGGCTTCGACGAGGCGCTGCGCGCACTCCTGCCCGAGCTCAGCTGGTTCGCCGAGCTGCCGTCGGCGCTGCACCACCTCGCCGCGCTGGTCGACGCGATCGGCGGCGTGCGGCGGCTCCGCTACCGTGAGGCGGAGTCGGTGCTGCCGCTCCTGGACGGCGTCGGCGAGCCGCCGGTCGTCGTCGAGGGGCCGGTCGTCGTCGAGGAGCCGGAGCGCGCCGCGTCCGCGGAGGGCGCTCCCGGCGGGTACCGCCGCGACGCCGGCACGGAGTGGATCGAGCGCGACGGCGTCGTCTCCTGCCTGCGCGGGAGCCTCGTCGAATCGCTGACCGGCATCGCTCCGGCGCTCTGGCGCACTCTGGAGCGGCCGGCGAGCCTCGAGGAGCTGACGGCGGCCGTCGTCGCCGAGCACGGCGCGCCGCCCGACGGCGACGCGCGCCACGCCGTCCGGGCGGTGCTCGCCGAGCTGGTCGAGCGCGGACTCGTCGAGCGGGTCCCGCCCCGGGCATGAGACCGGGCGGCGCGACCGGCACCACCCGATCAGAACCACCCGATCAGGACTGAAGGGGCTCCGAGCCGCCGGCTCGGAGCCCGAGGGCTCAGGGCTGCGGGGTGTTCTCGCCGACCGAGCCTCGAGCGAGGAACAGGTCGAGCAGGTTCACCACGCCCAGCGCCCGGATGTACAGCGCGGCGACGTCGAACCGGCGGGCCGGCAGGCTGTCCCAGGCGGCCGGCCCGGGCGGGTTCGTCGAGCGGTTCTGCGCGTTGACGTCGATGTTGATCAGCGTCGTGAGCGCGGAGAACAGCGGGGTCAGCAGGGCCGACTGCACCGAGGCGATCAGCGGCGTGAGCGTCGTGTTGAGCAGCGTGTTCAGCAGGCCGTTGATCGTGGCCACGACGGCCCCGGTCGCCGCGGAGAGCGGAACGCCGTTGACCAGGATGTTCGCCTGGAGCCGGGTCGTCAGCGTGCTGACCAGCGCGGTCGTGAAGGTGTTGATCGCGGCGGCCGGAAGCGCGAGGTTGTTGTCGACGAACAGCGTCGAGTTCGGCGGCAGGCTGTTGAAGTAGGCCGAGTAGGTGCCGAACGGCGTGTTGCCGGGCTGGCCCGGCGCGGGGCCCAGCAGCGACAGGAGGTCGACGGTGATCGTGGCCGGCGTGACGCCGAGCTGCGCCTGGATCGGCTGAGCGCCGCCGGGGATGTTGCCGGCGAAGATCGCCGTGCTGTTCACCGTGACCGGGAGGATCGGCAGCGACAGCGCGGACACCAGGCCGAGCGTCGCCGTGACAGCGGCCACGATCGACGCGAGCACCGGTGACGCCAGCACCAGGTTCAGCCGGGTGACCTGGTAGTCGCGCTGGATGTTGAGCGTGCTCGGCACGCAGGCCGACTGGATCGCGGCGCGGCCGGTGACGGCGCCGATCTGCAACCGGAGGTCGGTGACCTGCCCGACGAGGTTCGAGGCGAGCGTGCCGCCGATGCCGGTGAGGATCCGCCGCAGGTCGAGGGTGGCGAAGTCGGGGAACGTCGCCGACGCCGGATTGAGCTCGAGCTGCCCCTGATTGTCGACCGCTCCCGCCGCTCCGCGGCTGTTGCCGTCGATGTTCGCGAAGGCGTACTGGTCGAGGACGCCGACACCGCTGGGCGCGGCGACCGAGAGCAGCGTCGAGAGGGCGCCGGTCAGGCCGGTCGCGTTGATCTGCAGCGTGTTCAGCGCCGCGACGCTCGTCGTCCCGAACCGCGTGGAGGTGGGCGTGCTCTGGTCGGGCACGAGCGCGCGCTCGCCCTGCAGAGTGGCGACGTTGTCGAGGTTCACCCCGCCGAGGAATCCGCTCAGCAGGATGCCGCGCGCCTGCGCCCGGAACAGCGTCCCGACGGGGTAGCAGCTGACCGAGGCCGCGGAGGCGGACTGCGCGACCATGATCGCCGGCACCGACCAGGCGGCACCCGCGACGACCGTGCGTCGAGTGACCCCGAGGCCGTTGCTCCCGGGCTTCCTGGTCTTCTTCTCGCTGATCCCGGAGGATTCGAGCGGATGAGACTCCGTCATGTGCGGCCCTTTCCCGGGATGCTCGACAGATCACCCTCGTGGTGGTGTCGGTGGCGAATGTAGCGAAGGAATTCCAGGGAGAGAGCCTCTGGCGGATTTCTACTCCTCCTGGCGCTGATGCGCGGTGACGGAGGATCGGAGAGAATCGTCTCTCCGAGTCGTATTCCGATATCGGCTGCGGAAAGAGGAGAAGCGGATGCTGCCAGCCGATCCCCGCGCGCGACGCTGGCGCCGGCATCCCGACACCGCGTTCGTCGACGACGGCGAGCGCGTCCTGGTGCTCCCCCTCGGCACCTCGCCGCTGGGCGGTCCCGCCGCCCTGCGGGCGAGCGTCGCGGAGACCTGGCGGGAGCTCGGCGACGACCCGCAGGACTTCGCCGTCCTCGCCTCCCGGCTCGCCGAGCTGCACACCGCCGCGGCCGCGGAGATCGAGGACGACCTCGCCGCGATGCTCGCCGAGATGGAGCAGCTGCTGCTCGTCGAGGGCTCCGGGAGCGGCGACGCGGACGACGGGTCCGCGCGGTGAGAGCGAGCGTGATCGTCCCCAGCTACGCGGGCGCCGACCGGCTGCCCCGGCTGCTCACCGCCCTCGCCGCGCAGTCGCACGCCGAGCTCGAGGTCGTCGTCGTCCTCGACGGCGTCGTCGACGGCAGCGAGCGCGTGCTCGACGGCTTCCCCGCCCGCCGGGTGGTGCTGCCGGAGAACCGCGGACGCTCGGCCGCCCTGAACGCCGGCTTCGCGGCGGCGACCGGCGGGGTGCTGATCCGCTGCGACGACGACCTCGAGCCGCCGCCGGGCTGGGCCGCCGCGCACGTCGCCGCGCACGCGGGCGATCCGGTCGGCGTCGTCGGCCTCTGCCCGAACGCCTACCCCGACTCGGCCTACGCCCGCGCCTACGGCCGCGACGCCGACGCCCGCTTCCGCGCGCACGCGGCGGCCGCTCCTCCGGAGAGCACCTGGCGGCTCTGGGGCGGCAACGTCTCGGTGACCCGCGCCGTCTTCGACCGGGTCGGCGGCTACGGCACCGAGTACCGCGAGTACGGCTGGGAGGACGTCGACTGGGGCTACCGCCTGCACCGGCTCGGCCTGCCCGTGCGGCTCGTGCCGGGTGCCGAGGCCCTGCACCACGGAGCCTCGACGAGCACCGCCATCCGCAGCCGGCGCGCGTTCCTCTCCGGCGCGGCACGGCGCACCTTCGAGCGGCTGCACCCGGAGGAGGTGCGCCCGCCCGCCCCGCCCGCCGGAGTCTGGGACCGCGCGGTCGGCGCGCTCGCCCGCGTCGAGACCGAGGATCGGCTCGCCCGCCTCGCCGGCGGGATCGACGCCGTCCTGCCCGCCGTTCCGCAGGCGATCGGCCGGAAGCTGGTCGCGCTCGCGGTCGAATCGGCCGCGAGCGCCGGCTACCGGCGGGCCGCCCGGCGCTGACCCGCGGGGCGAGCGGCAGCGCGCCCGAGGTGCTTAGGTGGCGCGCATGCGAGTGCTGTTGATCGGCGGGGCGGGCTACATCGGCAGCCACACCGCCGTCGCGCTCCTGGACGGCGGGCACGAGGTCCTCGTCGTCGACGACCTGTCCCACTCGAGCGCCGGGACCGTCGAGGCCGTCCAGACGCTGACCGGAGCGCGCGTTCCGCTGCTGGTCGCCGACGCGAGGGACGAGGAGCGGGTCGCCCGCTTCGTCCGCGAGCACGGCCCCGTCGACGCCGTGGTGCTGCTGGCCGGGCTCAAGGCGGTGGGCGACTCGGTCGCCCGGCCGCTGGAGTACTACGCCGTCAACCTGGGGCTGGCGATGGCCGCCTTCTCGGTCGCCGCGGCCGCCGGCATCCGCACGATCGTCTTCTCCAGCTCGGCCGCGGTGTACCGCGGCGACGGGCCGATGCCGCTCGCGGAGGAGGCGCCGACCGGGCTCGACCTGGCCAACCCGTACGGCAAGACCAAGCGGGTGATCGAGGAGATCCTCACCGACCTCGCCCGCGCCGATCCCGGCCTGCGCGCCGTCAGCCTGCGCTACTTCAACCCGGTCGGGGCGCACCCGTCCGGGCTGCTCGGCGAGGATCCGGACGCGGCGGCGAGCGGGCTGATGCCGCTGGTCTCGCGCGCGGCGGCCGACCCGGAGCGGGCGGTCGACGTCTTCGGCGACGACTACGAGACACCGGACGGATCGGGCCTGCGCGACTACATCCACGTCGCCGATCTCGCGGCCGGGCACGTCGCCGCGCTCGAGCACGCGGGCGCCGGCCACGGGGTCTACAACCTGGGCACGGGGACGCCGACCAGTGTCCTGGAGCTGATCGCCGCGTTCGAGGCCGAGAGCGGCGCCGTCGTCCGCCGTCGCACCGCCGCCCGCCGGCCCGGCGACGTGGCCGCGAGCTGGGCCGACCCGGGCAAGGCCGCCCGCGAGCTGCACTGGACCGCGACGAGGACGATCAGCGAGGCCGTGCGCGACCAGTGGCACCGGCAGACGGCCGGCCGGACGCTCGCCCGCTGACCCTCCCGACAGCCGCTCCGATATCGGCGGAGAAGGCGATCGCCGACGATTCCCCGGCGATTCTCGACAGCTTTCGAATGCTCATCGGGCCGTGATGAATGACAGAGAGAAATCACCTCCGTCATTCTGCGACGGCTCCTCTGTCTTCTTCTTCTCCGGCGATATCAGGCGATTAGCCTCCAAGGCATCGTGACCCCTCTGACGGGGGCGACGGGCTGACGTGAGATCAGCATTCATCACGGGGAACGGGGCCCATCATCACTGCCTTCATCGAAGTGACCGATCGGCAGCGAGCGAGCGCGGCGACCGGTCCGGGCCTGATCGTGCACGAGTGGGTCGAGCGCCGCGGCGGAGCCGAGCGCGTCCTCGAGGCGATGACCGAGGCCTTCACCGACGCCGACGTCCGCGTGCTCTGGAGCGACGCGGACGCGGTGGTCGGCCGTCCCGTCACCGAGTCGTGGCTCGCGCGGACTCCGCTGCGCCGCCACAAGATCCTGGCCCTGCCGGCGATGCTGCCGACCTGGCGCCTGCCGCTCGGCGCCGCGCACGAGTGGGTGCTGGTGAGCTCGCACCTCTTCGCCCACCACGTGCGGACGACCGCGCCGACGAAGAAGCTCGTCTACGCGCACACCCCGGCCCGGTACATCTGGGAGCCCGACCGCGACGGCCGCGGCAGCAGCCGGTCGGCCCGCGCCGCCAGCATGCTGCTGAAGCCGATCGACCGGCACCGGGCCGGCGAGGCGACCTCGATCGCGGTCAACAGCCGCTTCACCGGCGAGCGGGTCGCCGACGCCTGGCACCGGCCGTCGCGCGTCATCTACCCGCCGGTGAACACCGAGGTCCTCCAGGCGATCACCGACTGGCGAGCCCCGCTGAACGACGACGAGCTGCGGATCCTCGACTCCCTCTCCCGGCCGTACCTCCTCGGGGCGTCCCGCTTCGTGCCGTACAAGCGGCTGGAGAAGGTGATGGACGCGGGCGTGCGGACCGGGCTCCCCGTCGTCATCGCCGGCCACGGGCCGTGGGAGGCGCGGCTGCGCGCCTACGCCGCGGAGATCGCCGCCGACGTGACGTTCGTGATCTCGCCGTCGGACGAGCTGATCCGCGCGCTCTACGCCCAGGCGCTCGTCTACGTCTTCCCGGCCGTCGAGGACTTCGGGATCATGCCCGTCGAGGCGATGGCCTGCGGCACCCCGGTCATCGGCACCGACATCGGCGGCGTCCGGGAGAGCGTCGCGCTCGCCGGCGGCGGCGTGACCGGCGACCTCGAGGGGCGCGCCGACTGGAACGACCTGCTGCAGCGCGCCACCGACCTCGACCCGGCCTGCTTCCGCGAGCGCGCCGGCGTCTTCTCCCGCTCCCGCTTCATCGAGGAGCTCCAGGACTGGGTGGCCGAGCAGCTCGACTGACGCGCGGCCGTGGCCCGACGAGCGCGGTGCTGGCATCCCAGCTGACCGACCAGCGCGGTCTGCTGGCCTTCATGCTGATCGAGTAGCCCGCGCAGCGGGCGTATCGAGATCCGCCGCCCGCTAGAACAGCCCGCGCGGCGACTCCACCGAGGCGAGGACGCCGGGGGCTGCCACGATCGTCAGGCGGGCGACCTCGTCGGCCGCCAGCTCGGGCAGGCGCTGCGCGAGGTCGAGGAAGCGCTCGACCTCCGCCTCCTCGAGCACGTCGGCCGCGAGGGTGCGGAACTTCGCGACGTACTGCTCGCGGGTGAACGGGTGCGCGCCGAGCGGATGCGCGTCCGCCACCGCGATCTCGTCCACGATCGTCGTGCCGTCGGTGAGCAGGATCTCGACGCGCGCGCCGAACGCCTTCTCCGCCGGGTCGGTCGAGTGGTAGCGGCGGGTCCACTCCGCGTCCTCCTCCGTCGTCGTGCGCTGCCAGAGCGCGACGGTGTCGGGGCGGGCGGCGCGCTCGGGGGCGTAGCTGCGCTCGTGGTGCCAGGCGCCGTCCTGCAGCGCGACCGCGAAGATGTACGGCACGGAGTGGTCGAGCGTCTCGCGGGACGCCGTCGGGTCGTACTTCTGCGGGTCGTTCGCGCCGGAGCCGATCACGTAGTGGGTGTGGTGCGAGGTGTGCAGGACGATCCGCTCGACGCGCTCGGGATCGGCGGCCTCGGGGTGCGCGTGGTGCAGGCGGCGGGCCAGGTCGATCAGCGCCTGCGCCTGGTACTCGGCCGAGTGCTCCTTCGTGTAGGTGTCGAGGATCGCCCGCTTGGCCTCGCCCGCGTCGGGCAGCGGTACGTCGTAGGAGGCGTCGGGGCCGTCGAGCAGCCAGGCGATCACGCCGTCCTCGCCCTCGTAGATCGGCGACGGGCTGGTCTCGCCGCGCATCGCCCGGTCGACGGCCTCGATCGCCGCCTTGCCGGCGAAGGCGGGGGCGTACGCCTTCCAGCTCGAGATCTCGCCCTTGCGCGACTGCCGGGTCGCGGTGGTGGTGTGCAGCGCCTGGGCGATCGCCTGCTCGATCACGGCGACGTCGAGGCCGAGCATCGTGCCGAGTCCGGCCGCGGCCGAGGGGCCGAGGTGCGCGACGTGGTCGATCTTGTGCCGGTGCAGGCTGATCGCGCGGACGAGGTCGACCTGGATCTCGTAGCCGGTGACGATGCCGCGGACCAGCCGGGCGCCGTCGATGCCCGCGTGCTGGGCGACGGCGACCAGCGGCGGGATGTTGTCGCCGGGGTGCGAGTACTCGGCCGCGAGGAAGGTGTCGTGGTAGTCGAGCTCGCGGACCGCGACGCCGTTCGCCCAGGCGGCCCACTCGGGCGAGACGCGGCGGCCCGGGTCGACGCCGAACACCGTGGCGCCCTCGCCGCCGATGGAGGCGGGGTGGGCCAGCGCCTGCGAGCGCGCGGCGACGACGGGGCGGCGCACCAGCGACGCGGCGGCGACGGCCGCATTGTCGATGACGCGGTTGACGACCATCTCGGCGACCTCGGCCTCGACCTCGACGGGATCGGCGGCGACCTCGGCCAGGGCGTGCGCGAGCTGCCCGTGGCGCGGGAGGTCCTCGTCGCTGCGGTGGACGCGGACGTGGTGTTCGTGCACGGGGGCTCCTTCGGCTCGTCCCTGCCAATCTAGCGGCGGGGCCGCCGGGCAGACTGTCGGCATGACCGCCACCCGCGTGGCCGCGTTCGACTGCGGCACCAACTCCCTCCGGCTCCTGATCGCGGACGTCGAGGACGGCCGCCTCGTCGACGTCCTCCGCCGCACCGAGCTCGTCCGGCTCGGCCACGGCGTGGACCGCACCGGCCGCTTCGACCCCGAGGCGCTCGCGCGGACCCTCGCCGTGACCCGCGAGTACGCGGAGCTGGTCCGCGAGGCCGGCGCCGAGCGCGTCCGGTTCGTCGCCACCTCCGCCACCCGCGACGCGGCCGACCGCGAGGACTTCCTCGGCGCGGTCGAGCGGATCATCGGCGTCCGCCCCGAGACGATCAGCGGCGAGGAGGAGGCGGCCCTCTCCTTCCGCGGCGCACTCTCGGCCGTCGACGCGCCCCAGCCCGTCCTGGTCGTGGACCTCGGCGGCGGCTCGACGGAGCTGGTGCTCGGTGGAGCGGAACCGGAGCAGGCGCACTCGATGGACGTGGGCAGCGTCCGGCTCACAGAGCGCCACCGTTCCGGGGGCGGTGCGCCGACCGCGGAGCAGCGGGCCGCGATCCGCGCCGACGTCCGCCGCGCACTGGCCGCCTCCCCCGTCGACCTCTCGGCCGCGCGCAGTGTCGTCGGCGTCGCGGCGACGGTCCTGACCGTCACCGCGCACGTCCTCCGCCTCGAGGCCTACGACCGCGATGCGCTCGAGGCGACCCTGCCGATCCGCGACGTCCTCGCCGCCTGCGACGAGCTCGCCGCGCTCTCCCCCGCCGAGACCGCCGCCCTCCCCTACGTCCGCGCCGGCCGCGAGGACGTCCTCGGCGCCGGCGCCGCGATCTGGGCCGAGGTCCTCCGCGCCGTCCAGGAGGCCTCCCCCGCCGTGACGACGGTGACGACGACCGCCCACGACATCCTCGACGGCCTGGCCCTCACCCTCTGACCCCCTGCACCTCTGATCCCCCTCCGCGAGATGCCACTTATGAGCGCGACACGCCGCAGAACGAGCGCACAAGTGGCATCTCGCGGGAGGGGTCAGCGCGTGAGGGTGCTGCCGGAGTCGTGGGGGAGGCGGGCGGCGGCGATCAGGGGGACGAGGGTCAGCACGGCCAGCGTCAGGAAGGCGAAGCGGTAGGGGACGAGGCCGGGGCCGAACGCGGAGCCCGCGGCCAGCGCGATGCCGCCCGCGGCGACGCCGAAGCCCGCGGCGATCTGCTGGGTCGTCGCGCTGAGGGTGTTCGCGCCGGACATCCCCTCGGGCGCCACCTCGGCGAAGGTGACCGTGTTGTAGGCGGTGAAGCCGGCCGAGCGCGCGACCCCGCTGAGCACCAGCAGCGCCACGATCGCCGGGATCGGCACGTCCGGATCGAGGAACGCCATCGCGACCATGCAGGCGATGCCGACGACGTTCGCCGCGACGAGCACCCCGCGGAAGCCGACCGTGTGCAGGAGCCAGGTCGTCGCCGGCTTGATCGCCAGATTGCCGACGAAGAGCGCGAGCACGATCGAGCCGGCCTGCACCGCGTTCCAGCCGAAGGCGTCCTGGAAGAGCAGCGGCAGCAGGAACGGCACCGCGTTGATCGTCGCCCGGTAGAGCGAGCCGCTCGCGTTCGCCACCCGGAACGTGGAGAAGCGGAACGCGTCCAGCGGCACCAGCGGGTGCGGCGTGCGGCGCAGGTGCCGCACCGCGACGGCGGTGACGAGCGCGCCGGTCACGGCCAGGCCGAGCGCGACGGTGTCCGAGCCGCTGCCGGTCACGAAGCCGGTCGCGCCGACCAGCGCGCCGAGTCCGACCGCGACCAGGAGCAGGCCGACGACGTCCAGTGGAGGCGGTGAGGCCTCGACGCCGGCCGGGATGATCCGCCGCGCGATCACGAAGGCGACGACGCCCAGCGGCAGGTTGATCAGGAAGATCCAGTGCCAGGAGGCGTAGGTCGTCAGCAGCCCGCCGACGAAGGGCGCGAGGATCGGCGCGACCAGCCCCGGCCAGACCAGGATCGCGATGGCGCGGATGATCCCCTCCCGCGGCGTGACGCGCAGCACCGCGAGCCGGCCGACCGGCACCATCAGCGCGCCGCCGACGCCCTGCAGCACGCGGGCCGCCACGAGCAGCGGCAGGGTCGGGCTGAGCGCGCAGAGCAGCGAGGCGAGCGTGAACACCGCGATCGCGGTCGTGAAGACCCGGCGCACGCCGAAGCGCTCGCTCAACCAACCGGAAGCGGGGATCAGCACCGCGACGGTCAGCAGGAACGCGGTGACGGTGATCGCGACGGCGGCGGAGTCGACGCCCAGGTCGGCGCCGATCGCGGGCGCCGCGGTGGTGACGATCGTCGCGTCGAGGTTCTCCATGAAGAAGCAGCCCGCGACGAGGAAGGCGATCGCGCGCTGACGGCGGGGATCCAGGGCGGGCCTCCTGCGGGGACGGGTGCGGCGGGGCGGGCGCCGGGACGACAAGGGCGAGCGTAGCGCGCGGCCCGGCAGCGACTCCGCCTCCACCGCATCCGGGCCCGGTACCGTCGAGGGCATGAGCGACTCCGAGAACCGCACCGTCCAGCTCCGCCGCTACGAGCTCGTCGACGGGGTGATGGACGACTTCCTGGCCTGGTACCGCGCGAAGATCGTCCCCGCCCGCGCCGCGCACGGCTTCACGATCGAGTTCGCCTTCGCCGACCGCGAGGTGAACGAGTTCGTCTGGGCCGTCAGCACCCCCGGCGACGCGGAGGCGTTCGCCGAGATCGAGAAGGCCTACCTCGCCTCGCCCGAGCGCGAGGCCGCCTTCGCCGGCGAGCCGACGCGCGTGGCCGTGCACCACGTCCGGCTCGTCGAGCGCATCGTCTGAGCGGGGCGGGGCGGCGTTTCGTCAGAAGATCCGGATGCGGAAGCGATCCGCAACCGTCCTGAGGTCGTCATCGGTGACGAGGACGGGCTCGACGGCACGAACGAGCACACGGTGCGCGTCGGGATGGTCGAGCCAGAGCGCTCTGCACCACGCGGCGCCGTGCTTGCTGCCGAAGTGGACGCCGAGCGGTGTCCCGCCGGTGTCGAGTGTCAGTCCGTGCAGATGCTCGGCGATCCGGGTCGTGACGGCGCGATCCTCGCAGCGCAGTGTGCCGGTGGTGAGGTGCGGGACCTGCAGTTCGGCGAGGAGTGTGCCGATCGCGCGCTCGATCGACGCGAGCGAGTCGGGGTGCTCGACGTCGACGAGCCATCCCGAGTCCGGGAGCGCGGCGAGGATCATCGCCCGGTCGTAGCGCCAACCCGCGGGGACCGCTCCGAGGCCCATGAAGTCTCGCTCGGACCACTCGCGCGCGATCTCCTCGACGTACTCCTCGAGCGTGACCCCGGCGTAGTCGGCGTCTCGAGCGAGTGCGTCGTCGATCCCGTTGGCCCGTTTGAAACCGGAGAGCACCTCGGCGTACGCCGCCGTCCGAGTCTCGGCGAGGTAGAACGTCTGGCCGAGTACGTCGTAGCGTCCCCACTCGTGACGGGATCGTGCCGCGGCGTCACGAGGAGCCCCCGACAGCGGCGGGTGGACCCTCTTGCCGACGTGGTACCCCTGGGCTCCCGGGTCCGAGACGAGTCGGAGTCCGGTGACCGAGCAGGTACGAGCGACTGTCACGCGTCGGCGGTTCCGGCGATGAAGGACTCGACGGCCGCGGCGACATCGCTGTGGCGCCCCTCGCGGATCGCGGTGATCGGCGTGCTCTCACCGAGGTGCGGGTTCCCTCCGATGAACCACTGCCGTGCGACGTGGTCGCCGTCGGCAGCGGAGAGAAGCGTCCACTGACGATGCGCGAAGATCAGCCGGTTGGCGGCCTCCGAGCGCGGCTCCGGTCCGTCGGCCTTGGCCCAGCGGAGGGGCAGCTTGCGATCCTTCGTTCCCGCCAGGCCTGCCACGAGCGTCGGGCCCAGGGCCGCAGTGAGCTCGCGTGCGATGTCATGGATGTCCATGCGCAGGGTGCGACCGTGCTGAGCAGCGGGGGTGAGGATCTCCATGCAGGGAAGCCTACTCACGAGGCCCCCTGAAAACCACCGGAATACCACCGTGCGCAGTGAGCCTTCGACACGGTGAGCACGGCTGAGCGGCTCGGAGGTCCAGCGGTGGAGCGACACTCCGCGAAGGTCGGAGAATCACGATGCCGGCGCCTCTCGCTAGCTCCGGGCGCGGCGCGCGACGGCGAGGACGGCCCGGAGCGCCAGCGAGCCGACGGCGATCGAGGCGACGGTTCCGAGCAGCCGCGGCAGGACGTGCTTCGGCGAGTCCAGCCCCGCGCGGTCCTTCGGCGAGGCCAGCGCGGCCGGCTGCAGGGTGCGGCCGTTGGCGCCCGCCTCGGCCATGTGCGCGAGCCGGCGGAGCGTCTCGATGTTGCGCACCCAGAGGAACGAGTGCAGCAGCGGCTTCGGGATCAGCGTGCCCGGGCCCTTCACCGCCGTCTCGTGGATGCGGACCCTGCAGCCGTCGCGGTGCGGCTCGACCTCGAGGCGGACGCGCGCCTCGCCCATCGGCCAGCCGGCCGCCTGGATGATGAAGCGGCTCGACGGGTCCCACTCGAGGACCGTCGTCTCGTCGTCGATCACCAGCGGCCAGACGCCGAAGGAGTGGTGCAGCTTCGAGCCGACGTGCGGCCAGTCTCGGCCGACCCGACGCATCCGGGACGAGCCGACGACCCAGGAGGGGAAGAGCCAGCCGGACGCGAAGACGGCGAAGACGGACTCGGGCGGGCAGTGGAAGACGCGGGTGTTGCGGGACATCGCGGGCTCCTTGTCATGAGGGCGGGGTCGGGCGGGTCGTGCCGCCCGACCCTCAGGGTGCCAGATCGGGCGAGCGGTTCTGATCGGGCGAGGGCGACAGATCGGGCGCCCGCCGGATCCCGAACTCGTGCCGGAGCGCGCTGCGGGCGGCGTGCCAGCCTGCCATCCCGTGCACGCCCGGGCCGGGCGGCGTCGAGGACGAGCAGAGATAGAGCCCCTTCGCGGGCGTGCGCCACGGGTCGGAGGAGGGGATCGGCCGCGAGAGCAGCTGCGTGACGCTCGCCGCTCCGGCCGCGATGTCGCCGCCGATGTAGTTCGGGTTCCAGGCCTGCATGTCGCGGGCCGTCATCGAGGACACGGCGAGGACGCGGTCGCGGAATCCCGGGGCGAAGCGCTCGATCTGCGCGGTGATCGCCTCGCGCTGGTGCGCCGGCGAGTCGCGCGGCACGTGCGTGTACGCCCAGAGGACCTGCTTGCCCTCCGGCGCGCGGGTCGGGTCCAGCACGGAGGGCTGCGAGACCAGCACGTACGGGTTCTCGCTGTGCCGGCCCTGGACGACGTCGCGCTCGGCCGCGGCGATCTCGGCGCGGGTGCCGCCGACGTGCAGGGTGCCGGCTCCGGCGAGCTCCGGGTCGGTCCAGGGGACGGGCCCGTCGAGCGCGAAGTCGACCTTGGCGACGCCGTTGCCGTAGCGGAACATCCGCAGCGCGGAGGCGTAGGGGCCGGGCAGGCGGTCGCCGGCGAGCGCGAGGAGGGCCCTCGGCGTGAGATCGAGCAGCACGGCGCGCGCGCTCGGCAGCTGCGAGAGCGAGGTGATCTCCACTCCGGTCTCGATGGTGCCGCCGTGAGCGCGGAGGTCGGCCGCCATCGCGTCGACGATCGCCTGGCTGCCGCCGACCGGCACCGGCCAGCCGCGCGCGTGCGCGTAGGAGCCGAGCGCGAGCGCCGCGGCGGCCGTGGACAGGCTCGGCATCGGCCGGATCGCGTGCGCCGCGACGCCCGCGAACATGGCGGGCGCGACCTCCTCGCGGAACCGCGCGTTCCAGAGCGGCGAGCCCTGCTCGAGCACGCGCAGGCCGAAGCGGAGCAACACCGAGGGGTCGGTCGGGATCTTCAGCAGGGCGTCGTTGGTGAAGCCCGCGACGCGGTCCGCGCGCTCGGCGAGCGGACCCATCAGCGAGCGCCAGGCCGCACCGTCGCGCCCCAGTGCCGCGGCGGTCCGCTCGAGGTCGCGGTAGGCGATGCCCGAGCGGCCGCCGTCGAGCGGGTGCGCGTAGGAGATCTCGGGCAGCCGCAGGTCGATCCGCCGGTCGAGCCGGAACCGGCGGAAGAACCCGGAGGCGAGCGCCATCGGGTGCACGGCCGAGCCGATGTCGTGGTGGAAGCCGGGCAGCGTCAGCTCGGCGGTCCGGGCGCCGCCGCCGAGGGTCTCGTTGCGCTCGTAGACTGCGACCGAGAGCCCGGCGCGGGCCAGGGTGACCGCGGCGGAGAGCCCGTTGGGGCCGGAGCCGACGACGACGACGTCGACCACGTCACTTCCTCCGCAGGGCCGCGACCGCGCCGACCAGGCCGGCCGCGCCGAGCACGGCCGCTCCGGCGTAGCTCGCCGCGCGGTGGCGGATCATCCAGATCTGCGGCGTCATCGTGTGCGCGCGGTCGCTGAAGAGGCCGCGGGCGCCGTGGTCGCCGGGGACCGGCTCGTAGACGTTGTTCGGGAGCATCGGCTCCTTCTTGTCCGGCGCCTGCTGGCCGTCGAAGGCGCTGCGGGCCAGGTACCAGTCCATGAAGGCGCCGGCGAAGCGGTCGCCCAGGATGGTGCCGGCCGTCGGCTCGCCGACCCAGGTGCGCCGGCGCGGCTTGTCGGCGACGTCGGCGATCGCGATCGCGCCGACCTCGGGCTCGTAGATCGGCGGCACCGGCTGCGGGTGGTGCGGCAGCTGCGACTTCACCCAGTTGAACTGGATGGTGTTGAGCGCGGGCATGTCGACCTCGGAGAGCCGAATCCTGCTTTTCGAGTGCAGCAGCTCGGCGGTGACCGCCTCGGTGAAGCCGCGGGCGCCGAACTTCGAGGCGCAGTAGGCGGCCTGGAGCGGGATGCCCCGGTGCGCGAGCGCCGAGCCGACCTGGATGACGTGGCCGCGGCCGCGCGGGGTCATCCGCGAGAGCGCCGCGCGGGTGCCGTTGACGAAGCCGAAGAAGTTGACCGCGACGGCGCGCTCGAAGTCGGCCGGCTCGGTCGAGAGGAACTCGCCGAAGACGCCGACCATCGCATCGTTGACCCAGAGCTCGATCGGCCCGAGCTCGGCCTCGATCCGGTCGGCGGCCGACTCGACGGCCTCGCGGTCGGCGACGTCGGTCGGGATCGTCAGACCGCGGCGGCCGGCCTGCTCGATCTCGGCCAGCGTGGCCGCGAGACCGTCCTCGCCGCGGGCGAGCACGGCGACGTCCCAGCCGCGGGAGGCCAGCTCGCGGACGGTGGCGCGGCCGAGACCGGCGGTGCCACCGGTGACGACGGCGACGCCGCGGCTCATGCGCGGGCTCCGGGGGCGGGGGTGCGGGGGTTCTGCGTCATGGTCGAGCTCCTTCGTGAGGGCGCCGGAGGCGGCTTGCTGCTCCTCCACGGTAGGCGGCACCGGAGGCGCGCCGCGCGGGGTTGCGCACGATCGGTGGGAGCATCGCAGGACCACCGCCTGGGGAGGAGCCTCGGCCACCTCCCGATCCGCCCAGCGATCATCCAGACCGCACCCAGACGTCGGCGCCAGACTGACCGCCGCCGCGCCCCGCGCGACCCCGCCCCTCGACGACCGGACCGACCCATGAACGCACTCCTCGGGCTCAGCCTCGTCTCCGGTCCGGTGGTGGTCGCGGTCTACGCGGTGTCGGGTCTCGCCCTGCTCCTGCTCGTCCTCGCCTTCGCGCGCTCCGCCCGCCGCGGTCGCCGCCGCCGCCTGGCGCTGGCCGCGGCCGTCCTGCTCCTGGGCCTGCTCGGCGGCTGGGCGCTCGGCGGACTGCTCGGCGGCACCGGCGGACTCTTCGGCGTCGATTTCACCCCCGTCACGCGAGTGTGGATCGGGCTCGGTCTGGGCGGACTCGCCGTGGCGCTGATCGTCCTGGTGCACGCCCTCGTCCGCCGGCGCGGCCGCCGGGTGCTGGCCTCGGCGCTCGTCGGCGTCCTCGTCGTCGCGACCGCGGCGATGACCGTCAACATCGACTTCGGCCAGTACCCGACCGTCCGCAGCCTCCTGGGCATCAGCGCCTACCCGACCGTGGCCGATCCGATCCCGACGCCCGCCGGCGAGCACGCCTCGCTCGACAGCTGGACCGCCCCCGCCGGGATGCCGACCGCGGGCAGCGTCACCAACGTGGCGATCCCCGCCACGAAGTCCGGCTTCCCCGCCCGGGACGCCGTCGTGTACCTCCCGCCGGCCGCCCTGACCGAGGACCCGCCGCTGCTGCCGGTGATGATGATGCTCTCCGGCCAGCCCGGATCGCCGTCCGACCCGCTCGCCGTCGAGCACCTGCAGCAGACCCTGGACACCTACGCGGCCGCGCACGCCGGCCTCGCCCCGATCGTGGTCTCGCCCGACCAGCTCGGCGACCCGACGGCGAACCCCATGTGCATCGACTCGCCACTCGGGAACTCCGCGACCTACCTCACCGTCGACGTGCCGAACTGGATCCGCGCCAACCTGCCGGTCCTCGGCGACGCGCACGACTGGGCGATCGGCGGCCTCTCGCAGGGCGGCACCTGCGCGATCCAGCTCGGCGCCGGCTACCCGCAGATCTTCGGCAACATCGTCGACGCGTCCGGCGAGCTCGCCCCGACGCTCGGCGACGACGCGACCACCATCCAGCAGGGCTTCGGCGGCGACGCGGCGGCGTACGAGGCGGCCAAGCCCGCGGCGATCCTCGCGAAGAACGCGCCCTACAAGGACTCGTTCGCGGTCTTCGGCGTCGGTGCGAACGACACCTCGTTCCTCGCCGGAGTCCAGACCCTGCACGCCGCCGCGCAGGCCGCCGGGATGGACACCACCTACCTCGAGGTGCCGGACAGCGCGCACGACGCGACGGCGTGGTCGACGACCTTCGACAAGGGCGTCGAGCTGCTGACGGCGCGCTGGAACCTGGTCCCCGCGTCCTAGGCGCTCGCGACCGCCGGCAGCACCCCCGCCGCCGTGCCGGAGACGACGAGATCCGCCCGATCGCGGGTCGCCTCGATCAGGACGGCGTTCGCGCCGTCGACGTCCGCCGCCCAGGCCGACGCCGCCTCCGGAGCGCGACCGAAGGACACGTGCCGGTCGACCAGCCGCTCGAAGCGCTCCGACTCGGGGGTCGCGCAGAACCAGGCCTCGTCGAACTCCGCGCGCAGCAGCGCCCAGGGCCCGTCGTCCACCAGCAGGTAGTTGCCCTCGACCACCACCAGCGTCGCCTCGGGCCGGACGGCGAGCGAGCCCGCCACGCCCTCGTCGACCGTGCGCTCGAACGTCGGCGCGTAGACCACGTGGTCGGTCTCGGCGCCCAGCCGCCGCACCAGGGCGAGGAAGCCCCAGCCGTCGAAGGTGTCGATGGCACCCTTGCGCCCGTGCCGGCCGAGCTCGTCGAGCATCGCGTTCGCCAGGTGGAAGCCGTCCATCGGCACGAAGGCCGCGGTCCCCTCCCCCGCCAGCTCGTTCGCGCGGGCGACCACGGCCCGGGCGAGAGTGGTCTTGCCCGCGCCCGGGCTGCCCGCGAGGGCGAGGACCGCTCGCCGTCCGGACCTGCGGAGCGCGAGCGCCCGGCGGGCCAGCTCGTCGAGGTCAGGCGTCGCCACGGGTGCCCTCGAGCGCGTTGACGAGGAACGCGTGCGCGTGCCGGGCGAGGGCGGGGCCGTCGTTCCAGAGGTTCCGCCAGACGGCGAGGTCGTTCGAGAGCGTCGGCGAGACGACGGCCGAGGAGAAGGACTCGAAGGTGATCGGCCCGCGGTAGTCGATGGCCGCGAGGGCGTGGAAGAAGCTGGTGAAGTCGAGGTGCCCGCTGCCGAGGTAGCCGCGGTGGTTCTCACCGATGTGCACGTAGCCGAGGCGGTCGCCGACGAGCAGCACCGGGCGGAAGAAGTCGTCCTCCTCGATGTTCATGTGGTACGTGTCGAGGTGGATCAGGACGTTGTCGGCGCCGATGTCGTCGGCGAGTCGCAGGGCCTCGGCGGCGGTGTTGATGACGTTGGTCTCGTAGCGGTTGCAGATCTCGAGACCGAGGGTCATGCCCTTGCCGGCGGCCTCCGCGGCGAGGTCCGTCAGCACCGAGACCACGTTGGCGCGGCCCGCGGTCGACAGCGGCGCGCTGTACTTGCCGAGCGCGCTGTAGAGCGCGCCGGTGAAGTGCGTGCCACCGAGCGCATGAGTGGTCTCGAGCGAGTCGGCGAGCAGCTTCGCGCCGCGGGCCACCACCTCCGGGTCGTCGCTGGAGACGTCGGCCGAGAACGCGAGGCCGCGCGAGCAGACGATGCCGAGGTCGTTCGCCTCGAGGGCGGCGCGGGCGGAGGCGGTGTCGAGGTTCTCGACGTCGTGCAGCGAGAGCTCCAGCAGGTCGAAACCGGCGGCCTTCGTCTGCTCGATCGTGCTCGTGACTTCGGCGGGCGTGGTGCCGCCGGCGAAGACGAGGGCGTGCACTCCGAGGGGGTTCGTGGGCATGGTGGTACTCCTGGTTCGGTCGAAGGATCGAGAGGTCGAGAGGTCGAGATCGAGAGGTCGGGATCGAGAGGTCGGGATCGAGAGGTCGGGGGGTCCGGTCGCGGCGTCAGGCCGCGGCGGACCTCGAGGTGTCGAGCAGGCCCGCGAGGAACGCGTGGCCCGAGGTCGCGAGGGCGACCGGGTCGTGCCAGAGCTCGCGCCAGAGGCCCATCGCCTCGGCGGACGCGGTCGGCTGGATCCGCGGCGAGAAGCTCTCGAGCGTGAGCGGGCCGCGGTAGCCGGAGGCCGTGAGCGCCGCGACGAGTCCGGTCCAGTCGGTGCTGCCGGTGCCCAGCTCGCCGCGGTGGTTCTCGGAGGCGTGCAGGTAGCCGAGGGCGCCGCCCGCGTCGCGGACCGCGCTCTCCAGGTCGACCTCCTCGAGGTGCGCATGGAAGGTGTCGAGGTGCAGCAGCACGTTCGGAGCGCCGAGCTCGTCGAGGAAGGCGACCGTCTGCGCCGCCGTGTTCAGCAGATTGCTCTCGTAGCGGTTCACGTACTCCGCTCCGAGCGCGATGCCCGACGGCGCGGCCGCCGCGGCGACCCTCCGCAGCACCGCGAGCGAGCGCTCCCGTGCGGCGGCGTCGGCCGCGTGCTCGTACTTGCGCATCGCCGAGTACGTGACGCCGCCGACGTACCGGGCGCCGATCGCCTCCGCGAAGCGCACGGCGTCGAGGAGGCGCTCCTCGCCGCGGGCCGAGACCGCCGCGTCGGCGGCGGTGATGTCGGAGTCGGCGTCGAGCGCGAGCGAGACGACGGCGTCGATCCCGTGCTCGTCGAGCAGGGCTCCGCTCCATGCAGCGGCGGCGGGGTCGCCGGGCGCGGGGATCTCGATCAGGTCGAAGCCGATCGCGGCGGCCGCGGCGATCGCGCGCCGGCCCGACTCCCTGGTCCAGTCGCCGGTCAGCAGGCCGGCGTGCACGCCCAGCGGGGAGGAGCGCTCGGGGCTCCCGCGGTGCACGAGCGAGGGCCGCATCAGGCGGCCTTCGCGCCGGTGATCAGCGAGACGAGCTCGTCGCCGCTGGTCTCGGCGGTGCGGCGCCCGGCGACCGCAAGACCGGCGCGCATCACCCAGACCTGGTCGCTGAGCCGCATGACCTGGTCGAAGTTGTGGCTGATGAGCAGCACGGCGACGCCGGCGTCGCGGAGCTTGAGGATGATCTTCTCGACCCGGGCCGTCTCCTGCACGCCGAGCGCCGCGGTCGGCTCGTCCATGATCACGATCTTGCTGCCCCACCCTGCGGCGCGGGCGATGGCGACGGCCTGGCGCTGGCCGCCGGAGAGGCGGCGGACCTTGCTGGTCACCGGCGGGACGTTGACGGCCAGATCGCCGAGCAGCTCCTGCGCGGTCCGCTTCATCTGCGCCCGGTCGAGGAACCGCAGGCCGGGCACGCCCTTGGTGAGCTCGCGGCCGAGGAAGAAGTTCTGCCAGACGGCCAGGTCCTCCACGAGCGCGAGGGTCTGGTGCACCGTCTCGATCCCGCCGTCGCGAGCACCGAGCGGCGAGGTGAAGTGGACGACGTCGCCGTCGAGCACGATGGTTCCGGAGTCGGCGGGGTGCACGCCGGAGAGGCAGCGGACGAGCGTCGACTTGCCGGCGCCGTTGTCGCCGATCAGGGCGGTGATCTCGCCGCGGCGCATCGAGATCGACGCGCCCTTGAGCGCGTGGACGCCGCCGAAGGACTTCTTGATGTCGGTCGCCTCGAGCAGGAGGTCGCTGGTCATGGCGGGGCTCACTTCTTCTGGTAGCGGGTGATGAGGGCGGCGAGCACGACGACCAGGCCGACGGCGAGGGGCTGGTAGAACTGCGAGACGCCGAGCAGGGTCAGGCCGTTCGTCAGCGCGGTGAGCAGGAACGCACCGATGATCGGGCCGACGATCTTGGCCTTGCCTCCGGTGAGGCTCACGCCGCCGAGCACGACGGCCGCGATCGAGTTGAGCAGGTACTGCGTGTTGATCGCGGGCTCCGCGGCGCCGACGCGGGCGACCAGGAGCAGCGAGCCGATGCCGGCGAGGACCGCCGCGATGATGTACACCGCGATGCGCACCCGGCCGGCCTTGATGCCGTTCGCGACAGCGCTCTCCTCGTTGCCGCCGACCGCCTGCACGTGCAGGCCGAAGCGGGTGCGGAACATGACCACCCAGGCCACGACTCCGATGACCGCGGCGAGGATGATCGGGTAGCCGATGATCCCGATCGAGCCGGTGGTCAGCGTCAGCAGCTCGGGGCTGCCGACGGTGATCGGCTTGCCGTCGGAGGCGATGAGCGCGAGTCCCGTCGCCACCGACAGCGTGCCGAGGGTCGCGATGAAGTCCGTGACCTTGCCGCGGGCGATGAGGAGGCCGTTGATCACGCCGATCACGCCGGCGAAGAGCAGGGCCGCCAGCGCCGAGAGCCAGAAGCCCCAGCCCCCGCTCCAGGCGAGGCCGAAGCCGACCGCGCCGACCGTCATCGTCGCCGAGATCGACAGGTCGATGCCGCCGGTCGTGATGACGAACGACTGGCCGATCGACAGGATCACCAGGATCGCCGCCGCGACGAGCATCGCCTTGATGTTGCCGAGGCTGAGGAAGGTCGGCGTCGCGATCGAGAACACGATCACCAGGGCGACGAGCCCGATGGGAGCGGCGTTCTCGGCCCAGAAGCTGAGCTGTCGGAGGTTCGCGAGCAGCGGCGCGGCGCTGATCGGGCTGGGGGAACGAGCGGGGACTGTGGTCATGGTCGCTTCCTGGGTCGCGGAGGGCGCGTCGGGCCGGGTGGCGTCGGGCTGGGTGGCGTCGGGCTGGTGCGCGTCGGGCTAGTCGCTGGGGACGAGGTCGGCCAGCGGGTTGTCGAACTCCTCGAACGGGGCGGGGAACGCCGCGAGTGCCTTGTCGGCGGTGTCGGAGGTGACGAGCGCGGTGGGCGACTCGATCTCGGCGGGGATGCTCTCGCCGCCCTGCACTGCCTCGCACGCCTGCACGCCGAGCTGGCCGATCGCGTAGGGGTACTGCGCCACGGTCGCGGTCAGCCCACCGTCCTTCACGGACTGCAGGGCGTCCTCGTTCCCGTCGACGCTGACGACCTGCACGGTGCCGGTGAGGCCCGCGTTCTCGACGGCCTTGACGATGCCGAGGCCCATGTCGTCGTTCGCGGCGAAGAACGCCGTGACGTCGGGGTTCGCGGCGAGGATGTCGGTCGCCTTGGTCAGCGCGATCTCGCGCTTCCAGTCGGCGGCGGCCTCCTGCACGACGGTGAGGTCCGAGCCGATGGCGGCGGTGAAGCCGTCGACGCGGGCGGCGCTGGTGACGTCGCCGGAGATGCCGCCGATGACGGCGACCTTCGAGCCGGCCGGCAGCTGGTCGACGAGGAGGTCGCCGGCCTTGCCGCCCGCGGCTTCGTTGTCGGTGCCGATGTAGGTGGTGACGTCGAGGTTCGCCGCCTTCACGGCGTCCGGGTCGAGCGGGCTGTCGATGTTGACGATCGTCTTGCCGGTCGCCGAGGCGAGGGCCTGCACGAGGTTGGTGCCGCTGATCGGGTTGACGATGATGCAGCCGAAGTCCTGGCCGGCCACGGTGGTCAGCTTGTCCGCCTGACCGGTGGTGTCGCCGATGTCGGCGGCGGCCTGGACCGAGACGTCCACGCCGTCGTCCTTCGCGGTGGCCTCGATCCCGTTCTCCATCGCCTGGAAGAAGGGGTTGTCGAGGCCCTTGATCACTGCGGCGACCTTGGCCGAGCCGCCGCCGGAGGCGGCGTCCCCGGTACCGGAGGAGGCGCAGCCGGTGAGCAGGAGAGCGAGGGCGCCGACCGGTGCGAGGACGGGGAGGAGTCGGCGGGCGGCCGTCGCGCGGTTCATCTTTGAAGACATCGTCATCCTTGAAGATCAGGGCACCACTGCGTGCCGATGTGTGAAAACTAGCGCCCCTTTCGCTTGACCGCAACACGAAAGTTAGCCGACTTCCTGCTTTCCATCGACGGCGATGTACGCTGACCCTGACGATGGGGGCGGGATGACGGCATATCCGACCGGTGAGACGGGATCGCACGTGGCGGACGTCCTCGCCCTGTTCCGCGAGCAGGGCGAGATCTCGCGCAACGCGGTGATGGAGCAGACCGGCCTCTCCCGGTCGACCGTCAACCAGCGTCTCGCCACCCTCGTCGAGCTCGGCCTGATCGTCCCGACCTCGGGCGGGGAGTCGACGGGCGGTCGGCCCTCGAGCATGTTCGCGGTGAATCTGCGCGGCACCGTCCTCCTCACCGCCGACATCGGCGCGAGCGGCTTCGTCGTCGCCGCGTGCGACCTGCGCGGGACGCCGCTGCGGCACGAGAGCGCGGTCATCGACGTGTGGGAGGGGCCCGAGAAGGTCCTCGCGCAGGTCCTCGAGGCCTTCGAGCGCCTCCGCCTCGGCGACGCGGTCGCCGGCATCGGCATCGGGGTCCCCGGGCCGGTGGAGTTCGCCGCCGGGCGGGTGCGCAACCCGCCGATCATGACCGGCTGGGACGACTTCGACATCGCCGGCTTCTTCGCCCAGCCCTACGGCGGGGTCCAGGTCGTCATCGAGAACGACGCGAACGCGCGTGCGCTGGCCGAGTCCCGGCACCACGGCTCCGACAATCTGATCAGCCTCAAGCTCGGCACCGGCATCGGGGCGGGTCTCGTCTTCAACGGCGCGACGATCCGCGGCGCCGTCGGCGCGGCCGGGGACATCGGCCACACCCGCGCGGTCGCCGACACCGTCGACGACGACCCGCTGCCCTGCCGGTGCGGCAACTCCGGCTGCGTGGAGGCCTACGCGAGCGGCTGGGCGCTCGTGCGCGACCTCTCGGTGCACGACCCGTCGATCACCCACGTCGCCGACGTGACCGCGCGCGTCCTCCGCGGCGACATGCGGGCGACCCAGGCGGTGCACCGGGCCGGACGGGTCCTCGGCGAGGCGGTCGCCGACCTCGTCAACATTCTCAACCCGCGCACCATCGTCGTGTCCGGCCAGCTCGGCGACTGCGGCGAGGTGCTGATGTCGGGCCTGCGCGAGCGCGTCTACCTGCGCACGCACCCGCTGGCGACGCGCTCCCTCACCATCCACACCTCCGACCTCGGCGAGCTCGCCGGCGTCATCGGCCTCGCGCTCACCACCGCGGACCAGGTCTTCAGCCGGAGCCGCTTCGACCGCGAGGCGCGGGAGCCGCAGGAGGCGCAGGACGCCCCCGCGCGCTCCGCCTAGGCGCGGGTCGCCGCTGCGACCGCGGCCGCCACTCCCCCGCCCCAGGGCGCGCCGTGGCCGGGCAGCACCCAGGTGGCGCCGGTGGGCAGCAGGCGCTGCAGCGAGGCGAGCGCCTGCTCCGGCTCGTCGGTGAAGGGCGCGGGGGCCGGGCCGGTCGCGCCGGTCAGCACGTGGCGAGTGGTGAGGCCGTCGCCGACGAACACGGCGTCCGCGATCGGCACGTGCACCGCGATGCTGCCGGCGGAGTGGCCGGGCAGCCCGATGATCCGCGGGGCACCCGGGAGGTCGAGCGTCTCGCCGTCCCGCACCGTCACGACCTCGGTCAGCGGGGGCACGCGCGCGCCGCCCTTGCGCAGGAAGTAGCCGAGGAAGCCGACGAGTGCGCCGAGCTTCATCGACCGCTTCCCGTTCGCGGGCTTCTTCCCGCCCTTCGCGCGCTCAGCGTCGGCCTCGTGCACGAAGACGGGCACGCCGTGCTCGCGCCGGAGCCGCTCGGCGAAGCCGATGTGGTCGGAGTCGCCATGGGTGAGCACGACCCCCTTGATGTCGTCGACGGAGCGGCCGATCGCCTTCAGCTCGGCGAGCAGCTCGGGCCAGAGCCGGGGCAGGCCGGCGTCGATGAGGGTCACGCCTTCAGGCGTGTGGACGAGGTAGGCGGCGACGATGTCCGAGCCGATGCGGCGGAGGTGGGGGGCGAGTTCCATGATGGCTACGGTAGCTAGCCATCATGGCTACTGTCAATAGCTATAGTGGAGGCATGCCCGCCCCCGAGCGCACCTCCCTCGACGCGATCGTCCGCGCCGCCGCCGGAATCCTCGAGGAGGAGGGGCTCGCCGGCGTGACGATGCAGGCCGTCGCGCAGCGCGTCGGCGTGCGCGCCCCCTCCCTCTACAAACGGGTCGAGGGCCGCGACACCCTGCTGCGCCTGGTCGCCGAGGCGACGCTGGGCGAGCTCGCCGCGCGCGTGGAGCCGATCGAGGACGCCGCCGAGCTCGCCGGCGCCTTCCGCGCGTTCAGCCGCGAGCGGCCCGCCGCCTTCCTCCTGGTGATGGCGCCGGCACCCGGGACCCCGGCGGCCCGGCAGGAGTTCCGCGACGCGGCGAGCGCCTCCGTCCTCCGCGTCGCCGCCGGGCTCGCGGGCGAAGAGCACGCGCTCGAGGCCGCGCGCACCCTCACCGCCTGGAGCACCGGCTTCATCGGCATGGAGATCAACGGGGCGTTCACCCTCGGCGGGGACGTCGAGAGCGCCTGGCGCTTCGGGCTGACCCGGGTGATCGCGGCGCTGGAGCTCGCGGAGGCGGAGCTCGCGGAGGTGGAGCCGGCGGAGGTCAGCGCGCCGCGGCCTCGTCCTCGAGGAAGCGCGGCCGGCTCGCCGCGAGACCGCTGAGCAGCAGCACCACGAGGCTCGCCAGCAGGAGGACGTACGAGCCGGTCCAGCTCCCCTGCGCCTCGTAGAGCAGGCCGATCAGCAGCGGCCCGGCGCAGGCGAGCGCGTAGCCGAGGCCCTGCGTCGCCCCGGAGAGCACCGAGGAGCCGGCCGTGCTGCGGGTCCTGGCGTTGACGAGGGTGAGCGTCATCGGGAAGGTGCTGACACCCAGGCCGAGGCAGACCACCCAGGCCACGGCGCCGGCCAGCGGCGCGACCAGCAGGCCGACGTAGCCGACGGCGAGCAGCGCGACGCAGACGACGACCACGATCGAGGGGTTCCGCATCCCGAGGGTCAGCGGCGGGACGACGAAGGCCGCCCCGAGGCCGAAGATCGAGAAGAGGGCGAGCAGCGCCCCGCCCTGGGCCGGGTCCGCGCCCGCGTCGACGAGGATCGTCGGCAGCCAGGTGATGATCGCGTAGGTGTTCAGTGCGGTCGTCCCGAGCATCAGCACCATCGCCCAGAGCAGGCGGGTGCGCCAGGCGCCGGCGAGCCGGGTGGGCGCGGCGGCCGCGGCGGCGCCGGCCTCGCCGCGCCGGGCGAGCGCCGCCCAGAGCAGGCAGGCGACGGCGGTCAGCGCCGCCCAGACGCCGACGGCGAAGCGCCAGTCGAGGGCCGTGGCGAGCGGGACGGCGACCAGCGGGGCGACGAACTGGCCGGTCTGGAGCAGCGCGAGGTAGAGCGAGCTGATGGTCTTCAGCCGGTCGGCGAAGTAGCGCTTCACGATCGGCACGATCAGGACGTTCGAGGTGCCCACTCCGGCGAAGGCGACGACGGAGGAGAGCACCAGCGCGAGCGGGCTCGGGCTGAGCGCACGGAGCACCAGGCCCGCGGTCGTCACCAGCGTGGCGACGGCGAGGGTGCGCTCGAGGCCGAAGCGGCGCGCGGCCCCGGCTGCGACCACGCCGAAGACGGCGAAGGAGGCGGTGACGACGGTGCCGAACACGCCGTAGAGCGAGGGGCCGAAGTCGAGGTCGGCGCCGATCGTCTCGAGCAGCGGGCTGAAGCCGGTGACGGCCGTCCGGAGATTCAGCGCCGTCATCACGATCGCGGCGAGTGCGAGGAGCGCGGTCCTCTGCGGGGTGACGACGGTGGACGTCATAGCGGCCTGCCCTGGGTAGGATGATGGGATGAATCTCGCCGAGCCTAGCGCGCCGGAGCCCCGGTCGGTCGACCTCCGCGCACCGGAGCCGTTCCGCCGCGAGAGCGTCATCGACCACGTCACGGCGCTCTTCCACGAGGAGATCCGCTCCGGCCGCTGGGCCGTCGGCGCGCGGATCCCGACGGAGCCGGAGCTGGTGCGCTGGAGCGGTGCCGGGCGGAACTCCGTGCGCGAGGCGGTGCAGACGCTCGTGCAGTCGGGGCTGGTGCGGCGGGAGCAGGGGCGCGGCACCTTCGTGATCGCGCGCTCGCAGCTCACCACGTCGCTCCGGAGGCGGCTGCCGAGCGCGGGCCGGCGGGACGGCCTGGAGCTGCGCTTCGCGATCGACGGGGCGACCGCGGCCCTCGCGGCCGAGCGGCGGACCGCGGAGGACGTCGACACGCTGCGGGCGCTGCTCGCCGCCCGCACCCGCTCCTGGGAGGGACACGACCTCACCGAGCGGACCGCGACCGACACCGCGCTGCACCGCGCGGTCGTCGCCGCCACCCACAACGCGCTCTTCCTCGAGCTCTACGACGGGCTGACGGGCCTCTTCGAGACGGTGCTGCAGGACGACGTCGTCGGCGAGGAGGACCGGCACGCCCGCGAGCACGCGCTGCTGGTCGAGTCGATCGCCGCGGGCGATGCGGACGGGGCCCGGCGGGCGATCGAGGAGCTGCTCGCGCCGCTGCTGGAGCCGGACGGCGAGCAGAACATCAGCTGAGAGGCCTCGTCATCGGCCATCGGCGATGAGACGTGCTCTCAGCCGATGTTCTGCAGGAGCAGCGCCGATCAGCGCTGCGGCCGGCGCGTGGACCAGAGCGCCCAGGCCACCAGCAGCGGCTGGAAGACCAGCCGGACCGCGCGCTTGCGGTCGGTGTCGAGGCCGAAGGCGCTGGTCTTCGTGACGTACTGCGAGACGTTGCCGGGGAAGATCGCGGTGAAGAACGCAGCGGCGGCTGCTCCGACCAGCGGTGCTTGGCGGCGCGCGAGCACCAGCGAGGCGCCGAGGCCGATCTCCACGACGCCGGACGCGAGCACGACCGTGTCCTTGTCCAGCGGCACCCACTCCGGCACCTGCGCCTGGAACTCCTCGCGCGCGCGGGTCAGGTGGCTGACGCCCGCGAAGACGAGGGCGGAGCCGAGGAGGACCTTGGCGCCGGTGCGGATCAGGGACGGAGTGGAGGAGGCCATCCCCCCATCGTTCCCGATCGAACGGGCTGGAGTGCCCGGCAGCGTCCGAACCGCACGGATGTGCCGTGTCGGAGGCCCGGCCTAGTCTGTTCGGGTGTCAGACCGCATCCTCGTCCTCACCACCGGCGGAACCATCGACAAGGAGTACTCGCTCGCGGGCGAGCTCGAGATCGGGGCGCCGACGATCCCGCGCCTGCTCGAGCCCGTGCTGTCGACGCTCGAGTTCCGCGTCGAGGAGGTCCTGCGGAAGGACAGCCTCGACCTCGACGACGCCGACCGCGCGCTGATCCGCGAGCGCGTGCTCTCGGCCGAGGAGGACCGCATCGTCCTCACCCACGGCACCGACACGATGACGCTGACGGCCGAGGCGCTCGGCGCCGTCCGCGACCGGGTCGTCGTGCTGACCGGCGCGATGCAGCCCGCGCGGATGCGGGACAGCGACGCCGCCTTCAACCTCGGCGCGGCCGTCGCGGCGGTGCAGCTGCTGCCGCCGGGCGTCTACCTCGCGATGAGCGGGCGGGTGCTGCCGGCCGGCGCGGTCGTCAAGGACCGGGCCGCAGGGATCTTCCTGCCGGCCTGAGCCGCACCCGGCCTGAGCCGCACCGGCCTGAGCCCTGGCGACCGGAGACCGCGAGCGCGAGCCCGTGAACCGCGACGCGGCGGCGTCACTCCGCCGCGGCGACCGCCCGCGTGCACTCCGCGCACAGCCCGAAGACGTCCACGACGTGGTGCGCGTCGGTGAAGCCGTTCTGCGCCGCGACGCTGTGCGCCCAGGTCTCCACCGCGTCCGCCGCGATCTCGACGGTCAGCCCGCAGCGGCGGCAGATCAGGTGGTGGTGGTGCGTGCCCGGGGTGCAGGCACGGTAGAGGCTCTCGCCGTCCGGCGACTGCAGCGAGTCGGCCTCGCCCTCGACCGCGAGGTCGGACAGGGCGCGGTAGACCGTCGCCAGGCCGATCGGCGAGCCCGAGGCGTGCAGAGCGCTGTGCAGCCCCTGCGCGCTGACGAAGTCCTCGCGCCGGGTGAGCGCCTCGCGCACGGCCTCGCGCTGCCACGTGTTCCGCTTGACCACCGGTCCGCCTTCCCGTTTCACGACCCGCGCCACGCTATACCCCCGCCCCGACCGCGGCCGGTGAGCGCCGGCGCGAGGGCCGCCGCACGCCGTTGCGGCCGATGATCCGGCAGACGACGTAGATCGTGAAAGAGATCGTGGTGACGTAGGGGCTGATCGGGACGGAGCCGCCGAGCGCGAGCAGGATCCCGCCGACCAGCGCGCCGACGGCGAAGAGCACGCTGAGCAGCGGCACGAGCACCGGCGACGCGGAGATCCGCAGCGCCGCGGCCGCGGGGGTGACCAGGATCGCGAGCACCAGCAGCGAGCCGACGATCTGCACCGACACCGCCACGGCGAGGCCGAGCAGCAGCATGAACACGATCGAGAGCGCCCGGGTCGGGATGCCGCGCGCGGCCGCCACGTCGGCGTCGACGCTCGCGAAGGTCAGCGGACGCCAGATCAGCGCGAGCCCGATCACGACGACGACCGAGATCGCGATCAGCCAGCCCAGCTGCGGGTCGTCGACCGCGACGATCTGCCCGGTGAGCAGGCCGAACTTGTTCGCGCTCCGCCCCGGGTACAGCGCGAGGCAGAGGATCCCGAGGCCCAGGCCGAACGGCATCAGCACGGCGATGATCGAGTTGCGGTCGCGGGCGCGCGAGCCGAGCAGCCCGATCAGCAGCGCCGCGACCAGCGAGCCGACGATCGAGCCCTGCACCACGCCGACGCCGAGCAGCAGCCCGGCCGAGGCGCCTGCGAAGGACAGCTCGCTGATCCCGTGCACGGCGAAGGCCATGTCCCGCGACATCACGAAGACGCCGATCAGCCCGCCGACGACGCCGAGGACGGCGCCCGCGATCACGGAGTTCAGCAGCAGCGCGAGCAGCGCGCCGTAGTCGGAGAAGTCGAAGATCTGCGACCAGACGTCGTCGGTCATGCGCGCTCCTCCTCGTGCTCGTGCACATGCGAGTGGTCGGGGGCGCCGACCACGATGACGCGGCCGCGCGCGCGGATCACGTCGACCGGCGCGTCGTAGAGCTCGCTGAGCACCTCGGAGCGCAGCACCTCGTCGGGGGTGCCGATCCGGAAGCGGCCGCCGGCCAGGTAGAGCACCCGGTCGACCATCCCGAGCACCGGATTCACGTCGTGGGTGACGAAGAGGACGCCGAGGTTCCGCTCGCGCCGGTGCCGGTCGATCAGCTCGCTGACCGCGCGCTGGTGCGCGAGGTCGAGGGCGATCAGCGGCTCGTCGCAGAGCAGCAGGGCCGGGTCGCCGGCGAGCGCCTGGCCGACGCGGACGCGCTGCTGCTCGCCGCCGGAGAGGCTGCCGATCGGCGCGTCGGCGTAGTCGGTGGCGCCGACGGCGGCGAGCAGGGCGTCGACCTGCGCGCGGCGGGAGCGCGAGGGCAGCGGCAGGCCGAAGCGGTGGCCGTCGATGCCCAGGCCGATCAGGTCGCGGGCGCGCAGCGGGGTGCCCTCGTCGGCGAGCTTCTGCTGCGGGATGTAGCCGATGCGGCGGTTGCCGCGGTGCACCGGCTCGCCGAGGACGCGCAGCTCGCCGCTGCTGAGCGGCTGCTGGCCGAGGACCGCGCGGAGGAGGCTGGTCTTGCCGGAGCCGTTGGCGCCGAGCACCGCGACGAACTCGCCGGCCCGCACATCGAGGTCGACGCCGCCCCAGAGCTCGCGGTCGCCGAAGCGCAGACCGGCGCCGCGCAGCTGCAGCACGGACGCCGAAAGGCCCGCCTCCGAGGAGGCGGGCGCTGACGACGGACCGGATGGGGTCGAGGAGGGTGGCGTCACGACGAGAGAGCTCCCTCGAGGGCGTCGAGGTTGGCGGTCATCCAGCCGACGTAATCGTCGCCCTCGGGCAGCGTCTCGGTGACCCCGACGGTCGCGACGCCGGCCGCCTCCGCCGCGTCGAGCACGGCCTGGGTCTGCGAGCTCTCGGTCTGCTCGTTGAAGACGAGCGCGTCGACGGTGCCGTCGGAGAAGAGGGCGAGCGTCTCCTGCAGCGTGGTCGCGGGGACGTCGGTGCCCTCCTCGACCGCCTCGCTGAACGCCTCCGGAGTCGCGTTGACGAGCCCGAGCGCGTCGGTCAGGTAGAGCGGGACGGGCTCGGTGATGGCGATCGAGCGGCCGCCGAGCGTGCCCTTCAGCTCCGCCTCGCGGTCGATCAGGGCGTCGAGGGAGCCGCCGAGGGTCTCGGCGTTCGCGGCGTAGGTCGCGGCGTTGTCCGCGTCGACCGTGGACAGCTCGTCGGCGATCGACGTGACCATCTCGCGGACGGCGGACAGGTCGTACCAGACGTGCTCGTTGTACTCGGCGTGCTCGTGGCCGGCCTCGTCGTGATCGGCGTCCTCGGACTCGGCGGCCTCGTCCTCGTGGGCGTGCTCCTCCTCGAGCCCGGCGACGACGGTGGCGGTGATCACGGGGGCGGTCGAGCCGGAGGCGTCGATCATGGTGTCGACGAAGGCGTCGTAGCCGCCGCCGTTCTCGATCACGAGCGCGGCGTTCGAGAGGGCGAGCTGGTCGCGGGCCGTCGCCTCGTACTCGTGCGGGTCCTTGTCCGGGCTGTCGATGATGCTCGTGACGTCGACCAGGTCGCCGCCGATGCTGCGGACCAGGTCGCCGTAGACGTCGGTCGACGCGACGACGGCGACCTTCCCGCTGTCGGCGGAGGCGCCGGTCGAGGAGGCCGTGCCGGAGCACGCCGAGAGGGCGAGCGCGGTGCTGCCGAGCAGCGCGACGAGGGCGAGGGAGCGGGTCTTCACGGGTGAGCCGATCTGGGTCTGGAGCGGGGCGGTCGGGATGCTGACACGGTAGCGACTATTGATAACGATTGTCAAAGTCACTGCGGAGTACCCGCGTCGCGAGGAGTCGCCCGGGTGGCGTCGCGCGGAGTCACATGCGGTCACCTGTCGTCGCATTCCGGCAGGGCACCCGCTGCGGGTGCCACAGTCGCCGCAGCACCCCGCGATCGCCGCCTCCGCCGCGATCGCCCGCACCGGAAGGAACCACCGTGAGCAGCACCGTCTCGACCCCGACGCTCGACAGCCGACTCCCGCTCGACAGCCCGCCCCCGACCGATCGCTGGGCCCGCTCCCCGCGCCCCGCCACTGCTGGTGAGTGGCTCGCCCGCGCCGAGGAGACCGCCGCGGTCCTCGCCGTCGACGCGCTCGAGCGCGACCGCGCCGGCGCCGCGCCCGTCGCCGAGGTCGCCCTGCTGAAGAGCGCGGGCCTGGTCACCCTGCTCGGCCCGCTCGAGCACGGCGGCGGCGGCCAGGAGTGGAGCGTCGCCCTCCGCGTGATCCGCACGATCGCTCGCGCCGACGGCTCGATCGGCCAGCTGCTCGGCTACCACTACCTCTGGGCCTGGGCGGCCCGGCTGGTCGGCACGCCCGAGCAGATCGCAGCCGTCGAGCAGCAGGCGACCGAGGGGAACCTCCTCTACGGCGGCGCGGTGAACCCGCGCGACTCCGATCTCACGGTCCGCGAGGAGGGCGACGAGCTGGTCTTCACCGGCCGGAAGTCGTTCTCGACCGGCGGAGTCGTCAGCGACCTGACCGTGCTCGAGGGCGTCCTCGAGGGGACGGACACCCACGTCTTCGCGATCGTGCCGACCGCGCAGGACGGCATCGTCTTCGGCCGCGACTGGAACAGCCTCGGACAGCGCCTCACCGAGTCGGGCTCGGTCGAGATCCGCGGCGTGCGGGTGCCGTGGGCCGCGGCGGCGGGCTTCGTCGACCGGGTGTTCCAGCCGCTGGTCTACAACACCCTCAACGTGCCGACGATCCAGCAGGTGTTCGCCGAGTTCTACCTCGGCATCGCGCAGGGCGCACTCGAGCGGGCGGCGCAGTACACCCGCGAGTCGACGCGGGCGTGGCCGTACGGCGGCGACGACAAGGCCCGCGCGAGCGAGGAGTGGTACATCCTCGAGGGCTACGGCGACCTGCAGTCGCGCCTCTGGGCCGACGAGGCGCTGATCGACGCGACCGGCGCCGCCCTCTCGGCCGCGCTGCACGCGCCGCGCGAGGAGCTGACCCCGCGCCGCCGCGGCGAGATCGCCGTGCGGATCGCGGCCGCGAAGGCGCGCATCGTCGAGGACGGCCTGGCCGCCGCCACCCGCGTCTTCGAGCTGACCGGCGCCCGGGCTTCCTCGAGCTCGGTCGGCCTCGACCTCTACTGGCGCAACCTGCGGACCCACTCGCTGCACGACCCGCTGCCCTACAAGCGCCGCGAGGTCGGCGTCTACACGCTGCTCAACGAGGTGCCGGAGCCGAGCTGGTACACCTGATCCGCGGCGGCGGCGCGGACGGGGTCAGAGCAGGCCGTGCCGCCGGAACGCCGCCAGGACGCCGTCCTCGCGCACGGAGGCGGTGACCTCGTCGGCGGCGGCGAGGGCCGCGGCGGAGGCGTTCCCCATCGCGATGCCCAGGCCCGCCGCGGCCAGCATCTCGACGTCGTTCGAGCTGTCGCCGATCGCCATCGTGTCCGCCAGCGGGTGGCCGAGGCGCTCGGCCAGTCGCACCAGCGCACTGCCCTTGTCGACGCCGCGGACGCTGACCTCGCCGCCGGCGTCGCCGAGGGACGGGATCGTCCCGGTGATCACGTGGAAGCGGTCGCCGAGGCCCTCGCGGACGAGGGCGAAGGCGGTGCCGTCCTCGCCGAAGAAGGTCGCCTTGGCGATGCCCTCGGTCGGGACGGTGCCGTAGCCGCCGCCCACCCCGCCGCTCGTGAAGACGTCGTCGTACGACTGCAGCGAGTAGGCGATCCGGTGCGCCTCGAAGAAGCCGGCGATCGCCTCGACGTCCTCGGGCGCCATCGTCCGCGACTCGAGCAGGACGCCGTCGAGCTCGACGAAGCCGCCGGCCGCCGAGACGACCCCGTCGAAGCCGAGGTCGAGGACCTGCTGCGGGATCTCCGGGCGCGAGCGGCCGGTCGCGACGAGGACGAGATGGCCGTTGCTCCGGGCGCCGGTGATCGCCTCGCGCACCGACGGCGCGACGACCCCCTCGTCCAGGAGCGTGCCGTCGACGTCGAGCAGGACCAGTCGGGTGCGTGTCACCCGCGGAGCCTACCGGCCGGGTCCGACGCCCTCGCCGGTCGGCCCGCGTCCCGGGATCAGCCGAGCGTGCGCGGCGCCCGCCACTCCCAGGAGCGGTCCTCGTCGCCGATCGGCCGCAGCACCCGCGCCGGCACGCCGCCCGCGACCACCATCGGCGGCACGCTCGCCGTGACGACCGCGCCCGCCGCCACCACGGAGCCCGCGCCGATCACCACGCCGGGCAGCAGGATCGCGCCCGCACCGATCCAGACGTCGTCCTCGATCACGACCGGCGCCGAGAACTGCGTGCCGTCGTGGC
This sequence comes from Rathayibacter sp. PhB152, assembly GCF_003751395.1. Classification (NCBI taxonomy): domain Bacteria; kingdom Bacillati; phylum Actinomycetota; class Actinomycetes; order Micrococcales; family Microbacteriaceae; genus Rathayibacter; species Rathayibacter sp. PhB152. The sequence continues at coordinate 701,620 of NZ_RJUT01000001.1, read as the reverse complement.
GCAGCTCCGGGTGCACGGGGTGCCCGGTGGTGCTGATCGTGACGTTCGGCGCGATCATCACCCGGTCGCCGATGACGACCTCGACGTCGTCGACCAGCGTCAGCCCGAAGTTCACGTACACGTCCGCGCCCAGGCGGACCCGGCGGCCGTAGGCGACGTGCAGCGGCGGCTCGACCCAGGCGCCCTCGCCGACCGCCGCGAACAGCTCGTGCAGCAGGCGCCGGCGCTCGTCGACCTCGCGGGGGCCGGTCGCGTTGTAGGCGTGGGCGAGCTCCTTGCCGCGGATCCGCTCCTCCTCGAGCGCCTCGAGGCCCTCACCGGCGTCGACGTACAGCTCGTGGGCGTCCATCCGCCGGCGGACCTCGTGCTCGCGCGCGTCCATCGCGTCCCCTCTCGTCGTCACCAGCCTGGCACGGGGCCCCGACGGCCCCGGGGTGCGCGGCGAGGGGAGGAGGGACGGGGAACACAGGGAGGGACGGGGCGCTCACGCGGCGCGAGGTCGCCGCGTGGCATCAGCAGGCGCAGATCTCCCGGCGGATCCAGTCGCCGGCCTCGGCGACCGGCAGCTCGCCGCGCCGCAGCAGCCGGCTCCACTCGACCGCGCGCCCGGTGAGCCGGTCGTCCGCGGTGCCGCGGTGATCGCCGCCGGCCGTCCGCATCAGGAGGTGCGCGATCGGGCCGCCGAGGCGCAGCGTCGCGCCGGCCACCCCGGCGAAGTGCCGGGCCTGGCCGCGGGTGTCGTCGTCGTAGGGCGGCGCGAAGCCGCGGCCGCGGATCCGGTTGCTGCCGCCGGAGGCGAGGTCGATCAGCCCGCGCGGCCAGGGACGGATCCCGGCGACCTCGCGCGCGACCGCGGCGATCAGGGCGCGGGGGCGGGGCGAGGCGGCGGCGAGGGCGTCGACGCGGTCGGCGAGGGCGGAGCAGGCGTCGGAGGCGGGCACCCGCCCAGTGGAGCACAGGACGACTGGGCGGTGGCGGGGAGCAGCGGCCTTGACACCCGCGGCTCGCGCCAGCACCATCGACGGTACAACGTTAGAAACAGCGGGCGGCGATCGCCGACGATCACCCCGTCCGGCCCGGCCGGAGCCCGCCGACGCCTCGGAAGGGCCCCGAATGACCGACTCCTCCGCCACCTCCTCCCCCGCCGCCGCCGCGCGCGTCTTCCTCGACCCGGCCGCGGTGGTTGCTCCCGTGAACCCGCGGCTGTTCGGCTCCTTCGTCGAGCACCTCGGCCGCTGCGTGTACGACGGGATCTACGAGCCCGGGCACCCGACCGCGAACGAGGACGGCTTCCGCCTGGACGTCGTCGAGCTGGTCAAGGAGCTCGGCTCGACCACCGTCCGCTACCCCGGCGGCAACTTCGTCTCCGGCTATCGCTGGGAGGACGGCGTCGGACCGCGCGAGGACCGCCCGCGCCGCCGCGACCTCGCCTGGCACTCCCTCGAGACCAACGAGGTCGGCCTGGACGATTTCGCGAAGTGGGCGAAGCTGACCGGCAGCGAGATCATGTACGCCGTCAACCTCGGCACCCGCGGCGTCCTCGAGGCGCTGGACGTCCTCGAGTACGCCAACGGCAAGGCGGGGACGTTCCTCGCGGACCAGCGGATCGCGAACGGGTCGCCGGAGCCGCACGACATCCGCATGTGGTGCCTGGGCAACGAGATGGACGGCCCCTGGCAGGTCGGCCACATGAACGCCGACGACTACGGCAAGCTCGCCTCCCGCACCGCCAAGGCGCTCAAGATCGCCGACCCGTCCCTCGAGCTCGTGATCTGCGGCTCCTCCGGCTCCTCGATGCCGACCTTCGGCGAGTGGGAGCGCGTCGTCCTCGAGCACGCCTACGACGACGTCGAGTACGTCTCCTGCCACGCCTACTACCAGGAGTACGACGGCGACCTCGGGTCGTTCCTGGCGTCCTCCGTCGAGATGGAGTACTTCATCGCGACCGTCGCGGCCACCGTCGACCACGTCAAGCACAAGCTCCGCAAGACCAAGGACATCAAGCTCTCCTTCGACGAGTGGAACGTCTGGTACCTCCAGGAGTGGACCGAGAAGGAGAAGGCGGACGCCGCGGGCGACCAGAGCACCCGCGAGTGGGCCTACGCGCCGCGCCTGCTCGAGGACGTCTACTCCGTCGCCGACGCGGTCGTGCTCGGCAACCTGATGATCACGCTGCTGAAGAACTCGGACCGGGTCACCTCCGCCTCGCTCGCACAGCTCGTCAACGTCATCGCGCCGATCATGACCGAGCCGGGCGGAGCGGCCTGGCGGCAGACCACGTTCTTCCCGTTCTCCACCACCGCGCGCCTCGCGTCCGGCTCGGTGCTGCGGCCGCGGATCGAGGTCGGGTCCTACTCCACCTCGCGCCACGGCGACGCACCGCTGGTCGACTCGGTGGCCACGCTCGACGACGGCCGCGCCGCGGTCTTCCTCGTGAACCGCTCGACGACCGACGCCCTCGAGGTGACCGTCGACGTCAGCGGCCTCGGCGTCACGACCGTCGCGGAGGCCGTCGGGATCTTCGACGAGGACGTCTACGCGAAGAACACCAAGGACGACCAGAACCGTGTCGGTCTCAAGCCCGTCGACGCCGAGCTGGCGGACGGCGTGCTGACGCTGACGCTGCCCCCGGTCTCCTGGACGGCGGTCTCCCTGACGGCGTAGCACCCGGCCCGGGTGGGTCTCGATACGCGGGCCTGCGGCCCGCTACTCGACCAGCATGAAAGGCGAGCTGCGCTTCCTGTTCACCAAGGACGCCGGCGCTTCTTGCTGATCGAGTAGCCCGCACCGCGGGCGTATCGAGATCCCCCACCGCAGGCACCTCGGCAGCCGTGTCTCGATACGCGGACCTGCGGCCCGCTACTCGACCAGCATGAGAGGCGAGCTGCACTCCCCGCCCGGGCGCGGGTGCGCACGCGGTTGCGGGCGCTCCCTGCTGATCCAGCAGCCCGCATCGCGGCGTATCGAGATCTGCCCCCTTCATGCTGATCGAGTAGCCCGCGCAGCGGGCGTATCGAGATCCCCCACCGCCGACGCCCTCAGCGCAGCAGCGCCGCGAGGTCCGCGACACCGCGGCCGGCGAGCGTCGGCCAGAGCGTGCGGTCCGCGCCCGGCGCGAGCTCCGCATCGTGCGGCACCCCGACCGCGCACGCCCCGGACGCCACGGCCGCCGCGAGCCCGGTCGGCGAGTCCTCGATCGCGACGCAGCGCGCGATGTCGACGCCGAGCGTCGCGGCGGCCAGCAGGTACGGCTCCGGATCCGGCTTGCCCCGCGACACGTCGTCGCCGGTGACGAGCGCGGCGAGCGGCACCTCCGCCGCCAGCGCGTCGACGACGAGCTGCGCCATCGCGCGCGAGGACGTGGTCACGATCGCCTGCCGCACTCCCGCCCGGTGCACATCGCGCAGCAGCTCGCGCGCCCCCGGCCGCCACACCAGCCCCCGGTGCATCTCCGCGAGCACGTCGCGCTCGAGCGCCACCTCCACCTCGGCGTCCGGCAGCTCGACCCCCGCGGCCTGCAGCGCCCGCACCGTCTGCTCCATCGTGCTGCCGATCAGCGCGAGCGCATCGGCTTGCGTCCACTCGCGGCCGAAGCGCCCGGCGAGCACCTCCTGCGCCCGCACCCACGCGGGCTCCGAGTCGACGATCGTGCCGTCCATGTCCCAGAGCACCGCCTCCAGGCCGGTCGCGCTCTCCGGGCCGGGCACTGCCTCGAGCCCGCTCACGACGCGGCCCCCGTCGTCCGGCGCCGACCGAGGACCCCCGCGAGCAGCACCGCCACGATCCCCGCGATCGGCACCACCAGGAGCCCCACCCGCAGCCCCGCGCCGTCGGCGACCAGCCCGACGATCGGCGGCGAGAGCAGGAAGCCCAGCCGCATCAGCCACGAGACGATCGTCACTCCGGTGCCTGCGCGCAGCCCCCGGATCTCGTCGGCCTCGTGCATCGCCGCGGGCACGGTCGTCGCGAGTCCGAAGCCGGCGGCCGCGAATCCGGCGATCGTCCCGGGCACGGAGGGGAACGCGAGCGCCGCACCCATCCCGAGCGCCGCGATCGCCCCGCCGACCCGGAGCACGGTGCGCTGGCCGAAGCGGTCGACCAGCCGGTCGCCGAGGATCCGCCCGACGAACTGCGCGCCGACCAGCGCGACGAAGCCGTACGCCGCCACCGCCGCGGTCGCCCCGAGCGAACCGCCCAGGTAGACGGCGGCCCAGGTCGAGGCCGCGTCCTCGACGAGGGTGCCCGCGATCGCCACCGCGACCAGAGCCGCGAGCAGCAGCACCACCCGCGGGCGGATCCGAACCCGCCCGACCGGCGCGGCCCCGGGCTCGGCGGCCGTCTCGTCGTCGCGGCCCCGCAGGAGGAAGCGCAGCGCGGTCAGCGCGACGGCCGCGAAGAGCACCCCCGAGATGCTCAAGTGCACCGCGCGGGGCAGGCCGAGCGCGATCGCCCCGGCCGCCATCGAGCCGCCGAGGACCGCGCCGATCGACCAGATCGCGTGGAAGGAGTTGATGATCGAGCGCCCGTAGCGGCGCTGGACCCGCAGACCGTGGCTGTTCTGCGCGACGTCGGTGATCGCATCGGTCGCGCCGGCGAGGGCGAGAGCCCCGGCGAAGACCACCAGCGACGGCGAGAAGCCGGCGAGCACCGTCCCGATCGCGGTGAGGATCGTGCCGAGCACCGCGGCGCGGCCGCTGCCGAGCCGCCGGATCACGACGGCCGCGGCGAGCCCGGCGACGACCGCGCCGGCCGGGAACGCGGCGATCGCGACTCCGTAGGCCGCGTTGTCGAGCGCCAGGTCGGCCTTGATCTCGGGGAAGCGCGGGACGAGGTTGGCGAAGAGCGCGCCGTTGGTGAGGAAGAGCGCGGCGACGGCGGCGCGGGCGCGGCGCGACTCGGTGGACGGCGGCGCAAGGGCGGTGGACATGCGTACGACCGTACACGTGGTGTGTACGATCGTGCACATGGACCGCACCGACCACGTCCCCGCCGACCACGTCGCCGCCGACCACTTCGCCGGGGACGACCGCAGCAACCGCGAGCGGATGCTCGCCGGCGACCTCTACATCGCCGACGACCCGGAGAGCACGCGCCTCGCGCAGCGCGCCGCACGACTCGCCGACGCCTACCACCGCGCCGCCCTCGCCGACGAGGCGGCCGCCCGCCCGCTGCTCGAGGAGCTGCTCGGCTCCCTCGGCGAGGGCGCGTTCGTGAAGCCGCCGCTGTTCGTCGACTACGGCGAGAACATCACGATCGGCCCGCGCACCTTCGTCAACTACCACCTCACCGCGCTCGACGTCGCGGCGATCACCATCGGCGCCGACTGCCAGATCGGCCCGAACGTCCAGCTGCTCACCCCCACCCACCCGGTGGAGCCCGGTCCGCGCCGCGACAGGCTCGAGGCCGCGCGGCCGATCACGATCGGCGACAACGTCTGGCTCGGCGGCGGCGTGATCGTCTGCCCCGGGGTGAGCATCGGCGACGACAGCGTGATCGGAGCGGGCGCCGTGGTCACCCGCGACATCCCTGCCGGCGTCGTCGCGGTCGGCACTCCGGCGCGAGTGATCCGGAGCGTCACGGAGTGACCGAGACCGCTGAGAGCGAGCCCGCCCCGCGGGCACCGCGCCGCACCGACCCGCACCGGCGCGACCGCATCATCGACGCCTGCCTCGACGTGATCGCGGAGCAAGGGGTCGCCGGCACCTCGCACCGCCGCGTCGCCGCCGCCGCCGACGTGCCGCTGGGCTCGATGAGCTACCACTTCGCCGGGATGGACGAGCTGCTGCACGAGGCCTTCACCCGCTTCGCCGACTCCGTGGCCGAGCAGACGCTGAGGCGGATGACCGACGCCCGCACCCCCGACGAGGCCCGGGAGGCCGTCGTCGACGTCGTCCTGCACGACATCTTCGGCAGCCGCCGCGAGCTCGTGATCACCCACGAGCTCTACACCCTCGCCGCCCGGCGCCCGGAGTACCGCAGCATCACGCACAGCTGGATGGCCCGCTCCCGCGCCGCCCTCGAGCGGCATGTCGACCCGACGACCGCCCGCATGCTCGACGCCCTGATGGAGGGCCTCACCATCCACCGCGCCCTCGACGAGGAGCCCGCCGACGACGCCGTCGTCCGCGAGGCCGTCCGCCGCATCCTCGGCTGACCCGCCCCTCTCCCCTCCCCCTCCGCGAGATGCCACTTGTGCACGCCATCCCCGGCGTGTCGCGCTCACAAGTGGCATCTCGCGGAGGGGTCAGGCGGGGGTGGCAGGGTGGAGGGATGGCTTCTCCCCAGGACTTCGACCTCGACGAGCTGCGGGCGCGCGTCCTCGAGGAGGACGGCGGGGAGGTGGACGACAGCATCCCCGAGCTGGCCGCGGCCGATCCGGCGCTGTGCGGGATCGCGCTGGCGCTGCCGGACGGCACCGTGCGCTCGAGCGCGCAGGCGGACGTCGCGTTCAGCATCCAGTCGGCGGTGAAGCCGTTCCTCTTCGCACTCGCCCTGCTCGACACCGACGGCGACGCGCTCGACCGCGTCGGCATCGAGCCGACCGGCGAGGCCTTCGACGCCCTGAAGCTCGAGAGCGGCACCGGCCGCCCGCCGAACCCGATGGTCAACGCGGGCGCCCTGCTGACCGCCGCCCTCGTCGACGGCGGCGACGCGGACGGCCGCGGCGAGCGCATCCTCCGCGGCCTCTCGTCCTTCGCCGGCCGCTCGCTGGAGGTCGACGAGAGCGTCGCCTCGAACGAGCACCTGCTCGGCGACCGCAACCACGCCCTCGCGCACCTCATGCGCGCCGAGGGCACCCTGCGGCGCAGTGCGGACGACGCCGTCGCCGCCTACGCCCGCGCCTGCGCCGTCCTCGTCGACGCGGAGGCCCTCGCAGTGATGGGCGCGACCCTCGCCCTCGGCGGCGTGAATCCCGTGACCGGCGAGCGCGTCGTGCCGGCGGAGGTCGCCCGCGACGTCGTCTCGGTGATGGCGACCTGCGGCGTCTACGACGGCTCCGGCCGCTGGATGCGCGCCGTCGGAGTCCCCGCCAAGTCGAGTGTCTCCGGCGCGATCGTCCTCTCCGCCCCCGGCCGCCTCGGTGCCGCCGTCGTCAGCCCGCCCCTCGACTCCCAGGGCACCAGCGTCCGCGGCGCCGCCGCGAGCACCCTCCTGTCCGCCGCCCTCGCCCTGCACTCCTTCGACCCGACCCCGCGCTGATGCTGATGCTGATCGAGTAGCGCCCGCAGGGCGCGTATCGAGATCCGCCCGCACGGAGCACGTGGGTCTCGATACGCCGCTCCGCGGCTACTCGACCAGCATGGTGGGCCGCTCCGCGGCTACTCGACCAGCATGGTGGGCCGCTCCGCGGCTACTCGACCAGCATGGGTGGGCCGCTCCGCGGCTACTCGACCAGCATGAGTGGGCCGCTCCGCGAGAGCCGCGACCGCGAAGCGGAGCCCACAACACGAGCCCGCCACTGCCCGCGAAAGGCCGAGGTCACCGGCGGATCGCGTACCGGCGATTCGTCGTACCGGTACGCAAGACGCTCTGCGGAACGCGACCACCCACCCGAGCCGACCGCGGAGCGGATGACGACGAAGGAGGAATCCGCTCTAATCGAGCAACAGCGCCGGCTCCTCCAGCACGCTCGCGACGTCGGCGACGAAGCGGCTGACTACGTCGCCGTCGACGACGCGGTGGTCGAAGGAGCCGCCGACGGTGGTGACGAAGCGGGGGCGGACCTCGCCGTCGACGACCCAGGGCTTCTGCTTGATGGTGCCGAGGGCGATGATCGCGACCTCGCCGGGGTTGAGGATCGGGGTGCCGGTGTCCATGCCGAACACGCCGATGTTGGTGATGGTGATGGTGCCGTTCTGCATGTCGGCGGCGGAGGTCTTGCCGTCGCGGGCGTCGAGGGTGAGCTTCTCGAGGGCCTGGGCGAGCTCGAGGAGGCTCATCGACTGGGCGTCCTTGACGTTGGGCACGAGCAGGCCGCGCGGGGTCGCCGCGGCGATGCCGAGGTTGACGTAGTGGCGGACGAGGATGTCCGTGTCGGTCCAGGCGGAGTTGACGGTGGGGTTCCGCCGCACCGCCCAGATGATGGCCTTGGCCATGATCAGCAGCGGCGAGACCTTGACGCCGGCGAAGTCGGGCGAGTTCTTCAGGCGCTTGACGAACTCCATCGTGCGGGTCGCGTCGACGTCCACGAAGACGCTGACGTGCGGCGCGGTGAAGGCGCTGCGCGACATCGCCGACGCGATGGCCTTGCGGACGCCGCGGACGGGGATGCGGTCCTCGCGGGAGTCGCCCCAGGCGGGGGTCTGGATGTTGCGGAAGACGCTGGCCTGGGAGGCGTGGCGGATGACGTCGTCGCGGGTGACCTCGCCGGCGAGGCCGGTGGCCTGCACCTCGAGCAGGTCGACGTCGAGGTCCTTGGCGAGCTTGCGGATCGGCGGCTTCGCGATGACGGGCAGCGCCGAGGAGGCGGGCACCGAGGTCGGGCGCGGCGGCGACGCCGGGCGGGCCGGCTTCTCCGGAGCGGCGCCCGCGGCGGGACGGCGACGGCGGGTGGCGACGTGGCCGCCGGCGGTGCCGTAGCCGACGAGCGCGGCGCCGGAGCCCTCGCCGGGCTCGGTGGTCGAGGGGGCGGGCGGAGCGGCGGGCGGCGCGGCCTGCGCGGGCATCGCCGGGATCTCGGAGCCGACCGAGCCCGCGCCCTGCACGGTGATGATCGGCGTGCCGACGTCGACCGTCTGGCCCTCGTCGACGAGCACGTCGACGACGGTGCCGCTGAACGGCGAGGGCAGCTCGACGAGCGATTTAGCGGTCTCGATCTCGACGAGGACCTGGTTGACGCTCACCTCGTCGCCGACCTTGACCCGCCAGGAGACGATCTCGGCCTCGGTGAGGCCCTCGCCGACGTCGGGGAGGAGGAAGTGCTCTGTCATCGTCGGGACTCCTGGCTGTGCCGGTTCTGCATGAGGGAAGGGGGCGCGTCGGAACGCGGGGGCGTCGTCCGGTGCGTCAGTACGCGAGCGAGCGGTCGACGGCCTCGAGCACGCGGTCGACGTCGGGGAGGAAGAGCTTCTCGACCTTGGCGGGCGGGAAGGGCGTGTCGAAGCCCGCGACGCGGAGCACCGGCGCCTCGAGCGAGTAGAACGCCTTCTCGGTGACGGTCGCGGCGATCTCGGAGCCGAGGCTCACGTTCGCGGACGCCTCCTGGGCGACCACGAGCCGACCGGTCTTGCGGACCGAGGCGAGCAGCGGCTCCCAGTCGATCGGCGAGATCGAGCGCAGGTCGACGACCTCGACGCTGGTCCCCTCCTCGCCGGCGAGCTCGGCGGCCTGGAGCAGCACGGAGACCATCGGCCCCCAGCCCACGACCGTGACCTCGTCGCCCTGGCGCACGACGCGGGTCGCGTGCAGCGGGGCGGCGGAGGCGCGGAGGTCGACGTCGCCCTTGGGCCAGTAGCGGCTCTTGGGCTCGAAGAACATCACCGGGTCGTCCGAGGCGATGGCCTCCTGGATCATCCAGTAGGCGTCGTTCGGGGTCGACGGGCTGACCGCGCGCAGACCCGGGGTGTGCGCGAAGTACGCCTCGTTGCTCTCCTGGTGGTGCTCGACCGCTCCGATGTGCCCGCCGTACGGCACCCGGATGACGACGGGCATCGTGAGCGTGCCCTCGTGCCGGTTGGTCATCTTCGCGAGCTGCGAGGTGATCTGGTCGAAGGCCGGGTAGATGAAGCCGTCGAACTGGATCTCGCAGACCGGGCGGAAGCCGCGCATCGCGAGGCCGATCGCGGTGCCGACGATGCCGGACTCGGCGAGCGGGGTGTCGAGCACGCGCTGCGGCCCGAACTCGGCGTGCAGGCCCTCGGTGATGCGGAAGACGCCGCCGAGGGGGCCGATGTCCTCGCCCATCAGCAGGACGCGGTCGTTCTCGGTCATGGCGCGGCGGAGCCCGGCGTTCAGCGCCTTCGCCATCGACATGGACTCCAGCTGCGTGTCGCTCAGCGGCGGCTGGACGGTGGTGCTCGTGTCGATCGTCATCGCGGGTCGCCTCCCAGCGCGTCCTCGTAGCCCTGGAGCCACGCCTTCTGCTCCGCCACCTGCTGGTGCGGCTCCGAGTACACGTGGTCGAAAATCACGTCGACGGGCGGCGCCTCGAGCGCGAGCAGGCGCTGCCGGATGTCGGCGGCGAAGTCCTTCGCCTCCTCGTCCACCTCGTCGAAGAACGACTGCGGGGCGCCCAGTCCGCGCAGGTACGCGGCGAAGCGGGTGATCGGATCCTTCGCGACCCACGAGGCGAGCTCGTCGTCGGTCCGGTACTTCGTGGGGTCGTCGCTCGAGGTGTGCGCGCCGATGCGGTAGGTGAGTGCCTCGATGAACTGGGGGCCGCCGCCGGAGCGGGCGTCGGCGAGGTGCTTCGCGGTGACGGCGTAGCTGGCGAGCACGTCGTTGCCGTCGATCTGCACGCCCGGGATGCCGAAGCCGGAGGAGCGGAGGTAGAGCGGGCTGCGCGACTGCGTGGCGACGGGCACCGAGATCGCGTAGTGGTTGTTCTGCAGGAAGAACACCTCGGGCGTCTGGTAGCTCGCGGCGAAGACCATGGCCTCGCTGACGTCGCCCTGGCTGGAGGCGCCGTCGCCGAAGTAGACGATGACCGCCGCGTCCTTCTCGGGGTCGCCCGTGCCGGTCGCGCCGTCGAAGGTGAGGCCCATCGCGTAGCCGGTCGCGTGCAGCGCCTGCGAGCCGAGGACCAGCGTGTAGAGGTGGAAGTTGCCGTGCGCGGGGTCGGCCGGGTCCCAGCCGCCGTGCGTCACGCCGCGCAGCAGCGCGAGGACTCGGAGCAGGTCGACGCCGCGGACCTTGGCGACGACGTGCTCGCGGTAGGAGGGGAAGACGTGGTCCTGCGGACGCAGCGCGAACGCGGAGCCGACCTGCGCCGCCTCCTGCCCGTGGCTCGGCACCCAGAGTCCGAGCTGACCCTGACGCTGCAGGTTCGCCGCCTCGATGTCGAACCGGCGGACGACCGCCATCTCGCGGTAGAAGGAGCGGTGCTGCGCCTCGTCGATCCCGTCGAGGAGGGGGGCGTACTGCTCGGCCGCGGGGGTCGGCGCGAACCGGCCGTCCGCGGTGAGGAACTGGACCGTCGGCGTCTCGCTGGTGGCTGCCACCCGACTAACCTATCCGCCTCGCGGGATGCCCCTTCGGGAGGGTCCCGACAATCTCCGCCGCCGCCGTGAGGAGCTTGTCGACAGAACTCGCCTCGCCGACCGACACCCGGATGCCCTCGGGCGGGAAGGCGCGGACGACCACGCCGGCCCGCTCGAAGACCGCCGCGGCCGCCTCCGTCTGCTCGCGGGTGTCGAACCAGAGGAAGTTCGCCTCGGACTTCGGGATGGTCCAGCCCTGGTCGAGCAGCGCCTGCCAGAGGTGGTCGCGCAGCTGGGCGATGCGGCCGACGCGCTCGAGCAGCTCCTCGCGGTGCTCGAGCGAGGCGACCGCCGCGGTCTCCGCGAAGCGGGTGACCGAGAGGGGGATGGCGGTCGAGCGGGCGGCGTCGAGGATCCGCGGGTGCCCGATCGCGTAGCCGACGCGCAGCCCCGCCAGTCCGTAGGCCTTGGAGAAGGTGCGGGCGACGACGAGGTTGGGGTGGCGGCCGAGGAGGGTCGCGCCGTCCACCGCGCGCTCGTCGCCGACGAACTCGGCGTAGGCCTCGTCGAGCAGGACGAGGACGTCGGCCGGCACCTGCTCGAGGAAGGCCGCTACGTCGTCCGCGGTGGCGACGGTCCCGGTGGGGTTGTTCGGGCTGCAGACGATCACCAGGCGGGTGCGCTCGGTGATCGCCTGCGCCATCGCGTCGAGGTCGTGCGTGTCGTCGGTACGCAGGGGGATGCGCACGCCGGTGGCACCGGCGGTGGTGATGAGGGAGGGGTAGGCCTCGAAGGAGCGCCAGGCGTGCACGACCTCGTCGCCCGGTCCCGCGGCGGCGGTGATCAGCTGGGCGATGACGGCGACGGAGCCCGCTCCGACGATGACCTCGTCGATCCCGACGCCGTAGCTCTCGGCGAGCGCCGTCCGGAGCGCCGTGGCCGCGGCGTCCGGGTAGCGGTTGAAGTCGGTGATCGCCTGGACCCGCTCGAGCACCGAGGGCAGCGGATCGAACGGGTTCTCGTTGGAGGAGAGCTTGAACGCGTCCGCGGAGGCGGCGCGGCCCTGGCGGTAGGCCGGCAGAGCGAGGATCTCGGGGCGGAGGCGGACGGGTGGCTCCTGCTGGTCGGTCACCCGGACCATGCTATTCGGGCGGCGGCCGGGCGAGCCGCGCGAGGCACCCTCCCGCGCCGCCGTTGCGGCCGGGTGGAGGCGGGCTGCGCCAGAGTGGAGGCATGCGCAGACTCCTCCTCGGCCTCGCCACCAACGCCGTCGCCCTCTGGCTGACCACGCTCGTCGTCGCGGGCGTCCGCGTCGATCCGTACGAGCAGGGGCCGACCGCCGCGGTGCTCACGTACCTCCTCGTCGCAGTGATCTTCGGCGTCGTCAACTCCGTGGTCGGCGGGGTGGTCCGCGTCGTGGCCTTCCCGCTGTACGTGCTGACGCTCGGTCTCGTCTCCTTCCTGGTGAACGGCCTGCTCCTGCTGCTGACGGCCTGGATCAGCGGCCTCTTCGGGTTCGGCCTGGTCGTGGACGGCTTCTGGTGGGGCGTCCTCGGCGCCCTGGTGCTCGCGATCGTCAACTGGTTCATCGGGCTGCTCCTGCGCCCCTTCGCTCGCGACCGCTGCCGGGACTGACCGGCACGGTCGTCAGCCGGGCGGCGACGCGCGAGTCCGGCGCTCCTCGCCAGAGCGGGAACAGCGCGGCCCCCGTCGCCGCGAGCCGGGGGTCGGCCGCCGCATCGAGGGCGTGCCCGGTCTCGACGTAGGCGTCCAGCGCGTGCGCGGGCACCGGGGTGTCTCGCGGGATCCCCGCCGGGGAGTCGCGCTCGACCAGCACCACCCCCGGCTCCTCCGCCGCCGTCCGGCCGAAGCCGCCGAGCGCCGGCACCAGGTCGTCGGAGTGCTCGATCGAGAGTGAGCGCGTCCCCTCCGGCAGATCCAGCCCGCGCACCGGACTGCCGAAGGTGACGACGTCGTGCACGTGGTAGCGCCCCGACTGCGCCACCCGGAGGGCGACCAGCCCGCCCTGCGAGTGCGCTGCGATCGTGACGGGAGCCCCGGCGGGGATCCCCGCCGCCGCCATCGCCGCGAGCGCTCCCTCGACGGAGGCGGCGCGCCCGCCCGCCATCGCCTGCAGGTTCGAGGGGGCCCCGAAGGCCTGCTCCGGGTCGGCGCTCCAGTCGGTGGTGCCGGAGAGCGTGACGAGCCACTCCCCGCCGTAGCGCTCGATCACCACCTGCGGTCCGTCGGGATCGCTCGGCGGGATCCGCGCCGCGAGCTCCCCCCAGCCCGCCGGCGCGGCGAGCGGGTCGACCGGCGGCGGCACCCGCTCCACCCGCAGCTCCCGCTCACCCGGTGCCGGCAGCACGCCGAACACCGTCCCCAGGATGACGAGCACCCCCGCCGCCGACTGCACTCCGTTCCCGATCACCTGCTCGGACGACGGCCGCCCGACCGCGTCGGCCAGCGGCGGCGGGAGCAGCAGCACCCCGATCTCAGTGCCGAGGCCGATCGAGGAGATCACCCCGCGCAGGCCCTCGATCAGGAGCGGGTCGCCCAGCAGCGCCCGGACGAGGTCCTCCCCCTCCTCCGCCAGGTCGGCCTCGGCACCCTCGTCCCCCGCGAGGGCCCGCGCCGCCGCCGAGACCGACCCGAACGCGGCGTCGGCGACCGCCCGGACCAGCACCGCCGCGTCCTCGACGGCGCCGGGGAGCCGCCGCGCGAGGGACTCGCCCGCACGCCGCTCGAAGAGCGCGACGGCGGTCTGAGGCCCGAGGACCTCCGGCATCCCCGGTACCGCCTCCTCCTCCGCCCGCTCGTACCCGGCCGCTGCCGCCGCGAGCGCCTCGCGGAGCGCCACCGCCTCCGCCTCGAGCAGGCGGAGCCGATCACCGAGCGCCGCCGGCTCGCCCACCCGGGCCGGCGCCGCGAGCATCACCGCCGGGACGAGCCCGTCGCCGAGCACCGCGCACTCGGCCAGCCCCGCCGCGAGCCCCTCGAGCACGCGCCGGCGCTCGTCGAGCTCGGCCGTCTCCACCCGCACCGGGGACGGCGCCCTCATCCGCCCGCCCCCACCGCCAGCCCGAGGGCCGCCGCCTCCGCCGTCGCGAGCCCGGCCAGCAGCTCGGCCGCCCGCTCGGCGTACTCCCGCGCCGCCGCCCCGTCCCAGTCGGCGTCGGGAAGGAGTCCGCCCGCCTCCCCGCGCAGCACCCCGATCCGCTCGGCGAGCGCCGCCACCGCCGCGCTCGGCCACGGCGCCGCCGCACCCGTCGCTCCCCCTGCAGCCGCCTCGACGCCCATCCGCCACCTCCCTTCTCTCGATGCCCGCGGCCAGCCTCGGGCACCGCGGTCGGCCGCGGGCGGGCGCTCCCCCGAACGGTGGAGAGGTCGAGAATCCGCCCTCTGTGGAGGACCGCCGGTGCGCCATGATGGGCGGGTGACCCCCTCTTCCGCGCCGTCGGCGTTCGCCGTGTGCTTCGTCTGCACCGGCAACATCTGCCGGTCGCCGATGGCGGAGGTGGTGCTGCGCTCCCTCGCCGAGCAGGCCGGGCTCGGCTCGGTCATCACGATCACCTCCGCCGGCACCGGCGAGTGGCACCTCGGCGAGCACGCCGACCACCGCGCCCTCGAGGCGCTCGATCGCCGCGGACTCGACGGCGCCCCGCACCGCGCGCGGCTCTTCGACCCCGCGCTCTTCGAGGAGTTCGACCTCGTCGTCGCCCTCGATCACGGCCACGAGCGGGCGCTGCGCTCCTGGGCGCGCACCGACGTCGACCGGCAGAAGATCCGGCGCCTGCTCGCCTTCGAGCCGGGCCTCTCGGCGCAGGGCGACGTCCCCGACCCCTACTATTCCGATGCGGCGGCGTTCGACTCGGTGCTCGCGCTGATCGAGCGCGCGTGCCGGGCGCTCTTCGCCCAGATCGAACCGGGACTGCGCGGCAACCGCACGGTCCGCACCGACCCGCGCTCGAGCCTCCAGACCGCGCGGGACCCCCGAGAACCGGAAGGCACCACCGCATGACCTCGCTCCCTCCCCAGCCGCTCAGCCCGCTCGACGGCCGCTACAGCGCCGCCGTCTCCGCCCTCGGCGAGCACCTGTCGGAGGCCGGTCTGAACCGAGCGCGCGTGCACGTGGAGGTGGAGTGGCTGCTCGCCCTCACCGACCGCCGCCTCTTCGGCTCCGAGCCGGTCGAGGCCGCCGCCGCCGAGGAGCTCCGCCGTCGCGCCCGCGACTTCGGCCAGCCCGAGATCGACCGCCTGGCCGAGCTCGAGGCCGTCACCCGCCACGACGTGAAGGCGGTCGAGTACCTGGTGCGCCAGTGGCTGGCCGAGCTGGGTCTGGACCGCATCGCCGAGCTCACCCACTTCGCCGCGACCAGCGAGGACATCAACAACCTCTCCTACGCGCTCGTCGTCCGCCGGGCCGTCGAGGACGTCTGGCTGCCGAAGCTGCGCTCGGTCGTCGCCTCCCTGCGCGAGCTCGCCGTGCGCTACCGCGACGAGTCGATGCTCAGCCGCACCCACGGCCAGCCCGCGACGCCCACCACGATGGGCAAGGAGTTCGCCGTCTACGCCTTCCGCCTCGAGCGGGTCGTCGTGCAGCTCGAGGCCACGGAGTACCTCGGCAAGTTCAGCGGAGCGACGGGCACCTTCGCGGCGCACCTCGCGGCGGATCCGGACACCGACTGGGCGGCCCTCGCGGCGGAGTTCGTCGGCTCCCTCGGCCTCGTCTTCAACCCGCTGACCACCCAGATCGAGTCGCACGACTGGCAGGCCGAGCTCTACGGCAAGGCAGCGCACGCGAACCGCATCCTGCACAACATCTGCACCGACGTATGGACCTACATCTCGCTCGGCTACTTCCGGCAGATCCCGCAGGCCGGCGCGACCGGTTCGTCGACGATGCCGCACAAGATCAACCCGATCCGGTTCGAGAACGCCGAGGCGAACCTCGAGCTCTCCAGCGCACTGCTCGACTCGCTCGCGCAGACCCTGGTCACCTCGCGGCTGCAGCGCGACCTCACCGACTCGACGACGCAGCGCAACATCGGCGTCGCGTTCGGCCACTCGCTGCTCGCGCTCGACAACATCGCCCGCGGTCTGCTCGAGATCGACCTCGATCCGCGCGCCCTCGCCGCCGACCTCGGCACCAACTGGGAGGTGCTCGCGGAGGCGATCCAGACCGTCATCCGCGCCGAGGTCGTCGCGGGACGCTCCTCGATCACCGACCCGTACGCGATGCTCAAGGACCTCACCCGCGGCAAGCGCCTCGGCGCCGAGGACCTCGCGGTCTTCGTCGACGGCCTCGACATCGGCGCTGCCGCGAAGGCCCGTCTGCTCGCGCTGACGCCCGCCGGCTACACCGGGCTCGCCTCGGAGCTGGTCGACCGCCTGAGCTGAGCCGCCGTCGAGCTCGCCTGCGAGGGAGCTCGACGGCGACGGCCCCCGGCGCGGATGTCGGGGGTCCTGCCTAGTGTCGGAGCATGTCCCCCGATGCAGTGCCCGCCCCGGACTGCGCCGCCTCGGGCTGCGCCGCCCAGGACCGCGCTGCCCACGACTGCGCCGCCCGGGTCTGCGCCCTCGACGGCTGCCGGTCGGCCGCCGAGCCGGGTGCGCCGGTCGCTCTCTGCAGCGCGCACCTCGGGCTCGCGCACGACTGGGTGGCGCGCGAGGACGGCGTCGTCGATGCCCTCCCCTCGCCGTGCCTCGTCTGCGGCTCGCGGCTGGGCGTCCGGCACCCCTCCGGCTGGCTCTGCGCGGCCTGCGAGTGGCGGCTCGGCGATGCGCCCGACGGCGAGCTGGCGTCGCCGCGGGTCGAGGTCGTCTACTACATCCGCTTCGCCGGGCGGATCAAGATCGGCACCAGCGGCAACCCCCGGCAGCGCCTGCACCGGCTGCGGCACGAGGAGCTGCTCGCCTTCGAGCGCGGCGGGCGGGCACTGGAGCAGCACCGCCACACGCAGTTCGCCGTCGAGCGGCTGGAGCGGACGGAGTGGTTCACCCGCAGCGCCGCGCTCGACCGGCACGTCGAGGCGGTGCGGGCGGGCGAGCCCGACCCGTGGGCCCTTTATCGCCGCTGGTGCAGCGAGGCGCTCGCGCTGCGCACCTGACCCGCCGCGGGGTCGCGCGGCCGACCGGCACGCCCCTGGGACCGGTAGGCGCGTCCGGGCGCCGGATCAGCGCGTCCAGGCGTCCGGTCAGCGCTCCGTAGGCGTCCGGTCAGCGCGTCCAGGCGTCCACGAGAAGCGGGCCGCGGATCTCGCGCAGCTCGTCGAGCAGCCGGTCGACGAGTCCCGCCGAGACGCCCGACGCGAGGACGTCGTGCGGCCCGAGCGGAGGCAGGCGCCCGGTCCGCACCCGCACCACCTCCCAGCCGACCGCCCGCAGCGCGCGGTCCTTCCGCCGGTCCGCCTCCTCGCGATGCCCCACGTGCTCGAGCCCGTGGCGGCCCGTGGAGTCGTACTCGATCGCCACCCGCAGCTCGCTCAGCACGATGTCCGGCCACGCCTCCAGATGCTCGAAGAACGGCCGGCTCAGCCGCACCGCCGTGAACCCCGGCTCGAACTCGAGCCGCTCGGCGAGCAGCGCACGGAGCCGCGCCTCGACCGCCGATGCGGGCGGAGGCGCGCAGGCGCTGACGAAGGGCTCTCCCGGCGGGAGCTGCGGGGTCTTCGAGCAGATCCGCGGCGAGCGCGACCTCGTCGGCGTGCGGGCGGGACGGGGCGGGCGCGCACCAGCAGGCTCGGGAGCAGGGGTCGACGGACGCTCGACCACCGGCTCCACCGCCGGCCGCGGCGTCCGGGGCTTCGCGAGCGCCGCGCAGTCGGGGCACCAGGACGAGCGCCGCCGCTCCCGGCCCGGCCGGTGCCGCTGCTCCTCGGGAGTCGCGACGAACACGTGTCCCGCGTCGCACAGCCAGCACAGGTAGACGTCGGCCGCCGGCGGAATCTGGCTGAGGACGATCCCCCCGTTGTACTCGGGCCGGTACTGGAGCACGAGCACCGGGAACGACGCCCACGCCTCCCGGTACGTCCCCACCGGATACGGGACGTCGACCCCTCGCGAGAACCGCCGCCGCTCCCACCACCGCCCGATCGCCTCCGCCACCCCCGCACGCTAACCCGGACCACCGACGCCGCCGCGTGCATGCCGATCGAGGAGCCCGCGGGGCGGGCGTTCCGAAGGGGAGCGGCAGCAGAAGGGGAGTCTGCAGACCCGCCGTGCTGAGCACGGTGGGTCTCGATACGCCCCTGCGGGGCTACTCGACCAGCATGCAGGGACCTGCGGGCTACTCAAGCAACATCGCAACGCCCTGCAGGGCTACTCGACCAGCACGCGGGGCCCTGCAGGGCTACTCGACCAGCCGGCCGGGGACGGAGTCCGACTGAACAGTGGGGCTCGATCCGGGTCCGCTCGCGCGGATCAGGGCTGTCGAGTGGCCGCGGGCTGGGCTCCGCTCGGGACACGAGGCCCGCTGCCGGTCCATTCGCGTCCTCATGCTGATCGAGCAGCCCGCGGAGCGGGCGTATCGAGCGGAGGGGGCGCCTCCGGCGCCATCGCAGGGCGGGGAAGAGACCGGCCTCCATGCGGTGGTGGGTCTCGATACGCCCCTGCGGGGCTACCCGACCAGCATGCAGGGCCCCGTGGGGCTACCCGACGACCAGCATGCAGGGCCCCGTGGGGCTACTCCTGCGGCGAGGGGCGTCGCCTGCGGGCGAGGAGGGCGGCGGCGAGACCGAGGACGAGGGCGGCCAGGCCGCCGCCGAGCCACGGGCCGGGATGGGCTCCGGAGTCGGCCAGGGTCGTGCTCACCTTCGGGACGACCGGCGTCGGCGAGACGACGGTCGTCTCGCCCGGTGCTCCGCACTCCCCGCGATGGAGGACCGTCCCGTCCTTCGTGGCGAGCGTCTCGACCCAGTAGTAGTCGCCGGGCTCGTCGAACCGGGTCTCACCGGACCAGTAGGAGACGTCCTCGTTCAGGCCGGGTGTCGTGGCGACGGGGCTGCCCGATCCGTCGAAGACGCGGTTCGCCGGCGTGCACGTGTCCTGGTCGCCGCTCCTCCTGAACGCCTCGAACGTAAGCACCGCGCCGACCGGGACCCAGCCGTTCACGACGGCCTCGTCCCGCACCGGTTCGCCCACCTGCACTGCCGGGGTGGCCCGGGTACGGACGTCGGGAGTGTGCACGGTGGTCGTCTCGCCGGGCGCTCCGCACGCACCCTGGGCGAGGATCCTCCCGTCGTAGGAGTGCAGCTCCTCCACCCAGTGCACGGCGCCCGCGGTGGTGAAGACGACCGGGGGCGAGGTGTAGGTGCCCGCCTTCTCGACGACGACCGGGGTGCCGGTCGTGTCGGCCACCAGCGTCGCCTCGTCGCAGACCGGCGGCACGCTGTCAGCGGCGGACACCGTGCCGACAGCCAGGTAGGCCTTCCACACCAGGTACGCGCCCTTCGGCGTGTCCCCGGTGACGATCGCGTCGTCGGTCGCACCGTCGTGGACCGCGCTGTCGGTCTGCGCCTTCGACGTCACCTCGGGCACGGTCACCGTCGTGGTCTCCCCCGGCACTCCGCACTCGCCGCGGTGCAGGACGCGGCCGTCCTTCGTCCGCAGCGTCTCCACCCAGTGATGGACACCCGGCTCCGTGAAGCGGACCTCGCTCGACCAGTAGGACCTCTTCTCGTTCCGGCCCGCGGCGACCGCGACGGGCGACGTCGAGCCGTCGTAGACGCGGGACTCGACGGTGCAGGAGGCCCGGTCGCCGGTCTGCCGGTACGCCTCGAAGGTGATCACGGCGCCCGCCGGCACCTCGCCGTCGACGACCGCCTCGTCCTTCGCGGTGTCCGACAGCGGCACGGAGGGCGTCGCCTTCGTGCGGACCTCCGGGGTCGTCACGCGCACGACCTCGCCCTTCGTGTTCCATCCGTCCGCCCAGCCCGTCGTGAAGAGCGTCTCGGGGGCGGACCAGACCCAGACGATGTGGCCGGCCGAGTCCGCCGGCGCGGTCGCCGCCTCCGAGGTGTAGGTGCCGGGACCCTCGACGACGATGCGCGAGGTCGTCAGGACCCTGGCGTTCTCCGGTCGCGTCGCCGGGACCGCTCCGGTGCCGGGGACCCAGTAGGCGGTGCCCGTGAAGGTGACGGGGACGCTCCTCCCGTCCTTCTTCAGCCAGGCTCCGGTGTCCTTCACCGTGAGGGTGTCGGTGGAGGTCGTGGCGACGGGGATCTCGTCGTCCGTGACCCGGGTCTCCGCCGCGACCGTCGTCGGCGAGAGATGCGTCTCCGCGACCAGCCCGAACCCGTCCGACCAGGTGTAGCCGTCGGGGAGGAACGGCTTCACCCGGTCCGGCTGCGACGCCTCCTCGACGCGCCAGACCCAGGTGTAGAACCCGGCCGAGGGAACCGTGACTCCCGGGGAGGTGTACATTCCCGGGCCGGTCGCGGTCAGCTCGGCGCTTCCGGCGACGGGCGCGCCCGGCGGCACCGCGTCCGCCTGCGCCGGCTCCTCGGCGTACGGACCGTGGAGCGTGCCGCGGTAGACCACCGGCACGGGCGCGCCGTCGAGGGTGCGCCACTCCCCCGACCCGGGTGCGACGCCCGCCGTGACGGTGTCGGTCGCCTGCGTCCCGGCCTCCACGCGTCGTGTCGAGACCTGCGTCGATCCGATCGGTGAGAACAGGGTCGGGATCGGTGCGGAGGCCGCCGTGGCGGCGGCGATCGTGAACGAGCCGTCGATCTTCTGCCCCTTCGACGCGGTCCACTGCTCGGAGGTCACCCCTGGGGCCCAGGTCATGATGTTGCCCAGGTAGCCGGAGGCACCCGCCACCCGGATCTCGTCGGTCCGCGCCTCGACGGCGAAGGAGGGGCCGGCGCTCGGGACGACGCGGAACGTCCGCGACTCCCCGCCCTTCATCGTCGACTCCCCGGATCCGGTGTCGTCGAACACCGCGTTCGTCAGATGCACCGTCCCCGCCTGCCCGGGCGGATCGGTCCGAGCCGTGACTCTGCCGGTGCCCGCGCTCGACTGCATGTCGAGACTCAGCGACGCCGACCCGGACGTCCGTCCCGGCTGCACCGCCGTCACGCCGGCGGCCTCCGCCCGGTACTGCCTCAGCAGCTCGAGCACGGCATCGCGGTTGCCGCCGGCGCGGGCGCTGTAGTAGACGTCGCCCGGCATGCCGTTGCCGTTGTACGCGGCGTTGTCCGCCACGTCCCACACGTACAGCGCGACGGCGGCCGCGGTGTTCGCGTCCTCCGTGTCGCCGTGGACGTCCATGACGTAGCTCAGACGTGCGAGCTGATCCGGCGACAGGGAGTTCCAGTCGCTGTTCAGCGACGGACCGGACGTCGGGCTGTACGGGATCGACGCCCTGATCTGCAGGCAGTAGGCCAGCGTCCCGTCCGGGTGGCGGTAGGCGCCGAGGAAGCCCTTCCCCAGGTCGAAGCCCGCGCCGTGCGTCGCCGCCGACGCCGACAGCGGCGCGAGGAACGACGAGGTCACCGCCAGCGACGTGCCGGCCCCGCCGACCAGTCCCGCCGCCAGGAGGCCTGCAACCAGTCGGCGCCCCACCCGCATCCGGCCGCGGTGCACGCCGCTCGGCCACACCGCCGCTCGTCTCCGGACACACTGCCCGCCCACCGCGGCTCTCGCGGGCTCCCCCGCCCGTCGTCGTCGATCCATGCCGTTCTCTCCCCTGTGTGCGTCGAGGCTCGCGCCCCACGCGAGCGCCGGATGCGGTCGCGTACCGGCACGCGAGAGGCGCGCCGACGGACATCAAGGTAACCGTTCGATGGGTTCATGATCCCGCTGGCGCGAATCATCCGGTACCCAGACGGTGTGGCAATACGCGCCTGTGGGATCTCGTCACGGCACCGTGCGGGAGGATGGGCGTCATGCCTTCGTCCACGTCGTCCACGAGGAGTCGAGCGACCCCGGAGGAGGCCGACCTGGCCGTCCGGGTGGTCGGCAGCGAGATCAACCGGGGGATCCTGCGGTCGCTCTCCCGCGCGGCGCGTCCCGAGCAGGGCCTGCTCTTCGGCGAGCTGGTGGAGGCGATCGGCCCGGAGCTGCCGACCGGCCGCGCCACGACGACGAGCCTCTACCGGCACCTCATCGAGCTGGAGGACGCCGGAGTGGTGCTCGGCAACCTCCCGCGCGAGCAGCGCCGCGGACGCTCGGTCCAGTACCGCATCGTCGCGTCCCGCCTCGAGGAGATCTACGCGCGCAGCCTGGCGTACGCGCTCGGGGAGACCGCCCGCGACGACGTCGCGCCGTAGAACGGCCGGCTCACCGCTGCAGAACGAACGCGTCGATGCGCACCGCCGATCCCGTCCGTAGGATTGGATGGAAGGCTCGCGGAGAGGGGATACGGATGAGTGCACCTCTCGCGTCCATCACGGTGGCCGGATTCCGCTCGATCGAATCGATCACCTTGGACCTGTCATCGTCCGTCACCCTTCTGATCGGGGCGAATGGTGCGGGCAAGAGCAACATCGTCGACGCCTTCGAGTTGCTCGGCTACACGGTGGACGGAAAACTCGGCGACCATGTGCTGCGCAGCGGCGGCTTCGCGCAGATGCTGCACCGATCCACCGGGCCGGCATCGGCCGACGCAATCGTCATCGACGCATGGGGCGGCTGGAACGGGCCGTACCGGAACGGCTACCGGATGCGACTCACGTCCGGGCCCGACGACTCGGCTCTGCTCGAGGAGACGACTTTCACCCATCGCCACGACTACGAGCAGCCGTACGACAATCGGCTCGGTCTCAGTCGCGAAAGCCGACTGACTGCTCGCGCTCATGACCACTCCGCCAACCAGTACCTTCTCGACATCCTGTCCGGCTGCCGCGTCTTCCACTTCGATGACACGAGCCCCTCCGCGGCGCCTCTTCGCTTCGTGGACGTGGCTGATTCCGAATCGCTGCACAGCGATGCCAGGAATCTCGCGGCAGTACTCCTCGACATGAAGCTCAACCATCTCGCGAGGTACGAGCAAGTCCGCCGATCAGTGCGCAATGTCGCACCTTTCTTCGACGACTTCGTACTGAAGCCCGAAGGAGGACGAGTCCTCCTTCGATGGAGCGAACGGGGCCTGGACGGCGTCTTCTCGGGGGCCGCTCTCAGTTCGGGCACACTGCGCTTCGCTTGTCTCGCCGCACTGCTTCAGCAGCCGAGACCTCCGGCGACGATCGTGCTTGACGAGCCGGAACTCGGACTTCATCCCGCTGCGATCCATCAGCTTGCAGATCTGATGAGGCGAACCGAAACCGGCCGGAGGATCGTCGCCGCCACGCAGTCCGTCACCTTGCTCGGCCAATTCACCTTGGCTGACATCGCCGTCGTCGAGCGGGACAACGGTTCAACGGTCGTCCACCGGCCCGATCGGGAGATTCTGGAGGTCTGGCTCGCCGACTACTCCGTTGGCGAGCTGTGGGAGATGAATCTGCTCGGCGGGCGGCCGGGCTCCAAGGTGACGGTGGCAAGGACTTCCGCGGCGTGACCGCTCTCATCGTCATCCTCGTCGAGGGCCAGACGGAGGAGGCTTTCGTCAACCAGGTCCTTCAGCCGTTCATCGGCACGTCGGTCGCCTACCTTCAGCCGATCGTCGTGCACACCGCGCGGACCGCGGACGGCACGACGTTCCGTGGTGGTGGGAAGTGGGCCCATTACGAGGCTCAGCTCCGTCGTCTGCTGCATCAGCCGCACTGGTCACTGATCACGACGATGATCGACTTCTACGGCTACCCCTCCGACGCGCCTCAGTGTGACTGCACGAGCGTCCATGCTCAGCCGGGTTGCGCCACCTCCCGCGAGCGAGCCATCGCGCGCACATTCGCCTACGATTCTCGATTCGTGCCTTTCCTCGCGCTGCACGAATTCGAAACTCTCGTGATCGCAGCCGGGGCGGCGTCGGGCGACGTGCTAGGTCGCTCCGATGTGGCTGACACTTTCCGCAGCCTCGTCGCTGAAGTGTCCGACAACGCCGAACTGATCAATGACGGACCGGCTACGGCGCCGTCGAAACGAGTTCTGCTCGCGCTTCCCGACTACAGCAAGGTCCGAGACGGCGTCGCGGTACTGGAGGACGATCTCGGCCCAGCACTCGCATTCACGCCCCGCTTCCGCGAGTGGGTCGAGCGTCTCCGCCGGGTCGGCATGGACTCGGACTGACAGCGCAGCGCTCGCCTTAGAAATAACCAGCCCTGCGCGGTCTCCGTTCGCTATCCCGAGGCAGGCAACGCACTCCTCACCCAGAACGTGGCGGATGACGCCCTCAGCCGACGATCCACGCCCCCTGAGCGCACGAAGGGGCCGACCACGCGGATGCCAGCAGGGCTCCACCGCAGGCGCGAGCGAACCGCAGAATCGCGTGCCAAGCGATTACGCGCAGCGGACGCGACCCGCTCTGCGGAACCCGGCCACTTCGCTGGGCCGACCGCGGGGAGGGGCGACGCAGTCGCACCGACCCCAGAAGCACAGCCCAGGCGAATCGGCGCAGCGAACACAGGACGCCCTGCGGAACCCGGCCCCCTCAGGAAGCCGACCGCGGGGAGGAGTGACGCGCGCGCCGGTGCGTGGGCGACGGAGTCGCCCGCACCGGCGCGCGCGTCACTCCGACCTAGTGAGCACCGTCCTGCTCGTCGAGGTCGGCGATCTCGGCCTCGTCGGGCTTGAAGGTCAGCGAGAACATGGCGATGGCGACGAGGACGACGATGAAGGCGACGCCGAAGCCGATCAGGGCGACGACGAACTCGCGGGTCGACATCAGCACGACGAGGCCGACGAAGGCCGCCATCACGGCGGAGAGGCCGACGAGCTCGAGCGGACGCAGGCGGTCCTTGCGGGTGGGTCGGAAGGTGCGCGGCGCGAAGTCGTCGTCGGAGGGCGACGGCTCGGAGGCGGGGTCGGGGGCGGTCATCGGTCTCCTCCGGTGGTGGGGGTGGAGGGTGCGGCGGCATCGGCGCCGGCGGCCCACTTGAGCGAGAACGCGGCGATCGCGAGGAACACGGCGAGCATCACGGCGTACGCGCCGAGGAGTCCGACCGAGACGACGGGGTGCGGCGGGAGGAGGGCGAAGACCGCTCCGAGCAGTGCCGTGCCGAGGCCGACGATCACCGCGTCGCGGGCGGCGAGGCCGGTGCCGCGGCGGCCGCTGGAGAACTCGAGGGAGCCGGAGACGAGCGCCCAGCCGGCGATCAGCGCGATGAAGGGCAGCAGCGCGGCGACCGGCAGCGCGACGAGCGCGAGCACGCCGGCGGCGAGGGTGACCCCGGCGGAGGCGAGGGCGAGCGTGCGGCCGCGCCCGGCGAGGGTGCGCAGGCCGATCACGAGGGCGACGGCGCCGCTGAGGATCGCGAAACCGGCGAAGACGGCGAGGCCGAAGGCGGGGCCGTGGTCGGGCGAGAAGGTGATCACCACACCGGCGACGGCCGCGACGGCGGCTCGCGCGAGGTGGACGGTCCACAGTCGGCTGGCGGTGTCGGCTTCGGCCACGGTCAAGCCTCTCTGGTGGTGCGGGCGGGTCGGGGTCGCGCGAGGGCGGGGACCGAGCGGCGTCGCCGGGTCCGTCGGTGCGGTGTCCCGCACGATCCGGAGGACGCGCCGGCCCGGAGCGGGCGGCCGCCTCCGCGGACCCTGCGATTTTACGCTCCCCGGGGCGCTCCCGGCGCCGGGAGCCTCCCGAGCGCCGGGATGCTCGGCCACCGTGCAGGTGAGCACCCCCGTTCTGAGCACGCACCGAGCCCGCCGCGGAGAGCACAGCGTGTTTCCGCGGCGTAAACACCGCGGTGCCGATCCGCACGGACTCGTGGCGCACAGGAGGCGCTCGCTATCGTGGGTCCCACCCGCGCGCCTCACCCCCGGGCGCGATCACCACCCCCACCAGGCCCAGGACGTCCACCCCCGCCGTCCGGCCCGCCGCTATTCCCTGGAGTTGATGCCTTGAACGGACTGGATCTCGCGATCCTCGCGCAGCGAGCACGCGATCTGGCCTTCAGCAAGCTGGTCGCCGGCGGTTTCCACCGCTTCGGCAAGGGTTCCCGCATCTGCCTGCCCTTCCGGATCGGACCCGGGCAGGGCAAGCGGATCTCCATCGGCGAGAACGTGCTGATCAGCGCGAACTGCATGCTGATGGTCCCGACCGACGACGCGCCCACGCCCGCCCTGATCATCGGCGACCGCGTGCGGATGAACATGACCGCGATCAGCGCCGTGCAGAGCGTGATCATCGAGGAGGGCGTCGGCATCGCCCGCGGCGTCTACATCTCGGACCACTCGCACGGCTTCAAGGACCCGACGCGCTTCATCCGCGACCAGGGCGTCGACCGGATCGCCCCGGTCCGCATCGGCCGCGGAGCGTGGCTCGGCGAGAACGCCGTCATCATGCCCGGCGTGACGGTCGGCCGCGGCGCCGTGATCGGCGCGAACGCCGTCGTCCGCGAGGACGTTCCCGACTACTCCGTCGCCGTCGGCGTGCCCGCGCGCGTCATCCGGACCTTCGCGTGAGGAACGCCGTGCCCCAGCAGCCAGCGCCCGACCGGACGGCGCCCGAGCCGACCGCGGACGGCATCGTCCGCGACGTCGTCTTCACCTTCTCCTACGAGACCTACACGGATGCGGCCCGCCGCGGGATGATGCGCCCGCCGGACCGGATCCTGCACTCGCTGATGGAGAGCCCGCAGGTCGGTCGCCTGATCGTGGCGAACCCCTTCCGCTTCCTGCCGACGACGCTCGTGCGCGGGGCTCTGGGCCGCGAGGTCGAGTTCCCGTCGACGCCGCAGCGGATCCTGCACACCCCGCTGCGCCTGCGCCGCTCCGACCCGACCGACATCGCCGGCCTGGAGAAGGAGTACCGCGCCTACGACCAGGGGATCGCGAAGCTCGCCGACGAGATGGAGCTCGTGCGCCCCGTCGTCGTCACGACCAGCCCCGTCGTGGCCGGCTTCTCGCCGTTCGAGTGGGCCGAGCACGTGATGTTCTTCGCCCGCGACGACTGGACGACCTCGACCCGCTGGAAGGGCCACTGGCCCGCCTTCCAGGAGGCCTACCGCCGCGTAGCGACCAGCGGCCGCTCCGTCACCGCCGTCTCGCAGGAGATCATCGACCGCATCGCGCCGACCGGCCCGCACGCCGTCGTCCCCAATGGCGTCAGCCCGGAGGAGTGGACCGGCCCCGTGCCCGACGCCCCCGAGTGGCTCAGCCGCATCCCCGGCCCGCGCGCCCTGCACGTCGGCACGCTCGACGACCGGCTCGACGTCGAGGGGATCGTCGCGGTCGCGACGGCGCACCCCGAGCTGCAGATCGTGCTGATGGGCCCGCAGCCCGACCCCGGCTACCTCGCCCCGCTCGCCCCGTTCGCGAACGTGCACCTGCACCACTCGGTCGGCCGCCGCGAGCTGGTGGCGACGATGCGCAACGTCGAGCTCTGCCTCCTCGCGCACCGCCGCACCCCGCTGACCGAGGCGATGAGCCCGCTCAAGCTCTACGAGTACGTGGCGAGCGGCTGCCCGGTGATCTCCGTCGATCTGCCGCCGATCCACGGCATCAGCGACCGGATCCGCATCGTCCCGACAATGGCGGAGTTCGCCGCGGTCGTCGACGACGCGCTCGCCGACGGCCCGGCCACCGAGGACGAGCGCCTCGGCTGGATCCACGCGAACTCCTGGGCCGCCCGGCACGAGACGGTGCTCGACATCCTGCTCGACCGCAACGACGGCCGCGCCCGCGCGGGCGGAGCCACCCGGTCGGCACTGCAGGCGGGCTAGGTCAATCCACCCAGGGGTCCGACTCCGAAGTAGCCAGGGAACGGGCGCCTCACTATCGTGGGGGTGGCACCGCGGCCCGTTCCGCTGTGCCCTCGTCCTCGGACGGCGAGCACTCGCCCAGGCGCAGGAGCGGATCCCGCCGTGCCGGCACCGCGTCGCACCCGACGTCACGATCCTCACCCGCCCGAGAACCACCCGACCGACCAGGACCACGATGCAGCGCAGGCTCCCCGCCCCACCCCGCGCGCATCCCCCTGGACGTCGACCCGCCGATGCCCGGGACGCCCCCACGTCCTGACGCACTCCGGGGAGAGCGCGGTCACGACACCGCCGGATCTCCCTCCCACCGGGCCGCTCCCGTGCAGAGCGGGGCTCCCGCCCGGCTCCGCGCCGCCCCAGCACCACCAGCACCACCCACCCCCACAACACCCAGCCCTGCACTACCGCCTCAGTCAGCTTCCGCCGGAGGAGAGCCCGAGAGCTCCCCCGGACGCAAGAAGGGTCGCCATGTCACAGTTCCTGTTCGTCTGCTCCGGTGGAGGGCATCTCAAACAGCTCTTCACCCTGTCCTCCCGCTTCGGGATCGACCCCGCCGACCAGCACTGGGTGACCTTCGACAACGGCCTCAGCCGCTCCCTCCTCGAGGGCCGCCGCGTGACCTACAGCCGCTTCGCCGCTCCGCGCGACGCCCGCCCGATCGCCGAGAACGCGCTGATCGCGCACCGGATCCTGGCCAAGGGCGACTACTCCGCCGTCTTCAGCACCGGCTCGAGCCCCGCCGTGTCGTTCATGCCCGAGGCCTCGCTGCGCGGCATCGAGTGCCACTACATCGAGAGCGCCGCGCGCGCCGACGGCCCCTCGATCACCGGCAAGATCATGGCCCGTCTGCCGGGCGTGAACACTTACACGCAGTACCCGGTGTGGGCGGACGAGCGCTGGCTCTTCGGCGGCTCGATCTTCGACGCGTACACGACCGGTCCCGACGAGCCGGTCTCCGCGATCCGCCGCGCGGTGATCTCCGTGGGCACCCAGGACCTCTACCCCTTCGACCGGCTGATCGCCGCGTCGGTGCCGCTGCTGAAGGACGCCGAGGTGCTCTGGCAGACCGGCCTCGCCGACGTCTCCCCCTACGGCATCGAGGGCCGCGCGAGCGTCCCGCACCACGAGCTGCAGGAGGCCGTGAAGGAGGCGGACGTCGTCATCGCCCACGCGGGCACCGGCGCCGCCATCACGGCCATCGAGAACGGCAAGGTCCCGATCCTCGTCCCCCGCCTCGTCGCGCGCGGCGAGCACATCGACGACCACCAGATCCAGATCGCCCGCGAGCTCGACCAGCGCGGCCTGGCCATCGCCGCCGCGCCGGAGGAGCTGACCGAGGAGCTGCTGCTGCGCGCCGCGAGCCGCACCGCCGCGCTGGCCCCGACCGTGCCGCCGTTCCGCTTCAGCCCGTCCCGCGCGCGCTCGCGGCGCCGCGCCTCCGCGAGCGTCCCCTCCTGGCGCCCCGAGCGCGGCGACACCCGCTTCGAGACCGCCTGACACGGGGGCCCTGCGCCCACCTCGCGCCGGATCACCTCCGGCACGCCGCACCACCTCCGGCTCGCCGAATCCCCACGATTCCGCGAGCCGGAGTCGTCTCCACGAGCCGAACGCCGCCGCAGAGACCTCCGGCACGCGGAACGACCACCGGCACGCCGGATCCCCGGGATTCCGCGAGTCGGAGCCGTCTCCACGAGCCGAACGCCGCCGCAGAGACCTCCGGCACGCGGAACGACCACCGGCACGTCAGAAGCACCGGCTCGCGCGAGCCGGACGCGAGATCGCGAGCCGAACCGGGGCCGCCGGGACCTCCGGCACGCGGAAGCCGGTCCGGCACGCCGGAACCGCAGGACCCCGCGAGCCCGAGCCGGAATCACGTGCCGGACCTCACCCCCGGCACCTCCGGCACGCGGAAAGACCTCCGGCACGCCGGAAGCACCGGATCCAGCGAGCCGGGCACCGGATCGCGAACCGAACCGGCTCCGTCGAGATCTCCGGCAGGCGGGAAGCGGCCCGGCACGCCGGATCCACGGGTTCCAGCGAGCCGGAGGACGGATCGCGAGCCGAACCGGCTCCGTCGAGATCTCCGGCACGCGGGAACCGGCCCGGCACGCCCGATCCAGGGGTTCCAGCGAGCCGGAGGACGAATCGCGAGCCGGACGAGCGCGCCGTCACCACCACCACTATCACCACCGGCGCACGCGAGAAGCCGCCCGCTCACGCAGAAGGGCGGAGGAGCCGCAGCTCCCCCGCCCTCGTCCTGCCCCCTCAGCGGGCGCAGGCGGCGCTCTCAGCGCCTCAGGAGGCGTTCGCGAGCAGCGCCGTCCAGGCGATGTCCGCGAGCTTCGCCTGGCCCGCCAGCGACGGGTGGAAGTGGTCGACGTCCGAGATGTCATCGGAGGTGACGTCGAAGTCGTGCAGGGCGCCCTGGTCGTAGACGCAGTTCGCGGTGGCGCCGCAGACGTCGGCGAGGACGTCGTTGTAGGCGTCGATCGTCGTGGAGACGTTGTCGCGACGGGCCTGCGCGTCCGCGTCGTCCGACGTGGGCTGGTAGAGCAGCGAGTTGCAGTTGGAGCTGCCGGCCCAGCGCGAGACGGCCTCGGCGTCGGTCCGCTCGGTCTCGAAGAAGTCGAGCAGGTTCGGCACCGAGGAGACGAAGATCGTCGCCTCGGGAGCGCCGGTGGAGAGCGTCGTCAGCGCGGACGTCACGTTGGCGCGGAAGGCGTCCGGCGTGGTGATGTCGGCGCTGTTCTTGCGGCAGACGTCGTTCGCGCCGATCAGGACGGTGACCAGGTCGGGACTGGCGGCGACCGCCTTCTCGGCCTGGCCGGGCAGCTCGGCCGAGGTCGCGCCCTTGGAGGCGACGTTCTCGATCTCCGGCACGGCGCCGACCGACTCGCCGGCGCGGCGGGCGACCGAGTCGACCGTCTCGTCCTCGCCGGTGGTCCAGGACGCGCTGGGGCAGGGCTTGTTCTGCCCGCAGGCGGCCACGCCGACCGAGATCGAGTCGCCCAGCGCGGCGATCGAGCCGGCCGCGAAGGGCAGCTCGCCCGAGGCGGCGGGCTCGGTCGTCTCGGCGGGAGCCGGGGCGGAGGTGCAGCCGGCCAGCAGCGCGGCGGCGACGGCCACGACGGCGAGGACACCGGCGCGACGGGAGCGGGTGGAGCGGGTCATGCAGTGCCTCCATCGGCCGGGGTGGTCTGCGCGGCAGGCGCGGCAGGCGCGGCAGGGGTCGCCGGGCCCTTGGGCTTGGGCTTCCGGACCTGCTTCACGAACGCGAGGATCTGGTTCATGTCGCGGCGGTAGGCCGGGATCGCCATCGCGAGCGCCAGCGGCACCAGCGAGGCGAGTCCGCCGACGAGCAGGTGGACGATCGCGGGCAGATCGGTGTACGCGCCGACGGCCCAGGCCGCGCCGAACATGAACGGCACGACGAGCGCGGGGCGCAGGACGGGCACGATCACGTCGGAGCCGCGCACGAAGGTGCCGCGGATCGCCAGCCAGAAGCCGGGCACCAGCAGCGCCAGGGTGGTGAGGCCGTAGAGCAGCGCGAGGCCCTCGACGCCGTTCCACCACAGGCCCACGAAGAACGAGCCGATGACGAGCGGGCGGGTGACCACGTAGTAGACCAGCTGGCGGTGCACGCGGCCGAGCGAGATGTAGATCCAGCCCTGCACGTTGCCGATGCCCTGCGCGATGCCCGCGATGGACAGCAGCGAGAGGATCGTCGCGGAGGAGGACCACTGCGGACCGAGAAGGAGCTCGACGAGCGGCCCGGCCAGCGCCGCGAGGACACCGAACGTCGGCAGCGTGAGGTAGCCGATGACGAGCAGCGCGCCGCGGACGTAGCGGCGGTAGCGCTCGCCGTCGTCCTGCAGCGAGGAGAGCACCGGCAGCGCGACGCGGCCGAGCGGGCCGTTCAGCTGCTGCAGCGGCAGCAGGAAGAGCGAGTAGGCGCGGGTGTACTGGCCGAGCACGCCGGTGCCGAGCTGCGCGCCGATCAGCACGTTGTCGACGTTTCGGGCGAAGTAGTTGAGCAGCTGGACGCCGAAGATGCTGCCGCCGGTGGTGACCAGCGGGATGACCTCGCGCGAGATCTGCGGGCGGCCGAAGGTGGGCCGGGCCGCGACCCAGAGCGCGATGAACCGGTAGATCAGCGCGCCGCCCTGCAGCACGACGAGCGACCAGACGCCCCAGCCGAGGAACGCGGCGATGATCGAGCCGATCACGCCGACGAGCATCGAGACCACGTCGATCTGCGCCATCAGGCCGAACTTCATCTCCTTCTGCACGCGCGCCTGGAGCGGCATGCAGAGGCTGTTGATGAAGAGCGTCGGCGCGACGGCGAGCGTCAGGACGACCAGCGCCTGCTCGTTGTAGATGCCGGCGATGAGCCAGGCGGAGGCGCCGATCACGATCGTGCCGACCACGCCGAGCGCGACCGACAGCCAGAGCACCGACCGCCAGACGGTCTCGCTCATCTTCTTGGCCTGGATGATCGCGCCGGTCAGGCCGAAGTCGCGGACCAGGTCGGCGACACCGACGATCGCCGTGACGGCGGCGAGCAGACCGAAGTCGCTCGGCGAGAGCAGGCGCGCCAGCACGATCGTGGAGATCAGCTGGATCGCGGTCTTGCCCCACAGGCCGCCGAGGGTCTGGATGACTCCGCGGCTCGCCTTGTGCCCGAGGTCGGACTTGGGCGAGGCGGGCGGCAGGTTCGGCCCGTCCCCCACGGTCGGCGACTGCGCGATCGCGTCGGTCGCCAGCGTCTCGGTGGTGTGCGCCGTGTCGTCGATCGCCGCCTCGATCTGGGCGTCGCTCGCCGTGGTGCCGTGGCGGGCGGAGGAGCCGCCCGCGGGGGTCGACCCCGTCACGCGCGCGTCGTCTCGTCGCGGTTCCATTCGGGTACGCCTCCTCGAGCGATGATCGACCGCGCCTCGAGGCGGGGTCGCAGATAGCCGTAGCAGTAGATCGGGAAGGCCGGCCACAGGGCGGGCCGGCGCAGGACGCGCTTCAGCAGCGCGACCGGGCCGCCGCCGCCGGCGCCGGTCTGCTCGGGCACGAGCCCGGAGGCCGCGAGCTGGGCGTTGCCGATCGCGATGCGGACGGTGCGCTTGATCTGGTTGCGCATCCGGCGCGGCGCCTTCACGGTGAAGGACCGGCCGGGGAGCGTCAGCCGCTCCTCGGGGGTGAAGAGCTGCTGGACGAAGCGATCGTCCGCGATGATCTCGGGGAACGCGCCGAAGCGGCTGCGTCCCTCGGCCGAGAGGCCGTAGATCCCGGAGCCGACCAGGCCGGGAGCCCGGTAGTCGGACAGCTCCCAGATCGAGTAGTGCGCCCGCACCGGCCAGGAGGCCCCGCGGGTGTCGACGCGGAACTCCGGTGCCGCGGCGAGCGGTCCGCCGGGGCGGGCCAGCTCGTCGCCGAGCGCCAGGAGCGTCTCGGCCGAGACCGAGACGTCCGCGTCCACGTAGATCCTCGGGAGGACCGTGGCGAGCTCGTCGGCCGCGTTGAGGCCGGCGATCTTCGAGGCCCGGGGCGTCTCCGCCACCAGGATCCGGGGATCGACGGCCCGCGCCACCGCGGCGGTGTCGTCGGTGCAGCCGTTCGCGCCGACCACGATCTCGAGCCGGCCCTCCGGGTCCCCGGCCACCAGGGCGCCGAGGAGCCGGGCGATCACCGCCCCCTCGTCGTGCGCGGGGATGACGACGCTGACGCGTGCGCTCACGACTCGATCTGCGTCGGCTTGCGGACGACGTGAGCGCCGACGTGCGAGCCGAGGGCGGGCTGCCCGACCGGGACGTGGGGTCCCCCGCGGGTGAAGGCGGAGACGTGCCCCGCCTCCTCCGGCGACAGGCGCCGGCGGGTCGACTTCCGTGGTGCCTCCGTCAGCACCCAGGCCCCGACGGCCAGGAGGATCCAGAAGAGCATGAAGGACTGGAAGAAACCGAAGGCGTCGTAGAAGTACGCGGCGATCGTGTAGCCGAGCAGCAGGACCGCGATCGCGAACGCGAGGCTCGCGTACTGCGGCGTCGTGGTGCTCTTGAACGAGTAGCGCAGGAGCATCACGATCGGGACGAGGAACAGCACGGCCAGGCCGATGACGCCCACGGCGCCGCCGTCGAGCAACGTGCCCAGCCACTGGTTGTCGAGGATGAACGCGTTCTTGTCCTCGCCCACCACGATGCGGCTGCCGACTCCCGTTCCGAAGAAGGGGTGCTCGCGCACGATCGCCATGGCCGGCTCGAGGTCGGCCAGGCGGCCCGCGCCCGCCATGCCCGCGGAGGTGTACTGCGAGGCGATGAGCGCGTCCGGGTCGAGGAAGGACCCGATCATGTCCGTGAGGATCTTCGGGATCAGCACGAAGCCGAGGCCGAGCACCGGCACCATGCCCAGGAGCAGGTAGCCGCCGACCTTCGGCCGCAGGATGACCGTGAGCAGGAACATCACGCCGAGCGTGACGATCGCCGTGCGCGAGACCGCGGTGACGACGCCGAGCAGCAGGGCGAGGATCGTGCCGTAGTAGATGATCCGGCGGTTGATCTCGTTGAAGGGCCAGCGGGCGTACTTCGAGAGGTAGATCGCGATCGGGATCATCATGGTGAACATGACGGCCAGCGCGATCGGGTGCTGCGACGAGCCGAACGAGCGGTAGCCGCCGGCCCGGTAGGCCTCCTGCTCGGCGCCGAGGCGCTCGAGCGGCAGGAACTTGTCGAGCATGGTGAAGACGTTCTGCTGCGTCGCGCGCTCGATGACCGCGAAGAAGGCGACGACGACGGCCGACCAGACCAGGAAGGTCAGGAAGGCCTCGACGAGCTTCTCGTTGCGCATCACGAGCCGGGCGACGAAGTAGACCGAGAGCATCAGCAGGTCGTTGACGATCGCGCCGGCGACACCGCTGCCGAGGGCGCCCTCGGAGATGAACTGCACGTTCGCGGCGATCGAGAGCAGGCTCGAGGCCACCCAGATGCCCAGCGGCCAGCCGAACGCGGCCGGACGCCAGACGAAGGTCGGGTCGATCATCAGCGCGACGATCGCCGCGACGACCATCAGCACGATGACCAGCCGGTACGGCTCCAGAGCGAAGCCGAGCGGGATCGGCAGCGCGTAGTAGCGCACCGGGATGAACATGATCACGCCGAGCAGGACGATGAACGCGCCGGTCCAGTTGAAGACCAGCTTGCGCGTCAGGTACAGGAACGAGATCCCGAAGAGGATCGCCCCCGCGTACAGCGGATTGAGGTAGTAGACCGCTGCGACGGCCACGGCCGCCAGCAGGACGGTCGACAGGACGGCGCGGACCGTGAAGGTCCGGCGGACGAGGATCTCACCCGCGTAGGGGTCGTCGTTCCCGGGGACCCCGAGCGGGGTCCCCTTCAGCGTCGGCGTGCTCATCTGCTGCGACCGCCTCAGGTGGCGCTGCGCTTCCCGGAGGAGGCCAGCTCACCCGGCCCGGCGGTGTTCTCGGGGGCGGTGCCGAGGGCGGCGGGGCGCTGGCCGTTCTCGGACGCGGTGCCGGTCAGGGCCGGGCCGCGCCGGAAGGACTCGCCGCGGCGCTGGTTGCCGCGGTTGGCGGTGACGCGCTCCCGCGAGATGCGGATGTTGTAGAGGATGAAGGCGAGCGCGATGAACGCGAGGAAGACGCCGAGACCGGTGATCGCGATCGGGATGATCGGGTTCGACCCCTCCTGCTCGACGGCCGCACCCTGGTCGGTGACCTGGAGGGTGACGCGGAGCTCGGGGGCGACGCCCTGGGCGTCCTGCTGCGCGGTGATGTAGCCCTGGAAGATCTGGGTCGCGGTCTGCGAGATCAGGACGGCGCGGGCCGGGTCGGTCGACTCGCCGACGATCGAGAGGATCGGGAGGCTGAAGCGGCCCGGGTTCTGCTCGGTGCCGGCCGGCTGCGTGGTGCGGCGCACGGCGCTGAGGGCCTCGGTCGGCGCGAAGCCGCCGATGGCCTGCTCGACCTGGGTGCGGATCTCGGAGCCGCTGACGATGTACGCGTAGATGACCGCGGTGTTCGTCAGGTCGTTCTGCTGGGCCTCGGAGGTGCCCTCCTGCAGCGCCTGACCGGGCTCGACGGCCTGGAGCGGGTTCCGCGAGCCACCGCCGAGCAGGATCGTGGTGTCGGAGCGGTAGGCCGACTCGGCGCGCGAGACGATCTCACCGTCCTTCACGGTGTAACCGGCGACCATGGCGGCCAGGACGGCGACCACGAGGCCGACCGCGAGGAGCCATTTGTAGCTCCAGAGCACTCGAAGGTAAAGGGGGACGGACATCTCGGTCTCGACTTCCAGACGGCGAGGTGTGGGACCTCGGGGCGACGCGCCGCGTGCTCGGAGGTCGCATTGCTGCTGCAATCGTTGGAGCAACGCCTCCGTCCATCACGGCGGTGATGGCGGAACGGGTTTTGCGGCTGTCGAGGTGACGACGGAGCCTGGTGCGAAGGGCGGTTTCGGAGCGGTGCGGTGCTGCTTTCGCACCGGCCTTCGGGCATGCCTCGATGGGGCCGGAACGAGCACAGAACCGGGACCCCACGAGTGCGGTGCCCCGACACACTCATTGTGACCATAACCCACGGCATGCGGATGCCGGAAGTATTGCGGCTGTGTTAAGTCTGCGGGAGCGACGACTCGCCGAGCCGGGAGTGGACTTGCGTTCCTCTCAGGTGGTCGAGGATGGTGGCTATCGTTCATTCCTGAGCGCGCCGCCCTCACGACAGGAGACGCATGGATGATGAGCACCAGTGCTCCACCACTGCCGCAGGCCCACCCGACCACCGAGACGACCCCGAGCACGACCGCACCGACCGCGACGCCCGTCCGCTGACGAGCGTCGCCTCCGGCGCGCCCGCCGGGGCTCCGCTGTCGATCCTGTACTCGTTCCCGCACGGCATCGGCTCGCCGGGGATCGGCTGGACCGCGCTGCAGCAGGTCCGCTCGCTCGTCGCCGCGGGGCACCGCGTCACCGTCGTCGCCGCCTCGATCACCGAGTCGCTCGGCCCGGTCGCCCGCGCCGTGACGACCCTCACGGTCGGCGGCGTCCGCCTGCCGCACCGTCTCTTCGGCCGCAGCCGCTCGATCGCCCACCACGACCGCGTCACCGCGCGGATCCTCGCCGAGGGCGACTACGACGTCGTGCACGGCTGGCCGTGGGGCTCGGCCCGCACCTTCGACGAGGCCGCCCGCCAGGGCGTGCCCGCGGTCCGCGAGGCCCCGAACACGCACACCGCCCACGCCTTCGAGGTCGTCGCCGAGGAGTACGAGCGCCTGGGCATCACGCCCCCGGTCGGCTCGCCGCACACCTACAACGCGGTGCGCCTGCGCCGCGAGGAGCGCGAGTGGGCGTCCGCGACCGCGATCCTCGTGCCGTCCGCCTCGGTGGAGCAGACCTTCCTCGAGAAGGGCTTCTCGCCGCGCAAGCTCCTCCGCCACCGCTACGGCGCCCTGGTCGACACGACCCGCAGCTTCGATCCCGACCCGCGCGACGAGCCGGACCACGTGTTCACCGCGGTCTTCGTCGGCCGGATCGAGCCGCGCAAGGGCCTGCTCTACGCGCTGCAGGCCTGGCAGCAGTCCAAGGCGAGCAGCACCGGCCGCTTCCTGGTCTACGGCGACTTCACCCCGGGCTACCAGGAGCGCCTCGCCGGACTGCTCGAGCAGCCGAGCGTCGAGCTGCGCGGCTTCACGGGCGACGTCGCCGGGGTCTTCGCGAGCGCCGACGTGCTGATCCTGCCGACCATCGAGGAGGGCAGCGCCCTGGTCACCTCGGAGGCGCAGGCCGCCGGCTGCGTGCCGCTCGTCTCCTCCGCCGCCGGCGCCAACCTCGAGGACGGCGTGCAGGGGCTCGTGCACGAGCCGCGCGACGTCGAGGCGCTCACCGCGCAGATCGACCTGCTCTCCTCCGACCGCGCCCTGCTCGCGCGGATGCGCCGGGCCGCACTCGACAACCGCGGCAACCTGACCTGGGAGCGCGCGAGCATCGACCTCGTCGCCGCCTACCGCGCCGCGATGGTGCTCGTCCGCGAGGACCTGGCCGGCACGGGCTCCGCGGGCACGGGCTCAGCCGCCGCGGGCTCAGCCGCCGCGGGCCCAGCGGGCACGGGCTCCGCCGCCGACTCCGACGATCGCTCCGACCAGCCGAGGACAGACACGCCGTGAATCCCTCCGTCCTCACCCCGGGTGACGTCTCGATCATCCTGTGCACCCGCGAGCGGCCCGACATGCTCCGGGAGGCGCTCGCGGCGATCGCCGCCGGCACCGACCCCGAGGTCGAGGTGATCGTCGTCGACTCCGCGTCGACCGACTCCCGCACCCGCGAGGTCGCCCTCGCCGCGGGCGTGCGCTACGTCCGCACCGACACCAAGGGCCTCTCGATCGCGCGGAACCTCGGGCTCGACTCGAGCGACCGGCCGATCGTGGTCTACACGGACGACGACTGCTCGCCGACGCCCGGCTGGATCGAGGCGCTGCTGCGCGCGTTCGAGGAGGAGCGGGTCACCGTGGCGACCGGGCGGATGCTCGACCACACCCTGGTCGACACCGACGTGCCGCCGACCGACCGCATCGTCTACCGCTCCGCCGTCCGCGGCCTCGACGCGGGCCACGGCGCCGTGATGGCCTTCCGCCGCGACGTGCTGCAGACGCTCGGCGCCTTCGACGACACCCTCGGGGCGGGCCGCTACCTCGCCGGCGCCGAGGACCTCGACATCTTCTGCCGCGCCCTCGCCGCGGGCGGCACCGCCGTCTTCGTGCCCGACAGCGTCGTGCTGCACGTCAACACCCGCAACCCTGTCGCCTACCGCCGCCTCATGCGCGGCTACGGGCTCGGGCTCGGCGCGCTCGTCGGCAAATGGTGGCGCCTGTCGCCCAAGGTCGGCGCGCGGCTCACCGCGACCCTCGCCGTCCGCAGCGGCCGGCGCCTGGTGCGCTCGGCCAAGCGGCGCGGCCGCGGCGCGAAGGACGAGCTCGCGATGGTCGAGGGGATCCTCCGCGGCTACCTGCGCTCGCGCCACCTCCGCCTCTCCGGCTCGACCTTCGTCGACGAGTACCCGCCGACGCCGATCCGCCTGCCTGCGACCTCCGCGCCGTCCGGCACGGCGCAGGCGGACCCGGCCCCCGCCGGCACCCCGAGCTGACCGCTCCCCTCCTCCGCCTCCGACCAGGGAGCACCGCCATGACCCGACCCCCTCGCCGCACCGGGCGACCGCACGCCGAGCCGCTGCGCACGCTCGACGAGAAGTTCGTCTCGAACGCCGTCGTCTACGAGGTCGCCCGGCCGACCGGCTCGATGATCGTCGACGGCGCCCCGTTCCGCCGCGCGGACGGCTCGCTCGACCGCGACCTGGTCTACTCGGCCTGGGAGGCGTTCATCCGCACCTCCCCCTCGGTGCGGCAGCGGCTCGCCCGCGCCCCGCTCGGGCTGTTCACGCCGTCCTGGGTGTCGGTCGACGAGATCGACGTCCGCGACCACGTGCGCTTCCACCCGGGCGTCGTCGAGTGGGACCCGCGGCACGTCGAGCTGCTCACCGGCGCCTTCAACGGGCCGATGGACCCGAAGGGCCCGCTCTGGGACATCCTCGTGACCGAGCTCTCGACCGGGCAGCTCGGCTTCGCGGTGCGCATCCACCACGCCCTCGGCGACGGGATGTTCGGGCTGGTGCTGATCCAGGCGTTCACCTCCGGCGAGCCGGTCGAGTTCCCGGCGTACAGCCGCGCGCCGATGCGCTTCCCGGACGACCCGCGGCCGCCCCGCGGTCCGCTCTCGCTGACCCTCGCCGCCCGCCGCCACATCGCGTCGACGCACGCGTCGCTCGCGGACGAGTGGACCGAGTGGAAGCGCAAGCCGCTGAAGAAGCGGATCACCCGCGTCGGCGGCCGCAACATCCGCTCCGCCCGCGACTGGTGGATCCGCCGCTCGGGGCTGCTCGAGCGCAGCATCAAGCCGCGCGACGCCGCGATCCTCACCGTGGACCTCAAGACCGCGAAGGCGGCGGCCCGCGCGGCCGGCGGCTCGGTCGCCGACCTGACCGTCGCGCTGGCCCTGCACGCCTTCGCCGCGCTGCACCCCGAGCGCGCGGAGATCGCGACGCTCGTGCCCGTGTCGCCGCGCCGCGACAAGAACGAGGTCAAGCGCAACCACGTGTCGATGGTGCGCGTCGCCGTCCCGGTGTCGCTCGGCCTCGCGGAGACGGTGGCGAGCGTCCGCGAGCAGGTGCAGCTCGCCGTCGAGACCGGCGAGAGCGGGATCACCCGCGGCCGGAAGGACTGGCAGGGCTACGCGTCCTACCTCCCCGTCTTCCTTCGCCCGCGCTGGTTCGGCGGGGCCGAGCTGGCCTCGATGACCCTCTGGCCGGTGACCGAGCCGGACGACGAGGCCGCGGTCTTCGCGAGCTCCTTCACCAAGCGGCTCGACATCGCGATCTCGGTGCGCTCGGACCTCGACGCCGACCGCTTCATCGGCTCCATCGCCGCCTCGCTGACCGAGATCGGCGCGCCGGTGATCGACCCGCTCGCCGAGCAGACCCCCGCCGGATCGCCGGACGACCACGAATCGAACGGAGCCGGCCGATGAGCCAGGGCGGCGGACCGCTGCGCACCCTCACGAAGGTGCGCACCTACCTGCAGGCCGTGCGCCTGCTGCACTTCCACGCGTACAGTCACGCCGACCAGGTGCCGCGGCTCACCCGCGGGGCCGACGTGTCGTTCGCGCCGAACGTGTCGTTCCGGAACGCCGAGCGGATCACCCTCGGCGCCGGCACCCACATCGGCGAGAACTCGCTGCTCTGGGCCGGCAACAGCACCGGACGGATCACCCTCGGCGCGAAGTGCCTGCTGGCGCCGAACGTCACGATCACCGCCTCCAACTACGGCATCGTCCAGGGCACGCCGGTGATGGACCAGCCGAAGATCGAGAAGGACATCGTGATCGGCCGGGACGTCTGGCTCGGCGCGAACGTGGTCGTCGTCGCCGGCGTCACCATCGGCGACGGCGCGATCGTCGGTGCGGGGGCCGTGGTCACCAAGGACCTGCCCGCGAACTGCATCGCCGGCGGCGTGCCCGCCAAGGTGATCGGGCAGCGACCGGAGGCCGACCGTGCCTGAGGCCGTGGACACCAGCCTGGCGATCGTCGTCGTCAGCTACAACACCCGCGAGAAGACGCTGGCCTGCCTCGCGTCGATCCCGCTCGGCGATGCGCCGACTCCCCCGCACGTGATCGTGGTCGACAACGGCTCCGAGGACGGCAGCGCGGAGGCGATCCGCGCCGCGCACCCCGAGGCGACCGTCATCGAGGCGGGCGACAACCTCGGCTTCGCCCGCGGCGTGAACCGCGGCGTCGCCGCGGCGACCGAGCGCTTCGTGCTGCTGCTGAACCCCGACACCCTGGTGCTCGAGGGCTCCTTCCGCGCGCTGCTCGAGTTCGCCGTCGCGAACCCGCGCTACGGCGTGTACGGCGGGCGCACCCTCCGGCCCGACGGCTCGGTCGACCCCTCGTCCTGCTGGGGCGCGCCGAGCCTGTGGTCGCTGCTGACCTACGCGACCATGCTCTCCACCGCCTTCCGCGGCAACCCGCTGCTCGACCCGGAGTCGCTCGGCGGCTGGCAGCGCGACAGCGTGCGCGAGGTGCCGATCATCACCGGCTGCCTGCTCCTGATGCCGCGCGAGGAGTACGAGCGGGTCGGCCGGCTCGACGAGCGCTTCTTCCTCTACGGCGAGGACGCCGAGTTCTCGATCCGCGCCCGCCGCGCGGGACTGCGCCCGGTGATCGTGCCGACCGCCGTGATCGTGCACGACGTCGGCGCCTCCACCCGCGACGCGGCGACCGCCGGCAACTCCGGCCGCAAGATGTGCATGGTGATGGCCGGCAAGGCCACGATGATCCGCCTGGCGTGGAAGCCGCTGCCCGCGCGGATCGGCATCGCGCTGCTCCAGGCCGGGGCGCTCGTGCGCACGGTGCTCGAGACCGCGACCCGCCGCAAGCGCCGCGCCTGGACCGAGGTCTGGCAGCGCCGGGCCGACTGGCGCGTGGGCTACCCGGAGGCCGAGCGCACGCTGTTCGGCCGGGTGCCCGGCACCGGCGCGGCGGAGGTCGCCCGATGATCGCCGGCGGGACCCGCACCCTGCGCGGCCGCCTGCGCACCCGCGTGCGCGGACTGCTCTCCGGTGAGGACGCCCGGAGCCGCCGGCTGCGGATCGAGGCCGAGCCGGCCTTCCGCACCCGCTACGCGAACCCCTACAACGCGCGGCTCTACACGGCGATGACCGCCGAGGGCGTGCTCGTGCGCGACCTCTCCTGGCTGCGCCTGCTCGTCGCGAAGGTCGACGTCGTGCACCTGCACTGGCCGGACCTGACCTTCCTCAGCGGCGTCCGGCGCTACCGGATCGTCGCGCGGCTGGTCTTCTTCTTCGCCTTCCTGCGCGTCGCGCGCCTGCGCGGCACCCGGCTGATCTGGACCGCGCACAACGTCACCTCGCACGAGGAGCGCGGCACCCCGTTCCTGCGCAACTGGTACCGGCGGCTGCTGACCGAGAACCTCGACGCGATCGTCTGCCTCTCGGAGGAGGGCGTGACCGCGATGCGGCGCTCCTACCCCGAGC
Source organism: Rathayibacter sp. PhB152 (assembly GCF_003751395.1). Lineage (NCBI taxonomy): Bacteria > Bacillati > Actinomycetota > Actinomycetes > Micrococcales > Microbacteriaceae > Rathayibacter > Rathayibacter sp. PhB152. The sequence goes on along the minus strand of NZ_RJUT01000001.1, from coordinate 659,085 downwards.
TGGCGGCGGTGCCCGCCTTCGTCACCCCGCACGGGCACTACCGCCACGACTACGACTTCTCCGCGAGTCGAGCCGAGGCGCGCGCCGAGCTCGGTCTGGACCCGGACGCGCGGCTCGTCGTGTCGGTCGGCCAGATCCGGCCGTACAAGAACGTGCCGACGCTGATCGAGCGCTTCCGCGAGCGCGAGGACGACGGCACGCTGCTCGCGGTCGCCGGCAACCCGGCCCGCGGGCCGCTGCGCGGCGTGATCGAGGAGGCGGCCGCGGGCGATGCGCGCATCCGGCTCGAGCTGTCCTTCCTCAGCGACGAGCGGATGGCGCTCTGGCTGCGGGCGAGCGACCTGGTCGTGCTGCCCTACTCGGCGATCCAGAACTCCGGCTCGGCGATCCTCGCGGTCTCGGCCGACCGCCCGGTGCTGGTGCCCGACCTCGGCGCGATGCACGAGCTGGCCGCGCTGGTCGGCCCGGACTGGGTCCGGCTCTACGACGGCGCCTTTGACACCGCCGCCCTCGACGGCGCGCTGGCCTGGCTCGACGAGCGCGCGGTGGCCGCCGACGCCTCCGCGGACCTGTCGGCGCTGGAGTGGGACGCGATCGCGCGCGCGACCATCGACGTCTACCGCCGCGTGCTGCGCGCTCCGCGCCCCCGCTGAGCGGGGCGGGGCGGGTCTCGATACGCCCCTCCGGGGCTACTCGACCAGCATGCTGCGCTCATGCTGATCGAGTGGCTCGCGCAGCGGCCCCGCTCATGCTGACTGCGTGGCTCGCGCAGCGGCCTCGTTCATGCTGACTGCGTGGCTCGCGCAGCGGCCTCGTTCATGCTGATCGAGTAGCCCGCGGAGCGGGCGTATCGAGATCCACCGTCGTCGGCACCCCCACCCGCAGAATCCGCCCGCTGAAAAATCTCGAAGAGTAGTGCGCCGGAAACCCAGGGCGGCTAGCTTTGGCTCCTGATCCCCTCTGCACTCCTCCGCCGGATGCTCCCCCGCGTCCGATGGTCGTCGGTCACTCCTGCCCGCCGAGCCCGCACGGTCACTCCGCCCCGCCCGCCGCACAGAAACACAGGACCTTCGTGATCCCTCGCTCCACCTCGTCGCGCCGCCCCGCCGGCCGACTGCGCCGCTTCCTCGCGGCCACCGCCGCCGCCGCCGTCGTCACCGCCGGTCTCGTCGGTGCCTCCGCGCTCCCCGCGCAGGCCGCTGAGTCGGCGCAGACCGGCGCCGGCCGCTACGTCGTCACCGTCGATTCGAAGGCCGTCTCGACGACGCTCGCGAGCGCCCTCGGCCTCTCGCTCGACGCGTCCTACGGCGGAGGCGTCTCCGGCTTCACCGCGACCCTGACCGCCCGTCAGCACGCGATCCTCGCCGCCGACAGCCGCGTCCTCGGCCTCTCGCCCGCCGACCAGGTGGTCGAGGGCCAGGCGCAGACCATGCCCTCGCACGTCCTGACCGCGGAGGCCGACAAGGCCCCGGTCAGCGCCGGTGACGGCGTCACCAACTGGACCGGACCCGCCGTCGCGGTCATCGACTCCGGGGTGAGCGCGCACCCCGACTACAACCTGGCCAAGCAGGTCAACTGCTTCGGCTCCGGCACCGCCGAGGACGCCAACGGCCACGGCACCGGCGTCTCCGGCTACATGACCGCGCTCGACAACGGCTCCGGCACCGTCGGCATCGCCCCCGGCGCGCCGGTCTACTCGGTCCGCGCGCTCGACGCGAACAACAAGGGCAGCATCTCCACCCTGATGTGCGCGCTCGACTGGGTCTCGCAGAACGCCGCGACCTACAACATCAAGGTCGTCAACATGTCGCTCGCCACCAACGGCGTCGACGACAACAACTGCGGGCGGACCAACGGCGACACCATCCACCAGGCGGTCTGCGACCTCGTCGCGAAGGGCGTGACCGTGGTCTCGGCCGCCGGCAACTCCGCCGCCGACCTGTCGGCCTACATCCCCGCCGCCTACGACGAGGTCCTCGCCGTCACGAACTTCGCGAACTACGACGGCAAGCCGGGCTCGCTCGCGGCCGTCCCGTGCTCGAACGTGACCACCAAGGACGACAACTACACGCTGAACAGCAACTTCGCGAGCCCCGCCGATGCCGGTCACACGATCGCCGCGCCCGGCACCTGCCCCTACACGACGAAGAAGGGCAACACCTACGCGTACATCCAGACCGGCACCAGCATGTCGACGGCCGCCGCCTCCGGTGTCGTCCTCGACTGCCTCGCGGCCGGCGGATCCTGCGTGGGCAAGAGCCCGGCGCAGGTCATCGCCCAGGTGATCGCCCAGGCCAAGTCGGCCACCGTCGATCGCGGCCGCACCTTCGCCGGCGACCCGACGCGCCCCGTCTCCGGCCGCTACTACGGCTACGGCGTGAGCACGATCCCGGTGGGCACGGTCGTCACCCCGACGCCGACCGCGACGCCCACGCCGACCGCGACGCCCACCGCGACCGCGACGCCGACCGCCACGCCGACCCCGACCGCGACGCCCACGGCGACCGCGACGCCGAAGCCGACCGCGACGCCCACGGCCACGCCGACCGCGACCGCCACGCCGACGCCGACCGCCACCGCGACGCCGAAGCCGACCGCGACGCCCACCGCGACCGCGACGCCGACCCCCACGCCGACCTCCGGCGCCGACACGGTGAAGCCGCAGGCGAAGATCGTCTCGCCTGCCAGCCAGACGACCGTGACCGGCACCGTGACCCTCGTCGCCAACGCGAGCGACAACGTCGCGGTCACGAGCCTCGCCTTCTGGTCCGGCTCGACCAAGCTCGGTGACGGCGTCAAGCAGGCCGACGGCAGCTGGTCGCTCACCGCGAACAGCAAGAACTGGCCGAACGCGACCTACGCCGTGGTCGCCCGGGCCACGGACGCCGCGGGCAACGTGGGCTCCAGCGCCTCGATCACCCTGGTGATCAAGAACTGACCCGCTCCGCCTGACCGGCCCGGCTCCCTCCTCGGGGGGAGCCGGGCCGTTCGCATTCCCGCCGCACTTCCGGCTCGCAGAATCGGACCGGGCTCGCCGGAATCGTCCGATTCCACGAGCCGGACCGCTTTCCACGAGCCGGAGCTCGCTGAAGGGGATGGAGGCCGTTCCACGGGGCGGTCGCGGCGTCAAGGGCGGGCGCTCCGGCGGCGCGGTCCGTAGCGTCGGAGGCGCGCGGTCGACCTCCGTCCGCGCGGAGAGGCAGTCATGAGCGACACCCAGAACGGCCCCGTCATGGACGGCGCCGAGGACGCGAGCAACGACGACAAGCTGAACGGTCTGATCGAGCAGGTCGACCACGACCACGGCGACGAGGGCGCGGGCGCCATGGCCGACGCGCTCCGCGACCGCGCCGACGAGACCGACACCGAGATCACCTCCTCCGACGAGACGGAGACCCGCACCGAGACGGAGTGACGGCGGCGCCGGCAGCGATGCCACCGGCGCGCGAGCATGCTGGTCGAGCCGCCCACAGGGCGTGCATGCTGGTCGAGTAGCCCCGCCAGGGGCGTATCGAGACCCGCCGTCACCAGCAGGGCGGGTCTGCAGACTCAGGTGCAGACGCTGGTGGATCTCGATCCGCCCGCTCCGCGGGCTACTCGATCAGCATGAGGTCGCCCGCCCCTCCGCTGGTCGAGCAGCCACCTCCGACGGCCCTCGCATGCTGGTCGCGCACCGTCCACCCGCCCATCCCCTCCGAGAGGCAGCCGTGCCCGACGCTCTCCTCGTGCCGCTCCTGCTCGCCGCGCTCGTCACCAACGGCCTGGCGGCGGGCTTCTTCTACGCCTTCGCCTGCGCGGTGATGCCGGGCCTGAGCCGGACCGACGACCGCGCCTTCGTCAGCGCGATGACCGCGATCAACGCCGCCGTGCAGAACCCGCTGTTCGCCCTGTCGTTCGCCGGCAGCGGTCTCTCCTCCGCCGCCGCGCTGGTCACCGCGCTCGTCGGCAGCGCCGGTGCCGTGACGACCAGCGCGATCGCGGGGGCCCTCGCCCTCGCCCTCCTCCAGTACGTCATCACCTTCGGGCGCAGCATCCCGCTCAACCTGCGCTTGGACCGCGCCGCCGCCGGTCCGCTCTCCGACGCCCGGCGCGGCTTCGAGCGCGCCTGGGTCCGCGCCAACACCGCGCGCGTGCTCGCCTCGGGTGGTTCGCTCCTCCTGCTCGGGATCGCCCTCGCGACGACCTGACCGCCGCTTCCGCCGATCCGCGAGCCCCTCGACTCCCCGAAGACGGCAGGCTGGTGAGCACCACCCCGATCCAGGAGAGACACCATGACCGCACCTCGCCGCGCCCTGATCCTCGTCGACGTCCAGCAGGAGTACTTCGCCGGACCGCTCGAGATCCGCTACCCGCCGCACGCGACCTCGCTGCCCGCCATCACCGTCGCGCTCGACGCCGCCACGGCTGCCGGTCTGCCGATCGCCGCCGTCCAGCACAGCAGCGGCGAGGGAGCACCCGTCTTCGCACCGGGCACTCCCGGCTTCGCGCTGCACCCCGAGATCGAAGGCCGCCGCAGTGATGAGTGGAAGTCGATCACCAAGCAGTTCGGCACCGTCTTCGCCGGCACCGACCTGCTCGCCTGGCTGCGCGAGCGCGACGTCGACACGATCACCCTGGTCGGCTACATGACCAACAACTGCATCCTCGCCTCGGCGGCCGAGGCCGAGACGCACGGTGTGAAAGCCGAGGTGCTCTCCGACGCGACCGGCGCCATCGCGATCTCGAACGCCGCGGGCTCCGTCGACGCCGAGACCGTGCACACCACCCTGCTCGCCCTGCTGAACTCGAACTTCGCGGCCGTCGCCGACACGGAGGCCTGGATCGACGCCCTCGCCTCCCGCGAGCCCCTCCCTCAGAGCGACCTCGGCAGCTCTGCCGTCGCGGGCGCCGCGCTGCCGCCGCGCTGAGACCTCGGTCGACAGGACCTCGCTCAGCGCGACAGGAGGAGCTGCAGAGTCACCCTGCCCGGGTTGAAGGGGCTGGGGTGCTCGCAGTAGACCGTGAACGGGACTCCGCGGGCGTCGCTCTCCGCCCAGTCGACGACCTCGAGGACGTCCCGCGCGCCGGTGATCCGGATCTCGTCGACCATCGTCTCCGTCTCGGCGAAGTAGACGCGGTACACCGGCGTGGTCACTTCGGCGTCCACATCACGGGGATCCACGGAGCTGGTGCGCATCTTCCCCCCCTCTCCTCCCGTTCAGCGTCTCACAAGGCGCCGCGACAGGCGTCCGCAACGCGTCAGCGGTCCGGCGGCGGCGGGAACGGGCGGGTCGAGCGCGGGGCGGCCGGGGGCAGGGCCGCGCGGGCGCGGTGCAGGGAGACGGCGGTGAGCAGCACGCGGGTGCGGGCCGGGGAGGCGTCGAGGGGGCCGATCAGGGACTCGATGCGGGCGAGGCGGTCGTAGAGGGTCTGCCGGCCGATGCCGAGGGCTGCGGCGGTGGCGGTCTTGCTCCCCCAGTGCGACGCGAACGACTCGAGGGTCGCGAGCAGCTCCGGGCGGCCGCGGCGCAGCGGGCCGAGCACCTCCTCCACCAGAGCATCCGCCTCGGCGTCGTCGCGGAGCGTGCTGGCGAAGCGCTCGAGCCGGTGCAGCCGCGCGTCGACGACGCCGCTCTCGGCGCGGGTCCACTCCCGCGCGCCGCGCACCTCCGCGAGCTCGCGCGGCACCCGCGCCACCGCGTCGGCGCCGCTGCCGACGCAGACCAGCGCGGCCGCCCCGGCAGCGGGCGGCCACTCGCCGAGCAGCAGCGCCCTCGCCCGCTCCCGCGCGGCGGCGTCCGCGAAGGCCAGCAGCGCGAGCAGCTCGCCGCCCGCGACGCAGACCACGCTCGCCGCGTCCGCTGACCCCCGCACCGAGCGGTCGAGCGCGGCGCGGACCGCACGGAGGGTGCGCTCGTCGTCGCCGACGTCCGCCCAGACACCGAGGAAGCACTCCCGCCCGCCGATCCCGAGCCGGCCGAGGAGCGCGTCGATCTGCAGCTCGGCGCTCGGGTCGGGGCGCGCCGCCGGCGCCGTCGCGACCGCGAAGAGCTGGGCGGTGAGCCGCTCGCGCGCGGTCGGCGGCCGCCGCCGGAGCAGGGCGATCGCCAGCACGTCCGGCGCACGGTCGAGCGCCACGGCCACGCCGTGCAGGTCGGCCTCGTCGTGGGCGCGGAGGTAGAGCGTGCCCAGCAGGGAGTCGCCGGCCCGCAGCACCCCGGACGAGGCGCCCGCGGTGCGCGCGGTGTCGACGCCGCGGCCGGGATGGGCGCGCACGATCTCCTCGCCCGCCGGCGAGACGAGCGCGGCACTGGCGCCCGTGGCGCTCGCGACGACCTTCAGCAGCTCGTCGATCCCGGCGTCCGCGGCCGCCGCCTCGCCGAGAAGTCCGGACACTCTGTCCGCCACCCGCAGGCTCCGGAACTTCTGCTCGGTGAGCCGGGTGTTGATGCTCTCGCAGACCTGCACGAACGGCACCCGCCGGGGCAGCGCGAGCACGGCGAGCCCGAGGTCGTCGGCCGCGGCGACGAGCGGAGCCGGGACACTCGGCAGCCGCTCGGACAGCTCGACGGCCAGGGCGCCGATCCCCGCCTTGACCAGGGATTCCACGTAGCGACGGCACTCCTCGGGATCCTGGTCCGAGGAGAGGTTCACGCCCTCCATCAGCAGCAGCTCGCCGCCCAGGAGCAGCGGCGCGACGTCGAGCTGCTCGCTGGCGTGCGCCCAGCGGATCGGCACCCGCGCGGCGGCCTCCCCGCCGGCGACCACGACCGGTCCGGCGGCCGCGAGCAGCGGGTCGAGGAGCGCCTCGGACAGCGGGATCACCATGCAGAACGTCCTCTCGCGTCACGGCGAATTTACACGGCGAGGCGGCCGCGGAAACCGCCCGCCGGGAGGGTGGACCCCGACCCGCCGCACTCCTCCACAGCCGCTCATCCGCAGCGCCGTCCACCGTTCCCCGCTCCGCCTCCCCGCTCCACCTCACGCTTCGAGAGGATCCACCCATGAGCTCCGACACCCTGCACGGCACGACCGACACCGAGGACGCGCTGACCCCGCTCCCCGAGAGCCGCCGCAACGCGCGCCTCGACGGCCAGTTCTGGATCTGGGCAGGCGCCAACATCGCCCCGATCAACTGGGTCCTCGGCGCGCTGGGCGTGAACATGGGCCTCGGCCTCTGGGACACGATCACCGTCCTCGTGCTCGGCAACGTCGTCGGCATGGCCGTCTTCGGCTTCTTCGTGCTGCTCGGCCAGCGCACCGGCGCGACCGGGATGCTCGTCGGCCGGGCCGTCTTCGGGCGGCGCGGCAACTACGCACCCGCCGTGATCCAGGCCGTGGTGGTGATCGGCTGGTGCGCGATCAACACCTGGATCGTGCTCGACCTGGTGATCGCGCTGCTCGGCTCCGTCGGCCTCGTCGATCCGGAGGCGGCCAACATCGGCTGGAAGGTCGCGGTCGCTGCGGTGATCATGGCGATCCAGGTCGCGATCTCGTTCCTCGGCTATAAAGCCATCGCCGCGTTCGAGCGCTGGACCGTGCCGCCGACGCTGCTGGTGCTGGCCGTGATGTCGATCGTCGCCTGGTTCTTCCTCGACATCGACTGGTCCTACGCCGGCCCGGCCGAGGGCGCCCTCACCGGCGGCGACCGGATCGCGGCGATGTCGATCGTGATGACCGCGATCGGCATCGGCTGGGGCCTGACCTGGCTCGCCTACGCGGGCGACTACTCCCGCTTCGTCAGCCCCCGCGCCTCGCGCCGGAAGCTCTACTTCGCCAGCGTGCTCGGCCAGTTCGTGCCTGTCGTCTGGCTGGGCGTCCTCGGCGCGACGCTCGCGACGAAGAACGGCTCGGTCGACCCCGGACAGCTGATCGTGGAGAACTTCGGCGCCCTCGCGATCCCGGTGCTGCTGCTCGTGGTGCACGGGCCGATCGCGACCAACGTGCTCAACATCTACTCCTTCGGGATGGCCACCCAGGCGCTCGACATCCGCCTCGGCCGCCGCGCGCTCAGCCTGATCGTCGGCGTGCTCGCCTTCGCGGCCTCCGTCTTCTTCGTCTTCCAGGACGACCTGGCGACGACGCTGGACGCCTGGCTCGTCGGCCTGGTCGGCTGGGTCGCTCCGTGGGGCGCGATCGTGCTGGTGCACTACACGGTGTTCGAGCCGCGGGTGCGCTCGTTCGGGCACCTCTTCGCGCCGGTCGGCTCGCCGCTGCTGCCGGACGTCCGCTGGCGCGCGCTGCTCTCCTTCGCGATCGGCGCGACGCTGACCTGGCTGTTCATGAACGGCTCCGTGCCCGCGCTGCAGGGGCCGGCCGCGACCGCGCTCGGCGGCGTCGACGTCTCCTGGCTGGCCGGCGGCGTCTCGGCGGGGCTCGCCTACCTGCTGCTCGGCCGCGGCGACGCCGCGTCCTGGGTGCGGAAGCGCGAGGCCCTGGAGCCGGCCGCGCGCGAGTCCGAGCCCGTCCTCGGGTAGCCGGCCCCGTCACTCCGCCCGCTCCTCTTCTCCCGCACCATCCGCTCCCGCTCCACCCTGTTCCCGCACCACCGCATCACGAACGGAACCGCCATGCCCCTCCTCATCACCGACGCCGCCGTCATCACCATGGACCCCGTCTCGGGCGCCGTCCCGATCACGGCGAGCATCCGGATCGTCGACGACGTGATCACGGCGATCGGCCCGGGGCTCGAGCCCGAGCCGGGCGACGAGATCCTCGACGGGCGCGACCGCCTCGTGACGCCGGGCTTCGTCAACGCGCACACCCACTCGTGGGAGTACCTCTACAAGGGGCGCTACGACAACCTGCCGCTCGAGCTGTGGATGCTGCTGTCGTATCCGATCCTCGGCGACAGCCGCGTCGCTCCGGACCTGATCCGGCTGCGCTCGTCGCTGTTCGCGCTCGAGTCGCTGAAGGCGGGCGTCACGACGCTCGTCGACGACGTGCTCGAGAACCCGGACCAGGACGCGGCGCAGCTGGCGGCGGTGTTCGACGCCTACGACGAGATCGGCATCCGGGCGAACATTTCCGGCCACGTGATCAGCAAGCCGTTCTTCGAGACCATGCCGTTCCTCGAGGAGCACCTGCCGGCCGAGCTGCTCGACTCGGTCCGCGGGGCGGCCCGGCCGACCACCGAGGGCTACCTCGACTTCAGTCGCACCGCCTTCGCCACCCAGCACGGGCGGGGCGGCGGACGGCTGCGCTACATGGTCGCGCCCTCGGCCCCGCAGCGCGTGGGCGCCGACCTGCTGGTCGGGGCGACGGAGCTGGCGCTCGAGCACGACGCGGAGTGCCACATCCACGTCCTCGAGACCAAGACGCAGCTGGTGACCGGGGAGGAGTTCCACGGCTCGACGCTGGTCGAGTACATGGCCGGGATCGGCGCTCTCTCCGCGAACACGACCTTCGCGCACGGGATCTGGCTGACCGACTCCGACATGGCGTCGATCGCGGCGGCGGGCACCTCCGTCTCGCACAACCCGATCTCGAACCTCAAGCTCGGCTCGGGCATCGCCCCGTGGCGGGCACTGCACGACGCGGGGGTGAACCTCGGACTCGGCACCGACGGCTGCTCGAGCAGCGACTCCCCGCGGATGCTCGACGTGATCAAGGCGGCGGCGCTGCTGCACAAGGTGACCGATCCGGACCTGTCGTCCTGGCCGACGGTGGCGGAGGTGCTGACCGCGGGCACGATCGGCGGCGCGCGCAGCGCCGTCCTCGGCGACGTCACCGGCAGCATCGAGGTGGGCAAGCAGGCCGACCTCGTGCTCTTCGACCTCGAGACGCTCGCCTTCACCCCGCGCCAGCGCCTGGAGAACCAGCTGGTCTACTCCGAGAACGGCTCGTCGATCGACACCGTGATCGTCGCCGGGCGGGTCGTCGTCGCGGGCGGCGAGTCGACGACCGTGGACGAGGCGGCGCTGCGGGCCGACCTGGCGGCGCAGCTCGGCGACATCGTCGCCTGGCAGGACGCCCTCGACCGCTCCAACGGCGTGCTGACCGAGCCGTTCCACCGCATGTACGAGCAGGCGATGCGCCGCGACGCCCCGATCGACCGCTTCAGCGGGAGGCGCCTGGTCTGACGGCGCCGAGTCCGGCAGCCCGCATCCTCGGCTCGTGGAACAGGCTCCGGCACGCAGAACGTGCGCGGTTCCGCGAGCCGGACGCACTTTCGCGAGCCGAACGCGCCCGCGCCGCCGCCCGCAGCCACCTCCGGCACGCAGAACCCGCCTCGGCACGCCGGATCCGGACAGTCCCGCGAGCCCGACGCGGTTCCGCGAGCCGAACGCGTCTTCGCGCTCGGGGCAGCACCCGAGGCCCGCGTCACCCGTCCGGGGCGGGATCGGACGGACCGGCGGCGCGTCGAGCCGGAGTGCGCCCCCTGAACGGGAACCCCCGTCCGGAGGAAGGTTCATTGCGAACAGGCGTTCGAACGCCCCGCCTAGGGTCGCAGCAGACGCGCCGGACTCCTCCGGCCGAGCTCTCGAGCGACTCCCCCACCGCAGTGCCGCGGTCAGGGCGCGAGCCGCTCCTCCGCCCTCGACGCCCGGAAGGACGCCCGTGCCGACGACCCCCGCGACAGCCCGCCCGCGCCGCTCAGGCGCGCGGCAGGCCGGCGAAGTTCGCGGCGCTGAGCTCCTGCACGGCGGGCAGCTTCGCGAGGATGGCGGCCGAGACGCTGTCGCGGTCGGAGAGGACGCGCTCGAGGGCGTCGCCCACGCGGCCCGCGAGTCCGGCACCCGGCTCGACGCAGAGGTACGGCAGCTCGAACATCGCCATCAGGCCCTCGACCTTGCCCTGGGTGGCGAGCGTGATCGCGGGGACGCCCTTCATCAGGGACATGATCGCCAGGTGCATCCGGCCGGTGACGGTGACGGTCGCGCGCTCGGTGAAGCCGCGCACCTCCGCCGGGGTGAGGACGTCCTCGACGAAGGCGACGCCGGTCGTGTCCGGCAGGGCCGCGTAGACCTTCCGGCAGGCCGCGAGGTCGTCCGGTCCGTGCTTGATGACGTGCGGGAGCAGCACGACCGCGAGGCCGCGGGCGCGCAGGCCGCCGATGATCTCCACGTAGGCGCCGGTCTGGTCGGTGTCGATCAGACCGGAGACGTTGACGATCGCGATGCCGCCGGTCGTGTCCAGCGCGGCGAGCTCGGTGCTCGCGCGGCCCTGGTCGACGGAGCGCGCCGAGAAGACGATGTCCGCCGAGGCCTTCGCGTCCAGGCCGTCGCGGCGGGCGCGCTCGACCGAGAGCGGGTCGCGGAGGAAGAGGGTCGTGCCGGCACGGTCCGCGTCGCGGAGCTGCGCGAGGGCACCGGGGTGCGCCTTGCCGTTCCAGCTGAAGCCGAGGACGCGGGTGTCCACGCCGGCCGACGCGGCGCTGCGGGCGACGAGCGCACGGCTGGTCGAGGCGCGGAAGTTGTAGGCGCCGTCCATGATGTCGGCGCCGACGATCGAGACCGACGCGGCGCCGGGCAGCATGGCCCGGAAGCGGCGCAGGTCGCGGACGAAGCTCGGCAGTCCGCCGTAGAGCAGGGTGCCCAGCGAGACGATCTCGACGCGGTCGGCCTGCTCGGCCGGGATGCGGAAGTCGCCCTTGTAGCGGGTGATCACGGTGATCGGCCCGGCCACGTTCTCCAGGAACGCGCCGACCAGCGCGGCGTCGCCGATGTTGCCGGCGCCGGGGGGCGCGATCAGGATCGCGCGACCCTGAGCACCACTGGCCCCGCCGGAGCGGCGGGCGCTGCGCAGGCGCGGAGCGTCGAGGAAGACGCCGCGCGCGCCGAGCGAGAGCACCGCCGGGCTCTTCAGCAGCGGGGCGGTGCGCTTGCGCAGCCCGCCCAGCACCGTCCGGACTCGCGAACCTACTCCGCTCACAGCGATCCCGTTCCCGGCCCCGTCGCGGAGCCGTGCTCATCGATGGCGGAGGCGGCCCGTCGCCGCATCCGTCCGTCAGGGCGCGAGCTGGGCGGCACGTGCATCGGTGGTGCTCGGCCGCCGGGGACGCTCCCGCCGCGCCCAGTGTACGGAGTCGTCCCCGGTTCGCCCGGCGCGCACCGCCGAGGCCCGGTGCGGCCTCCCCTCGTCTTCTCCCTTCTCCTCTCCCAGCCCCGAGTCCCCGCTCACACCTTCCCCGATTGGACACCACGCCCATGACTCGAACGCTCAGCGCGACTCTCGCCGCCCTGCTGGTCGTGATCGCCGCGTTCTTCGCGGCCGCGCCCAGCTTCGCGGCGGCGAACCGCTACGCCTCGCCCAACGGCACGGGAACGGTCTGCTCCGCAGCCGCTCCCTGCGCCCTGACCACCGCCGTCCAGAACGCCGCCGCCGGCGACACCGTGCTGCTCACCGCCGGCACCTACCCGACGACCACCCTCAAGGGCGGGAAGGCGACCGTCGCCGCTCCCGTCGTCGTCCAGCCGGCCCCGGGCGCCTCGCCCGTGCTCGGCTCGACGAAGGTCTACACGCCCAACACCGTGTGGAACGACATCTTCTCCAAGAGCACCTTCTACACCTACGGCTCGGGCATCACGGTGAACCGGATGCACATCGACGGCGCCGGCATCTTCGTGCGCAGCGCGAACGTCGTCGTCCGCGACTCGCTCTTCGAGAACGGCTCGTCGATGGACGGCATCCAGGTGGGCGGCACGGACAACGGGCTGATCGAGAACAACCTGGTCCGCAACTTCGACCAGAACATCGACAACGGCCTGCACGCCGACTGCATCCAGGTCTTCGAGAGCAACGACGTCACCCTCCGCGGCAACACGCTGATGAACTGCTACAACGCGGGCATCATCTTCTCCCCCGGCGGCGGCGACGGCATGACCGACATCACCGTGGAGTCGAACTTCGTCTCCGGCTGCATCGCGATCACCAGCGACTGCCGCGGCGGCTCGTCCGCGGACTTCCGCGAGGCCTCCGCCGACGGCATCTACATCCGCAACAACACCTTCGAGTCGGGCGCGCTGCGGGTCGGCGGGGCGAAGAACACGGTCTTCGACCGCAACATCGTCAGCTACCTCTCCTCCTGCACCAGCCCGATGACGAACACCATCGTCGAGAACTGGAACACCAAGCTCTGCAAGACGCCGTCGCTGCTCAACCAGCAGGGCAACGTCCAGGGCGCTCCGGCGCTCGCCTCGGTGGCCACCGGCGACCTGCACGTGCTGTCCGCGACCGGGACCCAGATCGCCGGATGGGGATCGACCACGTCGGCCCGCACCGACATCGACGGCCAGGTCATGGGCTCCCGCACCGCCGGCGCCGACCAGTTCGGCGGAGTGACCGCTCCGTCGCCGACCGCCACGCCGACCGCCACGCCGACGGCCACGCCGACCGCGACGGCCACCCCGACGGCGACACCGACGGCGACGCCGACCGCGACTCCGACGGCCACCGCCACCCCGACCGCGACCCCGACGCCGACCGCCACGCCGACGCCGACCGCGACGCTGACGCCGACCGCGACTCCGACCCCGACGGCCACGCCCGCCCCGGTCGATCGCACGGCGCCGACCGTCGCGATCGTCTCGCCGGGCTCCGGCTCGTCGGTCACCGGAGTCGTCAGCCTGATGGCGACCGCCGCGGACGACACCGCCGTGACCGGAGTCACGTACTGGGTCGGCACCACCAAGCTGGGCGACGCCGTGAAGGCGTCGGACGGCAACTGGTACCTCACGGTCAACACCGCGGTGTTCCCCAAGGGCACCTACTCGGTGACGGCGAAGGCCGTCGACGCGGCGGGCAACGCCACGACGAGCGCTCCGATCCTCCTGAAGCGGGTCTGACGCCCGGAGTGATCACCGCCTGAACGCCGGAGGGCCCCTGCGCAGTGCAGGGGCCCTTCGTCGTCCGCGGGTGACGGAGTCGCCGTCAGCCGGAGTCGCCGTCAGTCGGAGTCGCCGTCAGTCGGCGAAGATCGCGCCCACCGGCTCGCGCTTCTCCGCCTGGAAGCGGTCCTCGGCGCGGCCGAGTGCCCAGTAGGCCGAGAGCGAGAGCGCCGCGCGCTCGACGCCCCAGTCGTCCTGGAGGATCGCGCGGAGCCGCTTCATCGCCGTCCGCTCGCCGTGGGCGAAGACCTCGACGGCGCCGGCCGGGCGGGTGAGCTCCGCGACGGCGGCGGTCAGCGCCTGGCCCGCCTCCTCGTCGCCGCGGTGCAGCCAGCGCACCTCGACGCCCGCGGGGACGGTCAGCGGCAGCTCGTCCTCGGCGCCGTGCACCTCGATCAGCGCCGTGCCGCGGGCCTCGGCGGGCATCGCCTCCAGGGCCGCCGCGATCGCCGGCAGCGCCGACTCGTCGCCGAGCAGGAGGTTCGCGGCGTCCGCGCGGGGCATCCAGGCGCCGCCCGGGGCCGACATCTCGAGGCGGTCGCCGGGGCGCGCGGAGGCGGCCCAGGGTCCGGCCACTCCCTCGTCGCCGTGCAGGACGAAGTCGATCGCGAGGCTGCGCGCCTCGAGATCGACGGAGCGGATCGTGTAGGTCCGGCGCACCGGGAGCTCCTCGGGGGCGAGGCGGGCGCGCAGGGCGTCGAGGTCGTGCGGCGGCTCGAGCGCGACTCCGGGCGGGGCGAGCAGCAGCTTGACGTAGCGGTCGGTGGCGGCGAGCCGGTCGGGATCCGCGGCCTCGACGAAGGCGTCGAAGCCCTCGCCGCCGAGGTGCACGCGCACGAAGTGCTCGGTGAGCCGCTCGGTGCGCAGCACGGTCAGCACGAGCTGCGGGCGGGACGGGCGGGCGCGGCGCTCGGACGGCGCGGCGGGCGTGGTGGCGTCGGTCATCCCTCCAGCATGCCGCCCGCGCCCGCCCGGCGCGCTCGCTCGGCTCGGGCTCGCAGGAACCTCATGACCCGTCCGCAGTGCCGGCTTGCCGGGGCACCTCCGGCACGCGGAACCGTCTCCGGCACGCGAGAACCGTCGGATCCGACGAGCCGAGCCGCGATTCACGTGCCGGAGGCGTGAGGGGAGCGGCGCGCTCGGCCGACAGACGGCTCCGGCACGCGAGAACGCCTCCGGCACGCGGAAACCGCCAGATCCGACGAGCCGGACCGCGTTTCACGAGCCCGAGGTGCGACCGACGCGGACGTCGGCGCCCGCCGGGCATCTCCGGCACGCGAGAACATCCTCGGCACGCGGAACCCGCCGAATTCGACGAGCCGGACCGCGTTTCACGAGCCCGAGGTGCCGCGGGCGGAGCCAGGGACGCACCGCGAGCGTCGTGTGGCGCGAGGTGGGGGCGCCCCGGCGCGCGACGGCGCGCGGGCGCGGGCGGCCACGCCGTAGCCTCTCCCCCATGGATGCGACCACGACCGTTCCGCGCGCCGCGACCCTCGCACCCCGGCTGCAGCCGGACCGGGTCCTCGTGCCCGACGTCCTCCGCGGGGTCGCCATCCTGGCGATGCTGATCGCGCACGCGATGCCGCTCCTGCCGAGTCTGCGCGACGGAGCGGCCGGCTTCGCGGCGGGGAACATCAACGACCTCGCGTCGCCGCTGTTCGCCCTGGTGATGGGGATGTCGGCGGCTCTGGTCCTCGCGCGGCCCGGCGCCTCCGGCGGGCGGGTCGTCGTGCAGAACCTGATCCGCGGGGCCGTGCTCGTCGCGCTCGGCGTCTGGCTGGGCGGCTGGGGCAGCTGGATCGCGATCGTGCTGCCGCACCTCGGGCTCACGCTCGCGCTCGGGACGCCGATCCTGCTCCTGCGCAGCCGCCTCGTCGCGATCGTCGCCGCCGTCGTGCTCGTGGCGGGTGCTCCGCTGAACGCGCTGGTCGCGGCGTCGGTGGACCCGGCGGTCCTCTACGCGCGGACGCCCGTCGGATTCCTGCTGCAGTGGAGCTTCGTCGATCCGCACTACCGCCTGACGAACCTGCTCCCGTTCCTCCTGCTCGGCGCGCTGCTGCTGCGGCACGGCTTCCGGCGCGACCGCCTGCTCGCCGTGCTCGCCGTCGTCGCGGTGCTGGCTTACCCGGTGCGGCCGGCGCTCGACCGGCTGATCGGCCTCGAATCCGTCTCGGGCAGCCACCCGGACACGCTGCACGACCTCGGCCTGGTGCTCGCCGCCTACGTCGCCGTGGTGCTGCTCGCGACGGTCCGGCGGCGGCCGGCGAGCACCGTGATCGCGGCGGTGCTCACGCCGTTCCGCGCCGTCGGCTCGCTCGCGCTCTCGGTGTACGTGCTGCAGGTGGCGGTGGTCGCCGCCTTCGCGACCCAGGGCCTCGGCTACGTCGCCGACACTCCCGGCGCGGCCCTCCTCCTGGTGCTGGGAGTGTGGGCGGTCGCGGTGCTGTGGTGGCGCTTCGTCGGCATCGGGCCGCTGGAGTGGCTGATCGGCCGGCTGACCCGGCTGGTGCCGGTGCCGCGGCGCTGAGCCGCCGGCGTCATCCCGAGCCGCGTCACTACCAGCTCTCTCAGCGGCCGTATCCCGCGTCCCGGAGTGCCTGCTCCGCTGCGGCTGCGACCTCCGCCAGCAGTCTTCTGAGCGCCGCCTCGACCATCGCCCGCACCCGGATCCTCAACCCTTCCGAGATCACCGGGTAGACCTCGCGGAGGAAGACGTGCAGGAGGAGGCGGCCCTGCTCGTCGACGACGATGAAGTCCGCGCCATCGGTGTCAGGGCGTGCGATCTGCACGGAGAAGCCGCGCTCCGCCTCCGCAATCGCAGGCCGGGCGCTTTCGAGCCGCAATGCTTTCGTGAATGCAGACCGACTCCGCCGATAGCCCTCCTGGACCCGATACGACACCTCGCCATTGACCGCGGAGAGCGAGAGAGACGACCGCAGAACTGTCGAGTCCCGCGCGGACTGCACCTCGTCGGACACCAGCCCTGTGAGCCGGTCCGCCACCTCGTCGAGGACCTCGTGCTCCAGCCCGCCGCGGCCCGTGAGGAGGACCTCGAAGGCGGAGAGCTGATCCGCGAGCTCGGGCGTGCGCGCCGTCTCCAGCTCGGCTCGGATCAGGTTGATCGTGTCGATCACGCAGTCGCGGAAGAAGACCGTGAACTGCTCTCCGCGCTTCGCGTCCGCCGCCTCGAGAGCATCGAGGTAGCGCGCCTTCTGGTCGGCGAAGATCACGATCGGTACCCCGTACGCCCGGTAGAGGAAGACGGAGGCGAGAGCGCGCGACACCCGCCCGTTCCCGTCCGGAAAGGGATGGATGCAGACGAAGGCGTAGTGCGCATAGGCCGCTTGGATCACGGCCGGCGCCTCGAGGAACTCCGCCGATCGCAACTCTGCGACGAATCGCTCCATCTCCGGGACGACGTCCGCCGGCGAGGCGTAGCTGTGAAAGTGGTTCGACGCGAGGTTCAGCGGGTTGTTCGGATCCTTCTTGTACGCGCCGGTCTGGAGCGGGCGCTCCTGCCAGCCGACCGAGGTGAGGACCCGGTAGGTGTCCTGCGAACGGCAGAGCACCTCGTGCAGCCCTCGGATCCAGTACTCGCTGATCGGGACGTTCGCCGTGGCGGCATCGAGGACGTGCTCGTAGCCGGCGAGCTGGTCCGCGATGACCCGTGCGACCGCCTCGCCCTTCTCCTGCGGGATCCGCGCCCACGCGACGGTCGTCGCGGCGACGGTGTACGTGAATCCGCGATCCACCTCGTACAGGTTCTCGATCGCGCCGGTGTCCACCGCCGCCCACTTGTTGGTGATGTCGAGCATCCGGCTCCAGAGCTCAGGTGAGCTCTCCGCACGATCGGCCGTCAGCATCTCGCCGAAGTCGTTCACCAGGTGGACGTCGGCGCGGCGTCCCTCCCACTCCGGGAAGCTCGGGAAGGGCTCGTACGGGCCCGTGATCGGCTCTGTCCCATCGACCATGTCGTCTCCACTCGCTCTGCACAGTCGGCGCGCTCGAGGCGTCGTCTTCTGGATGCGTCAACTCTTCCATCGACTGACCGGGGAGTCGCAACGCTCCGCCCGATCGAGTCCCATCAGCGCCAGGGCACTCGAGCGGGCTCGTCAGCTCTCGACGACCGGCAGCTCGGCGACCGCGACGGCGCCGCCGCTCTCGTCGGTGATCTCGATCGAGGCGACGGAGGCGCGCAGCACGGCCGCGTTCATCGCGCAGTCGAGCTCGGCGGTGCTGCCGAGGAAGGAACCGGAGGGCAGCCGCACGCCCGTCGCCGTGACGAGGACGACCTCGTAGCTCTCGCCGACGGCGAAGCCGCTGCCGCGCAGGATCGTCTCGGTGCCCCAGGTGTGCGCGACGAGCTCGGCGTCGATGTCGAGGGCCGGGTCCTCGGCGAACGCGATCGGCTCGACGGCGCCGAGCGTGCCCGGTCCGCCCTCTGGCGGTCGGTCGCCGAGCGATTGCAGGGCGAGACCGCCGACGGCGCCGAGCGCGACGCAGGCGGCCGCGGCGGTCACGCCGAGCGCGATCCGGCGACCGCGCGCGGGACGCTTCGGCGCACCCCGCTCCTCCGCATCGCGGGCATCCGGGAGGGCCACCGGCGCCGGGCCGGCGAGCGCCGCGACCCGCGCGCGCAGGTCCGCCGAGGGCTCCGGCTCCTCCCAGCGGCCGACCCCGCCCAGCCCGGAGAGCACGGCGCCGAAGGAGGCCAGCTCCTCGTCCACGCTCTGGTCCTCGGCCCGCAGGCGGTCGAGCTCGGCGGCCTCCCCGGGCGACAGCTCGCCGGCGAGGGCCGCGGCGATCAGCTCCTCGCGACGGCCGCCCTCGTCCGGGCCACCGCTGCCGGGTCCACCGTCGCCGGGTCCGCCGGTGCCGGGTCCGCCACTGCTGGTCACGATCGGTCCTCCGGAGTCGGGTCGGGCGCCGCGAGATGCGTGCGGAGCGCCTTGAGAGCGTAGAACGTGCGGGTCCGGAGCGTCGCGACCGCGACCCCGGTGGCCGCGGAGACCTCGGCGTAGCTCTCGCCGCGGAGGTGGATCGCGACGACGACCTGCCGGTGCTCGGGCGAGAGCCGGGCGAGAGCCTCGACCATCATCAGCGACACGAGGGGATCGACGTCGTCGCCGGGGACGTCGTCGAGCACCTCGGCCGGCACGATCCGCGGCAGCCGCTGCAGGGAGCGGTGCGCGTCGACGACCACGTTGCGGGCGATCGCGAACAGCCACGTGCGCGGGCTCGCACGCTCCGCGGCGTAGCGCTCGCGCGAGCGCCAGGCGCGCAGGAAGGTCTCCTGCACGCAGTCCTCGGCGAGACCGCGGTCGCGCAGGGCGTTGACGGCGAAGCCGAGCAGGGCGGACCCGTGCTCGTCGAACGCCGCGGTGAGATCGAGGGGCGAGGAGTCGCCGGGCGGGGGATCGAGCGGCGGGGGATCGAGAGGCGGGGCGGCGGGTCCGGCGGCGGGCACGGGCGCCGGGCGCGGGTCGGGCTGCGTCATCGCGGTGCGGTCCCCTCGTCGCCTCGTCGTCGTCGGCCCGGTCGTCTGCAGCCCGCTGATCGTCGGCCCGATCGCGGTCGGCCCGATCGTCGTCGGCATCGTCAGCGCCGCGAGTGCCATCGGCGCCTCCTGTCCCGACCGGCCGGGCGGCCCGTCACAGGGGGTACGGAGCGGAGGAGCGAGACGTTCATCCCGCACTGCGGTCGAGTCTATGAGAAGGATCTCAGACAGCGGGGAACGGGTGGGCTCAGCTCCGCGGCGCCCGGCCCCGCGGCGCCCGGCTCCGCGGAGCGAACGCGCCGAGGGCGTACACGAGTAGGAGCAGCGCCATCGCGACTCCCGACGCGACCGCCGCCAGCACGGCCGCGTCGCCGCTGCCGACGAGCAGCCCGATCCCGCCGAGCACGACCAGCGCGCCGCCGAGCAGCGCGAACATCCGCTCGGAGAACGCCCACGCGAACGGGAGGAAGTGCAGCCCGACCACGAGCGCGATGAGCGCCGGGCGCAGCTCGCCGCGACCCGCCGCCTCGAGGGCGCGGCTGCCGACGGCGATGAGCGCGAACTCAGCGACGACGCAGGCGCCGTAGACGGCGAGCCGGGCGGGCTTCGGCGGCGCGAAGGACCCGAGCGGGCGCGGCCGGACGAAGAGGAACCAGAGTGCGGCGGCGACGGCCGCGGCGACGAGGACGCGGGCGACGAGCGCGACGGGCTCCGCGGGCGAGTACGAGAACGCGAAGACGACCGCGCCGGCCAGGCCGACGACCGCACCCAGCCGGCGCGGGTCCGCGAAGACCGGCGGGCCGCTCTGCTCCGATGCCATCCGGGCAGCCTCGCAGATCCCGGACGGCAGCGACAGCCGCCGGCGTCCCGAGCGAGCACCGGCGGACGCGCCGAGCGGCCGCGGTCCGATCAGGAAGCGGTTCCGAGCTCCTCGATGTCGTCCACACCGGCGGCCGCGGCCTCGCGGCGTCGCGCGCGCAGGGACGGCGCGAGCAGCGCGGCGACGATCGCGAGCGCTCCGACTCCGGCCGAGGCCCAGAAGCCGACGGTGAACGCCTCGTCCGTCGGGGCGCCCTGCGGAGTGACGCTGGAGGAGATCAGCGCGGCGATGACCGCGGTGCCGATGCTGCTGCCGATGGTGCGCAGGACGGTGTTCGCGCTGATGGCCTCGCCGGTCTGGGCGGCGGGGACGCTCTCGACGATCGCGTTGGAGGTGGCCGCGAGGGCCATGCCGATGCCGATGCCGGTGAGCACGCCGGACACGAGGATCTGCCACTCCTCGCCGTGGCCGAGCGCGGGGAGGACGAACGCGATCGCGACGGCGACGCCTCCGGTGATCATCGGGATCTTCGGCCCGACGCGGCGGATCATCGCCCCCGCGACGACGCCGGAGACGACCATGGCGACGACCGTCGGCAGCAGGAACAGGCCCGCTTCGCTGACCGACTTGCCGAAGCCGTAGCCCAGCACCGTGGGCAGCTGGAGCAGGGTCGGCACGAGGATGAAGGTGCCGAACATCGCGAAGCCGAAGGCGAGCGCGACGATGTGCGCGGTCCACACCCCGCGGTGCCGGAAGAGGCGGACGTCGATCAGCGGCTCGGAGACGCGCAGCTCGACCAGCACGAAGGCGACGAGGGCGACCGCGCCGAGCACGAGCAGGCCGATCGTCTTCGCGTCGTCCCAGCCCCAGTTCTGGCCCTCGCTGATGGCGAGGAGGAGCGCGACGAGGCCGATCGAGAGGATCGTCGTGCCGACGAGGTCGAGCTTGCCCGGCGTGCGCACGGGCGATTCCGGCATCCCGAAGACCGCTCCGAGGAGGGCGACGGCGACCAGCACGGCGGGCAGCCAGAACAGCCAGTGCCAGGAGAGCGCCTCGACGATCGGGCCCGCGGCCACGATGCCGACTCCGGCGCCGATGCCGAAGATGGCGGACAGCAGCCCGATGGTGACGCTGACGCGCTCCCGGGGCAGCTCGTCGCGGACGATGCCGATCGACAGCGGCATCACCGCGCCGGCCGCGCCCTGC
This sequence comes from Rathayibacter sp. PhB152, assembly GCF_003751395.1. Lineage (NCBI taxonomy): Bacteria > Bacillati > Actinomycetota > Actinomycetes > Micrococcales > Microbacteriaceae > Rathayibacter > Rathayibacter sp. PhB152. The sequence continues at coordinate 637,754 of NZ_RJUT01000001.1, read as the reverse complement.
AGGACGCGTCCGACGATGAGGACGCCGAGGTTCGGCGCGATCGCGGCGACGACCGTGCCGACCAGCAGCAGCGACAGCACCACGATCAGCACCTTGCGTTTGCCGACCATGTCGCCGAGGCGACCGAGGATCGGCGTGAGCACCGAGGCGGAGAGCAGGTAGGCCGTCAGCACCCAGCTCGCGTCGCTCGTGGCCACGCCGAGGTCCTGCCCGATCGTGCCCAGGGCGGGGGCGACCAGCGACTGCAGGACGGCGAACGAGAGACCGCCGAGCGAGAGGTAGAGCACGATCGCGGTGCCGCGCGGCTTCCGCTGCGGCGCAGCGCTCTCGGGCGGGACTCCGGTCGGCACCGAGCCCGTCGCGGCGGGCTGGCTGGTGGTGGACATGCGTCTCCTAGGCTGGTGAGCGGCTTGTAAACAGATGCTGACTTGTCGAGTGTAGCCAGCGCGGCACGCCTGTCAACACGTGTTTACTTGTCCTCGGCTAGGTTGGTCGACGGGAGTGGGACATGAGCACTGACAGCGAGGACATCGGCGCAGCGGTCTCCGGCTGCGACGCCGACGACGAGCTCGTCCGCCCGGGCCGGGACGCGGAGGCGACGAAGCGCGCGCTGATCCGGGCCGCGCGGCGCCGGTTCGCGACCGACGGCTACCGCGCGACCACGGTGCGGCACATCGCCGCCGACGCCGGAGTGAACGTGGCCCTGATCAACCGCTACTTCGTCTCCAAGGACGGCCTCTTCGAGGCGTGCATGCGCCGCACCTCGGACGAGCTGGAGTCCGAGACCCCTGACGGCCCCGCGGATCTCGACGCGATCGTCCAGCGGCTGATCGGCCACGTCCTCCGCGCGCCGAACAACGACGACCCGCTGCAGCTCCTCCTCCTGCTGCGCTCCTCGGGCGACTCGACCGCGGACCGGATCCGCCGGGAGACCCTCGAGGAGTTCACCCGCCGGCTCGCCGTCGCGGCGGGCTGGCGCCCGGACGACCCGCGGACCGCCCCGGTACTGGTCCGAGCCCAGCTCGCCATCGCCACGATGATGGGCGTCACCGTGATGCGCACCTCCGCCGCCGTGGAGCCGATCGCCTCCGCCGCCGACGAGGATCTCCGCGAGCCGCTGGACCGGATGTTCCGCGTCCTCCTCGGCGCGGAGTCCGCGACGACCGAGCCGCGCTAGTCCGGGCCGGAGTCGTCGCCGCCCCACTCGGGGGGCGCGCCGGCACTGCGCGGCGGGGCGTGCCGCCTGCCAGGATCCCTCGTGGGCCCTCTTCCCCCGGGAGCCCCTCCCCCGCCGCACGAGAGGCCGCCATGAACGACGTCCGCACCCCCGCCAGCCGCCCCGCCGGCCGCCCCGCCCCCCGTGGCGTCTCCCGCCGGGCGGTCACCACCGCCGCCGCCTGGACCGTGCCCGTCGTGGCCGTCGCCGTCGGCACCCCCGCGGCCGCCGCGTCCGGCCTCGACGTGGGAGCCTTCGTCCTGAACGGCACCTGCGGCAGTCCCGGGATCCTCGGCCCCGGCTTCACGCTCACCGCAGGCTCCGCCGACCTGCCGGTCGGGACCACGATCACCATCGTCGGCAGCGGCGTCGCGAACATCGGCGTGTTCACGGCCACCCCGAGCATCGCGACGATCACTTCCCCGAGCAGCACCACCCGCTTCGTCACCCTCACCGGTCCGCTGCCCGCGGGCTCCACCCTGGGCCTGCGCACCACCCTCTCGATCACCAGCGCCTTCACCCTGAACGCGACGGTGACCCTCCCCGAGGGCTCCGTCGGCACCGGAGCGAAGAGCACGGCGTCGGTCAGGTCCGACCGGGTGTTCTGCACGGGCAACTGACTGCACGGGCGACTGACGGCAAGCGGGTCGATCGCCGAAGATTGATGAAGATTGCCCCGAATGAGAAAATCCTCATCTTGTGCAATCGATGGCAATCGTCGCCCCGGGGCGCTCACACGTCGGAGGTGCGGCGGCGGATCAGTACGGGACCGTCAGCGACAGCACCGCGACGTCGAAACCCGGCGCGGTGATGACCAGGTCCGCCACGGGGACCGGACTCTGCGTGCGATCGTCGCTGGCGATCAGCAGCAGCAGGATGCCGGACTCCTCGCCCGCCGCGAGCGCGGGGTCGTAGCGGAGGGCGATGCGTCCCTCCGGGAAGCCGTCGGCGTAGCTCCACTGCTGTCCGTTGAAGCCGGCGAACGAGTAGCCGCTTCCCGGATCCTGGAGGACGACGATCACGGATCCGCCCTCGAGCGGGGCGGAGCCGGTGTTGGTCGCGTAGACGCGATACGCCGTCGAGGCCGACGCGACGTCCTCCGCGGGACCTTCGGCGCGAGCGCCGAGCGGAGGGAGCGTGCCGCTCGCCGCGGCGGACGGTGCGGAGACGGCGAGCGCGATCACGGGAGCGGCCCAGGCCGCTCCGACGAGGGTGCGGCGCGCGAGCGACGCGGGGGGAGCGGTCAGGTCGGGCACGGCGGGGTCCTCTCGGCGGGGGTCAGGGCCGAGCGTAGATCGGGGCGGCACCGCCGGGGAAGCGGATCCGGGCGCCGGGCCCTACTCGGGGGTGGGCGCGTCGCGGGTGGAGGGGTGAGGGACGAGGCGCGGGACCAGCCGCACGAGCACGACCATGCCGATCAGCTCGACGAGGGTCTGCGTCACGACGACCACGGGTGCGAGTGCCAGCGGCGCGGGGAGCGCGAGTGCGAGCGGCAGCACCACGAGGGAGTTGCGGGTGGCGCCGCTGAACACCAGCGCGCGGGACGAGGGGACGTCGAGGCGGACGAGCCGGGCGACGCCGAGACCGACCGCGACCATCACCGCGAGGAACGCGGCGTAGAGGGGGACGAGGACGAGCAGCCTCCCGGCGGCGGCACCGACGGCGCCGATCTGCGAGGCGACGACGACGAGGAGGGTCGCCGCCATCAGCGGCACCATCAGGCCGAGCATCGTCGATTCGACGACCCGCCCCGCGTGATGCCGGCGGCCGAGCGCCTGCACGAGCGCGGCGGCGGTGAGCGGCAGCACGATCAGCAGCAGGAGCGCCCGCGCGAACGGGGCCACCTCGACCACGGCGACGCCCTCCGGCCCGAGGAACAGGAGGAGGTAGAGAGGGAGGAGCAGGAGCTGCGCGAGCATCAGCAGCGGTGCCGCGGCGAGCAGCCGGTCGGACGCGCCGCCCGCGAGGCCGGCGAAGACGATCACGTAGTCGATGCAGGGCGTCAGCAGCACCAGCAGCACCCCGAAGAGCAGCGCCGGGCTCTCGGCGACGAAGCGGGACAGCCCGAACGCGACGACCGGGACGACCACGAAGTTCAGGACGCCGACCGCGGCGAGGAAGCGGACGTCCCGCAGCGCGCGGCCGAGCGCCGCGAACGGGACGCCGAGGAACGTCGCGAACAGCAGCAGCCCGAGCACCGGCTCGATCGCACCCTCCAGGTGCAGCGCGGCGGGCAGCAGCAGCCCGAGCACGGCGCCGGCGGCGATCGCGCCGAGGTACACGGCGACCTGCCGCCGCTCGAGCCGCGCGACGAGCGCGCTCACGGTCGGGGGCACGGCGGACGGAGGGGCACACGCCAACGCTAGAGGCTCGGCGCGTCATTCCGACCGAGCGCTCGACACGCCGCGTTCACGCCGGCCGAGTAGCCGCCTCCTGCGGCCCACTCATGCTGGTCGAGTAGCCGCCTCCTGCGGCGTATCGAGACCCACCACCACCGATCCGGGAGCGAGCCTCCTCCACACTCGGGTTCCGACGATGTTGTCCCCGATCAGACCGTAGTTCCGACCTCAGTGTCGGTGACTCCTGCTTCAATACGCGTATGTCTGAAGATGAGAATGCGGCAGCACTCGCGGAGGTGCGCGACTGCTTCACCGACGCCGCGGCCGCCGAGCGCGCCGCATCCCCGACGCGCCTGAGGGCCGCGGAACGGATGCACCGCGGCTGCCGCGTCGCGCTCACCGTCCCGGAATCCTTCGCCCGCGGCGCGACCCGCAGCGAGACCCGCGACCTCGTCGAGCGCTCCATCCGCGCCGAGCTCGCGGTGACGCTCGGCGTGTCCGAGCGGGACGTCTGCCGACGCCTCGAGACCGCGCAGATGCTGGTGGAGCACCTGCCGCTCACCCGTGCGTTGCTCCGCGACGGCCGGATCCTCTGGGAGGTCGGCGAAGCGATCTGCAAGACCGCGAGCGGCCTCCCGGAGAACTCCCGCGCGGCACTCGACGAGCTCGCCGCAGACGCCGCCCTCACGATGACGACCACACAGCTGCGCCGCGCCCTGCCCCGCTGGCGCGAGGAGCTGCACGAGCAGCCCCTCGCCGAGCGGCACGCTCGCGCCCGGGAGGACCGCGCGGTCTGGGTCACGCCGGACGTCGACGGGATGGCGACCCTCTGCGTCCACGCTCCCGCGCCGGCGGTGACGGGCGCCTACGACCGGCTGCGGCGCATCGCCCGCACCCTCCGCGACGACGGCGACCCACGCACCCTGCAGCAGTTGAGCGCGGATGCGGCCGTCGATCTGCTCTGCGACGGCGACATCGCCGGCACGACACCGAACGAAGAGCACCGACCCGACCCGACGTTCATCCCCGGCATCCGCGCGGAGGTCCGACTGACCCTCGCCGCCTCCACCGCCGTCGGCCTCGACGACGCTCCCGCGGACCTCGACGGCTACGGCCCGGTCCCCGCCGAGATCGCCCGCGAGCTGATCCGCACGGCCGCCTCCTTCACCCGCGTCCTGACCGATCCGGAGACCGGCGCCGTCGTCTCCGTCGGCCGCACCCACCGCGTCCCGCCACCGCAGATGCGCCTGCACCTGCAGCTGCGGGACCAGACCTGCCGCTTCGCCGGCTGCACCCGCCCCGCCGCCACCAGCGAGGCCGACCACACCCTCGAATGGCGCAACGGCGGCGAGACCTCCCTGGAGAACCTCGTCTCGCTCTGCACGTCCCACCACCACATCCGGCACGGGGACCAGTGGACGTACGTCAGACACGACGACGGAACGATCGTCTGGACGAGCCCGACCGGCCGGCGGATCAGCAACCGGCCACCGCCGCTCCCCGGACGGCCGCCCGACCCGCCGCCGGGGCCGCGCTTCGACACTGTGCCAGCACCGTTCTGACGGTGGGGGATCTCGATACGCCCGCTCCGCGGGCTACTCGATCAGCATGCAGCGCTTACACGGAGCATCAGCGTGCAGCCCGTGCAGCGCATGCTGACGCGCGCAGCGCATGCAGCGCGTGCAGCGCGTGCAGCCCGTGCAGCCCGTGCAGCCCGTGCAGCCCGTGCAGCCCGTGCAGCGCGTGCAGCCCGTGCAGCGCGTGCAGCGCGTGCAGCCCGTGCAGCGCGTGCAGCGCGTGCAGCGCGTGTAGCCCGTGCAGCGCGTGCAGCGCGTGCAGCCCGTGCAGCGCGCGTCAGCACGCGCCCGCACATGCTGGTCGAGTAGCGCGCAGCGCGTATCGAGACCCGGCCCGCCAGACGGTGGAACTCGACGCCCCGCTCCCCGCGCGGCTGGGCCGGCGCCCGGAAGCCGCGTGCGCCGGAACCGCCCGGCACGCTACGCTCATTACTCAGCCAGCTGACTAATCGAGGAGTGCCATGACCGCCACGACATCCCCCACCCGCGCGGACCGGATCCGGCAGTCGACCGTCGCCGTCAGCGCCGTGCTCGCGGTGATCGGCTCGTTCATCGGCTCGGGAGCAGCAGGCGGCACGCAGATCCAGGACGCCGCCGGCGGTGCGCTGTCCGCGTCCTCGACGCCGGTCGCGCCCGACGGACCCGCCTTCGCGATCTGGAGCGTCATCTACGCCGGCCTCCTCGGCTACGCGATTTGGCAGTTCCTGCCGTCGCAGACCACGCGCACCCGCCACCGCCGGCTCGGCTACTGGGCCGCCGCGAGCCTCCTGCTGAACGCGGCGTGGATCCTGGTCGTGCAGGCCGGACTGCTCGCGCTCAGCGTCGTGGTGATCGCACTGCTCCTCGCCGTGCTCGCGCGGATCTTCATGCTCCTGCGCAGCACCCGCACCGGCGGCGTCGTCGACGCGGTCCTCACCGACGGCACGTTCGGCCTCTACCTCGGCTGGGTCTGCGTCGCGACGGTCGCCAACGTCACGGCCGGCCTCGTCGGCGCGGGCATCGGCAGCGCCGACGGGCCCGGCGCCGCACCCTGGGCGATCGTCGTCCTGATCGTCGCCGCACTGATCGGCGTGCTGATCGCCATCACCGGACGCGGCCGGATCGCTCCGATGCTGTCGCTCTGCTGGGGCCTGGCCTGGGTCGCGGTCGGCCGCTTCTCCGGCGAGCTCGTGTCGATCCCCGCCGGCATCGCCGCGCTGATCGCTGCGGCCGTCGTGCTCGTGGCGACGCTCCTGCTCCGTGTCACCGCCGCCCGCCGTACCGGCACCGCGCGCGTCGCCGCGGCCTGACGCCCCCGCTCAGGCGGGCGGGAACGCGCGGCCGACCGCCTGGCGCAGCAGCGTCCGCCGGCGCTCGTGCTCCGACGCGGCCTCCTCCGCCGTGGCGGCGTAGACGTTGCTCACCGGCGACCAGGCCATCGACATCGCGATGACCAGCGCCATCACGTCGAACGGGTCGGCCGCGACGCCCACCGTGCCGTCGGCCTGAGCGGCGCGGATCGCCTCGAGCTTGCCCTCCTCGCGCACGCGCGCCTCGTCGTCGGCGACGAGGTGGCCGGCCGGGCGGCGCTCGAGGCGCGCCCAGGTGGCGAGCCGAATCAGATCGGGGCGGCGCAGGTACTCGTCGTAGAGGCGGACGGCCCAGTCGCCGAGGTCGGTCGGGTCGATCGGCACGACGTCGACGATCCGGTCGAGCGACGCCTCGAAGACCGCGTCGAAGAGCAGCTCCTTGCTGGTGAAGTAGGAGTACAGCTGCGCCTTGTTGCTGTGGGCCTCGGCCGCGATGCGGTCCACCCGCGCGCCGGCGATGCCGTAGCGGGCGAACTCGGCGGTGGCCGCCGCCATGATCCGCGCGCGCGTCGCCTCGCCCTTGCCGGTGGCCGGTGTCGCTCCCATCCCTCGAGACTACCGACCAGTCTGTTCTCCGACGCTCGCCAGTGCTAGCGTCAACAAAACAAACCGGTTAGTAGAAACGAGCGCACGATGACCAGCACCACCGCCTACGCGGCCACCGCCGGGGGCGGCCTCGCGCCCGCCGTCATCGAGCGGCGCGCCCTCCGCCCCGACGACCTCGCCGTCCGCGTCGACTACTGCGGCGTCTGCCGCAGCGATCTGCACGCCCTCCGGACCCACGCCGCACACTCCGCGCACTCCGCCGACCCCGCCGCCGACCCCGGCCCGCTCGTCCCGGGTCACGAGTTCGTCGGCGCAGTGCTCGGCGTCGGCGCGGCCGTCACGGCGTTCTCCCCGGGCGACCGCGTCGCGGTCGGCAACATCGTCGACTCCTGCGGCGCGTGCGACATGTGCACGGCCGAGCAGGAGAACTTCTGCCGAGAGTTCCCGACCCTGACCTACGGCGGCACCGACCGGCACGACGGCAGCACCACACTCGGCGCGTTCTCGCGCGAGTACGTGGTCCGCGACCGCTTCGCCTACCCGCTGCGCGCGCACTCCGTCGGCCCCGGCTCACGGGTCGGCGTGGTCGGGCTGGGCGGCCTCGGCCACCTCGCCGTGAAGCTCGCCCGGGCGCTCGGCGCCGAGGTGACGGTCTTCACGACCTCCGCCGCGAAGACCGCCGACGCCCTCGCGCTCGGCGCCACCCGGGTCGTCGTCTCACAGGACGAGGAGGCGATGGCGGCGCAGCGCGGACGCCTCGATCTCGTCCTCGACACCGTCTCGGCCCCGCACGACCTCGCACCGTACCTGCACGTCCTCGCGCTGGACGGCGCACTGAGCGTCCTCGGGATGCTCGCGCCGGTCACCGTGGACGTCACCGACCTGCTGATCGGACGCAAGAGCCTCACCTCCGGCGGCAGCGGCGGCACCCGCAGCACCCGCGAGCTGCTCGCCTTCTGCGGCGAGCACGGCATCACGGCGGACGTCGAGGTGCTGCCCTCCGCTCAGGTGGGCACCGCACTGGAGCGTCTCGCCGCGAACGACGTCCGCTACCGCTTCGTCCTCGACCTCGCGGACCTCGACGGCGCCGATCCCGCCCCAGCAGACTGACTGCCGCCCGCCGGAAGACCGCCGGAGCGCCATCTTCTTGAGGCGGGGAACCCAGCCCTCGAGGATCGACGGATGTTCCTCGGTCATCGAACGCACAGCGTCCGCACCCCGTTAACGTTGATCGCCCCGGCGCGCCGACGCTCTCGCGTCCCGTCCGGGGCATACGTGAAGAACGGTACCAGGATCCGGAGATCCACTCCGGCCCCGGACGCCGGATGACGCCCGTCGACCCGGCGACTCTGCCGAACCTTCCAACGGTCATCGGGAGCGATCGCCTGGGCCCGTACCTCGCCTCCACCGGCGACCTGGCCGCCGCGCTCCGGCTCTACAGTTGGAACATCGAGGCGAGCGCCGCGATCCTCGGAGCGAGCTCCGCCCTCGACGTCGGTGTGCGCAATGCGATGCACCGAGCACTTATGGCGCACTGGGGACGGGAGTCGTGGTGGGACGTCGCGCCGCTCCGGGCGAACGAAGGCGATCAGGTCCACGACGCGATCCGCTTCCTCGACCGGCGTCGCGGCGCGGGACAGTGGTCGGCCGGCCATGTTGTCGCTGAGCTGAGAGCGTCGTTCTGCGAGGGGCTCCTGGTGAACCGCTACCACCGCGCGCTCTGGGAGCCCGCACTCGCGCGCGCGTTCCCCTTCTTCACCGGCCGCCGAGGCGACCTGCACGCGCGCCTGGAGCGGCTGCGACTGCTCCGCAATCGAGCCGCACACCACGAGCCGGTACATGCTCGGGACCTGATGGTCGACCACCGATACCTGTGCGAGCTGGCGCAGTGCATCGACGACGACCTCGCCGCCTGGATCCGGAGCCACTCCCGGCTGCCCGACATCGTCGCCGCGCGCGCCGACACCGTCGCGGGCCAGCGGCCCACCCGGTTCTGAGAAGGCCCTTTGCGCGTCCACTCGGAACGCCTCGAGTCCGGCCCCGCGTCAGGCCCGCGCCGACGCCGCCGCGCGCGCCAGTGCCGGGCCGTGCGCCGCCAGCACCAGGTCGCGCACCGCCGTCACCGGCAGCGATGCGGCGCCGGCCGGCAGCAGGTCGGCGTCCGAGGTCAGCACCAGCGGGGTGTCCGCCGCCGACACCGGGAGGCGGCCGTGCGTGCCGCGCACCAGCGACGCGTCCAGCGGCACGAGGTTCATCGCGTAGCGCAGGCCCAGGGCCTTCTTCGCGAGGTTGCCGGCCGCCTTCGCCTTCACCAGCTTGTCGGCGGGGTCGAAGAACAGCTCCGCCGGGTCGTAGCCGGGCTTGCGGTGGATGTCGACGCCGCGCGCGAAGTCCGGCGCGCGGTCGTCGTCGAGCCAGTAGTAGTAGGTGAACCACGCGCCCGGCCTCGCCACCAGCACCAGCTCGCCCGAGCGCTCGTGGTCGAGGCCGTACCGCGCCTGCGCCTCGCGGTCGAGCACCTCGTCCACCCCGTCCAGCGCCTCGAGCAGCGATCGCACCCGCGGCAGGTCCGCCGCGTCCGGCACGTAGATGTGCGCGATCTGGTGGTCCGCCACCGCGAAGGCGCGCGAGGTCCACGGGTCCAGCTGCTCGCGGCCGTCCTGCACGTACACCTCGAGCAGACCCTCGCGCCGAAGCGCCCGGTTGACGTCCACGGGGGTGTCCGCCGCCGCGATCCCGTACTCCGCGACCACGACGACCGACGCGCCGAGCGCCGCCGCGTCGTCGAGCAGCGGCGCGAGCACCACGTCGAGCTCGGACGCCGCCCGCCGCGCCTCGGGCGAGTCCGGCCCGAAGCGCTGCAGGTCGTAGTCGAGGTGCGGCAGATACGCCGTGGTCAGCTGCGGCGACCCGGAGCCGTCGCCCGCGAGCACGTGCCGGGTCGCGTCCACCATCCACTGCGTGGAGCGCAGCGACGCGGTCGGCCCCCAGTACTGGAACAGCGGGAAGGCGCCCAGCTTCCCGACCAGCTCGTCGTGCAGGGCCGGCGGGCGGACGTAGGCGTCCGGCGACTTGCGGCCGTCGGCGTGGTAGATCGGCCGCGGGGTGACCGTGACGTCGGTCGTCGCTCCCATCGCGTACCACCAGCCGATGTTGGCGGCGCGGTAGGGGTCGCCGTCGGACAGCCGGCGAGCCGTCTCCCAGACCTTCTCCCCCGTCACCAGGCGATTGTGCTGGCGCCAGAGGTGCACCTCGCCGAGGTCGCGGAAGTACCAGCCGTTGCCGACGATCCCGTGCTGCGCGGGCATCGTGCCGGTGAGCATCGACGACTGCACGCTGCAGGTGACGGCCGGGAGGATCGTGTCCAGCGGCAGCTGCCCGCCGGCCCGGGCGAGCCGGGACAGCCGCGGCATGTCGGCGAGCGCCGTCGCGGTGAGGCCGACCACGTCGAGCAGCAGGACGGGCCTCACAGCGCGACCTCCTCCGCGACGAGGGCGGCGACCGGGACGGCGACGACCGGTACAGGCTCGGCACCCGCCGCCAGCACCGCGGCGCGGGCCGGGGCGGTCAGCAGGTGCTCCGCCGCCCAGGCCAGCTCCGCGCCGATGCCGACCGACAGATCGCTCGGCGCGTCCGCGAGCACCGCCCAGGTGTAGGTCTCGACGTCGAGGTGGATCTCGTCGTACGGCCAAGCGGTGTCGACCGCGGAGACCGCCTCCGCCAGCACCGCGGTGGTCGCCGACAGCGGCGCGGCCGGGCGGTGGTGCAGCGGCACGTGGAAGTGCACGCGCCACGGCCCCTCCCCGGGCAGCGTGTCGAGCGCCTCCGGCAGGTCGTCGACGCGCAGCACCCCGCCCGCGCCGTTCTCGCGGGTCTGGTGCAGGTAGCGCTTCTCCACGAACGCGCCGACGGCGGCGCGGGCGGCCGCGTCCGCCGGGTCGGCGACGTGCAGCGCGGCCGAGGCCTGCACCTTCACCACGCGCAGGCCCGCGTCCCGGATGCGCCGGACCGCCGCAGCGGGGTCGGCGAACGACACCGCGAGGTGGCAGGTGTCGAGGCAGACACCGACGTAGGCCGGGTCGACCAGGCCGATCCGCGGGTGCAGCCAGGCGACGACGTCCTCGACCGTGTCCAGGATGCAGCCCGGCTCGGGCTCGATCGCCAGGCGGATCGCGTGCCCGGTCGAGCGCCGCAGCTCGCGCAGCTCGTCGACCAGCCGCGCGAGCTGCCGGACCGCGGCCGCGTCCTGCTCCGCGCCCCAGCCCTCGCGCCAGCCCAGCGGCAGCGTCGAGATGCTGCCGTCGGCGCCCGCGGGCAGCAGATCCGCGAGGATCCGCGCGCAGTCGATCGTGTAGGCGAGGCGCTCGGGCGTCGTCCAGTCGGGCCGGTAGACGTCGAGCTTCACCACCTCGGCGTGGAAGGCGGCGTAGGGGAAGGCGTTCAGCGTCCGCACCTCGAGGCCGTTGCGCTCGAGCGCGGCGCGCAGCACGGCGCGGTCCTCGCGGCTGGCGACCAGCCGGGCGGCGAGGTCGCGCGGGATCCACAGCCCCACGCCGACGGTGTCGAGCCCCGCGGCGACGCGGGCGGGCCCGGCGTAGACGTCGAGCTGGCGCACGACGCCCTCGAGGTCCTCGGCCGGGTGGACGTTGGTGCAGTAGGAGAGGTGCATCAGACGACCTCCGCCACGCGCGGCGCGCCCCGGAGGATCGAGTTGCCCTCGAAGCTGCGCCCCATGGCGTCGACCGCGTCGAAGCCCGGGATCGGGTCGAGGTTCAGCCGTCCGCTCTGCCCGTAGAAGTCGATCGGGTTCTGCCAGAGCAGCCGGTCGACCTCGGCGGCGCTGAAGCCGGCGACGAGCAGCAGGTGCCCGGTCTTCGCGGTGGTCAGCGGATCGGAGCGGCCCCAGTCGGCTGCGGAGTTGACCAGCACGCGGTCCAGGCCGATCCGCTCGACGAGCGTCACCAGGCGGGTCTCGTCCATCTTGGTGTCCGGGTAGATCGAGAAGCCGAGCCAGCAGCCGGAGCCGAGGACGAGGTCGACGGTCGTCTCGTTGAGGTGGTCGACGACGACGAGGCCGGCGTCGATCCCGGACTCGGCGACGACGTCGAGCGTCTGCTGCGTGCCCGCCGCCTTGTCACGGTGCGGGGTGTGCACGAGCACGGGCAGGCCGTGGTCCTTCGCCAGCTCCAGCTGGTGGCGGAACACCGCGTCCTCCTCCGCGGTCAGCGAGTCGTAGCCGGTCTCGCCGACCGCGACGACGCCGTCCTTGGCGAGGTAGCGGTCGAGCTCGGGCAGCACCTCGCGGCAGCGCGGATCGTTCGCCTCCTTGGGGTTGAGGCCGATCGTGCAGTGGTGCCGGATGCCGTACTGCGCGGCGCGGAAGCGCTCCCAGCCGATCAGGGCGTCGAAGTAGTCGGTGAAGGAGCCGACGCTGGTGCGCGGCTGGCCGAGCCAGAACGACGGCTCGACCACGGCGCGGACCCCCGCGTCGTGCATCGCCTGGTAGTCGTCGGTCGTGCGGGAGGTCATGTGGATGTGCGGGTCGAAGATGCGCATCGTCGCGCCTTTCTCGTGAGGGGTCGTGGGGTGTGCGGGGCCGGCGGTCGTGTCGGGGGACGCGCCGGGGTCCCTCAGCTCGGCAGGAGCACCGCCAGGTCGTCCGGCACCGTTCGGCCGGCGGCGCGGCGCTCGTCGGCGAAGCGGCCGGCCATCGCGGCGAGCTCGGGGTCGCTCCGCCGCTCGAGACCGGAGACGGCCGCGAGCGGGACGCCGCAGAAGACGAGCTTCAGCACGCCGTGCCGCCAGGCGTGCGCGTCGAGGTGCTCCTCGGCGAAGCGGCCCATCGCCGCGGCGACCAGCCGGGTGTCGTTGGCGCGCAGGGCGTCCGCGATCAGCTCGCGACCGGCCGCGACGAGCGGCGCGCCGGTGCGGCCGGCGGCGGTCAGCGCGTGCAGGCCGACGAGCACGCCGCGGCGCTCGGCGTCGTCGCCGCCGCGGTAGAGACGGAGGAGCAGCGCGGCGAGGTCGTCGTCGTCGAGCGCCGAGGCGGCCGCCGCGATCAGCGCCGAGCGCGCCGCGTCGTCCTGCGTGCCGTGCACGAAGCCCTGCGGATCCGTGTCCGGGCGGAGCGGGGCGCGGCCGGCCTCCCGACCGGCGGCCGGGAAGTATCGCTCGATGCGCCGCGGCTGCTCGCGCAGGACGGCGCAGGCGCCGGCGGTCCAGGGGTGCTGCGGCGACTCCGCCCCAGTCCCCCGGGTCCGGATCGCCGCCCGCATCGCCGCGAGACTCGCGACCGCGAGGCGCGGCGCATCGTGCGAGTGCCGCGGCAGCTCCACGGCGGCGATCCCGCGGTAGCCGATCTCCTCGAGCGTCGCGAAGGCGGCCGCGAGGTCGAGCACGCCGGTGCCGAGCTCGAGGTGCTCGTGCCGCTCGGGCAGCATGTCGTCGACCTGCACGTTCACCAGCAGGCCGGCCGCGCTGCGGAGGGCGCCGACGACGCCGTCCGGCTCGACGACCACGCAGTGGCCGAGGTCGACGGTGAGACCGAACGCCTCCGGGTCGCCGAGCTCGCGCCGCAGCAGCAGCGCGTCCGCGACGGTCTCGACGAGCATGCCGGGCTCCGGCTCGAAGCCCAGCCGCACGCCGTAGCGCTCGGCCTCGGCGACGACGCCGAGCATCCGCTCGACCAGGAGCCGCCAGCCGCGGGCGCGCTCCATCCCCTCGGGCAGCACGCCCGACCAGAGCGAGACCGCGTCGGCGCCGAGCAGCGCGGCGATCTCGATCGCGCGGTGCAGGAAGGCCAGGCGCGGCCCGGCCTCCTCGTCGACCAGGGTCGGCCGGTGCTTCGCGAACGGGTCGAGGAGGTAGCGCGCCCCGGTCTCGATCACCACGCGGAAGCCCAGCGCGTCGAGCCGTGCGCGCAGGGCGAGGGTGCGCTCGCGGACGTCGTCGGCGAACGGGTCGAGGTGCGGGGTCCCGAGGGTCAGCGCCACCGCCCGGTAGCCGGCGACGTGCAGGACGGTCAGGGTGTCGTCGAGGGTGTGGTCGGCGAAGCCGTTGGTGCCATAACCCAGGACGGGACCGGCGCCCAGAACGGGATCGGCGCTGTCCTGCATGCTCTGCTCCTGCCCGCTCATGTGATGTCCGCCGAGACCCTCGGGCGCCGCAGCACGACGGCCCCGAGCGCGTCGAGCCCCAGCAGGGCCGCGCCGAGCTCGGGCCGCTGCAGCCCGGCGAGCGCCGCCTGCAGCGGGACCATCCCCGCGATGCCCGAGCGGGTGGCCGTCCGGGCCGAGGACGCGTCGGGCGTCCGCACGGCGCGCAGCTGCGGGACAAGCACGAGCGCGATCCAGCGCGCGATCGCGACGGCGACGACCGCGCCGATCGCCGGGCCGCCCTTCGCGCGGACCGCCATGACGCCCAGCGCGAGGGCGAGCGCGGCCGTGCCGGTCGCCGCCACTCCCGCGATCGCCGGGCGGGTGCCGTGCACCTCGCCGCGCGAGAGCACGGTCACTCCGAGCGTGTGCGCCGCGACGGCGGCGGAAGCGGGAGCCGCCGCGCGCACACCGCCCGCTCCCGCACCGAGCAGCACGTCGAGCCCGCGGCAGGCCGCCATCACGACCGGCCCGAGCGGAGTCGGCTTGGCCATCAGGTCGTACGACCAGATGCTCGCCGCGAGCGGCACGCTGAGCAGGAGCGAGCGACGCCCGTCGACCAGCGCCGCGACCGCGATCCCCGCGCCGGTCAGCCCTGCGGCGAGCCCGAGTGCGGCGCCGCGCCGGATCCGCCCCGACGGGATCGGCCGCTCCGGCCGCTCCTCCGCGTCGAGCTCCGCGTCGGCGTAGTCGTTCAGCGCCATGCCCGCGGAGTAGAGGAGCGCGGACGCGAGCGGCAGCGCGACCGTGCGCACTCCGGGCGCCCGGCCGGCCCACGCCGCTCCGGCCACCGTGTCGCCGAGCACCGAGAGCGCCGCCTTGGCGCGCACGAGCTCGAGCCAGTCGCGCAGCTCAGCCATGGCGGATCGGTCCGCCCGCCACGAGCGAGCGCTGGGCGACGGCCGCCCCGGTGCGCGCCGACCAGGCGACCAGCTCGGCGGTCTGCTCCGCGAAGCCGTGCACGTCGCTCCCCCACGGGTCCTTGAAGAAGAAGCCCATTTCGGCGACGGGCCCCGAGATCCCGGCCGCGTCGGCGAGCGACATCAGGCGCGCCAGGTCCAGGATCAGCGGCGCGGCGAGCGCCGAGTCGTACGCCGACCAGATGGTCTGCACCGTGATCCGCGAGCCGAGGAACCCCTCCGCGTACACGTGGTCCCAGGCGGTCTTCACGTCGCCGAGGTCCGGCACGTTGTCGATGTGCAGCGGAGTGACGACCTCGTCGCCGAGCAGGCTGCGGAGCCCGCGGTTCTTCGAGACCAGCTTCGAGCGCACCGCCTCCGGGTCGGCGAGGGTCTGCCCGTCGCCGCCGCCGAGCAGGTTCGCGCCCGCCCAGGACAGCACGCGCATCCCGCGCGCCGTGAACATCGGCGCGAGCACGCTGCGGAGCAGGGTCTCGCCGGTCTTGCCGTCCTGTCCCGCGATCGGGATCCCCGCCTCCGCGGCCCACTCCTCGAGCGCGGGCAGCGCCAGCGCGGTGGAGGGGGTGAAGCAGACGTAGGGCGAGCCGGCGGTCACCGCGGCGAGCGCGCTGATCGAGCTCGGCGGCAGCACGGTCTCGCCCGGCCGGGCGAGCGCGGCGCGCAGGGCGGCGAGGTCGTGGAACTCCGGGCGGTCCTGCGGCAGCACCTCGGTCGAGGCGACGTCGATCACGACGACCCGGGCGAGCGCGTGCCGCTCGCGGAACTCGACGATGTCCGCCGCCTGGCGGTCGATCTCGTCCTGCTGCGAGCCGCCCTCGACGCCGAAGGAGCGGCGGATCTCGCGGTCGGTCGCGTCGAGCCGGTCGGCGACCTCGGCGACGACCGAGGTCGGGAACATCCCGCCGGCCGCCAGGCCCATCGCCTTCTCGAGCAGCGGGGTCGACGAGACGTCGTGCCCGCCGATCACGATCGCGTCGAAGCCGGCGAGCGGGACGTCCTCGAAGGCCGGGGTCGCGGTGGCGCAGCCGTTGCTGGGCGCCGCGCCCGAGGCGATGGCGTGCAGGCCGACGGCGGCCGTGGTGGCGACGCTGCCCCGGGCTCCGATCAGCCAGAGGCCGATGCGCTCCTGCTGCGGGGCGCGGTCAGTGGTGGGGGCAGTGCCGGTGGTGGTGGACGAGGTCATCGTTCTCTCCTGTCTGTGGACTTCATGAGGGGGACGTCATTCGGGGTCTCACTGCGCGTCGAGATTGCGTCACCTCGCGGCGACTGCTTTCCTCAGGTGTGCCGAGCCGCCACCCGACCTCCCGAGCAGTCGCCTGCCGTCGCACGGACGACGTGTGCACGACCGGCGGGCGCTGAGCGTGGGCGTGCGGGCCGGCTCGCAGACCGGCGACCTGCTGCGGCTCTTCGCCGACGGCCGTCCGCGCACCCGCGCGGAGCTGGTCGAGGAGACGGGACTCGCCCGCACGGCCGTGATGACGCGGCTCGACCTGTTCTTCGAGCTGGGCCTGATCACGCACCTCGACCGCGCGCCGTCGACCGGCGGCCGCCCGTCGGCGCGGCTGGTGTTCGATCCGTCGGTCCGCGCGTTCCTGACCATCGACCTCGGCGCGACGCACTCGACGATCGCGCTGACCGACTTCGACGGCCGCATCGTGGTCGAGCGGCGCGAGGAGCTCGACATCGCGCAGGGCCCGATCCGGGTGCTCGACCACGCGCTCGACGTCTGCGACGAGATCCTCGCCGATGCGCATCTGGCGCCCGAGGCGCTGGCCGGCTTCGGCCTCGGCGTGCCCGGCCCGGTCGAGCACGCGAGCGGCCGCCCGGTGCGCCCGCCGATCATGCCCGGCTGGGACGGCTTCGACATCCCGGGCTACATCCGCCGCCGCGTCGACACCACCGTGCTCGTCGACAACGACGTGAACCTTCTCGCCCTCGGCGAGCGCGCCTCGCGCTTCCCGCACGCGCAGGACCTGATCTTCGTGAAGATCAGCACCGGCATCGGCTCGGGCATCGTCTCCGGCGGCGTCCTGCAGCGCGGCGCGCTCGGCGCGGCCGGCGATCTCGGTCACGTCCAGGTGCCGCGCACCGCTCCGGAGGCGGCGGACGGCCGCGACGGCGACCTCGAGGCGCTCGCGAGCGGCGGGGCCCTGGTGCGCGCACTGGCCGAGGCGGGACGCGACGTGCACTCGGTCCGCGATCTGCTGGCGCTCCTGCGCGACCGCGACCCGGAGGCGATCGAGGCGGCGCGCCTCGCGGGCCTGCAGATCGGCGAGGTCCTGGCCACCTGCGTGAGCCTGCTGAACCCGTCGGTGATCGTGCTCGGCGGCAGCGTCGCGCTCGCCGCCCCGGAGATCCTGGCCGGCGTGCGCGAGGTCGTCGATCGGCGCTCCCTGCCGCTGGCGACCCAGCGCCTGCACGTGGTGACCGCCGAGCTCGGCGGCAGCGGCGGTGTCCGCGGCGCGGCGCTGATGCTCCGGCAGCACCTCCTCGGCCCGAGCAACGTCGACGCGTTCCTCGAGCAGCTCCGCGAGCAGAGCCTCGCCGAGCGCTGAGCCCTCGCCGAGCACTGAGCCCTCGCCGGCGACTGGCGCCCCGGCGACGACGGAGGTCAGGAGCGCACCCCCGCCCGGCCGGTCGCGGAAGGGTCGGTCGCGGACGGGTCGGGCGCTGCCGGGTCGGTCGTCTCCCGCGAGATGCCACTTGTGGGCTCGACACGCCGCGACTCCTCGTCATAAGTGGCATCTCGCGGAGTCGTCGAGGCGCTGGCCACCGCGGCGGCGACGGCGGCGTCGATCCGCCGCTGCTCGCCCGCGGCGCGGCGGCGGCGGCGCACGACCGCCAGCACGATCAGCCCGATCAGCAGCGCCAGCAGCACCAGCGCGCTCCACGGCACGGCCGCGGTCGAGGCCTCGGAGGAGACGGCGGCGACCTCGGGCACGGCGGCCGGGTCGGCGGCCTGCCCCGCGAAGTCGGCGGTGACGACGGTGCCGGTCAGCGCGATCCGGGCGGTCGCGACGAACAGCGGCCAGACCCCGGCGACGGTGACGCTCCGGCTGGTGGAGCTGCCCGGGAGCAGCTCGGGCAGCGGCTCCGGATCGGTCGCGGCGACGCTGCCGAGGCCGAGGAGACCGGAGACCGCGAGCTCGGCGCCCGGGGCGAGGCGGGTGTTGCCCGCGTTGGTGACGGTGTAGTCGATGGTGGTCGTGCCGGGAGCGAAGGGGTTCCACTCGCCCTGGTACGAGACGGCGAGGCCGTCGACCGAGAGGCGCGGGGCGAGGTCGCCGCCGACGCGGAGGTACATCCGCGAGCCGAGGCGGCGGTCGACCGAGACCCCGGTCTCGCCCTGGACGAGGATCGAGGAGACGACGCCCGCGGCGTAGTCGCCCGGCACGGCGTCGGCCGGCACCTCGAGCTGGAACGGGATCTGCACGCTCTCGCCCGCGGGGACGACGACGTCCGGGGCCTCGAAGGAGATCCAGCTGCCCAGCTGGGTGGACGGCTCGGCGGCCGGCAGCAGATCGAGCTGCCCCGCCTCGGTGATGAAGCCGTCGGAGCCGTAGACGCGGAAGGTCTGGTCCTCGTCGTCGTAGTTGGAGACGATCAGCGCGTCGCTCAGCTGCCCGCCCGGCTCGAGGGCGTAGGCGTAGTTCGGCCGGTCGCTGCCCTGCTCGGTGTCGGCGGGCCGCACCCCCCAGGTGACGGCCGAGCTCGCCTCCTCGGCGAGGGCCTGCGCCGGCAGCGCGGCGGCCCCGAGCCCGACGACGAGCAGGACACCGAGCGAGCGGAGTGTGGAGCGGAACATCATCGTCCAGCCTTTCGAGGGGGTGGGTCCCCCGCGAGATGCCACTTGTGCACGCGACACGCCGTGTCAGGCGTGCACAAGTGGCATCTCGCGGAGGAGAGAGGAGAGGGAGGGGGCGACCGGCCGCGTCAGCGACCGGCCGCCCGGGGTGGCTAGCCGAGCGCGGTGAGCGTCAGCGTCGCCGTGTAGGTGCCGGTTCCGACCGACAGCGGGAGCTGCAGGTCGAGGTCGGCGCCGAGGACCGAGGATCCGGTCGGGTGCCCGGCCGCGGCGGAGCCGAGGACGCGAGCGGTGGCGAGGCCCTCGCCCGAGACGAACCCGGAGACGACGGGGGCGCCGGCGACGGCACCGCCCTCGTTCTCGAGGACCTTCGGGGTCCAGCCGAGGTACTTGCCCGAGACCGTCTGGTCGCCGGCGCGGAAGTCGCTGATCTGAGCGGTCACCGACCACTCCGGTCCGGACAGGCGCGAGTCGGTCACGCGGACCGGCACGAGCTCGCCCGACGCGGCGAAGTGGTCGCCCTGCTCCTCGGCGACACCGAGGTTCACCAGGTTGCTGGTGCCCTCGAGGCTCCAGGTCAGCTCGCCCTCGCGCGCGTCCGGCACGATGACCGCGACGGCCTGGTCGCCCTGCGCCGCAGCGCCGGCGGCCGTGCCGGTGAAGTCCCCGTCCACTCCGGCGGCGGTGTTGCCCGCGCCGAAGTTGACCGCCGGAGCGTTCTCCGCGAGCGTGATCCGCCCGCCGACCGTCGAGCCCGCGAGCTGGACGTTGCCGGAGTTGCCCGAGAGCACGAGGTTCCCGCCGACGGTGTTGCCGAGCGCGGCCGCGGAGCCGTCCTCGTTCGCGCCGAGGAGCACGCCGCGCGAGGATCCGCTGACCGTCAGCGAGCCGCCGACGATCGCGCCGCCGACGCTCACGCCGAAGTCGCTGCCGGCGAAGGTCGCGTCGCCGCCGACGCTGGTGCGCGCCACGTCGACGTAGTTCGCCGCATCGGTGCTGACCGAGCCGTCGACCGAGACGTCGCTGAGCTCGACGTCGATGCCGCCCGCCTCGACCATGCCCGCGACGGTGAGGTCGCGGAGGTAGAGGAAGCCGGCGCGCGAGCCCTCGGAGAACGACACGACGTCGCCGCCGACGCTGGTGCCGTCGATCGAGATGCCGTACGCGTCCGTGCCGATGACGTCGCCCTCGATCGTCGCCGAGGTGGCGTCGAGCCAGGCGTCGTCGCCGACGGTGATCGAGCCCTGCACCACGACGTTGCCCAGCACGCAGGTCTCGCCGGCGGCGACGGTCAGGTCGCCCGCGATCGTCGTGTTGCCGAGCTCGGTCGTGCAGTCCGTCGTCGCCGCGAAGGCGGACGGCGCGGCGACCATCGCGAGGGAGGCGGCCGCGAGGACCGCCGTGGTCGTCTTCCACTTCATGGGGGTTCTCCTCGGTGCGCCGGTGCGCGTGGTGGTGCGGGGAAGGGAGGCGCCGGCGCGGCGCGAGGACTCAGCCACGGAGAGCCTCGATGGCGTCGTAGCTGCGCGCGGCGTTGCCGAGCGAGTTCACCGGGTTGGGTGCGACGGCCTGGGTGGGCGCGGTGTCCTGCTCCCAGACGCCGTAGCGCTGGCCGCGGTCGCGCAGCTCCGACAGGAACGCCTGGTACGGCAGGTTGCCCGCGCCGAACTCGATGATGTCGTAGCCGTTGGTGTTGGCGTTGTTCGTCTTGCCGTCCTTGAGGTGCAGGATCGGGTAGCGGCGCGGGTTGCGCTTGATGTAGTCGAGCGGCTCGAAGCCCGGGTAGAGCTTCTTGCCCACGTAGGCCCAGTAGACGTCCATCTCGAGGAACACGTGCTTCGGGTCGGTGTTGTCGTAGAACACGTCGTAGAGGCGCGTCTTCGGGTCGTCCGAGCCGAAGGCGAACTCGCCCGCGTGGTTGTGCTGGTAGAGCTTCATGCCGGCGGCCGAGACCTGCTGGCCCCAGGCGTTCCACTCGTCGGCAGCGGCGCGGTAGCCCGCGACGGTGTTGACGTTGGTCGGCGCGTTGCCGGTGCCGAGGTGCGGGGTGCCGAGGATCTGCGCGATCTCGATCTGCTTCCCCAGCTCCGAGCGGAGCAGGTTGGTGCCGACGTGCGAGCCGACGGCCCGCAGGCCGTTGTCGTCGAGCAGCTGGCGGATCTCCTGGGGGGTGATCGCGCCGACGTTGCCCTGCGTGTAGCCGGCGAACTCGATCTCGCTGTAGCCGATGCGGCCCAGCTCCTCGAAGACGGCCCGGAAGCCGATCGACGAGACCTTGTCGCGGACGCTGTAGAGCTGGATCCCGATCCGGTTGATCGGGACGAGCCGGTTGGCGCCGGACGAGGGGGCGGGAGCGGCGAGGGCGCCGGGCGCCAGCGCGCCGGCTCCGACTCCGACGGCGACCGTGGAGGCGGCGAGCGCCGTCATCAGCGCGCGTCGGCTCATCGGCTTCGCCGTGATGGATCCGTGGTGGTGGTGCATTGTCTCTCCTTCGAAACGGAACATGCAGATGGATCAGGGGGGGCGGCCGGCCCGGGCTCTCGGCGCGAGCCGGCCGGTCCCGCCGCGGCTACTGCTGGACGGTGAGGTTCAGCAGGCTGGACGCGGCGTTGGTGTTCGCCGTGGCGGTGTGGGTGACGGTCAGCTTGTAGCTGCCCGCCGCGAGCTTCGGCAGGGTCACGACGACCTTCCCGTTCTCGTCGAGGGTGCCGGTGAGCATCGCGACGGTGGCGAGGTTCCTCTTCACCATCACGGTGACCTGGCCGGTCCCGGCGACGCCGGTGGACGTCGTCGACTCGACCGAGACCTGCGCGCTGGCGCCCGGCTTGACCGGGTTCGGCGAGACGGTCGCGGTGAGCACGGAGTCGGCCTTCGACACGATCAGGCGGGCGGTGCCGGCCGACGCCTTGAAGGTGCCGTCCGCTCCGTAGGCCGCGCGGAAGGTGTGCGTCCCGGCCCCGAGCGTCTGCGGCAGGGCGATGGTCGCCTTCCCGCCCTCGAGGGCGCTGCGGCCGATCTCGGTGTCGCCCTCGTAGAGGACGACCTCGCCGCCGGGGGTGCCGCCCTGACCGGAGACGGTGACCGTCGCCGATCCGGGGGCGCCGAAGACGACGCGCGGGGCGCCGAGCGCCACGGTCGTGGTCGAGTCGACGGTCGGCGCGTTCCCCGCGGCGAGGTCGATCGTGAACGAGACCGTGCCGACCGCGGAGACGTTGCCTCCGGTGTCGGTGGCGCGGTACTGGACCGTGCGGGCGCCGTTGGTGGTGAACGGCACCGAGTAGGCGCCGTTCGCGGCGCGGACCGTGGTCCACGTCGTCCCGTTGTCGACCGAGTACTGCACGCTGGCGAGCGCGCCGTTGTCGGCCGCCGCCAGGTTCAGGTTCACCGCGCGGTTGTAGACGCCGCCGACGCCGGTGGGCGCTGCGGGGTCGAGGGTCGCGCTGACGGTCGGCGCCGTCTTGTCGCCGGCACCCGCACCCTGGAAGGTGAGGGAGTCCAGCGACAGGCCGGAGGGCGAGGTCACGTAGAGCGAGCCGGTGCCGGTGGGCTGGCCGGAGAACGGCACGAGGACGTCCTGCCAGCCGGCGCCGGCGGGGATGGTCGCCGTTCCGAAGGGCGCCGCGTCGGCGGCGTTCCAGCGGAGGTCGACGGTGCCCTCGCCGGTGGCGCGGACCACGACGCCGGTCAGGTTCGCGAGGTTCACCGGATCCCAGCGCAGGAAGGATCCCGCACCGAGTCCGCTGACCGCGTTGCCGCCGCTGGCAGTGGTGTCCGCGTAGGGCAGGACGCCCTCGCGGGCGGCGTGCTCCGCCTCCTGCGTCTTCGGGTTCAGCCGCAGCGTCGCCTCGGCCGCGGCCGGGGGCAGTCCGTTGTAGCCGGCGTCCGTGTAGGTCACGACGACGGTGCCGTAGAGCAGCGCGCCGGGGCCGTGCTCGGGCGAGTCGGCGGACGTCGGGAACGCTCCCGTGGCACCGGTGCCGGTGACCTCGGGGTGGGCGTGCTCGTCGTGGCCGAGACCGTAGGTCCAGCCCACGCGGCTGCCGACGATCTGGTCGCCGTCCTCCGCGTCACGGCCGGTCACCCGGTAGGGGATCGCGTCGCCCCACTCGAAGAACGAGCCGTTGCCGGGCGTCGTGATCTCGATCTGCGGCGCCTGGTTGCCCACCGAGATCACCCGGGAGGTGAGGCTGAACTTGCCCTTGGCGTCGGTGACGCGCAGGCGGGCCGTGAACTGGCCGAGCTCGGTGTAGGTGTTCTTCGCGGTGACGCCCGTGGCGTCGAAGGTGCCGTTGCCGTCGAAGTCCCAGTCGTAGGTGAGCGCGTCGCCCTCGGGGTCGGAGGATCCCGTGGCGTCGAACGTCACCTCGAGCGGCGTCTCGGAGGCGGACAGCGGCGTCGCGGTGAAGCGCGCCTGGGGGGCCTTGTTGCCCTCGGCGTAGTCGATCCGGTACAGGCCGGCGTCGGGGTTGGCGCGGAAGAAGCCGTCGCCGTACTCGAGCACGTACATCGACCCGTCGGGGCCGAACTCCATGTCCATGGGGTTGTCGTGGATCGGCTGCGCGGCCTGGGTGAGCGCCGCGTTGGGCAGGAAGTCCTCGATGTGCGTGACCGCGCGGTCGTCATCGAGCGTGAACGCCGCGATGTAGTCCTGCGAGAACTCGCCGAAGAAGGTCTTCTCGTTCCAGTAGGCCGGGAACTTCGACGTCGAGGTGTTCTCCTCGTCGAAGTGGTAGACCGGGCCGCCCATCGGGCCCTGGCCGGTGCCGGTGCCGAAGTTCACGAGCTCGTCGAACGGCTGGTCGCCGGGGTTGTCGCCGTAGTAGACGGTCGCCGGCGTGGCCGCCGGGATGTCCACGAGGCCGGTGTTCCAGCGCGAGTTGTTCTTCAGGTTCTGCGGGTCGAAGAAGCCGCGGGGCGTCGCCGTCTCGAAGTTCCATTCGTTGTACGGCAGGTTCGGGCCGTGCACGTAGGGCCAGCCCGAGTTCTGCGGCTGGTCGAGACCGGTCGCGTTCCACTCGACGAGACCCATCGGGCCGCGCACGCCGTCGGCCGCGGCGGCCTTCGTCGCGTCGGGACCGTAGTCGCCCCAGGAGAGGGTGTTCGTCTCCGCGTCGACGTCGATCTTGAACGGGTTGCGCACGCCCATCACGAAGATCTCGGGGCGGGTCTTCTCGGTGCCCACCGGGAAGAGGTTGCCCTCGGGGATCGTGTACGAGCCGTCCTCCTGGACCGTGATCCGGAGGATCTTGCCGCGCAGGTCGTTCGTGTTGCCCGCACCGCGACGCGAGTCGAAGCCGGGGTTCATGCCGGGCGCGTCGTTGTTCGGCGCGAAGCCCGCGGCACCCGGAGCGCTCGCCGGCGTGTTGTCGCCGGTCGAGAGGTACAGGTTGCCGTCGGCGTCCCAGTCGAAGTCGGCGCCCACGTGGCAGCACTGCCCGCGCTGCGCCTCGACTTCGATGATCTTCTGCTCGCTCGCCAGGTCGAGTCCCGAGCCGGTCCACTTGAACCGGGAGAGGCGGTTGACGCCCTTCCACTGGTCCCAGTAGCTCTCGTCCTCGCCCGCGGGGAGCATGTTCGGGGCCGCGCCGGTCGGCGTGCCGCTCTGGGGCGCGTAGACCAGGTAGACCCACTGGTTCTCGGCGAAGTCGGGGTCGACGCCGACGCCCTGGAGTCCGTCCTCCGAGTTCTGGTAGACGGGGATCGTGGCCACGACGCGCGTGGTGCCGGTCTTCGGATCGGTGTGGCGGATCTCGCCGTTCCGTGCCGTGTGGAGGACCGACTTGTCCGGGAGGACGGCGAGGTCGATCGGTTCGCCGACGTTCTTCGTCAGCAGCACCTTCTCGTAGTTGCTCCAGTCGAGCGCGGACTCCGCGCCCGGCTCCGAGCCGTGGTCCACTCCGTCGTGGGCCGAGGCGGGCAGGCCGAGGGCGGTGAGTCCGGAGACCGTCACCATCCCGGCGATGCCGAGGGCGAAGAGAGACCTGATGCTTCTCTTCGTGGATCGCTTACCATTCATGCGTGATGTGATTCCTTCAACGAGGTGTTCATCGCAGAGGCCGGATCCGTCTCTGTCCGCACGACGTGCGGATCCGGTCTCCTCTGGTCGGCCCGTGGGCCGATGTCTTCGTCGTCGCCTCCTCTCGCGGGATGCTGTCGCGGCGCCGGTCGCTCCTCTTAATAGGGAGGTGCGGTTCCGGCTGGTCCGGGCCGGCGCGGGGTCTCCCCCGCGCCGGCGGGTCTGTGGGCCGATCGGATCAGTGGGCCGAGCGGATCAGTGGTCCGAGCGGATCAGCGGATCAGGACTCGAAGGCCGAGGGCAGGTACTCGGCGACGTTGTCCTTGGTGACGACCGGCGCGAAGAGCTGGATCTGGCGCGGGACGCCGAGCGAGGTGGTGTCGCTCATCGACTTGTTCTGCTCGATCAGGCGGGCGAGCTTGATGCCGTCCGCGGCCTGGGTCGAGGGGTAGACGACCGTGGCCTTGACCACGGAGTCGTCGGCCTCGATCGAGCGCATCACGTTCGCCGAGCCGGCGCCGCCGACGAGGATGAACTCGTCGCGGCCCGCGGTGTCGATCGCCGCGAGGACGCCGACGCCCTGGTCGTCGTCGTGGTTCCAGATCGCGTCGATCTGCGGCGCCGCCTGGAGGAGGTTGGCCGCGGCCTGCTCGCCGCCCTGGACGGTGAAGTCGGCGGCGACGCGGTTGTCCACGTCGAGTCCGCAGCCCGAGAGCGCGTCGGCGAAGCCCTGGCTGCGGTCCTGGGTCAGCGGCAGCGAGTCGATGCCGGCGATCTCGGCGACGACCGCGTCCGGGTTGTCGCCGAGCTGCTCGCAGAGGTAGGTGCCGGCGCTGACGCCCATGCCGTAGTTGTCGCCGAGCACCGTCGAGCGGGCGGCGAACGGGCTGGAGAACTCGCGGTCGACGTTGATGACGGTGATGCCCGCCTCCATCGCCTCGGTCGCGACCTCGGTCAGCGCCGCGCCGTCGATCGGCAGCAGCACGATCGCGTCGACGCCGTCGTTGATGAAGGTCTCGACCTGGCTGATCTGCAGGTTGACGTCGTTGGTGCCCTCCGCGGTGCGCAGCTCCACGTCGTCGTACTTCTCGGCCTCGGCGATGGCCGCGCGGCTGACGGCGCCCATCCAGCCGTGGTCGGCGGCGGGAGCGGTGAAGCCGATCACGACGTTGTCGCCCGAGGCGTCGTTGTCCGAGGCGGCGACCGCGGCGGCGGTGCCGCCGCCGGAGGCGTTCCCGGTCTCGACGGGGGCGTTGGAGATGCAGCCGGTGAGCATCAGCGCGACGGCGCCGAAGGCGAAGCCGGCGGTGCCCAGGCGGGCGGTGCGGCCCATTCGGGTGGTGCGGCCCAGTCGGGTGGTGCGGCCGAGGCGGGAGCCGGAGGGGTGGCGAACGGACATGGAAGTGATCTCCTTCGATGGATCCATGAGGGGCCGCAGGGCACAGCGGTGCCTGCGGAGGGTGACCGGAGTGGTCGAGGTGGATGCTGCTGGTGCTGGGAAGCGGGGCGAGCGCCCCGGGACGAGGTGGGGCCGGCGGCCCCTCGGGTCAGGACTTGCCGCGGGCGGCGAAGCGCTGCTGCAGCAGGACGGCGGCGACGATGATCGCGCCCTTCGCCACGGCCTGGGCCGAGGTCGACATGTTGTTCTGCGTGAAGACGTTGGTGAGGGTCGTGAAGATCAGGACGCCGAACACGGTGCCGACGATCGTGCCGCGGCCGCCGGCGAGCAGGGTGCCGCCGACCACGACCGCCGCGATGGCGTCGAGCTCGTAGAGCGTGCCGTTGGTCGAGGAGCCGGCGGTGGTGCGGGCGAGCATCATCACCGCGGCGATGCCCGCGGTCAGGCCTGCGAGGCCGTAGACGTACATGGTGTGCCGGCGGACCTTGATGCCGGCGAGGCGGGCCGCCTCCGGGTTGCCGCCGACCGCGACGGTGCGGCGGCCGAAGGTGGTGCGGTTGAGCAGGATCCAGCCGGCCACCGCGACGAGCGCGAAGATCAGCACGAGGACCGGGATGCCGAGCACGTCGGCGCGGAAGAAGTCGAGGAACGGGTCGACGGTGACGATCTGCGTCTGCCGGTTCGAGATCAGCTCCGCGAAGCCGCGGGCCGCGACGAGCATCGCCAGCGTCGCCATGAAGGCGACCACGCGGCCGTAGGCGATCAGCGCCCCGTTGATCAGTCCGCAGACCAGGCCCACCAGCACCGCGGTCAGCACGATGACCAGCCAGGAGGTGTTCGCCGCGTAGTACTGCGTCGACACGGTGCTGGCCCAGACCGTCGCGAGCCCCATCACCGAGCCGACCGAGAGGTCGATGCCGCCCGAGGTGATGACGAAGGTCATGCCGATGCTGAGCACGCCGATCACGGCGGCCAGGCGGAGGATCGTCAGCACGTTGTCGACGCTGGCGAAGCGCTCCCCCGCGGTGGCGAACCCGACGATGCAGAGGATGACCAGCGCGAGCACCAGGCCGATGTTGCGGCCCAGCGAGCCGCCCATCATCCCGGCGAGCCCGGAGCGGGCGTCCTTCGACGGGGTCCCGCCGCTCGGCCCTCCGGTCGCGGCCGAGGCGTGACGTCCGGCGTCCTCCTGCGGACCGCCGATCGACGGTGACGCGGTGTCGAGCTGTCCGCTCACGCTGCACTTCCTTCCATGACGAGATCGAGCACGCGGTGCTCGTCGATCGAATCGGCGGGGCCCTCGTGGACCACGGCGCCGTCGGAGATCACGAGCACTCGGTCCGAGAGCCCGAGGACCTCGCCGATCTCGCTGGAGACCACGAGCACGGCGGCGCCGTTGGTCGCGAGGTCCCGGATCAGGGTGTAGATCTCGGCCCGCGCTCCGACGTCGACTCCGCGGGTCGGCTCGTCGAGCAGCAGCACGCGGCAGCCGCGCACCAGCCAGCGGGCGAGGAGCGCCTTCTGCTGGTTGCCGCCGGAGAGCGTGCGGGCGTCGCGGTCGACGCCGTGCGGGCGGAGGTCGAGCGCCACCGCCTGCTCGGCCGCCGCCGCGCGCTCGGAGCGCTCGTCGAGGAAGCCGCGCTTGGCGAAGCGGTCGAAGGTCGAGAGGGTGATGTTGCGGTAGACCGGCTCGTCCAGGAGCAGGCCCTGGCTCTTGCGCTCCTCCGGGCAGAGGCCGATGCCGGCGTCGACCGCGGAGGTGACCGAGCCGGCCCGCAGCCGCTTGCCCGCGACGCTGACCGTGCCGGTGCTGGCGCGGCGGGCCCCGTAGATGGTCTCCAGGATCTCCGAGCGGCCGGAGCCGACGAGCCCCGCGAGGCCGACGACCTCGCCGGCGCGGATCTCGAGCGAGACGTCGGCGAACGAGCCGCGCAGCCCCAGATTCTCCACCTTCAGCAGCGTCTCGGCCT
The DNA here is from genome assembly GCF_003751395.1 of Rathayibacter sp. PhB152. Lineage (NCBI taxonomy): Bacteria > Bacillati > Actinomycetota > Actinomycetes > Micrococcales > Microbacteriaceae > Rathayibacter > Rathayibacter sp. PhB152. The sequence goes on along the minus strand of NZ_RJUT01000001.1, from coordinate 609,463 downwards.
CGGTCGGGAGCTCGGTGCGGTCCGGGAAGACGTACTCCACGGCGCGGCCGGTCATCAGCGTGATCAGCTTCGAGGTCGGGGTGTCGGCGACGGCGAGGTTCTTCGCGACCGTCGCGCCGTCCTTGATGACGGTGATCCGATCGCCGATGGCGCGGATCTCCTCGAGGCGGTGCGAGATGTAGACGATGGCGACGCCGTCGGCGGTGAGCTGGCGGACCACGTGGAAGAGGTTCTCCACCTCCTCGGAGTCGAGCACCGCGGAGGGCTCGTCCATGATGATGACCCGCGCGTCGTGGGAGAGGGCCCGCGCCATCTGCACGATCTGCTTGCCGGCGGCGGAGAGGCTGCCGACCTCGCGGTGCGGGGCGATCTCGGGGTGGCCGAGGCGCTGCATCAGCTCGCGGGTGATCCGCGCGGCCTTGGAGCGGGCGGTGAAGCCGCCGCGGGAGAGCTCGTGGCCGAGGTAGATGTTCTCGGCGACGGAGAGGCCGTCGACGACGTCCAGCTCCTGGTACATCGTGGCGATGCCGAGCGCGAGCGCGGCCGTCGGCGAGGGGATCGTGACGACCTTCCCGTCCACGAGGATCTCGCCCTCGGTGGGCTGGTGGGCCCCGGCGAGCGTCTTGATCAGCGTGGACTTGCCGGCGCCGTTCTGCCCGAGGAGGCAGTGCACCTCGCCCGGGCGGACGTCGAGGTCGACGCCGTCGAGGGCTCGTGCTCCGGGGAAGATCTTGACGATGCCGCGCATCTGCAGAAGCAGTTCTGACGCGGTGTCCTGGGTGCGGGAAAGAGGCTGGGCGGCGGTGTCGCCGGGGTCTGCGTTGACCATGCGGACGAAGCTACAGCGACTTAAGTCGCGGGTCAACCAAAAGTTCTGAGCCGTTTCGAAGGAGATCGCGGCGGTCGCCCAGCGCGTCGAAACGCTTCCGTCACCCGCGCCAGCCCTGGGATCCGCGGGTTTAGGCGACATCTGACGGCGCAGTGCACGGCGCGTCTGGACACGGAGTCTCGTCATAGAGCGCTCTCCGACCCTATGAATCCCATCCGGGCCGCAACCGGATCGTGACCTTCGGCCTCCGAGCCCTCCGTCGCCGCCCTCCCGCTCAGCAGAAAGAGCTGGCGGAGCCGAGCGCGGGCATGGGAGGGTCGACCCGCCGACGAAAGGACGACGATGTCGAACGACCGAGCACTGCGCGTCGCGATGGTGGGGACCGCCTTCATGGGCCGCACCCACTCGCACGCCTGGCGCACCGCCCCCCGCTTCTTCCCGCTGCCGCTGCGCCCCGAGCTGGCCGTCCTGGTGGGCACCGACCCGCAGCGGACCGCCGAGCGCGCCGAGACCCTGGGCTGGAGCGAGTCCTCGACCGACTGGCGCGCGGTGATCGCCCGCGACGACATCGACCTCGTCGACATCTGCACCCCCGGCGACACGCACGCCGAGATCGCGATCGCCGCCCTCGAGGCCGGCAAGCACGTCCTCTGCGAGAAGCCGCTGGCCAACTCCGTCGAGGAGGCCGAGCGGATGGTCGCCGCGGCCGCCGCCTCGGGCCGCGTCGCGATGTGCGGCTTCAGCTACCGCCGCACCCCCGCGCTGGCCCTGGCCAAGCGCTTCGTCGACGAGGGCCGGCTCGGCGCGATCCGCCACGTCCGCGCCCAGTACCTGCAGGACTGGTTGAGCGACTCCGAGGCCCCGCTGACCTGGCGCCTCGACGCCGCGAAGGCCGGCTCGGGCGCGCTCGGCGACATCGGCGCGCACATCATCGACAGCGCGCAGTGGCTGACCGGCACCCCGATCTCCTCCGTCTCGGCGGTCCTGCGCACCTTCACCACCGAGCGCCCCGTGCTCGCCACGCAGTCGGGCCTCGGCGGCCGCGCGGAGGAGGGCGCCGAGCGCGGCCCGGTCACGGTCGACGACGCCGCCGCCTTCACCGCCTCCTTCGAGGGCGGCGCCCTCGGCGTCTTCGAGGCGACCCGCGTCGCCACCGGCCGGAAGAACGCCAACCGGATCGAGATCAACGGCGAGACCGGCAGCCTCGCCTTCGACTTCGAGCGGATGAACGAGCTCGAGTACTACGACGCCCGCGACCCCGAGGACGCCCAGGGCTTCCGCACCGTCCAGGTCACCGAGCCCTCGCACCCGTACATGTCGGCCTGGTGGCCCGCCGGCCACGGCATCGGCTACGAGCACCTCTTCAGCCACCAGGTCGTCGACCTCGTCGAGGCGATCGCGGCCGGCACCCCCGCCACCCCGACCTTCGCCGACGCCCTCGAGGTCCAGCGCGTCCTCGCCGCCGTCTCGACGAGCGCCGCCAACCGCTCCGAGTCCACCCCCGTGCAGCGCGGCACCGGCCCGGTCTGACGCCGACCGGCAGCACGCAGTGCCAGGCTGGGGCGATGCGCCGACGAGGGAGTTCCGCGGCGGCCGTCGCGGTCGTCGCGCTGCTGCTGGGCGGCTGCGTCGAGGCGTCGTCCGGGCCGGCAGCGGTCGGTGCCGGTGGCGTGGCGGACGGCACCTCGGCGAGCGTCTCCGCCGCGGGGACCGTCGACGTCTCCTTTCAGCGGCAGGGCGACTTCGCGGTGGTCGTCGCGCTCGACTGCTCGGCCTGCTCCGGGACCGTCACCGTGTCGGCGCCCGGGCGCAGCACTCCGGTGGGCGAGGCCGCGGCGGGGACGCAGTCGTCGTGGCTCCTCGAGACCGTCGCGACCGACCCCGTCGACCAGTCGCTCCTCGTGCAGACCGCCGGCCACTGGACGCTCACGCTGCAGAGCTGGAACGACCTGCCCGAGGTCTCCGGCGAGCAGTCGGGCAGCGGATCCGCGGTGCTCGCGTTCTCCGACGACGTCGACAGCCTCGACGTCTCCTACGGCCCGGCGAGCAGCGAGGACTCGCTCTCCGGCCGCGTCCTCGGCACCGCCGGCACCCGGCAGACCTTCGGCGACACCACCGCCTTCGCCCGGGTCGTCGACGCCGCCCTCCCCGGCGTGGTCGCGATCCGCACCGACGGCGCCTGGACCCTGACCCCGATCCCGTGACACGCGCGCCCCGTCGCACTCCGCGAGATGCCACTTGTGAGCACGACACGCCGTGGAATCCGCGCACAAGTGGCATCTCGCGGAGGGGGTCGGCGGGGGCGCTTCGGGGGCTTCGCCTCGTGAGGCGATCCTGCGCCATACTTCCTGGATGAGCAAGAAGATTGACGCGGCGCATCGCGCCCTGGTAGCCGCCCTCGACAAGCACGCCGGCCTCGTCGGCGACAAGTCGTCGAAGCCGAGCAAGGTCGCGCGTGCCGCGTCCGAGCTCCGCGCCGCGACGAAGGCCTACTCGGCGCTCGTCTCGGCCCGCACCGGCACCTCGAGCCCGTTCGCGGACCTGGCCGACCCGCGCCTGGACCAGCCGACCATCGCCTCCCTCCGGGCCGAGCGCGACGCGATCGCCGCGCGCCTCGCGAAGCACGAGGCCCTCGCGGCGGAGTCGGGCGACCAGGCCCTCGCGGGCTGACCCTCCTCCCCCGCTCTCCCTCCCCCGCGGAAGTCGCCGTGTTACGGGCGTGTTTCGCGCGCCCGGTGGCGCCCTGCGTACGGTGGTCTCCGGGATCCGCGCAGTCGCGGCGTCGAGCGACCGGAGGCCGGTCGCAGCGCCGGCGGGGACCAGCACCGCCCGTGGACGCCGCCCGGATCCTCTCCCCGGAAGGATCCACCGCATGTCCCTGCGCCGCACTCTCCTCGCGACCACCGCGATCGCCGCCTCCGCCCTCCTCCTCGCCGGCTGCTCGTCCGCCGCCGGCGCGAGCGACGACACCGTCCGCATCGGCGTGGTCGGCGCGGGCGACCCCTACTGGGCGACCTACGAGCAGGCCGCCGAGGACGCCGGCATCGACGTCGAGATCGTCGACTTCACCGACTACAACCAGCTGAACCCCGCGCTGACCGAGGGCGAGATCGACCTCAATCAGTTCCAGCACCTCGTCTACCTGGCGCAGTACAACACCTCCGCCGACGCCGACCTCGTGCCGATCGGCGCGACCGCGATCTACCCGCTCGGCCTCTACTCGACCCAGTACGACAGCGTCGAGGACATCCCCGAGGGCGAGAGCGTCGCCGTCCCGAACGACGTGACCAACCAGGCCCGCGCGCTCCTCGTCCTCCAGTCGGCCGGCCTGATCGAGCTGACGGACGGCGGCACCGCCTTCTCCGGCCTCGACGACATCGACACCGGCGCGTCGAAGGTCACCGTCACCGCGCTCGACGCGGCGCTCGTGCCGACCTCGCTCCCGGACGTCGCCGCCGCGGTCGTCAACAACGACTACCTCGCGGGCGCGGGCCTCGAGGCCACCGACGCCCTCGCGCAGGACGACCCGAGCGACCCGACCGCGGTGCCCTACGTCAACGTGTTCGCCGCCCGCGCGGACGACGCGGAGAACGAGACCTACCTGAAGCTCGTCGACGTCTACCAGACCTCGCAGGACGTGCTCGACGGCGTCTCCGAGCAGTCGGGCGGCACCGCCGTCTTCGCGACGACCCCCGCCGCCGAGCTGCAGTCGACGCTCGCCACCGTCGAGGCCGACGCCGCCGCCCAGGGCTGACCCGCCCCTCCCCCGCCGCGACCCCGCGGCCCAGCAGTGCCCGACCCGGCCATGCCCGACCCCAGCAGTGTCCGACCCCAGCAGTGAAGGAAGCGCCGTGCCGCTCATCCGCCTCGCCGACGTGAGCAAGGTCTACCCGCCGCTCGCGCGCGGCGCGTCCGCCCTGACCGCCGTGGACGGCGTCAGCCTCGACATCGAGGCCGGCGACGTCTACGGCGTGATCGGCTACTCCGGAGCCGGCAAGAGCACGCTCGCGCGCCTGATCAACGCCCTCGAGCCCGCCACCGGCGGCAGCATCGAGATCGACGGCCGCGAGATCGTCGGCCTGCCCGAGCGGGAGCTGCGCCGGCTGCGGCTCGGGATCGGCATGATCTTCCAGCAGTTCAACCTCTTCGGCTCCAAGACCGTCGAGCAGAACGTCGCCTATCCGCTGCAGGTCGCCGGCACGCCGCGTGCCGAGCTGCGCGCCCGCGTCGACGAGATGCTCCGCTTCGTCGGCCTCTCGGACAAGGCCCGCAGCCACCCGGAGCAGCTCTCCGGCGGCCAGAAGCAGCGGGTCGGCATCGCCCGCGCCCTCGCCGCCTCGCCCCGCATCCTCCTCGCCGACGAGGCCACCAGCGCCCTCGACCCGGACACCACCGGCGAGGTGCTCGCGCTCCTGCGCCGGATCAACGAGGAGCTCGGCGTCACCATCGTCGTCATCACGCACGAGATGGACGTCGTCCAGCAGCTCGCCACGAAGGTCGCCGTGATGGAGGCGGGCCGCATCGTCGAGCGCGGCCCCGTCTTCGACGTCTTCTCGGCCCCGCGGGAGGCGGTCACCCGCCGCTTCGTCTCCACGGTCGTGCGCACGGTGCCCTCGCGGGAGGAGGCGGCGGTGCTGCGCGCGCGCCACCCCGGCCGTCTCGTCACGCTGTCCTTCTCCGACGGCTCCGCCTCGCAGGGCGAGGTCTTCGCCGAGATCGCGCAGGCCGGCGTCCCGCTGGAGCTCGTCTACGGCGGCATCACCGACGTCCGCGGCCGCGCCTTCGGCCACCTCACCGTCGCCCTCGACGCGTCCGACGCCGTGATCGACCCCCTGCTGGCCCGCCTCGGCGCCCGCGTCGCCCTCACGGAGGTGCCCCGATGAACGAGCTCATCCCCCTGCTGCCCCAGCTCGCCGAGGCGACCGGCGAGACCCTCTACATCGTGGCCCTCAGCCTGCTCTTCGGCGGGATCGGCGGGCTCCTGATCGGGCTGGGCCTCGCCGTCACCCGCGGCGGCGCGCTCTACGCCAACCGCTTCGTCTTCGGCCTGCTGAACGTGATCGTCAACGTCTTCCGGCCGATCCCGTTCATCATCTTCATCGCCGCCGCCCAGCCGCTCGCGCGCCTGGTGGTCGGCTCCGGCATCGGCACCGACGCGATCGTCTTCACCCTCTCGCTCGCCGCGGCCTTCGGCATCGGACGGATCGTCGAGCAGAACCTGCTGACCGTGCAGCCCGGCGTGATCGAGGCCGCCCGCTCGGTCGGCGCGAGCCGCTTCCGGATCGTCCGCACGGTCCTGCTGCCCGAGGCGCTCGGACCACTGATCCTCGGCTACACCTTCGTCTTCGTCGCCATCATCGACATGTCGGCCGTCGCCGGCTACATCGGCGCCGGCGGCCTCGGCACCTTCGCGATCCAGTACGGCTACCGCCAGTTCGAGCCCGTGGTCACCTGGGCGGCCGTGCTCGTCATCATCGTGATCGTCCAGCTCGTCCAGCTGCTCGGCAACGTCCTGGCCCGCCGAGTCCTCCGCCGCTAACCCGCGCGTCCCCTCCCCCTCCGCGAGATGCCACTTGCGTACACGACACGCCGCGAAACGCGTACCCAAGTGGCATCTCGCGGGAGGAGTCAGCACGGTGGGAGTCATGAGGATCCGATACGACCCGCAAGCGAACGCCGCCTACCTGCCCGTCGGGCGTGAGCCCGAGGCCGGCGAGTCCGTCGAGCAGGTGTGCGACATCGCCGACCCGCGCGGGTTCGGCGAGATCATCCTCGACTTCGACGCCGCCGGGCACCTGATCGGCGTCGAGATCCTCGGCGCACGGAAGCTGCTCCGCCCCGAGGCACTGGCCGACGCCGACATCCTCTGACGCCTTAACCACCTCCGCGAGATGCCACTTGTGTACGCGACACGCCGTGAAAGGCGTGCACAAGTGGCATCTCGCGGAGGGGAGGGGGCAGGGCTCAGTAGCGGGGCTTGCGCTCCGGACGCTCCGAGGAGCGGGACGGGCCCGAGGGGCGGGCGCCGCGGTCGGCGCCGGCGCGGCTGGGGCGGCGGTCGGGCTTGAGCTCGATCAGCTGGCCGCTGATGCGGGTGCCGGCGAGGCGGTCCAGCACGTCCTGGGGCAGGTCGGCCGGCAGCTCCACGATCGAGAAGTCCGGGCGGATGTCGATGTGCCCGAAGTCGCCGCGGTTGAGCCCGCCCTCGTTCGCGAGCGCGCCGACGATCTGGCGGGGCTCGACGCGCTGACGGCGGCCCACCTCGATCCGGTAGGACGCGAGGTTGCTGTTCGACGAGCGCTGACGGCGCTCGGGACGCTCCCGGTCGTTGTCGTACGAGGACCGGTCGGAGCGCTCCGGGCGGTCGCCGCGGCTGTCCTCGCGGCGGAAGCGCGGGTCGTCCGGTGAGAGGAGCAGCGGCTCGTCGCCCTGGGCGACGATCGCCAGCGCGGCGGCAACGTCCGACTCGACGACGTCGTGGTGCTCGACGTAGTGGCCGATGATGTCGCGGAACCGGTCGAGCCGCTCGCGGTCGGCCAGCGCCGTGGTGATGGCGTCGTCGAAGCGGGAGAGGCGGGTGACGTTGACGTCCTCGACGCTCGGGAGGCGCATCTCGGTCAGCGGCTGGCGGGTCGCCTTCTCGATGGCGGAGAGGAGGCGGCGCTCGCGCGGGGTCACGAAGCTGATCGCGGCGCCGCTGCGGCCGGCCCGGCCTGTGCGGCCGATGCGGTGCACGTAGGACTCGGTGTCGATCGGGATGTCGTAGTTGACGACGTGGCTGATCCGGTCGACGTCGAGACCGCGGGCCGCGACGTCGGTCGCGACGAGGATGTCGAGCTTGCCCGACTTCAGCTGCTCGACGGTGCGCTCGCGCTGGGCCTGCGCGACGTCGCCACTGATCGCGGCGGCCGTGTAGCCGCGGGCGCGCAGCTTCTCGGCGAGCGTCTCGGTCTCGCTCTTGGTGCGGACGAAGACGATCATGCCCTCGAAGTTCTCGACCTCGAGGATGCGGGTCAGCGCATCGACCTTCTGCGGGTAGGACACCATCAGGTAGCGCTGGGTGGTGTTCGCGGAGGTCGTGGTCTTGGCCTTGACCGTGATCTCCTCCGGGTCCTTCAGGTACTTCTGCGAGATGCGGCGGATCTGCGACGGCATGGTCGCCGAGAACAGCGCGATCTGCTTCTCCACCGGGGTGTCGGCGAGGATCGTCTCGACGTCCTCGGCGAAGCCCATCTTGAGCATCTCGTCGGCCTCGTCCAGCACCAGGTACTTCAGGTGCGTGAGGTCGAGGGTGCCCTTCTCGAGGTGGTCCATGATGCGGCCGGGGGTGCCGACGACGACGTGGACGCCGCGGCGCAGCGCGGACAGCTGGGTGCCGTAGCCCTGGCCGCCGTAGACGGGGAGCACGTGCACGCCGCGCAGGCCGGACGCGTAGCGCTCGAACGCCTCGCAGACCTGGAGCGCCAGCTCGCGGGTCGGCGCGAGCACGAGCGCCTGCGGCGTCTTCTGCGAGACGTCGAGGCGGGAGAGGATCGGCAGCGCGAACGCCGCGGTCTTGCCGGTGCCGGTCTGCGCGACGCCGAGGACGTCGCGGCCGGACAGGAGGGAGGGGATCGTCGCGGCCTGGATCGCCGAGGGCGTCTCGTAGCCGACCTCCTTGAGGGCCTTGAGGACGGGGTCGCTGAGACCCAGGTCCGAGAAGACCATCGAGGGGGCGGTCTCGGCTGCCGGCGCGGCCGGGGCGGTGCTGTCGGCGGCGGGCGCGGTCGCGCCGTCGGCCTGGGGGGCGGGTTCGGGTGTATCGGTGGACGCCATAGTGCAACGGTAGGCCGTCGGAGGCGCGCGCGAGCGCAGATCCGGCCTCTGAGCGGGCATTCGCGCCGGATCGGCGGCTGTGGAGGGGTCTCTCGGGGTCGCGCGCGCCCTCGCGTCAGTAGAACTCGACGGTGTCGACCCGGTTGATCAGCTCTTCGCCGTCGAGGTAGCGGGTGGCGTTGCGGGCGAAGAGCTCGGCGATCAGGCGGTCCTCGGCCGCGTTCAGCGCGGCGGTGTGCGGGCTGAGCAGGACGTTCGGGTGGCTCCAGAGGGGGCTGTCCTGCGCGAGCGGCTCCTCCGCGACGACGTCGAGGGCGGCGAAGCCGACCCGGCCGTCCTCGAGCGCGGCGAGCAGTGCGTCCTCGTCGATGACGGTGCCGCGGCCGACGCTGACGAGCGTCGCTCCGGGGCGCAGCGCGGCGAAGAAGTCCGCGCCGACGAGCTTCTCGGTCTGCTCGGTGCCGGGGAGGGTGACGACGACGCCGTCGATCCGCCCCGCGACGTCGGCGATCGCCGACGGCTGGACGATCTCGTCGACGTGCTCGACGGAGTCGGCGTGCCGGCTGGTGCCGATCACCCGGGCGCCCAGCGCCGACAGCTTCTGCGCGGTCGCCCGGCCGATCGTGCCCAGCCCGACGATCAGGATCGTCTGCTCCGAGAGCAGTCCCATCGTCCAGCGCGAGCCCCACTCGCGGGCGTCCTGCAGTGCCTGCAGCTTCGGCAGCGTCTTAGCGCCGGCGAGTAGCCCGAACAGGGAGAACTCGGCCAGCGGATCGGAGTGCACGCCCGCGGAGGTCGAGAACGCGACCCGCGCCAGCTGCTCCTCACTCAGGCCCGCCTTCTTCACCTGCGCGCCGCCGCCCGCGGGCATCGTCTGCACCCAGCGCAGCCCCGGGTTCGCGGCGACCGTGCGGGCCAGCTCCGACGGCGTCTCGTCGGGGATCCCGTAGAGCACCTCGGCCGAGTCGACCAGCTCCTCGAACGCCGCCTGCTGCTCGGCGGTCCGCTGGAACGCGGGGTCGCCGGGGTGGTCCCCCGGGTGGCGCATCGGCGGCAGCAGCGACTGATCCGCGACGAAGTCGATCCGCGGCTCCAACTCCATCACCCGCGCGATCAGCTCCTCGCTGATCGGCGTGGCGGCCACGACGCGCAGACGATCGGCGCGGGCCGGGCGGGGCTCGGTCGATCGGGGCGGAGTCGGAGCGGGCGTCGTCACGGGAGTCCCTTCGAGCGGCGGGCGAGCGGCGCGGCGGGCACCGGCGCGATCGGCCGCGGTCTCCCGTCAGCGTATCGAGCGGAGGGGGCGGGTCAGGTTCGGGCGCAGGGCGGGGAGGAGGCCGGCGTTCGGGGGGAGGCGGGTCTCGATACGCCCCTTCGGGGCTACTCGACCAGCATGGAGCCGGAACGGCAGAACATGCGCGACGTCGAGGGCGGCGACGAGTCGCGCCCGATCCGGCGGAAGCAACCCCTTGGCCGCCCGCGTTGCTGTGCATCTCCGAGTCGCCGGCCGCCAGTCACCGGGCCGCCGGCTGGACGAACGGTGAGGACGCCCCTCGGCGCCTCGGGCCCCGCCCTACCGTGAGCGGACGGGAACATCGATCGAAGGAGACCGGATCATGGCGGCAGCAGGAGTGGCGACGGTATGGGTGCCGGTCGAGGACATGGAGCGGGCGGTCGCGTTCTACCGCGACACCCTCGGCCTCGACGTGAAGAGCACCTCGAGCGACTGGTCGGAGCTCGACGCGGGCGGACTGATGATCGGGCTGAACGCCCGCGAGTCGGCCTCGGTCGCGGAGAGCGGCGGAGCGGTCATCTCGTTCCAGCCCGACGGCAGCATCGAGGACGAGCTGGAGCGGCTGAAGGCCCGCGGCGCGTCGATCGAGGGCGAGATCAGCGACCACGAGTGGGGTCGCATCCTCCCCTTCAAGGACTCCGAGGGCAACGACCTCCAGTACTACACGCCGCCGCAGAGCTGACGGCGGGCTGAGCGCCGGAGAGACGGCGCGGAGCGAGGGGGAGGCGGACGGAATCGCCTCCCCCTCGTCGTGTCAGGACGGCTCCCTGGCTCAGGACAGCCGCAGCGGCAGCCGGCCGGCGAGCCGCGCGCCGCCGAGGGCGGCCGACGGGGCCAGCTCGATCGAGCCTCCGTAGACCGCGAACTGGCGCGAGAGGCGCTCGAGCCCGGAGAGCACCGGCGGGGCCGCGAGCCCGCCGCCGTCGTCGTCGAGACCGATCACCACGGCGTGCTCCCGCTCCCCGCGCGCCACGTCGAGCTGCAGCCGCACGGCCCGCGCGCCGCCGTGCTTGAGCGCGTTGGTCAGCGCCTCCTCGATCAGCCGCACCAGCAGCACCCGCTGCTCGATCGGGACACCGCGCTCCTCGAGGCCCGGGTAGTCGTCGTGGACGTCCAGGTCGACGGCGATCTCCGGCGGCAGGCGCGAGAGCAGATCGCGGGCGGCGGCGACCAGCCCGTGCTCGATGTCGACCGGGTAGAGCGCCCCGCTGACCGCCCGGACCTCCTGCTCCCGCAGCTCGTCGAGCCGGCTCGCGATCCCGCTCAGGCGCTCGGCGGTCGCGGCGGACGGAGGAGTCGCGGCCAGCCCGCGCAGCTCCGCGGCCAGCACCACGAGCGTGTTCTGCAGCCGGCCGTGCAGGCCCTGCGCGACCTCGCGGCGCACGCGCAGCTCCTCCTGCTGGAGCGCCTGCACCGCGTCGACGGCCTGCAGGAGCACGCGGGCGCGCTCCCGCTCCTTCTCGCGCACCCGCCGGGTCGCATCGACGAGCAGGAACCCGAACGAGACGATCAGGCCGACGACCACCGCGCCCACCACGAGCTCGACCACGAGGGCGTCGAGCGCGGTCGGCAGGTAGACCCCGACGATGAGCTGCAGCGCGACCCGGACGACGGCGACGGCCGCCGCGATCCCCGCCGAGACCAGCAGCCGCCCGGTGCGCGCGCGGCGCTCGGGACGCAGCAGCGCGACGAGCACGACCGCGAGGCCGATCGACGCGGTGTTGACGACCACGCGCACGACGACGTCGACGACCGGCCCGCTCTCGACTCCCCGGACGGTCTGCGACAGCATGCCCAGCGCGAAGACCGCCTGCAGCGCCGCGAGGACGGCCAGCACCCCGCCGAGGATCGCGACGGTCCCGCGCAGGATCCGGTTGTCCTCGGCGTCGTCCGCGCGGCGCGGCCGGGAGTCGTCGGGGAGGGTCACCGGGTGTGCTCCAGGAACAGCAGGGTCGCCTCCACGCGGGGGTTGCGCGAGCCGTCGGAGCGCAGGCTCAGCGCTCCGTAGAGGGCGTTCACGTGGTTGTCGACCGAGCGCACCGCGATGCCGAGCCGCTCCGCGATCGCGGCGTTGGTGAGGCCCGAGGCGAGGGCGCCGAGCACCTCGTACTGCCGGCGGCTGAGCGCGTCGACGGGCGAGCTCCGGCGGGCGGTGCGCGCGGCGACCAGGGCGGGGTCGAGCACGGTCCGGCCGTCGAGGGTCGCCCGGATCGCGGTCATCAGCGCGGGCGACGAGAGCGACGAGCTCTTCGAGAGGTAGCTCCAGCCGCGCACCTCGTCGCGGCCGAGGCGGAGGAAGCGGTGCATGGAGTCGACCGCCGAGAGCAGCACGACGGCGAGCTCGGGGTCGCCGGCGCGCAGCTCGCGGCCGAGCTCGATGCCGTCGCCGTCGCCCAGCTCGATGTCGATGATCGCGACGTCGAGCTCGGCGGGCCGCAGCCGCTCGCGCGCCTCCGCGGCGGAGGAGGCCTCGACGACGCTCCGGACGCCCGGCACCGCGCGCAGCAGCGAGGCGAGCATCTGGCGGTAGAGCGGCTGGTCGTCGACGACGGCGAGCCGCAGCTCCCTCAGACCTCCCCCGAATGTCACACCGCATATCTTGACCCGGTGCCGGACACGCGATCGGCGAAGATCGTGCTCAGGGGCGGTTGAACCCCGCAAAAGGGGGGCTCGGCTCCGTCGTCGGAGCACCTCTCGGGCCGGTCGACGAGACATTCGGTCTCAGCGCGCGAGCAGAGCCGCCGTCAGAGCCGGTCCGCCGGCCGCCGCGGCGAGCGCCGCCGCCCACATCCCGAGGCCGGCGACCCAGCGCCGCTCGAGCAGCATCCGCGGCGGCCTAGGCAGGCGAGCAGCAGCCCGAGCAGGAGGGCGCCGACGAGGTCGACCGTGATCGTCGCCACCGGGACGGTGCCGAGCGGCGGCAGGGCGAGCGCGGTCCCTCAGCGTGCGGCCCGGAATCCTGCGACGGAGCCTGCGGCGGCGTCACTCCCCCGTGTCCCACGGGACGCGGCGGCGGGTGCCCTCGTCGGCGCGGGGCACGACGAGCACGGGGCGCCGCTGGCGGTGCGCGAGGTGCACCGCGACGCTGCCGCTGAGGAACTCGGCGATGCTCGCGAGCACTCCGGCATCGCGGGTGCCGACCACGATCATCCGGGCGTCGACCTCCTCGGCGACGTCGGTGAGGACCAGCGCCGGCTCGCCCTGGACGGTGCGCAGCGTCCAGTCGACGTCCGTTCCGGCGAGGGCCGCGCCGATCTCCTCGCGGAGTCCGGGCGGCTCGGTGGGGCCGGCGCCGGTACCGCCGGAGCGGGGCACGAGGCCGACCGGGATGCCGCCGGTCATCGGGTCGACGTACTCGCCGACGAGGTACGGATCGGCGACCACGGTGAGCAGCAGCAGCGGCGCGCCGAGCCCGGAGGCGAGCTGCGCGGCGGTGCGGACGACCTCGGGACGCTGCCCGTCGACGACGCCGACGAGCACGGGTCCGGAGGGAGTGGATTCGGTCATGGACGGCTCCTTCCCTGGTCGTTCCATCCTCCCACCGGGGCCGGAGCGGGAGGAGACGCTGCGCGACGAGTTCCGTCGTGATCATTCCGTTACCGCGCGGTGGCGGGCTAGAGTGACGAGTCGCCGGGCCCTGCCGGCGCCCCGCACCACCCCGCAGGCCCCCCCCTGCACCACCCCAGTCCGCCCACCCGAGGAGAGCGCACGCGTGTCGACCACTGGCATTCCCGATCCGCAGGAGTGTCACGACACCTCTCCCTCCACGCCGGTGCACCGCACCCGCCGCGAGGTCCGCGCCGCTGAGGCCGCCGCCGCGGCACGGGCGGCCGGTGCCGCTGTGCCGGTCGCTGCCGCGGCCGTCGCTGGGGAGCCAGCCGCTTCCGCGCCCGCCGCTACTGCGCCCGTCGCTTCCGTGCCCGTCGCGACTCCTCGTGCCACGGTCGCCCCGCGCACTCCGGTCGCCCCGCGCACTCCCGCCGTCCCGCAGCCCGCTCGCTCCGGCGGGCTCAGCCGGCGCACCCTCGGCTTCGCCACGTTCTCGATCGTCGGCGGCCTCTTCGCCACCGCCGCGCTCCCCGCGTACGGCGCCCGCAGCACCGCGGCCACCGCGGCCGGCACCGCCGCGAACCGCGCCGGCCTGCAGAACCTCACCGTCTCGTCGGAGGCGGCCGGGCAGACCGCCGTCCGCGACGCGTTCGCCGCGCCGACGCAGGCGCAGCTCGACGAGGCCAGCCGCCAGGCGGCCGTGCTGCAGAACGCGAACGGCGGCGGCTTCAGCACCGTGCAGACCCGCGCCGTCGGCGACGACTACCCGTGGCCCTACGAGACCATCGACGACAACGGCGGCGGGCTCTCCCCGCTCGGCTACTACTACCGCGAGTGCGTCGACTTCGTGGCCTGGCGCCTCAACCGCGACGCCGGCGCGACCGCCGCGCCGTGGAAGTACACCTGGGGCAACATCACCCCGATGGGCGGCAGCGCCTGGGAGTGGCCGGACAACTGGGCCGCGATGGGCTGGGCGACCAGCGCCGTCCCGATCGTCGGCTGCGTCGCCTGGTGGACCTACAACCACGTCTCCTACGTGCAGCAGGTCAACACAGACGGCACCGTCCTCCTCGAGGAGTACAACTACGGCGGCCGCCACAGCTACGTCACCCGCACCTTCCCCACGGCGCAGGTCCCCCTCTTCCTCTACCCGCCCGCCCTGTAGCGGCGGAACCCGCCGCCTCGCGGATCGCTCACCGCCTCAGCGCGGAGCCGCCCCTGCTGATCGAGCAGCCCGCGGAGCGGGCGTATCGAGATCCACCACCGCCAGCAGGACGAGTCTGCAGACCACCCCGATGAGGACGGCGGGTTTCGATACGCCCCTGCGCGGCTACTCGACCAGCATGACGACGCGCAGCGGCCGCGCCATCCACCTTCGCGGTCTTCATGCTGATCGAGTAGCCCGCGAAGCGGGCGTATCGAGATCCACCCGCCCAGCAGGACGAGTCTGCAGGCCGCCCTGCTGAAGCTGGGCGGGTCTCGATACGCCCCTGCGGGGCTACTCGACCAGCATGAGGTCGACTCGACGGCCGAGCCTCGACCCGCGGTCGGGTGCACAACGAAGGCCGGGAAGCCCGATCGGCGGGAGAACAGATCGATTCGGGGGATTCAGCCTTACGTGTGCACGCGCGCGGACGAGAGGACGGCCAGGAGGGTCGCGAACGCCGGGGTGCGCGGGTCGATCGGGGCGTAGTGGTCGGCGTCCGGGAGCTCGACGAGGCGCGCGGACGGGTGCGCGACGCAGTAGCGGCGGCTGTACGCGATCGGGACCTCGTCGTCGAGGTCGCCGTGCAGGAGCACGGTCGGCATCGGCGGGGCGGGGAGCCGCGCCGGGTCGAGGTCGTCGAGCGGGCCGTCCGGGCCGAGCAGCTCCGCCACGGCGCCGTCGCCCAGTCGTTCGTCCGCGGCGGCACGCAGGTCGGTCACTCCTGCCAGCGAGACGACGGCGTCGACGTGCGGCGACGGATGCGCGGCCTGCGACCACAGCGCCAGATGCCCGCCGGCCGAGTGGCCGACCAGGACCGTGCGCGGCCGCTCCACGACGGGGACCAGAGGCGGGAGCGCCGCGACGGCCGCGGGGACGTCGTCGAAGGTGCCCGGCCATCCGCCGCCCGCGTCGCCGACGCGCCGGTACTCGAGCAGCAGCACCGACCAGCCGGCATCGGCGAGCGCGGCGGCCAGCGGACGCGCGTGGCTCCGGTCCCAGCGCGCCCGCCAGAAGCCGCCGTGCACGAACAGCACGAGACCCCGCCCCGAGCCGCGGTAGAGCTCCGCGATCTGCTCCGGCGCCTCGCCGTAGCGGAGCACCTGGTCGGCCTCGCGCGCCACGAGGTCGAGGACCCCGCTCACGCTCCGCCGTGGACCTCTCGGGACTCGCGCGCCCCCTCGAGGAGCAGGTCGCGCACCGCCAGGACCACGGTCTCGACCTCCGCGAAGGACGTGGAGAGCGGCGAGAGGCCGAGCCGGATGCCGCTGGGCGTGCGGAAGTCCGGGATGATCCCGCGCTCCCAGAGCACCGGCACCATCGCGGCGAACTCCGGGTGGTCGACGGTGATGTGGCCGCCGCGGCGCGCGGGCTCGCGGGTGGTCGACAGCTCGACGCCGAGCGGGGCGAGGTGCTCGTCGAACAGCTCGACGGCGAAGGCGGTCAGCGCGATCGACTTGGCGTGGATCGTGGGCAGGCCCGCCTCCTCGATCAGGTCGAGCATCGCCTGCATCGCGAGCATCCCGACGATCGGCGGCGTCCCGCTGAGGAAGCGGCGGATCCCGTCGGCGGGGTCGTAGTCCTCGCCCATCCGGAACGAGTCCTTGACGCCCATCCAGCCCTGGATCGGCTGCCGAGCGCCGGCGATCAGCTCGCGGCGCACGTAGAGGAAGGCGGGGGCGCCCGGGCCGCCGTTGAGGTACTTGTAGGTGCAGCCCGTCGCGAGATCCACACCCCAGGCGTCGAGCTCGATCGGCAGCACGCCGACGGAGTGGCAGACGTCCCAGAGCACCAGCGCGCCGTGCTCGTGCACGATGTCGGTGATCGCCGGGACGTCGGCGGCGTAGCCGGAGCGGTAGGCGACCTGGCTCAGCACGACGACGGCCGTGTCGGCGCCGACGACCGCGCGGACGTCGTCCGGGGTCACCCCGGAGCCCGACTCGGTCTCGATCCAGCGGATGCTCGCGCCGGTCTCGGCGGCGATCCCCTCGACCACGAAGCGGTCGGTCGGGAAGTTGCCGCGGTCGATGACGATCTCGGAGCGGCCGGGTCGGGCGGTCAGCGCGGTGCGGATCAGCTTGTAGAGCGAGACGGTGGTCGAGTCGCCGACGACGATCTGGCCGGGAGCGGCACCCAGCACGGAGCGGCCGAGGCGGTCGCCGAGCGTCAGCGGGAGCTGGAACCAGCTGTCGTCCCAGCCGCGGATGAGGCGGGTCCCCCACTCCTGCTCGACGAACGCGGCGTAGCGCTCGGTCAGGACCTTCAGCGGGCGGCCGAGCGAGTTGCCGTCGACGTAGGCGGGCAGCGCCGGGTCGTCCGAGCCGACGAAGCGGGAGCGGTAGCCGGCGAGCGGGTCGAGACGGTCGAGCTCGGCCGCGGAGGAGCGGACGGTCTGGTCGAGGGCCACGGCGGCCCTCCTCTCGTGTGGGGCGCGGGTGCGGGGAGGAGCGGGGACTCCTCACAGTCGCACGAGCGGGCCCCCGCGGGACAGCACTCGCGCGAGGATGGTCGGGTGACCTCCTCCGCAGCGCCCGCCCACCCTCGCCCGCGCCTGCTCCCGAGTCTCGGGGCCGGCGTCGCAGCCGGCGTGCTCGGGCTTCTGCCCTGGCTGCTCACCGGGCTGCGGCTGCCGCTGCAGAACCTCTGGGCGACCGACGTGCTCCCGGAGGAGATGCCGCTCGCGCTCCTGCCGTTCAGCCAGTACTTCCTGACGCTGATCGTCTCGGTGATCGTGGTCGGGTCGGCCCTCGCGGGACTCGCGGCCCGGGTCGGCCGGCGCCGCGGCATCGGCCCGCTCGGCGCGGCGCTCGGAGCGGTCGGCGTGCAGGTCGTCGCGCTGGTGCAGTCGGCGCTGACCGTGTCCGCCGGGCTGCGGGAGGACCGCGACTCCGACCTCTACCTCGCGGCGATCGTCGGCGGCACCGTCGCCGCGATCGCGGTCGGCGCGCTGCTCCTGCTCGTGATCGCCCGGGCGCCGCGGGCGGGGGCGGCCGTCGCGATCGCGTTCGCTGCGGTGGCCGCCGGCGGCTGACTGACCGGAGTGGTGGCGCCGCTCAGCCGCGACGGCTCGGCCGCCGGACTCTCGCTGCTGAACGCGGTGCAGTGGCTGCCGGGGATCCTGGCCGGTCTCGCCCTCGCCTGGTGCGGGGTGCTCTCCGCCGGCCGGGTGATCGCGTGGATCGTGAGCCTCGCCGTGCTCTGGGTCGGGCCGGTGCTGGTCACCGCCGTCTCCGCCGCCGCCGGCTCGCGGGTGCTGGCCCGCTATCCGCTCGAGATGCTCGACTACGCGCAGGCCGTCTTCACCAGCGCGCTGATGCTCCCTGCTGTGTCGCTCCGCACGCCCGGGACGGCCCTGGTGGTCGCCGCGCTCGGCGTCGCCGCCCTCCGCGCCTGGCACGCCCGCCGCGCGAGGTGAGCACGCCGGCCGAGTAGCCGCGCCCTTCTTGCCGGTGGCGGAGCCGCGCCTTCCTTGCTGGTGGCGGAGCCGCGCCTTTCTTGCTGGTCGAGTGGCCCCGGAGGGGCGTATCGAGACCCGACGTGTCGGCGGTGGTGGATCTCGATACGCCCTCTGCGAGGGCTACTCGATCAGCATGAAGGGGTTGCTCGATCAGCAGGACGGCTGCCGCACCTTCGCGAGATGCCACTTGTGCACGCGACACGCCGTGAAAGGCGTGCACAAGTGGCATCTCGCGGAAGGGGTCAGGACTCGAACCAGCCCCGGGGATGGTGGTCGGCCGTCAGCGGGGTGCGCTCGCGCTTGGGGCGCGCCCACTGGACGGCGTTGGCGAGCACCCGCTTGATGTCGGGGTGGTGGTAGACGGGGTAGTCCTGGTCGCCGGGCGAGAAGTAGAACACCTTGCCCAGGCCCCGGGTGTAGGTCACTCCGGAGCGGAAGACCTCGCCGCCCGAGAAGGTCGAGAGGAAGACCGTCTCCTCGGGCACCGGGATGTCGAAGTACTCGCCGTACATCTCCTGCTCGGGGATGACGATCGGGCTCGGCACGCCCTCCGCGATCGGATGCGTCGGCGCGATCGTCCAGACCAGCTCGCGGTCGTGGTCGTTCCGCCACTTCAGCGAGCAGGTCGTGCCCATCAGCGCCTGGAAGATCTTCGAGTAGTGCCCGGAGTGCAGGATCAGGATGCCCATGCCCTCCTGCACGTGCCGCAGCACCCGCTGCACGACCTCGTCCGACACCTCCGGGTGCGCGATGTGCGCCCACCAGAGCAGCACGTCGGTCTTCGCGAGCGCCTCCTCGGTCAGGCCGTGCTCGGGCTCGGGGAGGGTCGCCGTGCGCACCGAGACGGCATCGCCGAGCGACTCCGTCAGGCCGTCGGCGATCACCCGGTGGATGCCGTCGGGGTAGTGCCGCATCACGGTCTCGTCGCCGCGCGTCTCGTGGCGGAACTCGTTCCAGACCAGGACCTCGAGGGGAGCGCTCATGCGACCGCCACCTCCTTCTTCTCGGCGGCGGAGCGGTAGATCGCGTCGACCACCCGGCTGCGGTGCAGCGCGTAGTCGCCGTAGTGGCCGGCGTAGCGGGGTCCGCCGGCGGGCGCGTCGGCACCCGAGGCGATCGCGGCGAGGAACTCCGCGATCACCGAGCGGTGGTGACCGGCGGGCACCGGCACGTCGGGGCGGGAGACCGTGGGGGCGCCGGCGACCTCGGAGTAGAACGTGAGCGTCCCCTCCGTCGCGTAGTCGGCGACGTGCAGGCGGGCGCCGCCGGCCGAGCCGAGCAGCTCGACCTCGATGTCCTCGTGCACCTTGGAGTAGCTGGCCCAGGAGGCGTCGAGCTGCAGGCTGCGGCCGTTGTCGAGGCGGAGCAGCGCACTGGAGAAGTCCTCGACCTCGAAGGCGTGCGTGCCGGTGGCGGCGACGCCGTGCGGGCGCCCGCCGCGGCCGGAGCGGCCGATCTCGCCGTAGGCGACGGCGGAGACGCTGGTCACCCGCGGCTCGCCGAGCAGGTGCAGCGCGATGTCGAGGACGTGCGAGCCGAGGTCGATCAGCGGACCGCCGCCGGCGAGCTCCTTGCTGGTGAACCAGGAGCCGATGCCCGGGATGCCGGTGCGCCGCTGCCAGCTCGCGCGGGCGTGGTAGATCTCGCCGAGCGGGGCGTCGTCGAGGTAGGTGCGCAGGTAGGCGACGTCGGCGCGGCGGCGGTGGTTGTAGGCGATCTCGAGGACGCGGTCGTTCGCGCGGGCGGCGTCGACCATCTCGGCGGCGAGCTCGGCGGTGGTGGCCAGCGGCTTCTCGCAGAAGACGTGCTTGCCGGAGGCGAGCGCGGCGACGGCGATCGGGTGGTGCAGGTGGTTGGGCACGCCGATCGAGACGACGTCGAGGTCGTCGCGGGCGACGAGCTCCTCCCAGTCGGCGTAGAGGTCGGGGACGCCGCGGGTGGCGCCGAGCTCGCGCAGGCGCCCCTCCTCCTGGCCGGCGAGCGCGACGACGCGCGCACCGGGGAGGGCCTGGAAGGCGTCGAGGTGGGTGGTGCCGGCGAAGCCGAGGCCGACGACGCCGACGCGCAACTCCCCGGGGATCTCGGTCGTGCCTGTGTTCTCGGTCATGCCGTCGAGCCTAGTCGAATTGATTCGAGCCCTCGATAAACAGGGGTCCACGAGTATCGACCCTCAGCCGCCCGGCAGCATGCATGCGAATACGGCGAGTGCTTTACTTCCGGAATGGAGATCGAGATCGTCGTCGCCGTCCTGAGCCTTCTCGCGACGATCGCTTCGATCGTGCCGATCTACATCGGCTATATGCGCAACAACCCCAAGCGGCTCCTGCTGATCGCTGTTCAGCTCCACCCTCTTGAGAACGACAGATGGCGTCTCGACCTGACACTGCGCAATCAAGGAAAGGCGGACATCCCCTCCGACTCCTTCGACGCGGGACGTCCGATCGAGGTGCACCTCGGCCGCGAGGCGCAGGGACTCGACTGGGCCGGCAGCGGGAGCCGGTCGGACAACTGGAGCCTAACCGGGCGCCCATCGGTCACGTTCTCCCCAGGTCTTCTGAAGCGAAGTGCGGACGTCGCCGCTTCCGTGACGGTGACAGGTCGACCCGAGGTTCGCGTCGAGGCGCCGCTCCGGGACATCCCCGTCAAAGAACTGATCGGACTCGGCAGCGCTCCGGCGGTACTGCAGTCCCCTTCACCGGCGATCACGAGGCCGCTTCCGTTGGCGGCAGTCGCTCCATCCGTCCCGAGCACTCCTGCTCCGGCGGATGCGGGGTCGACGACCGAGGCGAAGCCCGACTACCCGCCGCCTACCGCGGCTCCCTACGGCAGCCCGTCGGTCGGCATCCCCGCGCCCCCGCCCCTTCCTCGTCCGATGGACGATCAGGAGGAGGGGCACATCGCACTGCCGCCCTTGCGCGGCCAGCGACGCCGAGAACCCGTTCTTCGTGGCGGCTTCGGCATCTGGGCAGCTCTCAGCTGCGGCGTCATCGGATTCGTCCCCACCATCTGGGGCTCGCTCGCGTCCTCCGACCCCCGTCTCTCCTACTCACTCGTGACGGTCGGCGTGCTCTTGGGAAGTGCGGGGTTCTTCGGGCTGCTCGGGACCCTGGTGATCAGACTCCTGCGCCGCTCCCTCGAGCCACCGGCGAGCTGGCGAACCCCCGCGGAGCGCCTGCGACGACCCGGCACCCTCGCAGTACTCGCGATCACCTACATCGGGCTCATGTTCCTGGGGGCGGGCTTCGCCACCCAGGGTCCAGACTCGACCACCACTCACTGGGCCACCGCGGTAGGAATCAGCCTCCTGTTCTTCGCGATTCCCGTGAGCGGGAGTATCGGGCTCGTCCGCCTCATCAGAGCACTGGCACAACGACCGCGCACGTCGACCGGATATCCGCACCTGCCGGCGTGACCTTGTCCGAAGCCGGGGCGTCCACTCGTGCAGCAGCCGGCCTGGGGCTTCCGGAAGGACAGGGGCGACGGTGACGCGCGTGCGGCACTGTGCCTGCTGCGCGATGTGGCGAACATCACGCTGACTGATCCGGCGGTGCCTCTCCGTGCAGCGTTCGAGCTCGATCGCACAGTGGCAGAAACAGCCGCGAAGGTCCGCTCAATTGGAGTCGACATCCGGCCGCAGTTCACGACTCGATACGCGATGAACGATCCGACGCGCATCGGGGTCGCGACGACGAGCAGACCCCGTCCCGAGTCCAGTCGGTGCGCGCGGCGGCTGCGAACGGACGCATCCTGGGGCCTCGACTAAGCACAGGGCCCAGTGAAGGTCTCCTGGCGGGGTCTCGATACGCGGCCCGGGGCCGCTACTCGATCAGCATGGAGTGGGCCGGCCGCAAGTGAGGCGACGCCCGCCCGCTCTGCTGGTCGAGTCGCCCCGGAGGGGCGTATCGAGACCCACCGTCGTGAGCAGGGTGGATCTCGAGACGCCCGCTCCGCGGGCTACTCGATCAGCATGCGGCGGTCCGCTCCGCGGGCTGCTCGATCAGCATGCGGCGGTCCGCTCCGCGGGCTGCTCGATCAGCATGCGGCGGTCCGCTCCGCGGGCTGCTCGATCAGCAGGACGCGCCCCGGCGTCAGTCCGCGCGCTGCAGGCGCACCGCGATGTACTCGCGGCCCGGCAGGTCGATGCGGAAGCGGCCCGAGTAGGTGCCGGGCAGGCGCTCGATCGTCATCGCCCAGGTGTCGAGGACGTCGACCGTGTACGAGACGTCGGGCTCGAGCAGGAAGCGGCGGTAGGTCGGCCGGTCGAAGCCGAAGTAGTAGAGGTAGTACTCGCCCTCGACGCCGGCGCGCGGCACGTCCCAGTCGAGCGGGATCGGCTCGAGGCCGCGAGCGGGCCCCTCGGCCAGGACCGACTCCAGGAACGCGATCCGCGTCGGGCTCGTCCCGCGCAGCTCGCCGCCCTTCGACCACCAGAGCACGTCGTCCGGGTGCACGTAGGTCTCGCCGTGGCCGACGTAGCCACCGCGCAGCGCGCCCTCCCAGAAGCGCCGCACCAGCTCCTCGCCGGTGATGTTGCCCCAGCCCTGGTCGATGTCGCCCTCGTAGGCGCACTCGTCGATCACGACCGGCTTGCCCCAGCGCCGCCACTCGGTCGTCATCTCGGCCGTCTTGTAGACGTCCTGCCGCTGGATGCTGGCGTGCGTGATCCACGGGCGGGAGTGGTCGTAGAACTCGCGGCAGTTGTGGATCGAGAGCAGGTGCCGCGACGGGTCGTCCTCCCCCACGATCCCGGCGAAGCGCTCCCAGTCCTCCTCGGTCTTCTCGAACAGCAGGTCGTACTCGTTCGCGAGCGACCACCAGACGTTCGCGAACGAGGCGAGCCGCGCCACGGCGTAGCGCACGTAGCGGTCGTCGGCGACGGCGTCCATCGTCGAGAAGCCCCAGCGGTCGTAGGCGTGGAAGAGGATGAGGTCCGCCTCGATGCCGAGCTCGCCGAGCTGCTCGATCCGCCGCTCGAGGTGCGCCCAGAACTCCGGATCGAAGCGCTGCCAGTCGAACCCCGCCTCGGGCGAGCCCTCGAACGGGTAGAGCTCCGGCTCGTTCTCGTTGAAGAGGTACGACTTCGGGAAGACGCACATCCGCATCTTCGTGAAAGGGGCAGTTGCAAGCGCGGCGAGCGTGCGCTCCTCCAGCGCGTCGCCCTGGTGCGTCCAGGCGTAGGAGGTGGTGCCCAGCGGGCGGTGGCGGGTGCCGTCGGCGTGCGCGAAGTGGAAGGTGTCGGCCACCCGCACCGGGCCGTGCTGCCCCGCCACCGCCGCGGTCACCGAGACGGAGCCGGTGACGCCGTCGAGCGAGCGGGCGCTGCTCGAGGTTGTCCAGGCGTACTCGCCGGCGGCCTCGGGCATCCAGCGCAGCCGGTACACGCCGTCCCCGTCGTAGAAGCCGGGCACGCGCACCGAGCCGTCGGGCCCGTCGACGATCGCCGAGAGCGCGACGTCGATGAACGGGTTGCCGTGCGCGGGCCCGCGCAGCTCGATCTCGAAGCGCCCGAAGACGGAGGCGGTGGCCGGCGCGGAGACGACGGCCGACGCCAGCGGGACGTCCGCGGTCTCGTAGTCGCCGGAGGGCTCGACGTACCGCTCCTGCTCGCGGACCGGCGCCGGCTCCTCCGTCGGGATCGCGGCGACCTCGGCGAGCAGCGCCTCGCGCTCGGCCGCGTCGAGCGACTCCTCGGTGTCGACGACGAGCCCGATCGGGTAGCCGTGCAGGGTGTGCAGGATCGAGGAGTGCACCAGCCCGGGGAGGCGGCGCTCGACGATCTCGTGCCCGCGCGGGTCGCGGAGGACCTCGAACAGGCGCGTCTCGCGCGAGAACCGCTCGGCGGTGTCGGTGGTGTGCGGCACGGTCAGCCCTTCACGGCGCCGGCGAAGGCGCCCTCGACGAAGTAGCGCTGGAACATCAGGTAGACGATCAGCACGGGGAACACGGACATGATGGTGAAGGCGTTCAGCGGCCCGTACGAGCTGGTGAACTGCGACTGGAAGCCCTGCAGCGCGAGCGGGATCGTCCAGGAGTCCTGGCTCTGCAGCAGCGCGAGCGCGATGGAGTACTCGTTCCAGGTGGAGACGAAGTCGAGGATGAACAGCGCGGCGAGGGCCGGGCGGGCCAGCGGCAGGATGATCGTCAGGAACAGCCGCCAGTTGCCGGCGCCGTCGATCCGCGCGCTCTCGTCGATCTCCTCGGGGATCTGGCGGAAGAAGCCGTAGAGGATGAAGGTCTGGTACGGCAGGCCGAACGCGATGTACGGCAGGATGATGCCGAAATTGCTGCTCAGCAGCCCCAGCCCGTTGATGACCTGGAAGAGCGGCGCGATCGCGACCTGGATCGGGACCATCGCGCCGAGCGCGATCACGCCCATCAGCAGTCGCTGCCGGCGGAACCGCATCCGGGCCAGCGCGAAGGCGGCGGCCGCCGAGATGAACAGGCCGATCGGCACCTTGAAGAGCGCGATGATCAGGCTGTTGCCGCCCGCCGTGAGCAGATTGCCGCGGTCGAGCGCCTCGACGTAGTTGCCGAAGTCGGGCGACCACGGCGGCACGAAGGCCGGAGTGCTGAAGATGTCGGCCTCGCTCTTCAGCGAGGTGAAGACCATGAAGATCAGCGGGACGGCCCAGATCAGGACGGCGAAGACCAGCGCGATCCAGAGGCCGATCCGGATCCAGTCGCGGCCGCCGACCGGGCGGCGGGTGCGCTTGGGCGGCGCGACCAGGCCGGGTGAGCTGGTCGGGATGCTCGTGACGCTCATGAGTTCTTCTCCTGACGAGCCGTCCACACCATGTACGGGACGACGATGACGAGGGTGATCACGAGCAGGACCGTGGCGATCGCGTTGCCCTGGCCGTACTCGTGGTTGTTGAAGGACTGCTGGAACGACCACAGCGCGAGCACCTGCGTCTGCTGCGCCGGGCCGCCGCCGGTCATGCCGACGATCAGGTCGAACACCTTGATCGAGTTGATGATCGTGAGGACGACGACGATGACCGTGGTCGGCCGCAGCGCCGGGATCGTCACGTTGCGGAACACCTGCCAGGCGTTCGCGCCGTCGAGCCGGGCCGCCTCGACGTGGTCGGGCGAGACACTCTGCAGGCCGGCGAGGAAGAGCACCATGTTCGTGCCCGCGATCTGCCAGACGAAGGCCGCGAAGATCGAGTAGAGCGCGAGGTTCTTGTCGCCCAGCCACTGCACCTCGGCCAGCCACGGCAGGTCGAACAGCTGCGCGAGGTTCACGCCCACGCCGTAGTTCGGGTTGTACATCCAGCGCCACATGTTCGCGATGGCGATCGGGGCGAGCACGCCCGGGATGTAGAAGAGCGAGCGGAAGGCGTTGCGCCCGAACAGCGGGCGGTTCAGCGCCAGCGCCATCACCAGCCCGAGGCCGACCGGGATGAAGAGCGACAGCACCACCCAGATCAGGGTGTTCGAGAACGCGGTCCAGAACACCGGGTCCTGGGTGAAGATGCGGACGTAGTTCTGCAGTCCGACGAAGACCTGCGGGGCGCCCTGGAAGCCGGACCACTCGAAGAAGCTGAGCCGCACCGACTCGAGCGAGGGGCCGACCACGAAGACGAGGTAGGCGGCGAGCGCCGGCGCGAGGAACGGCAGGGCGGCGACGAAGCCGGTGCCGCCGAAGCGGGCGAGGGCGCGGCGGCGCGGATGCTTCCTCCGCGGCTGCTCCGGCGCGGACTGCCGCGGGCGGGCGGGGGTGGATGTCGTCATGGCGGACCTCTCGGACGTCTCGGACGCGGGGTGCTCGGGCACGGCGGCGCTCGGGCGGAGGGGACACGCGGCCCCCTCCGCCCCGGGCGTCACTGCTGGTCGATGAACTTCTGGAACTCGGCGCCGGCGTCGGCCGGGTCGAGGTCGCCGGTCGCGACCAGGTTCTGGATGCGCCAGTACTCGGTGGTCTGCGACTGCGAGAGGTTCTGGTCGTTGTTCATGTAGACGCCGGTCGCCGCCTCGGTGATCGGGTTCCAGAGGGCGTCGAAGGCGCTCTGGTCCTCGGGGGTGACGTCGACGTTGACCGAGCGGCTGCCGAAGGTGGCGATGAACGTGGCCTGCGCCTCGGGCGAGGTCAGGTAGTCGAGGAACTTCGCGGCCTCGTCGGCGTGCTCCGAGTTCGCGGAGATGTAGTTGTTCTCGTTGAAGCCGTAGATGCGGTCGGTGCCCGTGGGGAAGGCGAAGATGCCGACCGAGTCCTCGGACATGCCGGCGTCGCGGATCTGCTGGTTGAACCAGTCACCCTCGATCGCCATGGCCGCCTTGCCGGCGAAGAAGAGCGAGCTCGACTCGTCGTTGTTGATCGAGATGAAGCCGTCGTTGACGTAGTCCTTCGTCCAGGTGGCGAACTCGGTGAAGGTGTCGGTGACGCAGGACTCGTCGGCCCAGCTCGCCTCGCCGGTGACGAGGGCCTGGTAGCCGTCGGCGCCGCACTCGGTCTCGAGCAGGCTGTCGAGCAGGCGCATCACGTGCCAGTTGACGGTGCCGCCGAACTCGAACGGGGTGATGCCCGCGTCCTTCAGCTTCCCGGCGTCCTCGACCAGCTCGTCGTAGCTGGTGGGCGCGGCGTCGATGCCGGCCTGCTCGAAGAGGTCCTTGTTGTAGAAGACCGCCTCGGTGCGCTGGGTGTACGGCACGCCGTCGTAGCCGCCGTACTGGGTGACGGTGGACATCGTGGTGTCGGAGAAGCGGTCGGCCCAGCCGTACTCGTCGTAGTACTCCTTCAGGTCCAGGCTCGCGCCGGCGTCGATGAACTCGCCGCCGAGACCCGGGCCGGCCCAGGAGAAGAAGAGGTCGGGGGCGCCGCTCGTGCCGAGCGTGGTGCGCAGCGCGTCCTTGTGCGCGTCCACCGCCCGCTGCTCGACCTTGACGGTGATGTCGGGGTTCGCCTCCTCGAAGTCGCTGACGATCTCGTTGATCGTCGCGTTCGCGGAGTCGGCCGACTCGGTGAGCTTGAACCAGGTGATCTCGGTCTTCCCGCCGGAGTCGCCGCCGCCCGCGGAGCAGCCGGCCAGGCCTGCGAGGAGGAGGGCGCCCGTGGCGAGGGCGACCGATCGGGTCAGAGCACTGGAACGGGTCAGAGCACGCATCTTCGCGTCCTTTCGCTGCTCGACATCGCAGCAGCGCGACATCGACGTCGGATCCGCCGATCGGGGCCGGACTGGAGCTCCAGCGGCGGTGGATGAGGGATACGTTATCGATAACACATTCGGGCGACAATGCGCGCAACCGGTTGATGGGTCACGATCGGGTAACGGCGATCGGCCCGGAACCGGCTCAGTAGAGTGAGCGGGTCGCCGCCAGGGAGGGAGCCTCGATGTCGAGCACGTTCCCGCCCCGCGCACGGCCGAGCATGGCCGACGTCGGGCGGCATGCGGAGGTCTCGGCGCAGACCGTCTCCCGCTTCTTCACCGGTGGCTACGTCGCTCCGGCGACGCGGGTGCGGATCGAGGCGGCCATCGCCGAGCTCGGCTACCGGCACAACCGCGTCGCCCGGAACCTCCGGGTCCAGCGCACCGACACCGTCGGCTTCCTCGCGATGGGGCCGCTGAACTACGGGCACTCCGAGCTGCTGACCGGAGTGAGCCGGGCGGCGCGCGCCGAAGGGCTCTCGCTGATCACGGCCCTGCTCGAGGTCGGGCCGGACGCCCCCGGCGCCCGCGAGGAGATGCGGCACGCGGTCGACAAGCTGCTCTCCTTCCAGGTCGACGGGATCATCGTCGGCACGCCCTACGGCGGACTCGACGAGCTGGTCGAGTACATCGCCGCCTCGGTGCCGGTCGTGACGCGCTCCGAGCGCGGCGGCCCCGCGGGCGACTCGACCTACGCCGACTCCTACGGCGCCGGCTACCTCGGCACCCGGCACCTGCTCGAGCTCGGGCACCGGCGGATCCTGCACCTCGCGGGCCCGGGCGACCGCAACGAGGCCGTCGACCGCGAGCGCGGCTACCTGGCGGCGCTGACGGAGGCGGGGGTCGCCCCGCTCGAGGTGCTGCGCTGTGCGGAGTGGGACGCCGAGTCGGGAGCCGCGCAGGGCCGGGCCGTCGATCCGCAGTCCTTCACCGCGGTCTCGGCCGCCAACGACCAGATCGCGCTCGGCTTCCTCCGCGCGATGGCGGAGCGCGGCCGGACGGCGCCCGGCGACTACTCGATCGTCGGCGTCGACGACATGCCGGACTCCGCGTACTACTCGCCGCCGCTGACGACGATGCACCTCGACCACCAGCTGCTGGGCGAGAAGGCCCTGCAGATGCTGGCCGCGCGCATCCGCACCGGCGAGCGCCAGGAGCGGACCGCGGTCACCGCCCGCCTGGTGCTGCGCTCGTCGACGGCGCCGCTGCGCTGACGCGCGGTCTCCTCGTAAAAGATCACTTCATACGGATGGGAGAACCATGCTGATCGAGTAGCCCGCGGAGCGGGCGTATCGAGATCCACCACCGTCGGAACGCGAGTCTGCAGAACCGCCCTGCTGACGGTGGTGGGTCTCGATACGCCCCTGCGGGGCTACTCGACCAGCATGAAAGGGGCGCCGCGCGTCCTTTCCCTCACCACCGAGACGCGAAGCGACTTCGCCGCTCGAGACGACGCTGCGCGGCACTCGACCAGCACGGGGTGCGGCTCGACGGGTGTGCCGCCGGCCTCGTGAGTCCGCTGCGTGCCCGTCTACGGGAGGCGGATCAGGCGGGCTCCCCGGACCTCCAGGTGGACGAGCGCTCCCTCCGGAGTGCGGCCCGACACCTGGGTGATGCTCGAGACGCGCCTCGTCTCGAGATCGTGCGCCGACAGCGTCGTCGACCGGGTGAGGGTCCGGGTCTCGCCCGGCGCGAGGAAGACCCGCTCCTTCCCGCCGCGCAGCCGCACGTCCTGCAGCTCGACGTCGCCGGTGTTGGTGACCGTCACGGTCCACGTCACCCTCGTGCCGATCCTCGGCTTCTCCCCCGGAGCGAGGACGGGCGAGCCGGCGACGCGGCCGGCGAGCCCGGGCACCGCGGGGTGCTCGACCGCGGGGGTCGGTGTCGGCGTGGGCGTCGGCGTGGATGTGGGCGTGGCAGTCGGAGTCGGCGCAGGGGTCGGCGTCACGGCGGGGATCGGCAGACGATAGGAGTAGTCGGGACTCGCGTACGAGCCGGTGGGAGTGGGGATCCGGCCGAAGCTCCCCGCGGTCTCCGCGTATCCCCTGTCGAGATCCTGCTGCGTGACCGTCCTGTTCTGGACGACGTCCGTCGACCGCCCCGGCTCGATCCGGGTGCCGGCCAGGGTGAGCGGGACGTCGCCGGTGTTCGCGACATGCAGCGTGTACTGCACCGGAACGCCGACCTGCACCGTCTCGCCCGGCTTGATGAGGAACTTGCCGGTGACGGTGATCGTCATCCCGGGATGCTCGACCACGGGTCCCGCCGACGGAGCGGACGTCGGAGTCGGAGTCGGAGTCGGGGTGGGAGTCGGGGTGGGAGTCGGCGTCGCGGCGGGGATCGGCAGACGGTAGGAGTAGCCGGGTCTCGAGTACGAGCCGTTGGGAGTGGGGATCTGCCCGAGGCTCCCTGCGGTCTCCGCATACCCCCTGTCGAGGTCCTCCTGCGTAACCGTCCTGTTCTGGACGACGTCCGTCGACCGCCCCGGTTCGATCTGCGTGCCGGCCAGGGTGAGCGGGACGTCGCCGGTGTTCGCGAGGTGCAGGGTGTACTGCACCGGTGTGCCGACCTGCACCGTCTCGCCCTGCTTGATGAGGTACTTCCCGGTGACGGTGATCGTCAGACTCGGACGCTCGACGGCGGCCTCTCGTTGCGGACCGACGGGAGGTATTCGGAGCCTCGTCTCGTCGAGGTCGTACTCGGCCTCCGCGCCCCCAGGAGTGGTCAGGCTGCCGGACGTTCCCGCCATCAACATGTATCCCCTGTCGAGCTCCTCCTGTTCGATCGTCCTCTCGTAGACCACTTCCGAGACAGCTCCGACGGCGAGCGTCGGAGTGACGTGAAGACCACGGAGAGGCACATCACCGGTGTTCGTCCAGCGATACGTGAAATTCACCCGGGTACCGACCCCGATCGGACGACCCGGTTCGACGAGGAACGACCCTACGACGCTCACCTCCACGGCGGGATGCTCGACCGCAGGCGCCTGGGACGACGCGGGTGAGACGGTCTGCGAAGTGGACGGCGTCGGGGCGGGATCAGCGGCCTGAGCGGTGGTCGCCGCCGCGCCGAACAGCGCGACGGTCATCAGGACGGAGGCGGCGGCCGCGGGGCCGCGGTGGCGACGGCGGGAGCGGAGAGGCCGGGGGCGAGGACGGGACACGGGTGCTCCTCAGGGGTGGCGAGCGGGGTACGGGGGTCGAGCCCGGACAGGGTCGCACCCCGGCCACGCTCGCGCCCAACCTCTGACACCGGCGCGGCAGAACGGCACGGATCGTGCGGCGCAGCTGGACCTCAGCTGCGCGCGGACTCCACGGCGGACAGGCGCGCGCCCAGCTCGGCCAGGTCGCGGCGGACCACGGGGGCCTCGAGCGCGTCGCGGTCGGCGGCGTCGTAGGCGCCGGCGAAGGCCTCGAGCTGGCGGTGCAGCTCGGTGCGCGCGGTGCCGCGGGCGACGGGCTCGAGGCGCTGCGCCAGGCGGAGGCCGGCGCGGACGACGAGCGGCTGGTCCAGCGCGTAGGCGCGCAGGGCGAGGTAGACCTCGGCCAGGAGGTCCGCGGCGGTCGGCCAGGTGCACCACAGCCGGGCGACGCCGTCGGTGTCGCGGAATCGGGTGCGCGGGCCGTCGCCCCGGCAGAGCTCGACGAGCGCGCCGGTCAGGGCGTCGAGCGCGCTGACCGCGGTGTACGGGTCGTTGGTGCCGGTCGCGAGGCCGCGCACGCCGATCTCGACGACCTGCTGCACGGCGTAGCGGAGGTCCTGGTGCGGGGTGCGCGCGTCGGCGATCACGACCGCGGCGAGCGCCGCCTCCTCGAGGTCGCTCCCGCCGACGAGCTCGAGCACGGGGTCGCCGGCGAGCACGTGGTCGCCGGGTGAGGCGAGCATCCGCAGCACCGCGTCGTGGCGGGCGCCGAGCGCGACGAGGCGCTCGAACTCGAGCTGCTCGACGTAGCCGGAGCGGGGTGCCGTCAGCACGACACCGCCGGCGGGGAAGGGCTCCTCGCGGCGGTCCGGCTCGTCCTCGTCGCCCGACAGCTCCGCGATGACGTCCTCGAGCTCGCCGAGCACGCGCTTCTGCAGCGTGGTCACCTGCACCGACAGGGCGATGTGGTGGATGAAGTAGACCAGCACCGCGACGTCGCCGACGGCCAGCACCACGGCGAAGCCGACCGCGACGACGGGCACGAAGGCGAGGGTCGCGTCCTCCTCGGTGTGCACCGAGCGGAGCACGATCAGCGAGTAGAGGAACGTCGAGGTCAGCACCGCGAGGACGACCTGGTTGCCGCGGTCGGCCATGAAGTTGCGGACCAGCCGGGGCCCGTAGGCGGAGGACGTGGTGGCGAGGACGGAGATCGTGATCGAGAACGAGGTCGCGGCGACCCCGAGCATCGTGCCGCCGATCGCGGAGAGGATCGCCCGGCCGCCGGTGGCGGAGAGGTCCTCGACGAGGGGGAGGTCCTGGATGCCCGCGCGGATGAGCAGCCGGTCGAGCTCGATCAGCCCGAACGCCAGGGCGATCGCGAGGACGCCGAACAGGGTGGGCAGGAACCAGAACGATTCGCGGGCGTGCAGGAGCCGGGAGCGCATCCTCGAAGGCTAGACGGGTGGGCGGGTCTCGATACGCCCTGCGGGCTACTCGACCAGCATGGTTGGTGCTGACCGCGGGCCTCGCAGGGGCGGCCCCTCCATGCTGGTCGAGTAGGCCGCGCAGCGGGCGTATCGAGATCCACCGCTCCGCGAGTCGCGGCCTACGGGACGATGACCGCGCGGCCGCGGACGGTGCCGTCGTGCAGGTCGGCGTAGGCCTGGGGCGCGTCGGCGAGGGCGTACTGCTGGACCTCGACGTCGATGCGGCCCGCCTTGGCGAGCTCGAAGACCTCGATCAGCTCGCTGCGGGAGCCCCAGTAGGGGATCCGCAGGGCCGCGTCGTAGGCGATCGTGCCGAAGCCGACGGTCGCCTGGCCGCCGCCGATGCCGACGATGGTGACGTCCGACTCGACGGCGGCGACCGCGGTGGCCGTCGCGATGGTCGGGCCGGCGCCGACGAAGTCGAACACGGCGTCCGCGCCCAGCCCGCCGGTGATCTCGCGGATCTTCTCGGCTGCGGAGGAGTCGCTGATCAGCGTGACGTCCGCTCCGACGTGCTTCGCCAGCTCCAGCTTCTCCTCGCTGACGTCGAGCACGATCACCGTCGCGCCGGAGAGCGCCTTGAGGATCTGGATGCCGACGTGGCCGAGCCCGCCCGAGCCGATGACGACGGCGAAGGTGCCCGCGCCGAGCTTCGGGAGGCTGCGCTTGATCGCGTGGTACGGCGTGAGCCCGGCGTCGGTGAGCGAGACGTTCTTCACCGGGTCGAGGTCGCCGATCGGGATCAGGTGGCGGACGTCGTCGACGATCATGTACTCCGCCATCGAGCCCTGGTTGCCGAGGCCGGGCGGGCGGATGCCCTCCGCCTCGGCGTTGGTGCAGTAGTTCTCCGCGCCGCGCGAGCAGTTGAGGCAGTGGCCGCAGCCCCACGGTCCGTAGACGGCGACGGCCTCGCCGATCTGCAGGCCGGTCTCGACGCCGGGGCCGAACTCCTCGATCACGCCGGCGCCCTCGTGGCCGAGGGTCAGCGGCAGCGGGTAGTGCTGGGCGAGGTAGTCCTCCTCGGGGAGGCTCATCACGTAGTCGTCGGAGTGGCAGACGCCGGCGGCGGTCACCTTCAGCAGGATCTCGCCCGGCCCGGGCACGGGCTTCTCGATCTCGACGACCTCGGGGGCCTGTCCGACGGTGGTGTAGCGCAGTGCCTTCACGATTCCTCCTTCGCCGGGCCGCGCTCCGCGCAGTCCGACATCTGTCTGCTATCGGGTGCCCCTCCAGTATCCGCCGCTCTCCTCCAGCGCGCTCCGTGCGCCGGGGAGGGTTGACCTCGGCCCTCGCGCAGGACGGGATCCGAGCCGTGGTGTATCCATGGGGAGGGCGCAGGCGGACCGCCCGGGACGACGGAAGGCGCGACGACATGGCCCCACCGCGCCGGAAGGCGACGCTCGAGTCGGTCGCCGAGCGCGCCGGGGTCTCGCTGAAGACGGCGTCGAACGCGGTCAACGGCACGGGCCGGATGGCGGACGGCACGCGGGAGCGCGTCCGGGCCGCGGTCGAGGAGCTCGGCTACACGGTGAACGTCGCAGCCCGCAATCTGACCCGCGGACGAACCGACGCGGTGACGCTCGCCGTGCCGACCCTGAAGGCCGCCTACCTCGCCGAGCTGGCGGAGGCGGTCATCGAGACCGCCCGCGACATGGACCTCGCGGTCTCCGTCACGACCTACCCCGACGACGGCGGGGACGGCTCGCGCCGGCTGCTGCAGCGCTTCAACTCGCAGCTCACCGACGGGCTGCTCCTCTCGCTGTCCGAGCACGAGACCCTCGACCGCTCGGCGCTCGCCGTCGAGTACCCCCTGGTCTGCCTCGGGACCCGCGACACCTACGAGCTGGTGGACCGGGTGACGACCGACGACGTCGCCGACGCCCGCGCGGCCACGGCGCACCTCCTCGCACGCGGCAGCACCGCGCTGGCCGTCGTCGGCGCGCACTCGCCCTTCGACGCCGGCCGCATCGGCGCGGCCCGCGAGGGGAACGCCGAGCAGCGCCTGCGCGGGGTCGTCGAGGAGCTCGCCGCCGCAGGTCGCGCGCTCGATCCGCGCCTGGTCGGCGTCACGGGCTACGACTGGACGATCGGCTCCGGCTTCCGGGTCGCCCGCGCGCTCGTCGAGGCGGGGGTGCCGTTCGACGGCCTGGTCTGCTTCAACGACGTCCTCGCGACCGGCGCGATCTCGGCCCTGCGGGAGGGCGGACTGCGCATCCCGGACGAGGTGCAGGTGATCGGCTTCGACGACATCGAGGAGTCCGCGTTCCTCTCCCCGCCGCTCACCTCGATGGACTCGCGGATCGAGTGGATCGCCCGCACGGCGCTCGAGCGGCTGGTCGCGCGGATCGACCGGGTGGAGGCTCCCGCGACCACGCTCTTCGCCCGGTCGCAGGTCGTCGCCCGCGGCACGACACGCTGATCAGAGAAAAGTCTCCTTGCCCTCACAGGATCCTCCAGGCTAGATTCGCGTTCGTGGTACAGCGCTGTACCAAGTGGACCTGCGACGACGGAGGCACGACATGACGCGTACGACGACGAGGCGGCTCCCCGCCCTGATCGCTGCTCTGCTCGCCGGGCTGCTCGTGCTCGCCGGCCAGTCGCCCCTCGCCGGGCAGACCGCCGAGGCCGCCGAGATCCGGACGACGACGGTCGCCTTCACCGAGACCACGACCGTGCGCGGCACGCCGAACGCCACCTTCTACGAGGGCGCCTGGTCGAAGAACAGCACGCACACCTGGGCGACCGGCGGCGCGGCCTTCGAGATCGCCTTCACCGGCGAGACGGTCGCCCTCTCGGGCCGGAAGGCCACCACCAACGGCACCGCCGACGTCTTCGTCGACGGCGTGAAGATCGGCTCGGCCGACTACCGCGGCGCCCGATCGACCACGACGGTCCCGATCGCGTCCTTCACCGGGCTCGCCCCCGGCGACCACGTCCTCCGCGTCGTCACGGTCGGCTTCATCAACCACGCGTCCGCCGAGTTCACCAGCACCGTGCTCGTCGACGAGCGCGCCCGCCTCGCCGCCGCGCTCGACCGGCTGAGCGCCCTCGCCGCTCCGGACTTCACCGCGGCTTCCTGGGCCCCCTTCTCGGCCGCCGTCGCGACCGCGACCGCCGCCCGCGACGACGCCGCCTCGACCGACGCCGCCCTGCTCTCCGCCCGCAGCGCCCTCGAGACGGCCGAGACCGGCCTCGTCCGGATCTCCGGGCTGCGCGAGCGCCTCGACGAGTACCGCACCCGGGTCCCCTCCGCCTACACCGCCGCGTCCTGGGCGCCCTTCGCCGCGGCGACCGTCACCGCGGGCGAGGTCCTCGACGACGCCGGAGCGAGCGCCGCGGCCGTCGTCGCCGCGAAGAACGGCCTGCAGACCACCGCCGCCGCCCTCTTCCCGCTCGCCGACGGCACCCTTCAGACGATCGAGAACAACCGGTTCTGGCTCGACACCGCGGGCGACCCGATCTTCTCCCAGGGCGGCGGGATCTTCCGCTTCGGCGACCGCTACTACTGGTACGGCGTGGAGTACACCGGCTCGCAGCTCTACTACGACTCCCCGACCCGCACCTACACCCGGGCCGGCGAGGGCGACTTCGTCGCGGTCACCGCGTACTCCTCCGAGGACCTCGTGAACTGGACCTTCGAGAACGACGTCGCCACGAAGGACACCGTGCTGCACATCCCCGCATCGAAGGACGTCACGGGCACCTACTTCTCGGACATGGACACCCTCGCCGACGCGGTCTGGATCGGCCGGCTCGGCGTCGCCTACAACGAGCAGACCGGGAAGTACGTCCTGCTCACCCAGTTCGAGAGCCCCGACCCCGCCCGCGTCACCAACGCCGGAGTCCTCTTCCTCAGCGGCGACTCGCCCGTCGCCGACTTCGAGTACGCGAACCTGCAGACCCACATCCCCGGCGTCTACCGGAACCCGAGCAAGCCCGGCTGGGAGCAGGGCACCGGCGACCAGACCGTCTTCACCGACGACGACGGCGCGGACTACCTCGTCTTCTCCTACCGCGACGGCCGCAGCCGGACCTACGTGGGCCGGATCAGCGACACCGACTCGCTCTCGGTCGAGACGGCCGTCGAGGTCTACCGCGGCGCCGGCCGCGAGGGCAACGCGATGTTCAAGCTCGACGGCCAGTACTACGTCGCGAGCTCGGACCTGCACGGCTGGAACACCTCGCAGACCTACCTCGTGCGCTCGCTCGAGGGCCGGATCCAGGGGCCGTACTCGAGCATGTACGTCCTCCCCGGCACCGAGAAGGACTACAGCCACGTCACGCAGAGCGGCTTCTTCCTGACGGTGCAGGGCACCGAGCAGGACACCGTGATCTACGCCGGCGACCGCTGGGCCGACTTCGCCTGGAACGGCCTCGGCTACAACCAGTGGCTGCCGCTCAGCGGGACCGGCGCGGACGTCCGCTTCGAGTCGCTGAGCGAGTGGGACCTCAACGCCCGCTCCGGCGAGTGGCAGGTCGGCGCCGGCAACAACTGGATCCTCAACCCCGACTTCGCCGCCGACCGGATCGCGGTGACCACCGTCACCGGCTGGACGCAGACCACCGACCCCGCCTCGACGACCACCGGCTTCGTCTCGAACCCCTCGCCCGGCGCCGACGGCTCGCGCTTCGCGCTCCGGCTCGGCGCGGCGCAGGCCTTCTCGGGCGGCGTGCAGCAGCAGGACGAGGTCCCCGCGGGCGTCTACACCCTGTCGCTCCGCGCGGACCGGCCGGGCGGACTCGACTCCGCGCGGATCGTGGTCACCGGCGCGGACGGCGTCGAGCACCGCACCGAGATCCCCGCGACCAGCGGCTGGGCCGACGTGCGCTCGGCGGAGTTCTCGCTGCCGGCCGGCACCGCGACGGTCTCGATCCTGGCGAGCGGCCCCGGCGGCGCCGGACTGACGGTCGACGCGCTGGCTCTCCGCCGCCAGGCCGCGGCCTCCTGGTCGGCGACCTCCGTCTATCAGCAGGGCGACACGGTCCTCTTCCAGGGCTCGCTCTGGCGGGCGTCGTGGTGGACCAGCAACCAGACCCCCGGCGACCCGAACGGCCCGTGGCAGCAGCTCGCGACCGCACCCGACGGCACCGCGGTCTGGACCGCCTCGCGCATCTTCGACACCGGCGACGTCGTCGTCCACCAGGGCCAGCGCTACCGCGCGAAGTGGTGGACCCGCAACCAGGCCCCGGGCGACCCGTACGGGC
The DNA here is from genome assembly GCF_003751395.1 of Rathayibacter sp. PhB152. Lineage (NCBI taxonomy): Bacteria > Bacillati > Actinomycetota > Actinomycetes > Micrococcales > Microbacteriaceae > Rathayibacter > Rathayibacter sp. PhB152. Next base: position 572,335 of record NZ_RJUT01000001.1, on the reverse strand, counting down.
CCTGGCAGCCGCTCGGCTGAGCCCGAGCGCCCTCCTCCTCCCTCCCGCAGCACCACTGTCTTCTCTCCCGCAGCACCACTGCACTCCGCAGCACCACTGCATCCGCAGCAGCACCCCACCCACACAGAAGGAACGAATCCGTGCGAAGAAGCTCCAAGAAGTTCACGACCGTCGTGGCCGTCTCCCTGCCCCTCGTCCTCGCGCTGAGCGCCTGCGCGGCCGGCGGCGGCGGTGGCGGGAACGCCGCCGGCGGAGGCGACGGCGACGAGACGCTCAGCGTCTGGGCCTGGGACCCGGTGTTCAACATCGCGGCCCTCGAGGAGGCCGAGAAGATCTACCAGAAGGACCACCCGGACTTCAAGCTGGACATCATCGAGACCCCCTGGGACGACCTGCAGCCCAAGCTGACCACCCTGGCCCAGTCGCAGCAGTACGAGGAGCTGCCCGACGTCTTCCTGATGCAGAACAACGCGTTCCAGAAGAACCTCGTCAACTACCCCGAGATCTTCAGCGAGCTGCCCGCCGACGCCGTCGACTTCGCGGAGTTCCCCGAGGCCGTCGCCGCCTACTCGACCCTCGACGACGTGCACTACGGCGTGCCGTTCGACTCGGGCACCGCCGTCACCGCGCTGCGCACCGACGTCCTCGAGGCGGCCGGCTACACGATCGACGACTTCACCGACATCACCTGGGAGGAGTTCCTCACCAAGGGCAAGGACGTCCTGGCGAAGACCGGATCGCCGCTGCTCTCGGGCCAGGCCGGCTCCTCGGACATGATCATGATGATGCTGCAGAGCGCCGGAGCCAGCCTCTTCGACGACGAGGGCAACCCCACCATCACCGACAACGACGCACTGCTCGCCGCGATCGACGTCTACAAGCAGCTCGTCGACTCGGGCGTCTTCGTCGAGGTCAACTCGTGGGACGAGTACCTCGGCACCTTCGTGAACGGCTCCGTCGGCGGCACCATCCAGGGCGTCTGGATCGTCGGCTCCATCCAGACCGCCGAGGACCAGGCCGGTGACTGGGCGATCACGAACGTCCCCTCGCTCGACGGCATCTCCGGCGCGACCAACTACACGGCCAGCGGCGGATCGTCCTGGGCGATCAGCGCGAACGCCGACGTCGACCTCGCGGCCGACTTCCTCGCCTCGACCTTCGCCGGCTCGACCGAGCTCTACGACACGATCCTGCCGAAGTCCGGCGCCGTCGCGAACTGGCTGCCCGCCGGCTCCTCGACCGCCTACGAGCAGCCGAACGAGTTCTTCGCCGGCCAGCCGATCTTCGCCGAGGTCGCCGAGTTCGGCGCCGAGGTGCCGAGCAACAACACCGGCGCCTACTACTACGAGGGCCGCGACGCCGTGAGCGCCGCGATCACGCAGATCATCGGCGGTGCGGACCCCGCCTCGGCGCTGGAGGAGGCGCAGAAGAACGTCGAGTTCGCCATGAGCTAGGGCTCGCCGCGAGCCGGCGTCGCCGAGACCCGACGTCACCGAGACCCGACGTCACCGCGAGCCGGCTCGCACCCCGGGCCGGGGAGGACTCCTCCTCCCCGGCCCGTCCCTCCCCGTCCCTCTCTCCGAGAATGCGAGCCCGCCCGTGTCGACCTCCGCCCCTCCGCGCCCGCGCCTGCGCGTCCCACCCCGGCCGCAGCGCGATCTCCGCAGCCGCCCGATCCGCATGACCGGGGAGCGCCGCCGCAGCCTCACCGGCTGGGCCTTCCTCCTGCCGGCGGCGGTGCTCATCTTCCTGGTGAGCTTCCTGCCGATGATCCAGGCCTTCCTGCTCTCGCTGCAGACCGGCCGCGGGGCGAACCTCAGCTACGCGCAGCCGTTCTGGCTGAACTACGAGCGCCTGCTGCAGGACGAGATCTTCCGGCTGACGCTGCAGAACACCTTCATCTACCTGATCATCCAGGTGCCGGTGATGCTGATCATGGCGCTGGTGCTGGCCAATCTGCTCAACACCAGGAACCTGAAGTTCAAGACCTTCTGGCGCACCGCGATCTTCCTGCCGTGCGCCGTCTCGCTCGTCGCCTACTCGCTCGTCTTCCGCACGATCTTCGCCAACGACGGCTTCGTCAACGACGTGCTGATGGGCGTCGGCCTGATGGACTCGCCGATCAACTGGCTCGGCAATCCCGACACCGGGCGCTTCGTCATCATCCTCGGACTGCTCTGGCGCTGGACCGGCTACAACATGGTCTTCTACCTGGCGGCGCTGCAGAACGTCGACTACTCGAGCATCGAGGCCGCGCGGATGGACGGCGCGAACGCGCTGCAGACCTTCTGGCACGTCACGATCCCGCAGCTGAAGCCGATCATCCTGCTCACCGCGATCATGTCGACCAACGGGACGCTGCAGCTCTTCGACGAGTCGTGGGCGCTGACCAGAGGCGGCCCGGCCTACACGACCATGTCGATGTCGCACTACCTCTACGAGGTCTCGTTCCTGAAGAACCCGAACTTCGGCTACGCCTCCGCCCTCTCCTACGTGATCCTCATCCTCGTCGCGGTCCTCGCGTTCGTTCAGCTGAAAGTCGGTGACAAGCGTGATTGAGCGCGTCAGCACCCTGCCCGCGATCGAGGACGTCGAGTCCGTCACTCCGAGCGAGTCCGTCCCCGTCCGCAGCGCGCCGCTCTCCTCGCGGCTGCGCGGCCTGCCGAAGTACCTCTTCCTCTCGGTCTTCGCGCTCTTCTCGATCTTCCCGCTCTACTTCATGGCCGTCTCGGCGACGAACACCAGCCAGGACGTCCTCGACTCGCGGATGATCCCGGGCCTGGCGCTCTTCGACAACTTCGCCGGACTGCTCGATCTGCAGGACGTCGGCTCGGCGATGTGGAACTCGGCGACCGTCGCGGTGGGCACCACGGTGCTCGCGCTGATCGTCTGCTCGATCGCCGGCTACGGCTTCGAGGTCTTCCACTCGCGGGCCAAGGACCTCCTGATGGCGATCCTGCTGATCGCGATCATGATTCCGTTCGCGGCGACGATGATCCCGCTCTTCCAGGTCTTCGCCGAGGTCGGGATGATCAACTCCCTCGGCGCGGTCATCATCCCGGCGATCTCGACCCCGTTCCTGATCCTGCTGTTCCGGCAGGCCTCGCGCTCGTTCCCCTACGAGATCATCGAGGCCGCGCGGATCGACGGGGTCAGCGAGCTCGGGATCTTCGCCCGGATCTACCTGCCGTCGATGCGCTCGACCTACGCCGCGGCCGCAGTCATCACCTTCATGACCGCCTGGAACAACTTCCTCTGGCCCAAGGTCATCCTGGTGAACAACGACTTCCAGACCATGCCGATGCTGATCTCGAACCTCAGCGCGGGCTACGTCGTCGACTACGGCGTGCTGATGCTGGCCGTCTTCCTCGCCTCGGTACCCACCGTCATCGTCTTCATGGTCCTGCAGCGCTCCTTCGCCGAGGGCATCACCGGGGCGATCAAGTGAGCCTCGCGGAGCTCCCGGGCGAGGCGGCGCCCGCCACCGGGTTCGACCTCGCCCGGCTCTCCGACCCCGGCTTCTTCGCCGAGAACCGGCGGCCGGCGCACTCCGATCACCGCTGGTTCCGCTCCTCGGACGAGGCCGCGACGGGCGTCAGCTCGTTCGAGCAGTCGCTGAACGGGCTGTGGCGGATCCACTGCGCGCCCCGGCCGGCCGACGCGCCGGCGGGCTTCGAGCGGCCGGAGTTCGACGCGGGCGACTGGGAGCTGATCCCCGTGCCCGCGCACATCCAGCTGCACGGCCACGACCGCCCGCAGTACGTGAACACGCAGTACCCCTGGGACGGGCGCGAGAGCATCCTGCCCGGGCAGGCGCCCGAGCGGTTCAACCCGACGGCCTCCTACCGGACGACCTTCGAGCTGGACGCGCCGCTCGCGCCCGGCGAGCGGATGGCGCTCGACGTGCGCGGCGCCGAGAGCACGATCGCGCTCTGGCTGAACGGCGTCTACCTCGGCTTCTCGGCCGACAGCTTCTCGCCCGGCGAGTTCGACCTCACCGAGGCGCTGCTGCCCGGCGAGAACCTGCTCGCCGCGCAGGTGGTCAAGTGGAGCGCCGGCTCGTGGCTCGAGGACCAGGACTTCTTCCGCTTCTCCGGGATCTTCCGCGACGTCGTGCTGCTGCGCCGCCCGCGCGCGCACGTCGAGGACCTCCGCGTGCGGACGACGGTCGACGACGACGGTGCCGGCATCGCGGTCGAGCTGCGGCTCGACGGGGCGGGCTCGGCGACGGTCGAGCTCGACGGCGTCGGCCCGCTGCGGCTCGATCCGGACGGCGTGCACCGTCTCCGGCTCGCGGAGCCGCGGCTGTGGAGCCCCGAGGACCCGCACCTGCACCGCCTGACGGTGCGCGTGCGGGACGCGGACGGCGCCGTGACCGAGGTGGTCCCGCAGACCGTGGGGCTCCGCCGCTTCGCGATCGAGGACGGCGTGCTCAGCCTCAACGGGCGGCGGGTCGTCTTCCGCGGGGTCAACCGGCACGAGTTCGACCTGCAGGGGCGGGTCGTCGACCGGGCGCAGACGGAGGAGGACCTCCGGATCCTCAAGCGGGTGGGCGTCAACGCGATCCGCACCAGCCACTACCCGAACAACTCCTACTTCTACGACCTCGCCGACGAGTACGGCTTCCTCGTGATCGACGAGATGAACCTCGAGACGCACGGGCTGTGGGACCGCGTCCGCTACCTCGACGCGCCGCTCGCCGAGTCGGTGCCCGGCGACGACGGCCGGTGGGCGCCCGCGCTGCACGACCGGGCGCGGAGCCTGCTCGAGCGCGACAAGAACCACCCGAGCGTGGTGATGTGGTCGCTCGGCAACGAGTCGTTCGGCGGCACCGTCCTCCGCGATCTCGCCGACTGGTTCCGCGCGGTCGACGACCGTCCGGTGCACTACGAGGGGGTGCACTGGGACTCGCGCTACCCGGAGACGACCGACGTGGTCAGCCAGATGTACACGCCGGCGGCGGAGATCGAGGAGTACCTCGCGGAGCACCGCGACAAGCCGTTCCTGCTCTGCGAGTACGCGCACGCGATGGGCAACTCCTTCGGCGCGGTCGACCGCTACCTCGATCTGGCCGAGCGGGAGCCGCTCTTCCAGGGCGGCTTCATCTGGGACTTCGCGGACCAGGCCGTCGCGATGACCGACCGGCACGGCGTGCCGTTCCTCGGCTACGGCGGCGACAGCGGGGAGTCGCCGCACGACGGCGACTTCAGCGGCAACGGGATCCTCTTCGCCGACCGCACGCCGACGCCGAAGCTGCAGGAGGTCGCGCACCTGTACCAGCCGTTCCGCGTCGACGTCTCGGCGGCGGAGATCGTGATCGGGAACCGGCTGCTGGCCACCTCCTCCTCCGCGTACGCGGCGGTGGTCGTGCTGCGGCGGGAGGGGCGGGTGCTGGCGGAGAGGGAGCTCGCGACCGACGTCGCCGCGGGTGGGTCGTCGACCTTCCCGCAGCCGGTGCCGCTGCCGGAGCTGCCGGGCGAGTACACGCTCGACGTCGAGCTGCGGCTGCGCGAGGACACGCGGTGGGCGGCGGCGGGACACGTCGTCGCGCGCGGGCAGCACGTGCTCGAGGTCGCGGGGCATGCGCGGCCGGAGCACGCGCCGCGGCCCGAGCTCATCGACGGCACCCACAACGTGGGCGTCGTCGGCGAGCACTTCAGCGTCCTCTTCTCCCGGCTGCACGGCGGGCTGATGTCGTACCGCTGGGGCGGCGGGCCCGAGGGCGGCCGCGAGCTGCTCACCTCGATCCCGACGCCGTCCTTCTGGCACGCGCCGACCTCGAACGAGCGCGGCTGGGGCGGTCCCTTCGAGGACGGGCAGTGGCTGCTGGCGAGCCGCTACGCGCGGGCCGCGGGCGAGGCGCTGCGGACGGCGCGGGTGTCCGTCGAGGAGCACGCGGTGGTCGTCGGCTTCCGCTACGAGCTGCCGACCACTCCGCGCGCGGTCTGCGACGTCGACTACCGGGTCACGGGCGACGGGCGGATCGAGGTGACCGTCGCGATGACGGTGCCGGACGGGCTGCCCGATCTGCCCGAGTTCGGGATGCAGCTGACCACCGGCGCCGACGCGCACCGGCTGCGCTGGTACGGCGACGGACCGGACGAGTGCTACTCCGACCGCCGGCTGGGGGCGCGCCTGGACGTCTGGGAGAGCGACGTCGCGCGGGAGCTGACCCCGTACCTCAAGCCGCAGGAATCGGGCAGCCGCACCGGAGTGCGCTGGGCCGAGGTGACCGACGACACGGGCTTCGGCCTGCGGCTCGACTGCGCCGGCGGGATGGAGTTCTCGGCCCTGCCGTGGACGCCGTACGAGATCGAGAACGCGCAGCACCCGAACGAGCTGCCGCCGGTGCAGCGCACCGTGCTGCGTCCGGCGCTGCGCCGCCGCGGCGTCGCGGGCGACGACTCCTGGGGCGCGCGCCCGCACCCCGAGTACGAGGTCCGGCCGCTCGACGGCCGCCTCGAGTTCCGCTTCGGCCTGACGGGCGTCAGCGGCTGACGCGCGGGTCTCGATACGCCGCTGCGCGGCTACTCGACCAGCATGCTGGCGCGCCCCCTGCCGGTCGAGTAGCCCGCGCAGCGGGCGAATCGAGACCCCGCCGCGCACAACATCAGCTGAGAGCACAGGGCCTCCCCCGTCAGCGGAGGGACCCCCGTCTCAGCTGGTGTTGTGCGCGGCTTCAGCGGCGACCCGCGCCTCATGCCGGCCGAGCAGCCCGCGCCGCGGGCACCCCATGCCGGTCGAGTAGCCCGCGCAGCGGGCGTACCGAGACCCACCCACCCCGCGCACTCCCCCGCAACAGCCCCGAAACGCGCGCTCGCTAGGGTTCCCGGAGCAGGGCCGGCGGACGCCGGCCGGAACGCGGGAGAGCATGCAGAAGCGGATCGTCCTCGGGGTCTTCGAAGCGGGCACCCCGCACGTCGGCGGCACCATCAGCTGGTCGCATCCGCGCAGCCGCGACGGTGACTTCCGCGACATCGACTACTGGCAGCGGATGGCGCGCCTCCTCGACGACGCCGGCTTCGACTTCCTCTTCTTCGCCGGCGGCTCCTTCGGCTACTCCTCGCGCCGCGGCGAGCTCTCGGACGTCCTCGTCGAGGCCGGCATGACCTTCGCGCTCGACGGCGCGTACCTCATCCCGGCGCTCGCGGTCGGCACCGAGCGCCTGAACTTCGTGGTCACCAGCACCACCGGCGCCGACCACCCGCTGCACGCCGTGCGCAAGTTCTCCACCCTCGACCACGTCACCCGCGGTCGGATCGGCTGGAACATCGTCACCGGCTCCTCGCAGAACACGATGGCCGCGATGCTCGGCCAGTCCGCGATGGTCCCGCACGACGAGCGCTACCGCGCGGCCCAGGAGTACGTCGACGTCGCCTTCTCCTTCTGGGAGGGCGGCAACGACGACGACGTCATCGTGCTGGACCACGCGCGCAACGTCTTCGCCGACCCCGAGAGGATCCGCCCGGTCGCCTACGAGGGCGAGTTCTACCGCTCGCAGGGCTACCACACGCTGCCGCCGTCGCCCCAGCGCTCGCCCCTGCTCTTCCAGGCCGGGACCTCGCCGGTGGGCCGCGCCTTCGCGGCGAAGAACGCCGAGTGCGTGTTCGTGCAGGGCTCGACCTACGGCAAGGTCAAGGCGGACATCGCGGACCTCCGCCGCCGGGCCGCGGAGAACGGCCGCGATCCCGCGTCGCTCAAGGTCATGGTCGGCGTGACGATCGTGGTGGCGCCGACGTCGGCGGAGGCGTCGCAGCTGCGCGCCGAGTTCGACGCGCTGCAGACCGACGAGCTGGCCGCGCACTACTACGCCGGCAACACGGGCGTCGATCTGCTGGCCTACGACCTCGACCGCACGCTCGCCGAGCAGCTGGTCCTCGACGACCAGGCGGGCCAGATGGGCACCAGCAACATCGAGCGCTTCCTCACCCGCCCGGACGGCACGGCGCCGACGGTGCGCGAGATCCTCGACGAGCTGAAGGGCAAGGGCACCCGCGGCTTCGCGATCACCGGCGACCCGGTCGAGGTCGCGGACGAGCTCGAGCGGATGATGGAGGAGACCGACCTCGACGGCATCATGCTCGAGGCCGTCTTCGGCCTGGCCTCGATGCGCGACTTCATCGAGCTCGTCCAGCCCGAGCTGCGGCGCCGCGGCCGCCTCGACCCCGAGCCCGCCGGCGCCACCTTCCGCGAGCGCATGCTCGGCACCGGCCCGCACCTCGCCCCCGAGCACCACGCGGCGACCTTCCGCCCCTGAGCACCCGGGTCCCGACGCGCCGCTGCGCATCTCCTCGACCACCATGCGGCGATTCATGCTGATCGAGTAACGCTCGCTGAGCGCGTATCGAGATCCGTCTCCCGCAGGCGCGTGGGTCGCCGGACGGCGTCAGCTGACGCGGACGAGGGTGCGCTGCCAGCCGGAGGAGCCGTTGGGGGCGACGCCCGCGCGGTCCTCGATCTGGAGCATGCCGTTGGCGTCGGTCGCGCGGACGGCGACGTAGTGGGCGCCGCTCGCGGCCTCCCAGTCGACGTACCACTGCACCCAGGTGTCGAGGTTGACCGGGGTCGAGAGCGTGGCCTCCTGCCAGTCGCCGTCGTCGATGCTGACCTCGACCTTGGCGATGCCGGTGGTCTGCGCCCACGCCACTCCGGCGATCTTGGTCGCGCCGGCAGGGATCGCGGCGTCGATGCGCGGGGTGTCGATCCGCGAGGACATCTTGATCGGAGCCTCGGCGTCGTAGCCGCGCGGGGTCCAGTAGGCCTCGTCGGCGGCGAAGGTGGTGACCTTCAGCTCGGTCAGCCACTTGGTGGCGGAGACGTAGCCGTAGAGGCCGGGGATCACCATCCGCACCGGGAAGCCGTGCTCGAAGGGCAGCGCCTCGCCGTTCATCCCGACGGCGAGGATCGCGTCGAGGTTCTCGTCGGTGACCGCGGAGAGCGGGGTGCTGGCGGTGTAGCCGTCGACGCTCGTGGAGAGCAGCATGTCCGCGCCGCTCTGGACGCCGGCCTTCTTCAGCACGTCGCGGAGCGGGACGCCCAGCCACTTCGCGTTGCCGACGAGGTCGCCGCCGACCTGGTACGAGACGCAGGTCATGGTGATGCCGTACTCGTCCAGGCCCATGTCGAAGATGTCCTGCAGCGACATCGTGACCTCCTGGTCGACCATCCCGGAGATCTTCAGCGACCAGGTGGAGGGGTCGATCGAGGGCACGGTCAGCGCGGTGTCGACGCGGTAGAAGTCGGCGTTGGGCGTGTAGAGCGGAGTGAGCCCGTCGATCCCGAGATCGGCGCCGGCGGGCACCGAGACGGTGCTGCGCGGGCTGGGCAGGCGGAGCGCGTCGCGCACGCTGGCGAGGGACGAGGTGGCGGCGTTGATGGCGCGCGACCCGGCGCCGATCACGGCGGCGCCGACAGCGGCGATCAGGGTCACGCGGAAGAAGCCGCGGCGCTCGATGCCGACCGGGCGGGCGGCGGGGGCCGCGCCGGTCTTCTCGGCGGCGGACGCGGCGCGCCAGCGGCGGAGGCGCGAGACGGTCAGGTGCATCACGATCATCGCGACGACGAGGCCGACCAGGGTGGGCACTGCGGAGAGCGGGGTCGCGCCGGTGCGGGTGACGATCGCGGCGATCGAGAGGCCGCCGGCGATCACGAGCAGGATCTGGCCGAGCGGCGGGCGGATCAGCTGCAGCACGCCGGCGAGGGCGGCGGCGACCAGCACGGCGACGCCGATGCTCGCCAGCAGGAAGATCTTGTCGTTCGCGCCGAACGTCTCGATCGCGAACTCCTTGAGCGGGCGCGGCACGATGTCGACCACGAACGCGCCGAGGGCGAGCACCGGGCTGGCGTTCTTCGCGACCACGAGCGCGACGAGCTCGGCGATCGCGAGCAGCACGCCCGCGACGACGATGCCGGCCACGGCCGAGAGCGCGATGAACCGCAGCTTCGGCACGCGCGGGTTCTTCCCTGTCTGTTCCATGGGAGTCATGCTCCGCCCTTGACCTGCCCGTTCGCAGTGTGGTGCCGGTTTGGTCGAGATGTGTAACGAATAGATAACGCCCGGCGCCCCCACCCCCTGATCCCCTCCGCGAGATGCCACTTACGAGCGCGACACGCCGCAGAAAGTGCGCACAAGTGGCATCTCGCGGAGAGAGGGGACGACGGAGCGGCCGCCCGGGAGGGTCCCCGGGCGGCCGCTGTCGGTGGGCGGGCTCAGCCGCAGGCGCGGGCGGAGTAGGGGGCCGCCTTCGTCGTCGTCACCGCCTTGCCGTCGATCGTGGCCGTCGCGGTGACGGTCGCGGTGCCGGCCGGGATCGAGGCGGCGCGGGTCGTGTCGGCCTGCGTCGCGCTCTTGCCCGCCGCGATGCCCGTGTAGGACTTCGTGGCGTACGGCGTGGCGATCGAGATCGACGCCGCGGCCTTCGAGTCGTTGCGGGCCGTCGTCGTCAGGACGACCTTGCCGGCGACGCAGCGCGTCGTGGCCGAGACCGTCAGGTCGATCGCGGCGGCGGGGGCGGCCCGGACGATCGCGAGCCGGTAGGTCGCGAGCGTCGTGTGGTCCTGCGCGGAGGAGGTGATCACGACGTTCGTGGTCCCCGAGGCCGCGAGGTTCACGGTCCGGGCGACGGTGTCGTCGATCAGCACGCCGTCGACCTTGACCAGTCCGCTGGCCACGGCCGGGTCGAGGTCGAGCGCGACGCTCGTCGTCGAGACCGGCACGGTCAACGTCAGGTCGCGCACTCCGGCGGCGAGCGCCGGCGAGAACGTGCCCACGGACGAGGTCAGCTTCGCCAGCTCCGCGTTCGTCGCGAACCCGGTCGACTCCGTCGTGTAGACGCCGAAGACGCCGCCGACGTTGCTCGCGGTGCCGGTGCCCTGGAAGCGCACGGTCACCTTCGGCACCTTGTTCCCCTGCGCGTCGAGGACGTACGCGCCGGACTGGTTCCGCTTCCAGCTGTCCTTCGCCGCGATCCCGTCGAGCACCGAGCGCGGGATCTCGTCGTACTGCACGTACCAGTTCAGCGCGCCCGCGGCACCCGAGACCACCTCCGTCTTGAGCTTCACGTCGTTGAGGTAGACGTCGAAGGTGCGCCCCGCGTCGCCGCCGTAGTAGCGGACGCCGAGGTAGTTCTTCGGCAGCGCCGGGTCGACGATCATGTCGTACTGGAAGTACGCGTCCGCCGACCGCTCGCCGTCGCGGTACCCCTCGCCGCGCCAGGTGCCGACCGCCGAGCGGTTGTACTTGTAGTTCTTGTCGGCCTCGCTGTTGTTGTTGTCGAACGAGGTGAGCGAGTCGATCGTCGTCTCCTCCACCCGCAGCTGCTGCTTCTCCTTGAGGATCAGCGCCTGCGCCTCCGCGGAGTCGGGGGCGATGAGCGTCATGTAGGTCGCGTAGCGCGCGTTGTAGAGGCTGTAGTACGGCTGGAAGATCCGCGCCTCGGAGGCGGCGTCGACGTTCGTCATGCCGAAGCGCATCGTCGTCGTCCCGTTGCCGTTCGCGCCGTTGGGGAGGCGGAGCAGGTTCTGCTTCACCGCGGACTTCCACGCGGCCGCGTTCGCGACGACCACGTTCGAATTGACCGTCTTGTCGGCGACGCTCATCTGCACGAGCACGCCCGCGGGGTAGGAGGCGTCGACGTTGTTCCGGTTCAGCTCGGTCGCGAGCAGCACGGGCCCGTAGGTGAAGGCCGTCCAGTTCGCGTTCTCGGTGTTCGCCACCGCGGCGACCGCGGCGGGGAGCTTCCAGGTGAGGGTGTCGCCCGCCGCCACCGGGACGACCGCGTAGCCGCCCTCGGTCAGCGCGGCGACGTCGCGGACGGCGCCGTTCACGGTGAGCGTCGGCGCGCCGTCGACCCAGGCCGGGATGCGCAGGCGCAGCGTGGTGCCCTCGGCGACCGCTCCCGCTCCGAGCGCCGCGATCGTGAAGCGCGCGGTGTCGGTGTTCGGGATGTCGGCCGTCTGCGTCACCTTCAGGTTGCTGCCGCCCGAGCTCAGCACCGACGAGCGGAACTGGTTCACGTAGACCGTCTTCGGCCCCTCGAAGTAGATCGAGTCGCCGAGCTTGGTGAAGCTCTCGACGCCGGTGCCGTGGTCGCACCAGAACTCGTCGTGCTCCTCGCCGAAGACCTTGGCGTAGCCCGCGGTCTGCGGCTGGAAGTAGGTGACCATTCCCGTCTCCGGGTTCTGCACCGAGAGCACGCCGTTGATGAACGCGTTCTCGTAGAAGTCGGCGTACTTCACATCCTTCGTCACCTGGAACAGCGCCCGGGTGAGCTTGAGCATGTTGTAGATGTTGCAGCCCTCGGAGGTCGAGTTCTCGCCGTAGCCGGTCGTCTGCCCGTTGGTCGCGTACTGATAGAGGGTGTCCGCGCCGTGGAAGTGCTCGGACTGGCTGTTGCCGCCGTTGGCGTAGCTGTGGCTCTCGTCCACCATCCGCCAGAAGTTCTCGGCGGCGCGGCGGTACATGTCGAGGTCCGCCTTCTCGGTGGCGGTGAGGGTCGCGTAGAGCGCGGGGTCGTCGGTGAAGAGGGTGTAGCGCTTGAGCGCGCCGATCAGCTTGGGGATCGTCGTGTTCGCGTGCAGTCCGTTGAGGACGTCCTCGTTGTTCGCGAGCTTCCGGAAGAGCGCGGTCTCGTCGAAGTACTCGGCCGCACGCTTGTGCGCCGGCTTCTGCGTGGTCTCGTAGAGGCGGTAGAGCGCCTCGTTCATCCCGCCGTACTCGGTGTTGAGCAGCTGACCCGGGTTCGCCTGGCGGCCGGCCCAGTTCGTGATCCAGGAGCCGAAGCCGTCGGCGACGACGAGCGCCTCCGCGGACACGGCGCTCGGCGCGTACTGGTGCGCGTCGAGCAGTCCCGCGAGCACCTTGTGCAGGTTGTAGAACGGCACGAGCAGGCCGTCGGCGCCGGAGGGCAGGTAGCTCACCGGGAACGGCGAGACGTAGCCGGCGTTGGCCGGGTCCTTCAGCGCGTAGGCGTCCTGGACCTTCTTCAGGCCGTCGACGGAGGCGGTGAGCTTCGCGAGCAGCGCGGCCTTCGTCGTCGCGTCCTGCTCGCTCGCGTAGGCCTGGGAGAGGCCGGAGATGTAGTGGCCGAAGAAGTGGCCCTGGAACCGGGTGCCGCTCTCGCGCTCCCAGCCGCCGTAGCCGCCGGCCGTGGTCGGGGTGAGACCGGCCTGCGTGTAGAAGGAGTGCAGGAACATCTCGGGGTCGAGGCTGAGCAGGTACTCGACGGTCTGCTGCTCGCCGTTGTCGAGGTACGGGTCCTGGACGGTGACGTCCGAGAGGCCGGCCTCCTGGAGGTAGCTCGAGCTCTTCACGCCCTTCGGCTGCACCTGGATCGCGAAGGTGCGAGTGACGGCCGTGCTGCCGCCGTAGGTCGAGGAGCCGGTGAGGGTCACGGTCGTCGCGGCGCCGGTGGGCGGGGTGACCGTGGCGGTGCCGCCGGAGATCGCGATCGCGGACTCGTCGGAGGAGGTCCAGCTGAGGTCGGAGCCCTTCGCGCCGCGGGTCGGCACGGAGAAGCCGGTGCTCGTGCTCGCGGGCAGGGTGACGGCGTCGAGGTCGGCCTTCGCGACGGCGGCCGGGTCGAAGGACGCGTTGTGCGCCTTCGTCAGCGCGACGACGTCGGTGGTCGTGGCGACCTTGCCGTAGAGGACGTAGTCGTCGAGGAGCCCGCGCAGGTGCGCGCCGTTGTACTGCGGTCCGTTGAAGCCGAGGGTCTTGGTCGAGGTGCCCTCGGAGCCGAGCACGCCGGTGGCCGCTCCGGTCGCCTCGGACTTGGTGACGGTGGGCTGCTTCACGCCGTTGCGGTAGAACGCGACCTGCTTGGTCGCCTTGTCGTAGCTGGCGACGACGTGGGTCCACTCGTTCGTCGGGAAGAAGCCGGCGCGGGCGGTGTCGATCGCGACCTTGTAGGGCTGTCCGGTCGAGGGGCCGATCGAGAGCGCGAGCGGCGTCGCGTCGCTCTCGGAGGTGAGGTACCAGCCGTCGGAGTTGTAGGCGGTCTTGTTCCAGGTGAAGACCTGCTCGCCGGTCATCGCGGCGGTCGGCTTGTACCAGAACGAGACCGTCAGGTCGGCGGGCTGGAGGCGGGCGTCGGTGCCGAGCGACACCGCGTTGCCGCCGGTGAACTCGAATGCCTGGCCGGCGAGGCCGGTGCCGTACGCGGCGGCGCCCTTCTGCATCCCGACCGTGTTGCCGCGACCGCTGGTGTCGGTGATGCTGCCGTCGAAGGGCAGCTCGAGCACCTTCGCGCTGTCGAGGGAGGTGGCCGGTGCGGCCTGCGCGGTGGGGCCGACCGCGAGCAGTCCCGCCGTCAGCGCCATCACCGCCGCGGTCGCGATCGGGATCCGTCGTCTCGTCGTCATGGGTGGAGCCTCTCGTCGTTGAGATCAGTACTGAGCGCGATGTTACCGTGAACAATTAGCTTTCGGTGAGGTTTCGGCGAGCGGGCTGAGCGGGCTCGAAGGCGTCCGTGTCGCCCTCCGCCATCGTTCGCAGCGAGCGCCACCGATGCTGGCTGCGGAGCGGAGAAGGGGAACGCTGGTCCGCGGCGAAGGGCGGGCGAGAGTGACGATCAGAGCGGATCCGACGGCGCCGCTGCTCCACCTCGAGGCAGTGTCGCGTCGGTTCGGCACCGGGCCGAACGCGTCCTGGGCCGTCCGCGACGTGAGCCTCCGGCTCGAGGCCGGCGAGGTCGTCGCGCTCCTTGGCCCCAACGGCGCCGGCAAGACGACGCTCGCGCGGATGATCGCGACGCTGCTGACCCCGACGAGCGGCGCGATCCGGGTCGCCGGGATCGACGCCGTCGGGCGGCCGGATGAGGCGAGGCGCCTCCTCGCCCTCGTCCTCGGCGGCGAGCGCGGCTTCTTCCTGCGCGCGACCGCGCTCGAGAACCTCCGGTACTTCGCGTCTCTCGCGGGCGTGCCGCGACGGCGGAGGGACGGCCGCATCCTCGAGGTGCTCGCGGCGGTCGACCTCTCCGCCCGGCGGAACGACCGCGTCGAGGAGTTCTCCCGCGGGATGCGCCAGCGGCTGCACCTCGCCCGCGGGCTGCTGGCGGAGCCGCCGCTGCTCCTGCTCGACGAGCCGACGGTCGGGCTGGATCCGGAGGCGGCGCTCGCGCTGCGCGCGCTGATCCGCGAGCTGCGCCGGGACGGCCGGGGCGTCCTCCTGACCACCCACCACCTGCACGAGGCGGAGGAGCTGTCGGACCGGAGCCTCGTCCTCCTCGACGGCCGGATCCGCGCGGCGGGGCGACCGCGGGACGTCGCCGCGGCGGGCGGGCTGGGCGAGGTGACGACCCTCGCCGCTCCGGCGCTCACCGCGGAGCTCGCCGACCGGATCTCCGCGCTCGACGGCGTCCGCTCGGTCCGCTCCGACAGCATCGCCGGCCGACCCGTCGTGGTCGTCGGCTGGGACTCCTGCCGGCCCGACCTCCGCGCGCTGGCCGCCGTCGTCGCCGACCTCCCGACCGGGACCTGGACCACCCGGCCGGCGACCCTCGAGGAGGGCTACCTCGCCCTCGTCGACCGGTGCCGAGGAGGGCGGGAGTGATCGCGGGGCTGGGCGGGGTGCTGCGCGAGGGCGCCTTCCACCTGCGGCTGCTGCTCCGCAACGCGTACTTCGTCCAGACCGCGCTGATCGCGCCGGTCGTCTTCGTCGTCCTGCGCGTCCAGGCCGGGCGGGGCGGGCCGGCGCTGGGGGTCGACGGCGCCGTCGTCGGCGTGTGGACGGTGACCGCGGCGGCGGTCGGGATCCTCGGCTACCAGCGATCGCAGGGGACACTGGAGCAGATCGCGCTGACCCCTCGGCCGCTCGGCAGTGCGCTCGCGCCGATCCCGCTCGCCTGCGTCGGCGTCGGGGTGCTGTCGATCCCGGCCGCGGTCGTGGGCTCCTGGGTTCTCGGCAGCGAGTTCGCGCCGCACTCCCCCGCGCTCGTCGCCCTCGGTCTGGTCCTGCTCTTCGCCGCGTGCGGGACAACGGCGCTCCTGCTGTCCGGGCTGTTCGTGCTGACGCCGCACGCGACCGTCTACGAGCCTGTCCTCGTCGCTCCCGTCCTCCTCCTCTCCGGCGCGGTGATCGACCGGGCGCAGCTGCCGGTGCCGCTGCAGCTGCTCGGGGTCGTCGATCCGCTGACGGGGGCGGTAGAGGTCCTGCACGCGGGTGTCTCGGGCGGCGCGTCCGGCGGCGCGGTCGCGCTCTGGTGCGCGCAGGGGCTGCTCGCGTCGCTGCTCTCCGCGCTGCTCGCCCGCAGGATCCTCCAGGTCGCCGTGCGGCGGGCGCGGCTCGCCGGGACGCTGGCGCTGTCGTGAGCGGGCCGGTGGCCGCCTCGGTCGTGGTGGCGCTGCGGTCGTTCGACGCCACGCGGACGCGGCGGACGCTCCTGGTCGCGGTCGTGCTCGGGCCGGTGCTGCAGGTGCTGTACTTGGCGGCGGTCGCGGCGCCGTCGCTGGTCGTCGGTGCGGGTGCGAGTCTCCTGCTCGCCGCCCTGACCGCCGTCGACAGCGTGACCGTGTCGCTGACCCGGGTGCGGGACGACGCGGTGCTCGGGAGCGTCCTCCTCAGCGCCCGGCCGGCGGTCCTGCTCTGGAGCGGGGTCGCGCTCGCGGGGGCGGCGGTCGGGTCCGCGGCGGGTCTCGTCTCGCTGGTCTGGGCGCTCCTGCTGTTCGGTCAGGGCGTCCCGTGGCAGGTCGCCGCCGGCGCGTTCGCGCTCACGGGCTGCGCGGCTCTGGCCGGCAGCGGCTGCGGGTTCGCCGTCGGGGTGCTCGGCCTCCGCTCGCGCGACGGGCTGGCCTGGGGTGGGCCGTTCGCGGCGCTGCTGACCGTTCTCGGCGGAGTCGTGGCGCCGGTCGGCGAGCTGCCGCCGGTCGTCGAGGCCGTCGCCCGGGTGCTGCCGCTGGGGTACGCCTCCGACGCCCTGCGGACACTGCTCGGCGAGGGGTGGACCGGCGCGCTCGCGGTGCAGACCGGCGCCGTCGTCGTGCTCGGCGCCGCGTGGTTCGGGCTGGGGCTGCTCGGCTGGGCCCTCGCCCGCCGGACGCTGCGGCGGACGGGCGGCACGGATCTGCTGTGAGGACCGCGCGCGACGCATAGCAGGGCCGCGCGGATCCGGGCAGGGGGCTGCCGTCCCGCCGCGCCCCTGATGGGATGGCGTCATGTCCGACTCCGCTGCTCGCCCGTCCCAGGACGACGACCTCCGCTCCATCGTCTACGCGAGCCACACCGCCGCCGGCCTCGAGGAGGCGGACCTGCCCGCGCTGCTCGAGCAGTGCCGCGCGAACAACGAGCGCCTCGGCCTGACCGGCATCCTGCTGTTCCGCGACGGGCGGTTCCTGCAGCTGCTCGAGGGGCCGGCCGCGACGCTGCGCGAGCGGATGGCGATCATCGCGGAGGACCCCCGGCACGCCGGGCTGCGCGTGCTGCTCGAGGAGGCGCCGGCGCAGCGGCTGTTCCCCTCCTGGACGATGGCCTACGAGGCGATCACCGACTCGATGACGACCGAGCTGCCGGGCTACCGCAGCACCTTCGAGGACATCGACACCGACGTCGACGCGAGCGCGACGCTGCCGGCCCTGCGCGAGCTGATCCGCTGGTTCCAGGTGCGCCACTGACGCCGAGCCGTGCGGGGCGCTCGCTACAGTGACGGCGTGAACGAGGACGACGGGCGGGACGGCGACGGGCGGGACGACGACGGCGAGCGCGAGGTCGCGGCCGAGTACCTGCGGGCCGAGCTGCGGCCCCGGACGCTGACCTGGCTCCGGATGACGATCGACGCCCTGCTCGGCGGCGGCGTGATGACGACGCACGACCTCGTAGTCACCCGCCTCGACACCGGCGCCGAGGTCATCCGCACGCCCGCCGACATCGGCGACCCCTACGTCCTGCTCGGGCAGATCGAGCTGGAGCTCGAGACGAAGACGACCGCCGAGTTCCTCGAGGAGTGGCGGCGAGAGTAGCGGCGGGAGCAGCGCTCTCCTCCACAGATCCGATCTCGCGGAGTTGTCCGACGGTTCCGCTCGACGGCCGCTCGGGTGTCGGTGGTCCCTGCTTGAATACGCGTATGGATGAGCACAGCGATTCGGGAGCGGCAGGGCAGCCGAGCGCGCTCGCGGCTGTCGATGCGCTGACCGACGTCGCCGCGGAGATCGGACGCACCTCCGCGCAGCTGCTCCTCACGCGTGCGCAGACCCTGCACCTCGCCTACCGCGCGGCGGTCACCGTCCCGGATGCGTTCGCCCGCGGGAAGTCGCTCTCGAAGAGCGAGGCGCGCGCCCTGGTCGAGCGGTCGATCCGGGCCGAGTTCGCGGTCAAGCTCCGCCTGTCCGAGCGGGCGACCGAGACGGTCCTCGAACACGCCCGGCTCCTCGTCGAGGACCTCCCGTGCACCCGCGCCCTGCTCGCCGAGGGCCGGCTGCTCTGGGACTCGAGCGAGATCGTCTGCACCACCGCCGCGACCCTGCCTCCCGGCTCCCGCGCCCGGTTCGACGAGCGCGCCGCCGAGGTCGCGCCGGAGGTCACGCCGACGCAGCTGAGGCGGATCGTCGCCCGGCTCCGCGACGAGCTGCACGAGGAGCCCCTCGCTCAACGGCACGTCCGCGCCCGGCAGGACCGCGCCGTCTGGGTCTCGCCGGAGGTCGACGGGATGGCGACACTGTGCGCGCTGCTGCCCGCGCCGGACGCGATGGGCATCGCCGAGCGCGTCGACCGCATCGCCCGCAGTCTCCGCGAGGGAGGCGACGAGCGCACCCTGGCTCAGCTGAAGGCCGATGCCCTCACCGATCTGCTACGCGACGGCGACATCGCCGGCACCACCCCCGCAGGCGACGGACCTCAGATGTCGGCGTCGTACGTTCCCGGGATCCGCGCCGAGGTGCGCCTCACCCTCGCCGCATCCACCGCCGTCGGACTCGACGACGCACCCGCGGACCTCGACGGCTACGGCCTCATCCCCGCCGACCTCGCCCGCGCCCTGGTCGCCACCGGCGCCTCCTTCACCCGCGTCCTCACCGACCCTGATACCCGCGCGGTCGTCTCCGTCGGCCGCACCCACCGGGTCCCACCGCCCCAGATGCGCCTGCACCTCCAGCTCCGCGACCAGACCTGCCGCTTCCCCGGCTGCACCCGCACCGCCTCGAGAGCAGAGGCCGACCACACGATCGAATGGCGCAACGGCGGCGAGACCTCTCTCGACAACCTCGTCTCCCTCTGCACGTCCCACCACCACGTCCGCCACGGCGACCGCTGGACCTACGTCCCCCGCCCGGACGGCAGCATCGTCTGGACCACCCCCACCGGCCGCCGCATCACGATCCGCCCACCCGCGCTCGCCGGCGCCCCGCCGGGCCCCCGCTTCAGGGACGCACCGCCCCCGTTCTGACGAAGGCGGGTCTCGATACGCGCTCCGCGCTACTCGACCAGCATGAAATGCCTGCGCCTGCGCCTGCCCATGCGCCGCTTCATGCTGCGTCGGCCCGCTCACGCACGCTCCTCGCACGGGCCGATTCATGCTGATCGAGTAGCCCTCAGAGAGGGCGTATCGAGATCCACCACCGTCCGGAGGGTGGGTCTCGATACGCGCTCCGCGCTACTCGACCAGCATGGATTGCGCATGCCCGCACATGTGGATGGGTATGCGCTTGCAGCGCTTCAGGCTGCGCCGGCACGCACACGCATGCTCTGCGCCCGGGCCGATTCATGCTGATCGAGTAGCCCTCGGAGAGGGCGTATCGAGATCCACCGTCACCCGATGGGTGGGTCTCGATACGCGCTGCGCGCTACTCGACCAGCATGGGCCGTGCTCCGCGCTACTCGACCAGCATGTTCGGTGAGCGCTGCGCGGTGCTCGACCAGCGTGGCCGCGTCAGCCGCAGGTGCGGGCCGCGTACGGGGCCTGCAGGGTGGCGCCGCCGGCGGTCGCGGTCAGCGTGCCCACGGCGACGGAGGTGGCGCGGGTCGTGAAGGCGTGCGTCGCGCTCGCGCCGGGGGCCGCGGTCAGCGTGGGCGAGGTGCCCCAGGCCGAGCGGATCACGACGGTGAGCGGCGAGGTGCCGGTGTTCTTGACGACTCCGGTCACGACGACCTTGCCGGCCACGCAGCGGGTCGACGCGGTGAGCGTCGCCGTGGACGCCGCCACGACCACCGTCGCGGTCACCCGCACGGCCGTCGAGCTCGAGAGCACGCGGTTCGGCGCGTTGTACGCGGTCGATCCGCCCGCTCCGACCGACTGGTTGTCGTTCGCGCCGATGGTGCGCACGACTCCGGTGACCGGGTAGCGGCCGGGAGCGGTGCCGACGGAGGACGTGTCCCAGGTCACCGGCTGCGAGGCGGTGCCGCGGTTGTAGGCGAGGACGACGTCGGCCCGGGCGGGCAGCGCGGCGACGGAGCCCACCTCACCCAGGTCGGAGCGCACGGCGGTCGCGGCGTCGGCCGCGCGGACCTCGGCGTACTGACCGGCGGTGAGCGACACGATGCCGCCGTGCTTGGTCGACGGCGCCAGCGAGAAGCCGGGGTCGTTCAGCTGGGTCCAGCCGGCGTCGAGATCGGTGGTCACCATCGGCCGGTAGCCGGTCGAGGGGATGACATCGACGTAGAGGTACCAGCGGTCCGCGTCATGATCTTTGAAGACCGCGGGCCCCTCGACTCCCCCGGCGTTGCCGCCGGCCCAGACGGCGCCGATGCGGTCCTGCAGCTGCGTCCACGCGGTGGACGGGAGCCACCACTGCTTCGCTGTCGTGGACTCCATGTAGATGCCGCGGCCGGTGCCGTTGTCCTTCGAGATGCGGTAGGTCGTGCCGCCGTCCTGGATCATCGTCGTGTCGATGACGTCGGCGCCGGTGTCGATGAAGGTGCCGCCGTAGGAGTACGTGGCCTGGGTGAAGTCGGTGGTCGCACCCCAGAGCACCCGCGACGCCCCGGTGCCGGGCGTGTGCGCGGCGTTCGGGTACACGGTCGAGGACCAGTAGACGACGAACGCGCCCTTGCCCGCTCCGTTGTAGTCGGCGACCCAGGTCGCCTCGGGCGCCCACATCATGCCGGCCTCGAGCTGCTTCGTGCCGGCCGCGTCGAGTGCGACGTCGAACTGGCGCAGGTCGCTCCAGGAGACGAGATCGGTCGACTCCCAGACGTTCATCTTCGTGCTGCCCTGCGTGGTCCAGTAGCACCAGGTGGTGCACGAGCCCGAGCCCTGGTCGCCGCCGAAGACGCGGAGGTCGGTGGCGATGATGTAGTACTTCTTCGTCTCGGGGTTGTAGGTGAGGTACGGGTCGCGGACGCCGGTCGTGCCGAGGTCGGAGGCGAGGATCGGCTTGCCGCCGTTCAGCGGGTCCCACTTCTCCGGGTCGTCGCCGCGCGAGACGTCGAGGTAGATCTTCTCGGCGTAGCCCTGCGCGTCCTCGACGAAGTGCACCATCAGGTAGCCGTAGGGGGTGTCCACGCCGACCTGCGGCTCGACGGTGACGGCGACGGCACGGGACTGCGCGACGCCGCGGATCGACGCGGTCGCGGTCAGCGACGACGTGCGGGCGGCCTGGCCCGCGGCGGGGCGGTCGGCGGCGAGCGTGCGGCCGTCGGCGGAGACGCGCAGGGTCGGGTCGCTCGAGGCCCAGGTCACGGTGCCACCGTAGTCGGGCAGGTTCGTGGTCGAGTCGTCGATGGTCAGCGGGGTGACGCCGTCGAGCACGGCCGCGGTCAGCGGCGCGAACGACGAGGCGTGCAGCTTCGCGTCGACACTCGACACGGCCGCGACCTCCTCGCCGGTGAGGGCGCGGTCGTAGACGCGGAACGTCGACACCTCCCCCTTGTAGAAGGGGTCGGGGTAGGGCGCGCGGCCGATGGCGTTCAGCGACTGGTCCGCCACCGAAGCCGGCCGCAGCGCGGTGGGCGCGGAGGCGACGCGGGTGCCGTCGACGTAGAACGAGATCGTGCCGGCGGCGCCGTCGATCACCGAGCTGAGGCTGTACCAGCGGTCGGCCGCGATCCCGGACGCGCTGCGGGCGTTGTTCTCACCGCCACCGCCGGTGGTCGTGATCGCGGTGCGCACCTTGTCGCGCACGGAGGCGAACCAGTACTGCGAGGTGCTGTCGCTGCCGATGTTCCAGAGGAAGTGGAAGTTCGAGAGCATCGACGCGTCAGCGCGGGTCTCGATCGTGACCGTCCCTGACGTCTTGCCCGTGAGCAGGTCGTCGGGCAGCTCGACCCAGGGGGCCGCGCTGGTCTTCGCGCCGCCGGTGAGACGGAGTGACGTGCCGGTCCAGAGCGCGTCCGTCCCGTTCACGACGCGCGCGGCTCCCACGGCGCCGCCGGCGGAGTTGGGGACGGTCGCGCCGGTCGTCTGGCTGAAGCGGTAGTCGGCGAGGAGGCCGGCGGTGGGGACCGCGGCGTCGGCGGCCGTCGCTGTGGGTGCGACGAGGCCGGCGGCGAGCACCGCCCCGAGGCCGAGGGCGGCGAGGGCCGCGCGGAGGGGCGCGCGGCGGGTGGGGGTGGGCATGGTGCTCCTTTGCACGGGGGGTGGCTTGTCGAGACCCGGCGTCAGCAGGTGATCGCGGGGTAGGCGGCCGACTGCGTGGCCGCGCGGCCCGCGTCGTCGACTCCGGCTCCCGTCACCGAGGCCGAGCCGGCGACCAGCGTCGGCTGGCGCACCGTGAAGCTCGCCGTGGCGTTCTTCCCGCCGGCGACCGCCGGGAAGGTCTTGGTGCCGGAGGCGGTCGTGACGGTGATGTCGGCGGGCAGGTCGTCCGTGTTCTTCACGGTCGTGGTGAGCACCGGCTTGCCCGCGACGCAGCGCACCGACGAGGTGGCGGCGAGCTGCAGCGCGACCGGCGCAGCCGGCGCACCGAGCGAGATGCGGAAGCGCTGGCAGTCGTTGTTCAGCACGCTCCACTGGCCGATCCGGGTGCCGTTCTGATCCGAGCAGTTCGACAGGTCGAGCGCCTTGCCGCTGTGCACGGCGCGGAGCTCGACGGTCCCGTCGTTGCCCGGGCGGAGCCGCCAGCTGCTGCCGGTCACACCGCACGCGCCCTGCGTGACGGTCGCGCCGTCGGCGGTGGAGCCGCCGGTGACCGCGAGGCACTTGGCCGCGGCCGAGACGGGGTGCATCTCCACGGCGCCGTCCGCGGCGGCGGTGAAGGTGACGCGCTGGCACGGCGAGCCGAGCCACTCCTGCTGCTGCAGCACCGCGCCGTCGGCGGTGGAGCAGTTCGGCAGGTCGAAGGCCTTGCCGGTGACGAGCGAGGTGACGGCGACCGCGCCGACCGGGCGCAGCGCCCACTCCTGCGAGGCGGCGGCACTCGGCGTCGACTGGCGGATCGCTCCGGAGACCGCGTCGAGCACCTTGTTGCCCGTGCGGTTCGTCAGCGTCGAGTAGCCGCCTGATCCCGGAGCCACCGTCCACTGCTGGCAGGAGGTGGTCAGCCACGCGGACTGCTGCAGCGACGCACCCGAGGCGGTCGAGCAGCCGACCGGCCCGAGCGACTTCCCGCTGCTCGCGTTCACGACGCGGAGGAACCCGTCGCCGGTGCTGTCGAGCGTCCAGCTCGCGCGGGGCGTGGCGCAGGAGCCCTGCACGACGCCGGCGCCGTCGCCGCTCTGGGCCGAGGAGACCGTGGCGCAGAGGCCGGTGCTGCGGCTGACGAGCTGCCAGGCCGCACCCTCGACGCGGGCCGTGATCGGCGCGTTCTCGCCGCTGGGCACGGGGATCCGGGCCGAGGTGCCGAGCGGCGTGCCGAAGTCGGGCTCGCCCTCGGCGGTCCAGTCCACGAGGTGCGCGCGGGCCGAGCGCTGGCGGCTGCAGCCGTCGTTCGGGCCGGGGTTCGCGTGGTACAGGTTCCAGGTCTCGGTGCCGTCGGGCGAGTCGAAGAAGTCGTTGTGGCCGGTGCCGTACTCGCCGTTCGCCTTCGAGAAGACCGGTCCGTCGCTCTTGGTCCAGGAGGAGGCGAGTACGGGGTCGCCGGTCCCGTCGTACTCGAGCGTGCCGAGCTGGTAGTCCTCGGTGCCGCAGAAGCTCGCCGAGTAGACGATCCAGGTGCGGCCGTCCTTCTGCAGCGGCACCGGGCCCTCGTTGACCGGCATGCCGATGGTCTCCCACGGCTCGACCGGCTCGGACAGCACGTTCAGCGGGCCGACCGCGGTCCACGGGTCCGACATCCGGGCGATGTAGTTGCTCTGCAGCCCGTTGCCCGGCTGGAACGCCGACCAGGTCATGAAGAGCTCGCCGTTCAGCTGCAGGTAGGCGCCGTCGATGTTCCAGGAGTCGACCGGGACCGGCCGGCCCTTGTAGCTGTACGGGCCCATCGGGTCGTCGCCCGCGCTCTCGATCACCTGGAGGTGCTGGCCGTCGAAGTTCCCGGCGGTGCCCATCGTGTACATCAGGTACCAGCGCCAGCCGTTCGGGCCCTCGAGCCGCTGCAGCTCGGGCGCCCACATGTTCGCGTTCCGGCCCGGGTTCGTGTCGGAGTAGACCGTCACCGGAGTCGCGGTCCCGAGCGCCGCGAGCGTCGGCGCCTTGCGCATCACGACGCGGTTGTCCCAGGTGGTGGCGACCAGGTAGTAGTTCCCGTCGTGGAACTCGATCGTCGGGTCGGCCGTGTCCGGCTCGAGCGGATTCGTGAAGGTCGACTCGCCGATCGCGGCCGCGGGGCTCGCGGCGGCGAGCGGCAGCGCCACGATCGCCGCCAGCAGGATCAGGAGACCGGCGATCAGCCGGCGGCGCAGGCCCGGTGCGGGCGCGGTCAGGTGCATGGATGACTCCGTCGTCGATCATGATGCGGGCGCCCCGTCGGGCCGCGGGAGAGCGGATCCGAGAGCCGGGGCGAGAATTTGTTCACGGTAACAGCGGTAGTTGCGCAAGGTCAAACCCCTCCTGCTGAGCGGGTTCGCCGCCGATTCGCCTCCCGCGCGCCGTGCCGCACAGCGACGGCTGACTATGCTGAACGGACCCGCGATGTCGAGCCCTCGTCATCCCGCCGCACCGAGGGTGCCCGGCTCTCCCCCCAGGGGAGCGGAGGAGGTCCGCGCCATGGCCGAACGGCCCAACCTGCGGCATGTCGCCGCGGTCGCCGGGGTCTCGCACATGACGGTCTCCCGCGTGCTCAGCGGGCACCCGAACATCAAGGAGTCGACCCGGCAGAAGGTCCTCGAGGCCGTCTCCGAGCTCGACTACCGCCCCAACATCGCGGCGCGCTCCCTCGTCACCCAGCGCACCGACCGCATCGGCGTGATGATCGAGAGCGGCGCCGAGTTCGGCCCCTCGAGCACCCTCCGCGCCATCGAGCGGGCCGCGCGCGAGAAGGGCTACTCCGTCACCTCCGTCGCGCTGCGCGACGACCAGGACATGAGCCCGGTCGACGCGATCCGGCACCTCTCCGGTCTCGGGATCGACGCGCTCTGCGTGATCGCGCCGCGTTCCTCCTCCGTCGCGACGCTGCGCACCGTCGAGATCGGCGTGCCGACCCTCGTCGTCAAGTCCGACAAGGACCCGAGCTTCCTCACCGTCTCGGTCGACCAGCAGGCCGGGATGAGCCAGGCCGTCGACCACCTCGCCTCGCTCGGCCACCGCGACGTGCTGCACATGTCCGGCCCGCTCGACTGGCTCGACGCCCGCGCCCGCGAGCGCGCCTTCCACAGTCGCGCGAAGGCCTGGGGGATGCGCGAGCGCCCGATCGTCATCGGCGACTGGACCCCCGACTCCGGCTACGAGTTCGCCCGCAGCCTGCAGTCGGTCCCGGAGTTCACCGCGATGGTCGTCGCGAACGACGAGATGGCGCTCGGCGTCATCCACGGTCTCGTCGAGCGCGGCATCCGCGTGCCGCAGGACGTCAGCATCGTCGGCTTCGACGATCTGCCGACCGCCCGGCACTTCCTGCCGCCGCTGACCACGGTGCGGCAGGACTTCGACAAGCTCGGCACCACCGTCGCCGAGGTGATCCACGCGCGGATCCGCGGCCAGGAGATCCCGCAGCGCACCCGCATCCCCACCGAGCTCGTGGTGCGCGAGTCGACGGCGCCGCCGCGCAGCTGACGCTCGCGACCGGCGCTCGCGTATCATCGGCGGCACCCCAGGCGCGACGCTCCCCCGGCGCCGCCCCGCACACGAACCGAGGACGGCACGTGTCAGTTCAGTCGACGACGACTCCCGCACGCCCCGGTCCCGCACGCCCGGACCCGGTGGTGGAGATGACGGGCATCCACGTCTCCTTCTCCTCCGGGCCCGCGCTGGCCGGTGCGCGGCTGCGCCTCGTGCCGGGAGAGATCCACGGCCTGATGGGCGAGAACGGCGCGGGCAAGTCCACGCTGATCAAGACGCTCACCGGGATCCACCAGCCCGACGACGGCGAGATCGTCGTCGACGGCGTCGCCCGGCGCTTCAGCGGACCGGCCGACGCGAAGGCGGCCGGCATCACCGCGGTCTTCCAGGACGAGCGGCTGACCGACAACCTCAGCATCGGCGAGAACGTGATGATCGGGCACGAGATCCGCGGGCGCCTCGGCATCTCCTGGTCGCGCACCCACGCGCGGGCGGCCGAGATGCTGGCCGAGCTGGGTCTCGAGGACCTCGACCCGCGCCTGCCGCTGCGCTCCCTCTCGCCCGCGATCCGGCAGCTGGTCGCGATCGGGCGCGCGATGGTCGACCGGCCGCGGGTGCTGATCCTCGACGAGCCGACCTCGAGCCTGGACCTCGGCGACGTCGCCCGGCTCTTCACGGTGCTGCGGCGGCTGCGCGGCCAGGGCGTCGCGATCGTGTTCGTCTCGCACTTCCTCGAGCAGGTGCTCACCCTCAGCGACCGCATCACCGTGCTCCGCGACGGCTGCACCGAGGGCGAGTACCCGGCCGGGCGGATGGACCGGGCCGAGCTGATCGCGAAGATGATCGGCAAGGACATCGACGCGCTCCGGCAGATCGGCTCCGACCGCCGCGAGCACCGCCGCCAGCCCACCGGCCCCGCGATCTACCGCGCGGTCGGCATCGGCCGCCGGGGCGCCGTCTCCCCCACCGACATCGAGCTGCACCGCGGCGAGATCGTCGGCTTCGCGGGCCTGCGCGGCTCCGGGCGCACCGAGCTGGCGTCGCTGCTCAGCGGCGTGGAGCGGCCGGACAGCGGCGAGGTGCTGATCGACGGCGAGCACGCGGACATCGTCGACCCGGTGTCGGGGCTGCGGAACCGCATCGCGCACTCCAGCGAGAACCGCCGCGAGGACGGGATCATCGGCGACCTGTCGCTGCGCGAGAACCTCGTGCTCGGACTGCAGGCCCTGCGCGGCTGGGCGCACCCGCTGTCGGCGGCCGAGACCGACGCACTCGTCGCCACCTACGTCGAGGCGCTGAACATCACGCCGGCCGACCCGGACATCCCGGTGAAGTACCTCTCCGGCGGCAACCAGCAGAAGGTCGTCCTGGCGCGCTGGCTCGCCACCCGGCCGCGCCTCCTGGTGCTCGACGAGCCGGCCCGCGGCATCGACGTCGCCTCGAAGGTCGAGATCCAGGCGCACATCTCCCAGCTCGCCAAGGAGGGCGTCTCCATCGTCTACATCTCCTCCGAGCTGGAGGAGGTGGTGCGCCTCAGCGACCGCATCGTCGTCTTCAAGGACCGCGAGAAGATCGGCGAGGTCAGCAACGGCCCCTGGCTCACCGTCGACACCATCGTCGAGATGATCGCCGCCGACACCACGGACGACGACGCCACCGACGACGCCTGGTGACCTGCATCCCGCGCCATGACCGGCACGAGCCGCAGGCGCGGACAATGTCCACTGCTACGCTCGGGGCAACAGATCCCCCCAGGGCTAGTGCGCGAGCATCCTCAATACCGGGGGGCCTTTTCTTTTCCCCGGGGCCATCCGCACGATGTCAAAACCGTCACTCAGCATCGCTCAACAGATCGAGCTCCTCCGCGGGCGCGGCTTCGACGGTGCAGTCTCCGACTCGGTCCTCGCCCGATTCCTTTACGACCACTCGTACTATCGGGCTTCGGGCTACTGGCGCTACTTCCAGGTCGCCCCTCACGACGGCGACAATCGCTTCGAGCCCGGTGTCACCCTCGACAGGATCCGCGATCTCTATCGCTTCGACGCCGTCGTCCGCAGCATCGTCATGGACGGCCTGTCCGATCTGGAAATCGCTGTACGCGCGCGCTTGGGTCACCATCTGTCCGAAGGCGAGGACGGCGCGGGCCGCTACCTCCGCCCGCACACCTATGCCACCCCACGCTCCCGCAACGGCGCCGCAATGCGAGTCGATCTCCTGAGAACGATCGGCGCCGAGGTCGCTCGCACCAAGGAGCACTGCGTGGCGAAGTATCGGGATACCGGCGACGTCGTGCCGGTCTGGGTCGCGATGGAGGTCCTCTCGTTCGGCACCGTCTCCAAGATGTACCGACTTCTCGACGATGAACCCGTCCGGGAGACGATCGCGAAAGGATTCGGTCTCAACGAATCGCGGCGGCTGGACTCCACTCTCCATTCGCTCAGCGTCCTGCGGAACGTCTGCGCGCACCACGGTCGGATCTGGAACAGAGTCGTCGCCGTGAAGCCCTTCGTTCTGAACCGGCTGCGAACGGAGGCCGACCCGAGCATCTATCTCGGCACCCCTTGGGGATGGTTCGTCGTTCTCGCCGATCTCGTCGACGGCGTCCGCGGAGGAAGCGGTTTCAGCACGAAGCTCTTCGACTTCATCGCCGGCCATCCCGAATGGGAGGACGGTCTGAAGCATCCGCACCCGCGATGACGGAAGCCGGTGAACACGGTTGACCCCTGTGAAACGTCTCACGTAGGGTGGCGCGGGACCGGGGAAAGCGCATTCCTGCATCCCGGACCATCGATGCCGAGGGATTCAATGCCGAATTCACGTCCGTTCCGTCCGACCACCGCCGCCGGGGCGCTCCGCTCCGGCCTCGGCCTCGCGCTCGCCGCGGGGCTCGCGCTGACCGGGGCCGCGCCTGCGTCCGCGGTGACCGCAGCACCACCCGCCAACCCCGTCCTCACCGCGCAGCTGGAGGACCTCGACCGCGGGGTCGTCGCGCTCGCGTCGCCCGACGGCGGCGTCTTCGTCAGCTGGCGGCTGCTCGCGACGGAGGTGACCGGCTCCTCCGACAGCGGGATGGTCGGCGCCGACTTCGCCGTCTACCGCGGGGCGGAGCGGATCGGCGTCGTCACCGACAGCACCAACCTGCACGACCCGGCGGGCGCGCCCGGCGACGAGTACCGCGTGGTCCCGCTCGTCGACGGCGCCCCCGGCGAGCCCAGCGCGCCGGCCGTCGCCTCGGCGGACGCCTTCGAGACGCTGCCGCTGCAGAAGCCGGCCGACGGCGTCACTCCGGCCGGTGAGGCGTACACCTACAGCGCCAACGACATGAGCGTCGGCGACATGGACGGCGACGGCGACTACGAGTACGTCGTGAAGTGGTACCCCTCGAACGCGAAGGACGTCTCGCAGAAGGGCTACACCGGCAGCACCTACCTCGACACCTACGAGGCCGACGGCACGCTGCTGCACCGCATCGACCTGGGCGTGAACATCCGCTCCGGCGCGCACTACACGCAGTTCCTCGTCTCGGACTTCGACGGCGACGGCCGCTCCGAGATCATGACGAAGACGGCCCCGGGCACGACGATCCTGCCCGGCGGCGACGCCGCCCGCGCGGAGTCGATCACGCTCCTCCCCGAGGACGTCGCCGCGGGCGTCACCGCGCAGGACGACTACCGCCTCTCCGCCGCCGGCTACCGCGAGCACCTCATCGAGGTCTTCGAGGGCTGGGGCACCCGCGAGGAGGTCACCTCCGGTCAGTGGCCCGCCACGCTCGAGGAGGCGTTCGGCATCGCGCCGACGCACGCCTACCCCCTCGACCGCGCCGGGGCGACGGAGCTCGCCGACTACTTCATCGACGTCTACGCGCCGAGCCGGAGCGACCGCAACGACCTCACCACCTTCGAGGGCTTCATCCTGAGCGGCCCCGAGTACCTCACCGTCTTCGACGGCGAGTCCGGCGAGGAGCTGCAGACCGTCGCCTACGAGCCGGCCCGCGGCGACGACGGCCTGCTCTGGGGCGACTACGCCTACTCCCGGATCGAGCCCGGCAACCGCAACGACCGCTTCCTCGCGGGCGTCGCCTCCTTCGACGGCGAGACGCAATCCGCCGTCTTCGCCCGCGGCTACTACACCCGCGCGGTCGTCGTCGCCTACGACTGGGACGGCACCTCGCTCTCGCAGCGCTGGGTCGCCGACAGCGGCCACGTCCCGCTGACCAACCCCTTCAACGACACCCCGCACGGCCGCGAGGGCACCAGCCCGGAGTGGGCGACGCTCACCACCCAGGGCTTCCACTCGCTGAGCGCCGCGGACGTCGACGGCGACGGCCGGCAGGAGATCGTCTACGGCTCCGCCACCCTCGACGACGACGGCAGCCTGCTCTACAGCTCCTACGACACCCTGCCCGAGGGCAGCAGCGCGCCGGGCACCGAGGCCAAGCTCGGCCACGGCGACGCGATGCACGTGACCGACATCGACCCGGCGAACCCCGGGCTCGAGATCTTCTCCGTGCACGAGGGCGGAGTCGGCGCGCCCTACGGCTACGCGCTGCGCGACGCCGCGACCGGCGAGGTGCTCTTCGGCGCCTACTCGGGCAAGGACACCGGCCGCGGGATGATCGGCGACATCGATCCCGCGATCCCCGGCCAGGAGGTCTGGGCGATCGGGACGCTCTCGGCGAGCGGCGAGCCGCTCGACGGTGGGGATCCCGCCGAGCAGCCCGGCACCAACCAGAGCATCCGCTGGGCCGCGGACATGACCACGCAGATCGTGGCCAGCACGACGATGCAGGACGCGACGCCCGTCACTCCGACGATCGTCACCGGCGACGGCACGGTGCTGCTCTCGGCCGACGGCACCGTGACGAACAACGGCACGAAGGGCAACCCGTCGCTGGTGGCGGACGTGCTCGGCGACTGGCGCGAGGAGCTCCTGCTGCCGACCGCGGACTCGAGCGCGATCCGGATCTACTCGAGCACCGAGGTCACCGACCGCAAGCTGACGACGCTGATGCACGACCCGCAGTACCGGGTCGAAGTGGCGCGCCAGCAGACCGCGTACAACCAGCCGTCGTACACCTCGTACGGGCTGGCGAGCGACATCGACTGGTCGACGGTGCCGGTGCTCGCGCAGGAGGGTGCGCCCCAGCCGACGCCGGAGCCCACGCCCACGCCTCAGCCCACCGGCACGCCCGTGCCGATGCCGACCGAGACCGCGCCGCCCGTGGTGCCGGCGCCGGACGAGCCCGCGCCCGGCCGGCCCGCGCCGCACGCGCCCGCGCCGGTCGCCGGCCCCGACGGCGACCTGGCCGCCACCGGCGCCGACCTGTCGCTGCTTCCGCTCGGAGCGCTCGCGCTCCTGCTCGGCGGCGGGGCGCTGCTCCTGCGGCGCCGCCTGCAGCACGGCGAGTAGCACGACCCGCCCACCTCGAGACCCGTCGCCTCTCCAGAGGCGGCGGGTCTCCGGCGTTAATGCACGATCGTTACCGAAGAGGCCGGAACGCTGTTGCGTCACAAGAAATGTTCACGGTAACATTTTGCCCAGGACGCACCCGGACGTGTCACTGCACGACGGGCGTCCACCGCACATCCTGCACTCACTGCACCTCGGGCGCCAGGCCCGCACTGCACTCATCACATCCGGGCCCCTGGGCCCGCACCCACGGACGCTCCCGCGCGTCCGTGATCTCAAGGAGGAGATCCATGTACAACACGAGGCGTTTCGGCCAGTTCCTCGGATTCGCAGCAGTCGGCGCACTCGCGCTCGGCCTCGCCGGCTGCTCCGGCGGCTCGGACACGGCCGCAGGCGGCGGTGGCGACGACGTCACCACCATCGGCTTCGTGGCCGTCGGCCCCGAGGGCGCGTGGCGTCAGGCGAACGAGACCAACATCGAGGAGACGTTCACCGCTGACGCGGGCTACGACCTCAAGTACGCCCCCGCCACCAACGGCGACCAGAAGTCGCAGATCGACTCCTTCACGTCCTTCGTGGACGAGGGCGTCGACATCATCCTGCTGTCGGCCACGGAGGGCTCCGGCTGGGAGGACTCGCTCGAGCGCGCTCAGGAGGCCGAGATCCCGGTCATCCTGATCGACCGCGGCATCGAGCCGGACAACACCGACCTCTACGTCACCCGCATCGCGCCGGACAACATCGCGGTCAGCACCTCGGTCGCCGACTGGGCGAAGACCGCCTTCCCCGACGGCGCCAAGTACTTCACCCTCGAGGGCCCCGCCGGTGTCTCGGTCGTCAACGAGCGCAACGAGGGCTGGGACGAGGTCATCGGCGCCGACTCCGCCTTCACCAAGGTCGGCGCGCAGACCGCCAACTGGTCCACCGAGGAGGCCAAGAGCGTCTTCGAGACCGTCCTGAAGTCGAACAACAACGACGTCCAGATGGTCTTCGCGCAGAACGACGAGATGGGTCTCGGCGCGGTCCAGGCCGTTCAGGAGGCCGGCCTCACCCCGGGCGTCGACGTCAAGATCGCCACGATCGACGGCACCAAGAACGCCCTGCAGGCCCTCGCCGACGGTGAGCTCAGCTTCGTCGCCGAGTACAACCCGCTCTTCGGCGAGACCGCCCTCGACGCCGTCGAGAAGACCCTCGCCGGCGAGAAGGTCGAGTCCTCGATCGTCGTCCCGAGCGAGACCTTCGACTCGCCCGAGGCCGCGGCGACCGCCCTGCCCGACCGCAAGTTCTAGAAAGCACCTTCTAGGCAGCACCCCACCCCCACCGGAGCGACCGGGACCCCACCGCGGGTCCCGGTCGCTCCCACCTCCGGCGCAGAGCAGCGCCACTCGAGAACGGAACGACGCGACATGGCGGATTCGCCTCCGATCGTCGAGATGAAGAACATCTCGATCAGCTTCCCCGGCGTCAAAGCCCTCGACGGTGTCGACTTCCGCCTGTTCCCGGGCGAGGTCCACACCCTCATGGGCGAGAACGGCGCCGGCAAGTCCACCCTCATCAAGGCGCTGACCGGCGTCTACAAGATCGACAGCGGCGAGATCGTCGTCGGAGGGACGCCCCGGCGCCTCGCCGGCACCGCCGATGCGCAGGCGGCCGGCATCTCGACCGTCTACCAGGAGGTCAACCTCTGCACCAACCTCAGCATCGGCGAGAACGTCATGCTGGGCTACGAGGTGCGCGGCCCCTTCGGCATCAACTGGCGCGCGACCCACGAGGCCGCGAAGCGCGCCCTCGAGCGCCTCGGCCTCGGCCACCTCGACCCGCGCCGCCCGCTCTCCTCGCTCTCGATCGCGATGCAGCAGCTCGTCGCGATCAGCCGCTCCACGGTGAGCGACTCGCGCGTGCTCATCCTCGACGAGCCGACCTCGAGCCTGGACGCGAACGAGGTCGAGAACCTCTTCGTCGTCATACGCCGCCTCCGCGCGGAGGGCGTCGCGATCCTCTTCGTCTCGCACTTCCTCGACCAGGTCTACGCGATCAGCGACCGCCTCACGGTGCTGCGCAACGGCACCTACGTGGGCGAGTACCTCACCCACGAGCTGGACCGCACCTCGCTGATCTCCAAGATGATCGGCAAGGACATCGCCGCCCTGCGCTCCCTCGACTCCGAGCGCGCGGACAGCGACCACCTCTACCGCGAGGCCCCGCTCTACACCGCGAAGGGCCTCTCGAAGAAGGGCTCCATCGAGTCCACCGACCTCACCCTGCACCGCGGCGAGGTCGTCGGCTTCGCCGGTCTCCTCGGCTCCGGCCGCACCGAGCTCGCCCGCCTGATCTACGGCGTGGACAAGCCCGACACCGGCGAGATCACGCTGCACGGCAAGAAGATCGACGTCCCGACGCCGACCGCCGGCCTTGCGCACAAGATCGCCTTCTCGAGCGAGAACCGCCGCGACGAGGGCATCATCCGCGACCTCTCGGTCCGGGAGAACCTCATCCTCGCCGTCCAGGCGAAGCGCGGCTGGGCCCGCCCCCTCTCCAAGAAGGAGAAGGACGAGATCGTCGCGAAGTACCTCGTCGAGCTCAACGTGCGCCCCGCCGACCCGGACCGCCCGATCAGCAAGCTCTCCGGCGGCAACCAGCAGAAGGTGCTCCTCGGGCGCTGGCTGGCCACCGCCCCGGAGATCCTCATCCTCGACGAGCCGACCCGCGGCATCGACGTCGGAGCCAAGGCCGAGATCCAGGAGAAGGTCGTCGCCCTGGCCGGCGAGGGCGTCGCCGTGGTCTTCATCTCGTCCGAGCTCGACGAGGTCGTCCGCCTCAGCGACCGCATCATCGTCCTCAAGGATCACCGCGTGATCGCGGAGATCCTCAACGGACCCGCTGTCACTGCGGAGTCGATCGTCACTACCATCGCCGCAGAGGGAGTCGTCGACGAGGACGTCGTCGTTCTCGAAGGCGCCACGCAGGAGGCCGCATCATGAGCAGCGACACGCGACCGGACCGGGGCTCGCTCCTCGCGAGCCTGATCCGCCGTCAGTACTTCTGGGGAGCGGTGGCCATCGTGCTGCTGCTGCTCGTCAACGTCGTCAAGGACCCGAGCTACCTCGGCGTCACCGTCAGCCCGACCACGGGCTACCTCGTCGGCAACGTGATCGACATCGCCCGCGCCGCCGCCCCGATCCTGATGATCGCGGTCGGCATGTGCCTGGTGGTCGCGACCGGCGGCATCGACCTCTCGGTCGGCTCGATCATGGTCGTCGCCGGCGCCGTCTCGATGGAGTTCCTCAACGCCCAGGGCGCGCCGGACTCGCTCGGCGCCGCCGCGGCCGCCTTCGCGCTCGCGCTGCTGGTCGCCGGAGTGCTGGGCGCCGTGAACGGCATCCTCGTCTCGGTGGTGGGGCTCCAGCCCTTCATCAGCACGCTCGTCGTGATGCTCGCCGGCCGCGGCCTGGCGAAGGTCATCACGGGGGGCCAGAACACCGCCGCGACGAACGAGCCGTTCCGCTGGCTCGCCAACGGCTACGTCTTCGGACTCCCCGTCGTCTTCCTGCTCGCCATCGCGATCGTCGTGGTCGTCGGGGTCCTGGTGCGCCGCAGCGCGCTCGGCCTGATGATCGAGGCCATCGGCATGGACCCGAAGGCGGCCCGCCTCGCCGGCATCAACCGCCGCGGCCTGCTGATGACCGCCTACATCGGCTCCGGCGTCCTCGCCGGCGTCGCGGGCGTCTTCGCCACCGCGAGCGTGATGACGGTCGACGTCTCGCGCACCGGCTACCAGCTCGAGCTCGACGCGATCCTCGCGGTCGTGGTCGGCGGCACCTCCCTCGCGGGCGGCAAGTTCAACATCACCGGAGCGGCCGTCGGAGCGATCCTGATCGCCACCCTCGACAAGACGGTCGTCTTCCTCGGCGTCTCGTCCTCGGCGACGCCCGCCTTCAAGGCGATCGTCATCGTCGCCCTGTGCCTGCTGCAGTCGGAGCGGGTCCGCTCCGCCTTCAAGAACCGTCGCGAGGCGCGCCGCAGCGTCCCGCAGAAAGAGGCGATCCCCGCATGAGCGCCGTGCTGACCCGACCCGCCCCGCCGGCGAAGTCGAACCGCTCCTCCGCCACCTCGTGGCTGAGCCAGCACCTCGACAAGCTGCCGACCCTCGCCGCCCTGGTCATCTTCCTGGGCATGATCGTCTACGGCGAGGTCGCCTACGGGCGCATCCTTCAGGCGAGCACGATCTCGAACCTGCTGATCAACAACGCGCACCTGATCATCCTCGCCGTGGGCCTCACCTTCGTGATCCTCACCGGCGGCATCGACCTCTCGGTCGGCGCAGTGATCGCCTTCAGCAGCGTGAGCGGCGTGCTGCTCATCAACAGCGGCTGGAACCCCTGGCTCGTGATGCTCCTGATGGTGCTGATCGGCTCCGCGTTCGGCCTGATCTCGGGCGTGCTGATCCAGTACTTCAACGTCCAGCCGTTCATCGCGACCCTCGCGATGATGTTCCTGGCCCGCGGTCTCGCCTCGATGCTGAGCACGGTCCCGGAGCGCCTTCCCGAGGACTCGGCCGTGCTGTCGCTCGCGACGCCGATCAAGCTGATCGACGGACCGAAGGTCAACGACTTCGTGATCAGCCCCGGCGTGATCATCGCCGTGCTCGTGGTGGCCGCCGCGTTCTTCGTGCTGCACCGCACCCGCCTCGGCCGGACGGTCTACGCGATGGGCGGCTCGGAGCCGTCGGCCGCGCTGATGGGCCTGCCCGTCGTCCGGACCAAGCTGCTCATCTACGTGATCAGCGGCACCCTCGCGGGCCTCGCCGGCGTGGTCTACACCGCCCGCCTCGGCAGCGCGCAGAACATCACCGGCACCGGCTGGGAGCTCGACGCCATCGCGGCGACCGTCATCGGCGGCACGCTGCTCACCGGCGGCGTCGGCTTCGTCCTCGGCTCCGTGATCGGCGCCCTGGTCCTCGGCCTGATGAACGTCCTGATCACCCGCGACGGCGGCATCCCGCCCGAGGCGACCACCATCATCACCGGCGGCATCCTGCTCGTCTTCGTGCTCCTGCAGCGCGCGGTGATGGCCCGCAACCGGACCTGACGTCCGGACTGCACGACGTCCCGCGCCAGCCTTCGACCATACCCCCTTGTCTGCTTTGACAAGGGGGTATGGTCCGCTACCGTGGTCAAGGAAGTCAAGCAGCGCGAGGTCGAACGGTTCCTCGAGTCCTGCGGATGGCGGCTCCTCCGCGAGAAGGGTCCGCACAACGTCTGGGGCTCCCCGGACGGCACGCAGGTCCTCGCGATCCCGCGGCACGGCAAGGTGTCTCCGGGAGTCGTCCGCCAGGTCATCAAGGCCCAGCCGGGCAGTCCGGCGGGCTGGCGATGAACGACCGCAACAGGTGCGAACGGCATCGCGGGGAGAGGAGGAGGACGTCATGACCAGCACGGATCTGCTGCGCACCACGGAGCGCTCCTTCGACGCCGTGGTGACCCGGGAGGGCCGCTGGTGGATGATCCACGTCCCCGCCCTCGACGCGGTGACGCAGTCGCGGTCGCTCCGAGAGGTGCCCGCCATGGCGACCGGTGTCGTCTCGGCCCTCCTCGACGTCGAGGAGGAGGATCTGACGATCCGCCTCTCCTACGAGCTGCCCGCCGAGGTCGCGACCACGTGGCACGAGGCGGAGACTCTGCGCTC
This sequence comes from Rathayibacter sp. PhB152, assembly GCF_003751395.1. Taxonomy (NCBI): domain Bacteria; kingdom Bacillati; phylum Actinomycetota; class Actinomycetes; order Micrococcales; family Microbacteriaceae; genus Rathayibacter; species Rathayibacter sp. PhB152. The sequence continues at coordinate 535,226 of NZ_RJUT01000001.1, read as the reverse complement.
GCAGGCCGAGGAGGCCGAGGACCGCGCCGCTGCCCTGCGTCGGGAGGCCGTCCGCACGCTCCTCAGCACGACGCACATGAGCCAGGCCGACGCCGGCGTGATGCTCGGCCTCTCGAAGCAGCGCGTCCAGCAGCTCGCGTCCTGAGCGCCGCTCGGACCCGCTGCGCCGCGCTCGGCGCGCGATCGAAGGGCGTGAAACGCGCGAAGAATGCCCGTCGCGTTGACGTCAACATCGTGTTACCGTGAACATCTCCGGTGCGTGCCGGACCCTTTCCCTTCAGCAATGGTGCCGAACCAGGAGTTAGTGCGATGAAGCCCTTCCTACGACCGGTCGTCCTCGTGACGGCGCTCGCGCTCACCGTCCCGCTGCTGACGGCGCAGTCCGCCGCAGCCGCTCCGGCCGACGATCTCGTCCTCCGCTACGCGCTCGACGCGACCAGCGGCACGACCGCCGTCGACAGCTCCGGCAAGGGCCGCGACGGTGTCCTCTCCGGCGGCGCGGTCGCCTCGGGCGCCGCGGGCGTGACGCTCGACGGCGTCGACGACTTCGTGAAGCTGCCCGACAACGTGCTCGCCGGCCTCAGCTCGATCACCGTGAGCACCGAGGTGCTGGTGAAGCCGAGCCAGGGCACGCCGTACTTCATCTGGGGCCTCGGCAACACGACGAACAACGCGGGCAACGGCTACCTGTACACGACGGGCAACAGCTACAAGACCTCCATCGCCACCGGCAACTGGACCACCGAGCAGACCGTGAACTCGGGAGCCGACCTCGCCCGCGGGGTCTGGAAGACGCTCACCTACACGCTCGACGACGCCTCCGACACCGCGCGGCTCTACCTCGACGGCGCCCAGGTCGCGCAGCAGACCGGCGTGACCATCACCCCCGGCGCGATCGGCGGCGGCAGCACCACCGCGAACGCGATCGGCCGCTCGGTCTACACCGGCGACAAGTTCCTCGCCGGCTCGGTGCGCGACTTCCGCATCTACAGCAGCGCGCTCAGCGCCGCCGACGTCGCGACCCTCCAGGCGAGCGACGCCACGCGCACCACCCGCGACGCCGCCGCGCTGACCCTCGGCGACCTCTCCGCCGTCACCGCGAACCTCACCCTGCCGACCACCGGGCCCAACGGCTCGGCGATCGCCTGGTCCTCGAGCAACGCCGCCGTCGTCTCCTCGAGCGGAGTCGTCACCCGGCCCGCCACGGGCAGCGCCCAGGCCGTGCTCACCGCGACCGTCACCCGCGGCTCCGCGACGCAGACCCGCACCTTCACCGCCACCGTGCCCGCGCAGGATGCGAACGCCGACGCGCAGAAGGCGCTCGACGCGCTGAGCATCGTCAACGCCGGCGACGTCCGCGGCAACGTCACGCTGCCCGCGAAGGCCGGCGCCTACGACGTCACCTGGGCCTCCTCGAACACCGCCGTCGTCAGCACCACCGGCGTCGTGAAGCGCCAGGCTGCGTCCACCGCGGTCACCCTCACTGCGACGATCGCCGGCACCACCGCCACCCGGCAGCTCCCGGTCACCGTGACCGCCGCGCCCGCGAACCTCGACACCGAGTACGACGCCGGCTACCTCTGGACCCACTTCGCGTCGACCGACTACGAGAAGATCTACTTCGGCTCCAGCACCGACGGCCTGCACTGGTCCAAGCTCAACAACGACAAGGCCGTGCTCGCCAACCTCGCCGGCACGCTCGGCGTCCGCGACCCGCACCTCGTGCGCTCCCCCACCGGCGACGAGTACTGGATCCTCGGCACCGACCTGCACGCCGAGGGCACCGCCGGCGGCGGCTCCTGGGACCAGGTGAACGCCAGCCAGAAGCTCGTCGTCTGGCGCTCCACCGACCTCGTGAACTGGGGCCAGCAGAACCTCGTCTTCGCCGGCGCGCCGAACGCGGGCAACGTCTGGGCGCCCGAGGCGATCTGGGACGAGGCGACCGGTCAGTACTACGTCTACTGGTCCGGCCGCGACAAGACGCAGGTGAACACCGACGACTGGGCGCTGCGCGTCTACGTCTCCGCCACCCGCGACTTCCAGACCTTCTCCACCCCGAAGGTCTGGCTCGACGAGAACTCGTCGACCAACAACGCCGACGGCCCGAACATCATCGACACCACCATCGCCGTCGAGAACGGCGTCTACTACCGCTTCTCCACCTCCGACTGGCGCACCGTCGTCGACAAGGCCTCGAGCCTCGCCGGCCCGTGGACCCGCGTGATCGCCCGCGGCGAGGAGACCACCCGCGGCCTCTCCGACCACCTCGAGGGCCTCACCGTCTACCAGCTGCCCGACGGCCGCTGGGTCGTGATGGGCGACTCGTTCGGCTACTCCGCCTACGTCACCGACACCCTCGCGGACATGCGGTTCACGGCGCTGCCGGTGGGCACGACCGGAGCGAACACCTACTCCTTCTCGAAGCCCTTCCGCCACGGCTCGGTGCTGCGGCTCTCCAGCGCCGAGGAGGCCCGGCTGAACGCGGCCTACGGCGCCACGAGCACCGGCCCGACCCCGAAGCCGGTGAACGCGAAGGGCGAGATCCTCCGCTACACCTTCGACGGCGGCTCCGGCACGACCGTCACCGACAGCTCGGGCAACGGCCTGAACGGCACGATCGTCTCGGGCGGCGCCTGGCAGACCGGCTCGGTCAAGCTCGACGGCACCGACGACTACATCAAGCTGCCGGACGACCTGCTCGCCGGCGTCACCGACGTCACCGTGCAGACCGAGGTCTGGATCGACCCCGGGCAGAGCGGCGCCTACTTCCTCTACGGCCTCGGCAACACCACCAACGGAGCGGGTGACGGCTACCTCTTCACCTCCGGCAACAACTACCGCACCAGCCTCACCACCGGGAACTACACCACCGAGCAGACCGTCTCCTCCGGCTCGGCCGTCCCCCGCGGGCAGTGGGCGCAGCTGACCTACACGCTCTCCGGCACCACCGCGACGCTCTACCTCGACGGCGTCCGCGTCGGCGGCGGCACCGTCACGGCCGACCCGAAGGACATCGGCGGCGGCACGACCACGGCCAACTACATCGGCCGCTCGAACTACGACGCCGACAACCGCTTCCGCGGCCAGGTCCGCGAGTTCGCCCTTTACAACCGGGCGCTGAGCTCGGCCGAGGTGCTCGCCTCCTCCGGCAACACCACCGTGCTGGCCGACGTGACGCTCACCGGCGACGTGCTGAAGACCGCTCCGATCGTCGACCAGGCGACCCGCACCGTCACCCTCCCGGTGAAGCCCGGCACGGACCGCTCGAAGCTGACCCCCACCTACTCCACCGCCGCGGGCGTCACCGCGAGCCCCGCCTCCGGCACCGTCCGCGACCTGCGCACCCCGCAGACCGTCGTGCTGACCCCGGCCGGCGGCGGAGCGACCACCACCTGGACGCTCAAGGCCGTCGAGATGAAGAGCCCCGTCCTCCCGGGCCTCTACGCCGACCCGAACATCGCGGTCTTCGGCGACACCTACTACCTCTACGCGACCTCGGACGGCTTCCCCGGCTGGGGCGGCAAGACCTTCTACGCCTGGTCCTCGAAGAACCTCGTCGACTGGACCCGCTCCGCGCAGCCGATCCTGACCCTGGACGGCGCGAACGGGAACGTCCCGTGGGCGACCGGCAACGCCTGGGCGCCGACGATCATCGAGAAGGGCGGGAAGTACTACTTCTACTTCTCCGGCCAGAACGCGGCGCTCGACCGCAAGACGATCGGAGTCGCGGTCGCCTCGAACCCGATGGGCCCGTTCACCGCGCAGCAGTCCCCGATGATCACCAACGGCGAGTCCGTGAAGTCCGGCCAGGCCATCGACCCGGCCGCGTTCACCGACCCGGCCACCGGCAAGAGCTACCTCTTCTGGGGCAACGGCGCACCCGTGTACGCCGAGCTCTCGGACGACATGCTCTCCGTCAAGGCGGGCACCATCAAGACGATCTCGGGTCTCACGGACTTCCGCGAGGGCGCGTTCATGAACCACCGCAACGGGCTCTACCACCTGACCTACTCGATCGACGACACCGGCTCCGAGAACTACAAGGTCGGCTACGCGACCTCGACGAGCATCGACGGACCGTGGACCTACCGCGGTGTGATCCTGGAGAAGGACCCCGCGCAGGGCATCCTCGCCACCGGCCACAGCTCGATCATCAACGTCCCCGGCACCGACGACTGGTACATCGCCTACCACCGCTTCGCCATCCCCGGCGGAGACGGCCAGCACCGCGAGACCACCATCGACAAGGTCACCTTCGACCCGGCGACCGGACTGATGCAGAAGGTCGTCCCGACCCTCACCAGCGTCAGCCCGCAGACGGTGCCGACCGCGGCTCCTGCGATCACGGCGACCGCCACCGCCTCGACCCGCTGCGTGCAGGGCAAGGTCGTCCTCTCGGTCGTCGCGACGAACCCGAACGCCTTCCCGGTGAAGATGGTCGTCACCTCGACCTCGGGCTCGAAGACGTTCGCGGAGGTGGCCGCCGGCAAGTCCGTCACCCACTCCTTCACGACCCGCACCGCCGCGCTGCCCGCCGGCTCCGCGACCGCCACGGCGACCGCGTTCGTCGCGGGCAAGCCGGCCACCGCGACGGCCACGGCGCCGTACGCGGCGGCGAGCTGCGGCTGACGCGCTCGCGCCTCCCACCGACCTCACCGACCACCCGACACCACTGACCCCACACCACTGAACCGGACGGCGACGACGCCGTCTCGAGAACGGAGAACACCCGCTATGAACACCCGCTCCTTCCTCCTCCGCGGAACCGCCGGCATCGCCGGAGGCCTGCTCCTGCTCGGCGTCGCCGGCACCGCCTTCGCCGACGAGCAGCAGGGCGCCGACGACGTCGACGTCAACGTGCAGATCGCCCCGCTCACCGGCGGCGGCGCCCTCTCGATGACCGTCGCGAGCGACGCCACCGCCCTGACCGAGAACGGCTCCACCAGCGTCGTCCGCCAGTTCACCGGCACCCTGCCCACGGTCACCGTCACCGACACCCGCGACGCCGCCGACATCCCCGCCGGTGCCGGCTGGTACGTGCTCGGCACCGCGAGCGACTTCACCTCGTCGACCGGCGACACGATCGGCGCGGAGAACCTCGGCTGGGCGCCGAACCTGATCGACGGCGGCGACTCCGGCCTCGTCGCCGAGGGCGACGTCGTCGACACCGCCATCGACGGCGGCCCGGACGGAGTCGGCCTCGTCGACCAGGAGCTCCTCGCCATCACCAACGACTCCGCCGGAGTCGCCGAGGAGGGCTCCTGGACCGCCAACGCGGCCCTGACCCTCAAGACCCCGACCACCGTCGACGCCGGCGACTACAGCTCGACCCTCACCCTCTCGCTCTTCGAGTGAGCCTGCCGGTCGAGTAGCCGCCGCCGGCTGCGCGCTTCATGCTGGTCGAGTAGCCGCCGCAGGCGGCGTATCGAGACCCACCCTGCTGGACAGGTGGATCTCGATACGCCCGCTCCGCGGCCTACTCGATCAGCATGCGGCGCCCCCGCCGGCTCCTCGCATGCTGGTCGAGTAGCCGTCGCAGGCGGCGTATCGAGACCCACCCCGTGAGAACCTGGACTCCCCATGACCTCCGTGCTCCGCGCCCTCCTCGCCGTCCTCGTCGGCGCGCTCGCGCTCTCCGCCGCTCCCCCGGCCCTCGCCGCCGCCGCGACCGACCAGATCACCTGGGCCGTCAGCCCCGCGACCGACGGCGCCGTCGACAAGCGCTCCTGGGTCGAGCTCGACCTCGACCCCGGCGCCACCGCGGACGAGCAGGCCGCGGTCCGCAACCTCAGCGACCAGACCGTCACCTTCCGGATCGACACGGCCGACGGCTACTTCACCGACAAGGGCCGCTTCAACATGCTCCCCTCCGACCAGGAGTCCGTCGACGCCGGCACCTGGATCACCGCGCCCGAGACCGTCACCGTCGAGCCCGGCGGCACCGGCATCGTCCCCTTCACCGTCACCGTCCCCGACGACGCCGAGCCCGGCGATCACGCCGCGGGCCTCGCCGCCTCCCTCGTCTCCGTCGGCACCGACGTCGGCGGCTCCTCCGTCGGCGTCGAGAGCCGCATCGGCTTCCGCGTGATGACCCGCGTCACCGGCGACGTCGCCCCCGCCGTCGCCGTCGAGAACCTCACCGGCGACTACCGCCTCTCCTGGAACCCCTTCCAGCCCGGTGCGCTCACCGTCACCGCCGACATCGTCAACACCGGCAACGTCCGCCTCCTCCTCGACGGCAGCGCGACCGCCCAGGGCGCCTCCGCCCCGCTCGTCGCCGCCGACGCCGCCCAGCAGGAGCTGCTCCCCGGCGACCGCCGCGCCGTCACCCTCCAGCTCGACGACGTCTGGCCCCTCTTCGCCGTCGGCACCGACCTCACCGTCGCGCCGACCGTCGTCACCCCCGAGGGGCTCGACCCCGTCGAGATCGCCCCGCTCACCGAGTCGACCACCACCGCCGCCGTCCCCCTGCCCCAGCTCGCCGTCCTCCTCGGCCTCGCGCTGATCCTCGCCGCGCTCCTCGCCGGCCGCACCCGCTCCCGCCGCCGCGTCGCCGCCCTCGTCGAGCAGGCGAAGGAGGAGGGCCGCCGCGAGGCCGCCCACCAGCCCTCCTGACGCCGGCCCCGTCCGCCCCCCTCCGCGAGATGCCACTTGTGCACGCTTTCCACGGCGTGTCGCGCTCATAAGTGGCATCTCGCGGAGTTGTTCTCCCTCGCACTCGACAGTCGTGGGACCATCTTCGTATGGATCAGAGGAACGTCGTGCCGACCGCGGTCAGGGCGCCGGAGGAGGACGAGTCGCGGGTCGAGACCGCGTATCTGCTCCACTCCCCCGAGAACGCCCGCCGACTCCTCTCGGCGGTCGCGAGCGCACACTCCGGGGACACCTTGGAGCGTGACCTGCTCGAACCGTGACCCGCCTGCTCACCAGGACGACCGGCGACATCGACGAGGTCTCCCTCGACGGCGCGCATCTCGCGGGCATCGATCGCGAGATGCCACTTGTGCACGCTTTTCACGGCGTGTCGCGTGCACAAGTGGCATCTCGCGGAGGGGGGCTACTGGTACGTGATCAGGTCGGGGAGGGGGGCGACCTGGGCCATCGTCTGGGCGGGGGTCAGCATCGGGAGGTCCTCGTCGTAGAAGTTCTTCCAGCCCCAGGCGATGCCCTCGGGGGCGCCCTCGTGCAGGGCGTTCCAGGTGGCCTGCTTGTCGGGCTGGCCGCCCTGGCCGTCGACGTGGATCAGGAACTCGAGCTCGGGGCGGTCGCGGCGGATGCTGTCGCGGTCCTGCAGCATCGACAGCCGGAACTGGTGCAGCACGAACATCTTCGGCGGCAGGCCCTCGCGCTGCACGAGGTCCGCGAGCCAGCTCGAGACGCTGTCGACCTCGGCGGCCTGGACGCGGCCGATCTGCGCGAGCGGCACCTCGTCGGGGGCGAGCCGCCACTCCGGATCGAGGGCGAGGCCGACGTTCGGCAGGCGCAGCAGCTCCTCGTAGGCCTGCGCCTGAGTGAGGAAGTCGGAGCGGCCCGGCTGCAGGTCGAGCACGACGTACATGCCCGCCGCCGCGGCCGCGTCGATGTAGGGGCGGATGCCCGACGGGTCGAGCTCGTTCGAGTAGTCGCCGTCGCCGCCCGCGCTGCCCGCCGCGACCGTGGTGATGATCTCGAGGCTCGGCACGACCTGCAGATCGGTGAGCGCGCGGTACGGCTCGGCCACCGCCTCCGCGCGCGCGATGGTCGCGTCGAGGCCCTGCTCGCCGAGCACGCCGAGGACGGGTGCGCCCGGCGTGCCGTAGATCGCGACGTAGAGGTGCCCGCCGAAGAGGCGCTGCCCGCCGCCGGGCAGCTGCCAGCCGCTCGCGGCGGCACGCACCGACCACTCCGGCAGCGACTGCGCGGCGAGCACCGGCCCGAGCAGCAGCGTGCAGGAGGCGCCCGCGTCGGCGACCGCGGTGACGGCCGGCCCCGAGGCGAGGAGGTCGGTCACGCCGTCGGTGACGAGGGTCACCGGCACGCCGACGGCGCGCGCGTTCGCGACGGCAGCGACATCGGCGGCCTGGGCGAGGGCGGTCACCCCGGCGAGCGGCTCGGCCCGCGCCGGCAGCGCGCCGAAGGGCGGCTCCGCGGGGGCACCGGGCGCGAGGGCGACGAGGGAGGCGTCGTCGAGCGCGCCGACCGCGACTCCGGTCGCCTCCTCGATCGCGGCGGCCTCGGCGGCGGCGGTCACGGTGTCGACACCTGCGTGCTCGGCGACGGCGCCCACGGCGACGACACGGGTGGTGCCGAGGCGTGCGAGCTCGGCGTCGATCGAGGAGCCGGACGGCGCGGGCGAATCCGTCGCGGTCGCCGTCGACGCGGCACTCTCCACCAGCAGCGGCACGCCCCAGGCGATGCTCACCTGCGCCGCGAGCAGCACCGAGGAGGGCACGTCCTCTGCCACGACGACGAGCGGCGCCGCAGTGAACAGCAGAGCGCTCGCACTCACGGCGTCGACGGCGAGCGCCACCGGACCGGCGGGTGCGGCGGCCTGCGTGCGCGGCGCCTCCTGCGGCTCGGAGTCCGAGGGGGACGCGGAGTCGAAGGTGCAGGCACTCAGCAGCGGCAGGACGGCGAGGCCGCCGAGCACGACGCCGCGGCGGGTGAGGCCGCGGCGGGTCAGCCGATCGACGGCGGGGACGTCGGGGATCTCGGGGGGCATGCGCGGACCTCTCCTCTCGGAGCCGGCGGGCTCACTGGTGCGCGGTGGGTCTCGCTCCAGTGTCGCAGGCGCTGCCCCCCTCCCGTGGGACCGGGGGCCGGGGCCGACCGGTCAGACCGTGCGCGGCGCCTTCGCGAGATTGGCCTCGAGCTCCTCGCGGTTCTGCCGCACCACGTAGGCGGGGCGGTCGCGCTCGACGCGCCAGGACTCGCTCAGCGGCGTGATCGCGACGGTGTCGAAGCCGAGGCGGTCGTAGAGGTCGGTGACGAAGTGCACAGCCTCCGGGTAGTCGCTCGACGTGGCGAGGGCGCGGCGGTCCTCGGTGCCGGCCGGGGTGCCGTCGGTCGTGATGTCCGCGGCCATGATGTGGTTGAACGCCTTGACGACCTTCGAGGTGGGGAGGTGCTTCTGCAGCATCTCGCTGACCGTCGTCTCGCCCTTGTCGAGCGCCTCGATGCGGCCGTCGCGCTCGAAGTAGTAGTTGTTCGTGTCGAGCACGATCTTGCCGGCGAGCGGCGCGACCGGCACCTCCTCGAGGTTCTTCAGCGGGACGGTCACGACCGCGATCTCCGCGGCCTCGGCCGCCTCCTGCGCCGTGGCGGCGCGCGCCTTCGGGCCGAGCTCCGCGATGAGGTCGGCGAGGGTCTCGGGACCGCGCGAGTTGGCGATCACGACCTCGTCGCCCTGGGCGAGGACCGCGCGCGCGACCTGGCTGCCGATGTTGCCTGCTCCGATGATTCCGTAAGTGGTCATGAAGAAGGGAACGCCCGCGGAGGAGAGGAATTCCGTCGTGGGGCGCACTCCCACGCCGCGTCCAGGCACCGCGGACGCGCGTCGCCGCGATAGGTTCGAGCGTCCGCTGACGAACGACCCCGGAGACCGCGATGCCGCAGTTCGACCTCCCGCTCGAGCTCCTCGAGCAGTACCAGCCCGACCTGCCGGAGCCCGAGGGCTTCGCGGACTTCTGGCGCGAGACCATCGCCGAGGCCCGCGGCCTCGCGACCGAGCCCGTCTTCGAGCCCGTCGACGCCGGCTTCCCGCTCCTGGAGACCTTCGACGTCACCTTCTCCGGCTTCGGCGGCCACCCGATCCGCGGCTGGCTGATCCTCCCCCGCGGCGTCGAGGGCCCGCTCCCCGCGCTGGTCACCTACATCGGCTACGGCGGCGGCCGCGGCCTGGTCGACGAGTGGACCGCGATGAGCGCCGCCGGCTACGCGCACCTGGTGATGGACACCCGCGGCCAGGGCTCCGGCCACCGCGGCGGCGACACCCCCGACCCGGTCGGCAGCGGCCCGCACGTGAGCGGCTTCATGACCCAGGGCATCGAGTCGCCCGCGGACCACTTCTACCGCCGCGTCTTCACCGACGCGTTCCGCGCACTCGACGTGCTGCGCGCGCACCCCGCCGTCGACCCGGCTCGCGTCGCCATCTCGGGCGGCAGCCAGGGCGGCGGCATCTGCCTCGCCGTCGCCGGTGTCCTGGGCCTGCTCGGCGAGTCGGAGTCGGCGCGCGCCGCGATCATCGACGTCCCGTTCCTCAGCCACATCGGCCACGCCGTCCGGATCGTGGAGACCATGCCCTACGGCGAGGTCGTGCGCTACCTGCGCACTCACCGCGGCTCGGAGTCGTTCGTCTTCGACACCCTGTCCTACTTCGACGGCACCTCGTTCGCCCCGCACGCGGAGGTCCCGGCGATGTTCTCCGTCGCCCTGCTCGACGAGATCTGCCCGCCCTCCACCGTCTACGCCTCCTACAACCGCTACGCCGGCCCGCGCGAGATCCGCGTCTACCCGTTCAACGGCCACGAGGGCGGCGAGGTGTTCCAGATCCGCGAGCACGTGCGCTTCCTGGCCCGCGAGCTGGCGTAGGCGCGGCCGGCGCACCCGACGCGGCTCAGCCAGTCTGCGCGTCGAGCATCGCCGTGCCGATGCGGTCCTCCAGGTCGGCCAGTTCGTCGAGGACGTCGACGGCCACCCAGGCCTGGTCCCGCTTCCGGTCGGTCAGCGCAGTCAGCACACCGGCGGCGACGAGCTGCCCGATCGCCGCGCCGACGCTCGAGGGCGCCCGTCCGGTCAGCTCGATCGCGCGGGCGGTCGTGACGATCGGGTGGTCGAGCAGCCCGTCGAGGAGGAGCGCCGCCGCACTCCCCGCGCGCGGCCGGACGGCGGCCCGCCACGCGGCCGGGAGCGCCTCGAGGACGGCGGCCGTCCGGGCCGATTCGGGAGCCGCGACCGCGCAGGCCCGCGCGAGCTCGTCGACGAAGGGCGCGAGCGCGCCGTCCCGGTAGTCGTTCACCAGCTCGAAGTAGCGCTCGCGATCCGCGACCAGCGCCGACGCCACGGGGACGACAGTGGTCCGCGTCAGCCCGCGCCGGCGGAGGATCGCGGTGATCAGCGCGCGGCCGATGCGCCCGTTGCCGTCGGTGAAGGGGTGGATCGACTCGAACTGCGCGTGCGCGATCGCGGCCTGCACGATCGGGTCGAGGTCGCTCCGATTCGAGAACCGGATCAGGTCGGCCATCAGGGCCGGGACCGCCCCGGGCGGCGGCGGGACGTGCACCGCACCGCGCGGGGAGTGGTCGCTGCCCCCGATCCAGTTCTGCATGGGCCGGTAGGCCCCGGCGTAGCGCGCGTCCACGGGGTCGTCGGACATCAGGACCCGGTGCGCCGTGAGGATCGCGGCCTCATCGATCAGGCCGGTCCGGCCGGCGGCGTCGACCATGCCCGTCATCGCCTCCGCAGCGGCGACCACCGACGTCGCACTGGAGTTCGCTCGTATGCCGACGGTGGCGCGGGCGAAGTCCTCCAGACTCGCCTCTTCGTCCTCGATCTTCGAGGAGGAGACCGCCTCGGTCCGGAGCAGGAGCCGACCGAGCACGCCGAGCCGGTTCCCGTACTCGGCGTCCAGGGCGATGACCGCGTGCCGCGCGTCGTCGAGCGCCGGCCGGGAGGCGGGCGGCGGCTCCCAGGACGACTCCGCGATCAGCGGCGGCAACGCGACCACGACCTCGCTGAGCATCCGGTCGGCGCGAGTGCCGGCCCGGACGGTCTGTCGCCAGGGGCGCGTCTCGTACCCGTGCGCCGGCCACTCGGACGTCATCGGGCTCCCTTCGACAACCCGAATCAGCGGGTGCGCTAATTCGGGTTAACCCTACAACCCGAATCAAAGGCCGCGCTGTTTCGGGTTGCGCGGGCAGTCCGACGGCCATCGCTTTGTGACGTCGTGCGACGACAGCGGTGCCGATTCCCGGCCGCACTGGGCACGATCGAGGGATGACTCGCCAGATCCGCTTCAATGCCTTCGACATGAACTGCGTCGCCCACCAGTCCTCGGGCATGTGGCGCCACCCTCAGGACCAGTCCTGGCGCTACAAGGACCTCTCCTACTGGACCGATCTGGCGAAGCTGCTCGAGCGGGGCACCTTCGACGGCATCTTCATCGCCGACGTCCTCGGCACGTACGACGTCTACGGCGGCTCGAACGAGGCCGCGATCCGGCACGGCGCGCAGGTCCCGGTGAACGACCCGATCCTGCTCGTCTCGGCGATGGCCGCGGCGACCGAGCACCTCGGCTTCGGCATCACGGCCGGCACCGCCTACGAGCACCCGTACCCGTTCGCGCGCCGCATGTCGACGCTCGACCACCTGACCAAGGGCCGCGTCGGCTGGAACGTCGTCACCGGCTACCTGCCCAGCGCCGCGCGCAACATGGGCCACGAGGATCAGCTCGAGCACGACGACCGCTACGACGTCGCCGACGAGTACCTCGAGGTCCTCTACAAGCTGTGGGAGGGGTCGTGGGAGGACGACGCCGTGATCCGCGACCGCGAGTCCGGCGTGTTCACCGACCCGGCGAAGGTGCACGAGATCGGCCACCGCGGCAAGAACTTCACCGTGCCCGGCATCCACCTCTCGGAGCCGTCGCTGCAGCGCACCCCCGTCATCTACCAGGCGGGCGCCTCGCCCCGCGGGATCCGCTTCGCGGCGGGCAACGCGGAGGCGATCTTCGTCGCGTCCTCGACCAAGGCGGGCCTCAAGGCCACCGTCTCGCGGATCCGCGACGCGCTCGAGGCGGCCGGCCGCGACCGCCACTCCGCGAAGATCTACACGCTGCTGACGATCATCACCGACGAGACCAGCGAAAAGGCGCACGCGAAGCACCGCGACTACCTCTCCTACGCGAGCGAGGAGGGCGCTCTGGTCTTCATGTCCGGCTGGATGGGCATCGACCTCTCGCAGTACGACCTCGACGAGCCGATCGGCAACGTGAAGAGCAACGCGATCCAGTCGACCGTCGCCAACTTCCAGGAGGCGAACGAGGACGGCAGCGAGTGGAAGGTCCGCGACATCGCCAAGCTCGGCGCGATCGGCGGCCTCGGCCCGTTCATCGTCGGCTCACCCTCCGAGGTGGCCGACCACCTGCAGGAGTGGGTCGAGGACACCGACGTCGACGGCTTCAACCTCGCCTACGCGATCACCCCGGGCACCTTCGAGGACGTCGTCGAGTTCATCGTGCCGGAGCTGCGCCGCCGCGGCGCCTACCCCGACGAGTACGTCGAGGGCACGCTCCGCCAGAAGCTGCACGGCCGCGGCGACCGCCTGCCGGAGGAGCACCTCGGCGCGGGCTTCCGCTACCGCGCGGACGCCTGACGCGGGGTCTCGATACGCCCCTGCGGGGCTACTCGACCAGCATGAGGCGCAGCGGGCGTATCGAGACCTCCCACCGCACGCGCAGAAGCACCCCGCCGCAGTGCGCGACGGGGTGCTTCTGTGCGTGGGCGAGGAGCGTCAGCCCTCGAAGGTGGCGTCGAGGGTGATCTCGACTCCGGTGAGCGCCTTGCTGACGGGGCAGGTGTTCTTCGCGTCCTCGGCGGCCTTGAGGAACGCGGCCTCGTCGATGCCGGAGACCTCGCCGCTGACGACAAGGGCGATCTTGGTCAGCTTGAAGCCGCCGGCCGAGTCCGGGCCGAGCGAGACGTCGGCGCGGACGTCGAGCGCCTCGACGGTGCCGCCGGCCTGGCCGAGGACGGCCGAGAACTGCATGGCGTAGCAGGCGGAGTGCGCGGCACCGAGGAGCTCCTCGGGGCTGGTCGAGCCGTTGGCGTCGTCGGCCGCGCGCTTGGGGAACGAGACGTCGTAGGTGCCGAGCTTCGAGCTCGAGAGCTCGACCTGGCCCTCGCCGGTCTCGAGCGAGCCGTTCCAGGCGGTGCGTGCAGAACGAGTGGGCATGGTTCCTCCTTCGGGACGGGGAGCACCTGCCGTACCGGCGCTCTCCCTGGGGTTCAGAGCCTAGGGGAACGATCGTTCTCCTGCAATGCGCTGGCGCGGAACGTCGCCTCGGACAGCACCGGATCAGTGCAGCAGCTTCAGCCCGATCACGCAGCCGACGATCCCGAGGACCAGCAGCGTGCGGACGAGCGAGAAGCCCTCACCGCCGAAGAACATGCCGTAGAGCACGGTCAGCGAGGCGCCGATCCCGACCCAGACGGCGTAGGCCGTGCCGGTGGGCAGGTCGCGCATCGCGTAGGCGAGCCCGGACAGACTGGCGACGACGCCGACTCCGAAGATCACGGACGGCCAGAGGCGGGTGAACCCCTCCGACTTGCCGAGGGCGGTGGCCCACACGGCCTCGAGGACACCGGAGACGATCAGGACGATCCAGGACACGACGACTCACTCCTTCGAGTCAGTCTTGTCGTGCTGCCGGGTACTGCTCCCTCGTCCGGTTCGCCGTCATCGGCTCCCGCCAGCCTGTCACCGCGCCCTGGGCAGGCCCTGGGCAGGCCCTGGGCAGCGCGGCCGGCGCGGGGAAGTGACGCTAGGCGAGGACCCGGTGGCCGCCGCCGCGCTGCCGTGCCATCTCGGCGCCGAGGCGCTCCGCCTCCTCGCGGGAGTCGTGCCGGGTGAGCGGGACCGCGGCGCCCGCGATGCGGTTGTGCCAGCCGGCGTCGTCGGCGTAGGTCTCGATCGCGGCGATGCGGTCGCCGGTGGTCCTGGTGGTCTGCGCGGTCAAGGGCGCCTCCGTCTCTCCCCGTCTCTCGGAGAGGCCGGGCCCACCAGACAACCCCGCGCGGCGCCGTCGGCCACAGGGGGTTGACGGCCCCGAGCGTCGCGGAGGAGGGCTCAGCCCGCGACGGTCGCGGCCGGATCGAGGTGGTCGGCCAGCGCGTCGATCGCCTGGTCCCAGCCGTCGTAGAACGAGTCGTCGCCCTGCTCGCCGTCGACGCCGGCCAGCTCGAAGGTGAGCCGGGTCAGCTCGCCGGCCGAGCGGATCGACACGGTCACGACGGGCGCATCCGCGTCGCCGGGCTCGCCCCAGGTGAAGACGAGCTTCTCGGGGGCCGTGATCTCGCGGTAGACACCGCCGGTCGGGTAGGTCTCCTCGCTCGCGGTCGAAACCATCGTGTAGGCGTAGCGGCCGCCGACCTTCAGGTCGACCTCGACCGACTCGCGCGGAGTGGTCAGCCCGCGCGGGTGCCACCACTCGGCGATCTCGTCGGGGTCGGTCCACGCGCTCCAGATCTCCTGGGGCGTCGCGTCGAACAGCCGGGTGAGGGTGAAGCCCTGAGCGTCGTCGGTCATGGTCGTGCTCCTTGCTGAGCGTCGGAAGGGATGCGCGCGAGCGTACTCCGGAGGCCTCCGAGGCTCCTCCACTCGGTCTCCCGCGCGCAACCCGGACCGTGCTGATGGTGTAAGCGCGCAGCGGCGTATCGAGACCTGCCGTGCTGAGACGGGTGGATCTCGATACGCCCGCTGCGCAAGCTACTCGATCAGCATTCAGGGTCCGCTGCGCGGGTCACTCGACCAGCATGTGGGGCCTCGGGTGCACCCGCTCAGCTGCCGAGGCGTCTCATCAGGCGACGGTGGAAGATGCGCCACCCGAGCGTGCACACGACGCTCCGGCGTCGGCCAGGGCTAGCATGGTGGCACACCCCCGGATACCTCGGTTACCGGTTAGAAGGCCCCGCTTCGGCGGGGCCTTCGGAATTTCCCCTCAGGGGGCGCTGCGCCCAGGCGATGGGACGGCGGAAGACCCTTCCCCTGCTGTCGACGAGCTCCGACGGGAACTGCGACTCCGCCAGCACCGCGTCCGTGACGTGACCGACGAAGGCCGGGGCGGTCTTGACCAGCTCCTTCGAGCTCCGGGCCGAGGGCATCGGGAAGATGATGCCGAAATCGTGTCCTGACTCCCGCAGGATCTGCAGCGGCGGCACCTGATCGGAGTCGTTCGAGAGCAGGACGTAGATGTCGGCCAGGGAGAGGTGGGAGTCCGCGACCATCCGCGCAGCGAGGTGAACGTCCGAGCCCTTCTCCTCCACTTTGCGGACCTTGACCTGCACGTACCGCCCGGTCGCCGGATCGATCACGAGCGGGACGGCGTCCATCCATCGGTTGTCGTTCCGGAACGTCCCATAGTGGATCGACACCAGCGGGTCCGTCCCGAGCGCCCGGAGATAGGTCTGCTGCCGCACGGGGGCCCGCACGTCCGTCGACATCCCCGGGCGCACGTTCGCCGTGAAGTACCTGACGAACGTCACCTCGTGGTCGGGCATGATCGCCTGCGCCGCCGCCCGCAGATCGAGCCACTTGAGATGCGGCTTCTCGTCCAGTGCTCGTCGGTACAGGTTGAAGCCGTCGACGTAGATGCGCGCCGTCGGCTTCCCTGTCATGGGGACGGAGCTTAGGACTCGCTCTCGCAGATCGTGCGCAAAGTGGCATCGATGTGCGCCACAGGCCCTTCAGCCCGACCTCCTTCCCGGGTCAGCTGCCGAGGCGGCCTGTCAGGCGGCGGTGGAAGCCTGTGCTGCGCTCGTCGAGGCCCTCGATGGTGACGGTGGCGCCGTGGTCGCGGTACTTCGTCTCGATGGAGTCGAGGGCGGCGACGGTGGAGGCGTCCCAGATCTGGGCGCGGCCGAGGTCGATGACGATGGCGGCCGGATCGTCGGAGTAGGCGAAGCGGTCGACGAGGTCGTTGCTGCTGCCGAAGAAGAGCGGGCCGGTCACGGTGTAGCGGACCGACTCGCCGTCATCGGCGAGGGCGCGCTCGACCGCGATGACGTGGGCGACGCGGCGGGCGAAGAGGATCATCGCCAGGATCACGCCGACCAGGACACCCAGCGCGAGGTTGTCGGTCGCGACGACGACCACGACGGTGACGACCATCACGAGCGTCTCGGGCACGGGCATCCGGCGCAGGGTCGAGGGGCGGAGGCTGTGCCAGTCGACCGTGCTGATCGCGACGATCATCATCACCGCGGCGAGCGCCACCATCGGGATGCGGCCCATCACCGAGCTGAGCCCGGTGACCAGGGCGAGCAGGAAGACGCCGGCGACGATCGTCGAGATGCGCGTGCGCGCGCCGCCGGTCTTCACGTTGAGCACGGTCTGGCCGATCATCGCGCAGCCGGCGATGCCGCCGTAGAAGCCGGCGAGCAGGTTCGAGACGCCGAGCGCCCAGGACTCGCGGCCCTTGTGCGAGGGGGTGCCGGTCATCTCGTCGACGAGCTTGGCGGTGAGCAGCGTCTCCATCAGGCCGACGAAGGCGACGCTCAGCGCGGTCGGCAGGATCAGCTGCAGTGTCGCGAGGTCCAGCGGCACCAGGAACGGCGTGATGCCGGGCAGCTGCCCGGTCAGCGGTCCCTCGTCGGCGACGTCCGGGACGGCGAGATTCGCCAGGATGACGACGGCCGTCACGACGACGATCGCGACGAGCGGGGCCGGCACCGCGGTGGTGAAGCGCGGCAGCACGAAGATGATCAGCAGGGTCGCGGCGAAGAGCGCGTAGGCGATCCAGGGGACTCCGATCACGTGGGGCACCTGCGCCAGGAAGATCAGGATCCCGAGCGCGTTGACGAAGCCGATCATCACCGAGCGCGGGATGAACCGCATCAGCCGCGCGAGACCGGCGAAGCCGAAGACGATCTGGATGACCGCGGCGAGGATCACCGTCGGCAGCACGTACTCGACGCCGTGCTCCGAGACGAGCGGCGCGATGACGAGCGCGACGGAGCCGGCGGCCGCGGTGATCACGCCGGGGCGCCCGCCGAGGATCGACATGGTCAGCGCGAGGACGATCGAGGCGACGAGGCTCACCATCGGGTCCACTCCCGCGACGACCGAGAAGGAGATCACCTCGGGCACGAGCGCGAGGGTCGTCACCATGCCGGCGAGCACCTCGCGGGAGAGCTGGCGCGGCGAGCGGAGGGCGTCGAGGACGGTGATCGCGCGGTTCGCGGCGGCGGGGCGGGGCCCGGGCAGGCTGGTGGGGCTGGTGGGGACGGACACGACGGACCAACCTACCGTAACGTGAGGGTTGACGGAACGGAGTCGAGATGGCGGACGAGCGCAGCACCGAGCACGCGACCGAGCTGACGGCCGAGGAGGTCGAGGCGACCATGCGCATCGGCGAGCTCGCCGACCGGTCGTCGCTGTCGCTGCGGACGATCCGGCACTACGACGAGGTCGGGCTGCTCCGGCCGAGCGGGCGCACCGAGGGCGGGTTCCGCCTCTACACCGAGCGCGACTTCGACCGCCTGCTGCTCATCCGCCGGATGAAGCCGCTCGGCTACACGCTCGACGCGATGACCGAGCTGCTGCGCGTCGTCGACAGCCTCGAGCAGGCGCAGACCCCGGAGGAGACCGCCGCGATCCGCGCGCAACTGGCCGCCTTCGAGGAGGAGGCGTCGCTCCGCCGCGCGAAGCTGCAGGACCAGCTGGCGATGGCGGACGAGTTCCTCGCCCTGCTCCGCGCGCGCTGAGGCGGCGAGCAGGGCGAGGAGACTCGCTCATAGGATGAAGAGCATCTCCTGGTAGGTCGGCAGCGGCCAGAGGTCGTCGGCGATGAGCCCCTCGATGGTGTCGGCCGCCTCGCGGACCGCCGCCATCGCCGGTATCAGCGCGGCGCGGGCGTGCTCCGCCTCATCGAGGGCCGTGTGGCCGGGCTCCACGGCGAGCGCGTCCTTCAGGGCGGCGAGCGCCGTGCGCAGATCGGCGATCGGCGCGCTCACCTCGTGCAGCGGCGCGAGATCCGGCTCCACTCCCGCGGACTTCAGCGCGCCGACGTTCAGCGCGACCTCGGTCTGGTGCCGCACGGCGGCCGGCAGGATCGAGGTCGTTCCCATCTCGAGCGTGAGCCGCGCCTCGACGCCGACCGACAGCGCGTACTGCTCGAGGCCGATCTCGTAGCGGCTGTGCATCTCGCGGTGGTTGAAGACCTTGTACTTCTCGAAGAGCTCGAGGGCGGAGTCGGTGATCAGCTCGGGCAGGGCGTCGAGCGTCGTGCGCAGGTTCGCGAGCCCGCGCTTCTCGGCCTCGATCGGCCAGGCGTCCGCGTAGCCGTCGCCGTTGAAGACGACCGCGCCGTGCTCGGTGATGATCGCGGTCAGGAGGTCCTGCACCGCGGTGTCGAAGTCGGTGCCGGCGGCGACCGCGGTCTCCAGCTCGGTCGCGGCGAAGTCGAGCGACTCCGCCATGATCGTGTCGATCGTCACCATCGGGCCGGCGACCGACTGCATCGAGCCCGGCGCGCGGAACTCGAAGCGGTTGCCGGTGAAGGCGAACGGGCTGGTGCGGTTGCGGTCGCCCGGGTCGGTCGGGAGGATCGGCAGGGTGTCGACGCCGATCTGCATCGCGCCGCGCCCCTTCGACGAGGTCGCCGGGCCCTTCGCGAGCTGCTCGAAGACGTCGGCGAGCTGGTCGCCGAGGAAGATCGAGATGATCGCGGGCGGGGCCTCGTTGGCGCCGAGGCGGTGGTCGTTCGAGGCGGAGGCGACGGAGGCGCGCAGCAGCCCGCCGTAGCGGTGCACCGCGCGGATGACCGCGGCGCAGAACACGAGGAACTGGGCGTTCTCGTGCGGGGTGTCGCCGGGGACGAGGAGCGAGCCGAGCTCGCTGTTGCCGAGCGAGAAGTTGACGTGCTTGCCCGAGCCGTTGACCCCGAGGAAGGGCTTCTCGTGGAAGAGGCACTCCATCCCGTGCTTCTTCGCGACCGACTTGAACGTGGTCATCAGGAGCTGCTGGTGGTCGGCGGCGATGTTGCCGCGCTCGAACATCGGGGCGATCTCGAACTGGCCCGGCGCGACCTCGTTGTGCCGGGTCTTCGCGGGGATGCCGAGCTTGAACAGCTCGCGCTCGGTGTCCATCATGAAGCCGAGCACGCGCTCCGGGATGGCGCCGAAGTAGTGGTCGTCGAACTCCTGGCCCTTGGGCGGCTTGGTGCCGAAGAGAGTGCGGCCGGCGTTCAGCAGGTCGGGGCGGGCGAGGAAGAAATGCCGGTCGATCAGGAAGTACTCCTGCTCCGGTCCGCAGAACGAGACGACGGGCTTGGGCGCGACGTGGCCGAAGAGCTTCAGGATCCGGACGGCGTGCTCGCCCATCGCCTGCTGCGAGCGCAGCAGCGGCGTCTTGTGGTCGAGGGCCTCGCCGGTCATCGAGACGAAGACGGTCGGGATGCAGAGGGTGTTGCCGTTCGGGTTCTCGAGCACGTAGGCCGGGCTGGTGACGTCCCAGCCGGTGTAGCCGCGGGCCTCGAAGGTGTTGCGGAGCCCGCCATTGGGGAAGCTCGACGCGTCGGGCTCGCCCTGGACCAGGGTCTTGCCGGCGAACTCGGCCAGCGCGGAGCCGTCGCCGACCGGCTCGAAGAAGCTGTCGTGCTTCTCGGCGGTGAGCCCGGTCAGCGGGTAGAAGACGTGCGCGTAGTGGGTGGCGCCCTTCTCGAGCGCCCAGTCCTTCATCGCTGAGGCGACGGCGTCGGCGACCAGCGGGTCGAGCACGGCGCCGTGCTCGATGGTGGCCATGACCGACTTGAAGACCGACTTCGGCAGGCGCTGCCGCATCACGATCGTGCTGAAGACGTTCGAGCCGAAGATCTCGCCCGGAGCCTCGGTCTGATCGAAGACGACCGCGGGCGGGACGTAGGCTTCGACGTCCTTGATCGCGTCGCGGCGGACCGTGTTCCCACTCATGTGTGCCCCGTTCAGCGGCGTCGTGCTCCGCGCCGACCGCGGAGACCGTGGCCAGGCTAGGGAGCGCAGATGCCGGGGCTGTTTCGGGGCGGTGACGTTCTTCTCCGGCCTGTCGGCTCGCGCGTCTGCTTGCATGGGGGGATGAGCCTGCAGCGGACCGACGTGCTGGTCGTCGGCGGCGGACCGGTCGGCGTGCTGCTGGGCGCGCTGCTCGCCCGCCGCGGGGTCGACGTGCAGGTCTGGGAGCGGCGGACCGCGGTGCCCGCCGGCTCGCGGGCGATCGGCATCCATCCGCCCTCGCTCGACGCGATGGCCGAGGTCGGTGCGACCGAGCGGATCCTCGCCGAGGGCGTCCGGGTCGCCGAGGGCGTCGCGGTGAGCCGGCGCCGGGTGCTCGGGGCGCTGTCGTTCGCGCGGGCCTCGCGCACGCATCCGTACGTCGTCACCCTCGATCAGCACCGGACCGAGTCGATCCTGCGCGAGCGGCTGGAGGCTGCGGCGCCCGGCTCGCTGCGCTCGGGTGTCACGCTGACCGGGCTCGACCGCGGGCGCGACCACGTGGACGCGACCGGGGCGGACGAGCACGGCGCTCCGGTCACGGTGCGCGCCGCCTTCGTGGTGGGCGCGGACGGGGCGCGCAGCGCGGTGCGCGAGCTGCTCGGGATCCGCAGCACGGGCCGCGACTACCCCGACTCCTACGTGATGGGCGACTTCGCCGACCCGGAGCCGGCCGCGCGGGCGTCGTCGGCGCTCGTCGACGTCGGGCCGGACGGCGTGGTGGAGTCGTTCCCGCTGCCGGGCGGGCGGCGGCGCTATGTGGCGCTCGCGGGTGACGACCTGGTGGCGCCCGCGTGGCGGCCGGACGCGGCGCCCGATCCGGCCTCCGCCCTGGCGCTCAGCACCGTGGTGCGGGCGCGGACCGGCGCGGAGCCCGACCCGGCGACCTGCACGATGCTCAGCGGCTTCCAGGTGCGGCGGCGGGCGGCGAAGCGGATCGGCGTGGGCCGGGTGGTGCTGATCGGCGATGCGGCGCACGAGATCAGCCCGATCGGCGGGCAGGGGATGAACCTGGGCTGGCTCGACGCGGCCGAGCTCGCGCCGCTGCTCGCGGACGCCGTGCGCAGTGGTGGGGCGGGGCCGTTCCCCGCGTTCGCGCGGCGGCGGATGAAGGTGGCGAGGCGCGCGGCGCGGCAGGCCGAGCTGAACATGGCGGCGGGCCGGCCGGCCGGCAGCGCGGGGCTGGTCGGGCGCGAGGGACTGCTGCGGGCGCTGCTGGCGCTGCCGACCTCGGACCTGCTCGCGCGGGTGTACTCGATGCGGTGGTCGTAGGGCTGCTGGTGGGGAGGGCTCAGGCGACGAGCCGCGCGCCCGCCAGGCCGAGCTCGACGACGAGGACGAGCGACGAGGCGATCACCAGGCGGAACAGCGTGCGGGTCGGCGGGCCGGTGAGCACGAGGCGGATGCCGGCGGCCGCGAGGACGAGGACCGCGACGGTCGCGACGACGGCGAGGACGACTCCGGGGCCGCCGACCGGATCGTCGCCGACGACCTGGCCGAGCAGCACGAGCACCGCGCCGAGCATCAGCGAGCCGAACGCGACGACGCCGGAGAGGCGCAGCCCGAGGCGGTGCGGGAAGCCGCGGACGCCGGTCGCCTCGTCGTCGACGAGGTCGGGGAGCACGTTGGTGCAGTGGATCGCGACGCCGAAGACGGCGCCCGTTGCGACCGCCCACCAGGCCGGCAGCTGGCCGCCGCCCGCCGCGACGGAGACGACGGGGAGCAGCCCGAAGGCGACGAGGAACGGGACGACGGAGAACGCGGTGCGCTTGAGCCCGGCGTCGTAGGCCCAGCCCGCGGCGACGAGGACGAGGTGCGCGACGGCGGCGACCGGCCCGAGCAGGAGCGAGAGCACGACGGCGACCGCGGCGGTGCCGAGTGCGGCGGCGCGGACCTCGCCGACGCTGATCCGGCCGAGCGCGACGGGCTTGTCGGTGCGGCCGACGGCGCGGTCGCGGTCGGCGTCGATCCAGTCGTTCGCCAGCCCGATCGAGAGCTGCCCGGCGAGCACGGCGAGCGCCACGAGGACGACGATCCCCGGTGCGTGCCCGGACGCCGCGGCGAGCACGGTCGCCAGCACGGTCACGGTGACCGTCGGCCCGGGATGCGACGAGGCCAGCAGGAGGCGCACCCGGGACGTCATCCGGCCAGCCTACGGCGGGCGTGCGCGCGGCAGCGCGGGGCGCCAGGGCGGGCAGAGGAAAACCCCGGGTCAGTAGCCTGATACCGGGGTTCCCGTGTCGTGGCCAGAGGGACATGCCGCCTGAGCGGCATCGGTCATCAAAGGCTCTCGATGGGTCGATTGTACGCCGGGAGGGCGGAGCATGCCGAGCAGTGCTGAATCATGGATCGTCGACTGGCTCACCGTCGAGCGCTCGGCTAAATACGTTCGAGCCGCAGGGGGCGACCACGCTCGCGCTCTCGCCTTCTACGAGTGGAACGCACGCCTGTCGGCGGAGTTGCTCCACGACCTCGGTCACCTCGAGGTCGGTCTGCGGAACGCGTACGACCGGGCACTGCTCGCCCACCCTGGAATTCGCGGCGGCGACTGGATCGAACAGGCGTCGTTCGAGCAACTGCTGCCCGTTCATCGTTCTCTCGACTCTCACGGTGTGCCTCAGGACAAGAACGCGACCCCGCGCGCCGCGATCAAGACCGCCCGCAGGTACGCGAGGTACACGGCCGGCGGGCGGACGCCCCGCGGCAAGGTCATCGCGGAACTGATGTTCGGCTTCTGGACCTACCTCTCGGACGGGCTCCACGAGAAGACGCTGTGGGTGCCGGCACTGAATCGGGCGTACCGGCCCGGCACCGATCGCGTGAAGATCCATGCCGCCCTCACCGACCTACGAGATGTCAGGAACCGTCTCGCTCACAACGAGTCCGTGTTCGACCGCCGTCCCGAGAACATCCGCCGCTCGCTCGTCTTCGTCGCCCGCTCGCTCTCGCCCGACCTCCGAGACCAGATCCTCAGCACGAGCCGAGCGTCGGACGCGATCTCCGCGCGTCCGTGACTGGGGCCTCCGCTCTGCCGAACCACAAGGCGCACAGGGGAACCCCAGAAAGGTGCCAGGCGGCGCATCGGATCGGAGCCGTAGGCTCGGAGCGTTCTGAAACCGCTCCTACACCCCGGGGGCGGCGACCCCCACGACGCCAAGGACGACGCCGATGAACCGCATGCCGAGCAACCGCACCACCGTGATCACCGCGCTGGCCTGCGGCCTGCTGCTCTCGACCGGAGTGGCCGCCCAGGGCGCCGCCGCCGACACGGCCACCGCGTCGCTCGAGGACCACCTCGGGCCGGACAGCGCCGCCGGCGACACCCTGCTGGTGAACGGGCGCGCGTACCCGCTGCAGTAGCGGCCGGCTCTCGGCCGCGCCGTGCGCCCGGCTGAGTAGTTCTCTCCAGGCCGCCCCGAACGGGTGGTACCCGCTCCCTGTGAATCTCATCACACTGAGGAGCCTTCTCGACGAACGTGGTTCTGCCGCGCTCGGGTCCCGCAGGCACCGCACTGCCACCCGCTCGCCGCTCGCCCTGGAGTCGTCATGCCCGAACACCGTCCCGCCCGCGCGCGGGCCCTCGCCCTCGCCACCGCCCTCGCGGTCGGCTTCGGGCTGCTGGTCGCACCGGCGGCTGTGGCGGCGGAAGCCGCGCCCTCGGCCGCGCCGGTCTCGGAGACCTCCGGCCAGTGGCACACGGACAAATCGGCCGCTCGCCAGGCCGCGCCGCAGGCCGCCGAGCCGCGCGCGCTGGTCGCCGCGACTCCTCCGGCGAACGACCTGCGCGAGAACGCGACCGCAGTGACGACCCTGCCGTTCTCGACCATCGCCCCTTATGCGGGCGCGACGCTGTCCGACGGTGAGGACTCCACCTGTCGCACGACCGACCCCGACTACTCGGAGTTCTTCACCTACGGATACGGATCGACCTGGTACAAGTACGTCTCGACGAAGAGGCAGACTCTGACCTTCGGCGGTTCATCGACGATCGTGAGCGCCTTCGTCGATGGGCCGATCACCGATGCGACCCGTATCAGCTGCACCGAGGTCGGATACCGCGAACGCAACCACGTGCAGGCAGAGGCCGGGAAGACCTATTACTTCCAAGTCAGCGTCGACTACTACTCGACCGAAACCGGGGAGCCCGCGAACGCCGAGTTCTTCCTCTCCGCCAGTGCGGCCATCCCGAACACCACCTACTCGTCGGCGTCCGTCATCTCGAGCATCCCCGCGACGGTCCAAGGGTCAACGGCGAAGATCGACAACAACTGGTACGAGCCCTACTCGGGCTGCGAGTACAACCCCTTCATGGGCTCCGTCTGGTACAAGTACCGCGCATCCGCCACCGGAAGTGTCCAGGCCGACCTCGGCGACAGCTTCTCTCCCGTGAATCTCGGGGTCTACGAGTCCGATGGCGTCACTCCTGGCGCCATGCTCGCCTGCCCGTACCAGTACACCGAGACGGGCAGCACGGGCGAATACGACTACTCCTTCGACCGGGCCAACACGAGCTTCGCCGTGCAGGCGGGGGAGACCTACTTCCTCCAGGTGTCCAACTTCGACTTCAACAAGGGCGACTTCGTTCTGACGCTCGCGAACGTCGGCACCCTCACCGCGCCGACGCCGACCATCAGCGGCTCGGCGACCGCCGGCGACACGCTGACCGCGGTTCCCGGCACCTGGGGCCCGTCACCGGTGGCGCTGAGCTACCAGTGGCTGAGCAACGGCTCACCGATCAGTGACGCGACCGGCCCTCAGTACGTCGTCTCGCAGTGGGATCTCGGCAATGCGATCACCGTGCAGGTCACCGGCACCAAGGCCGGGTACGCGACGGCCTCGCGCACCAGCGCCGCTGTCACCGTCACCGCGGGCTCGCTCACGAACTCGGTGCCGACCGTGACCGGGTCCGCCGCGATCGGCGGGACGCTCACCGCGAACCCGGGCAACTGGGGTCCCGCGCCCGTCGAGCTGGCGTACCAGTGGAAGCGCAACGGGACCGCGATCGCCGGCGCCACGGGCAGCAGCTACGTCGTCGTCTCCGCGGACTCCGGGACCGCGCTCACCGTCAGCGTCACCGGCACGAAGTACGGGTACACGACCGCGACCCGCACCAGCTCGGCCACCCAGATCGGCCTGCCGCTGCAGACGCTCATGCCGACGCCGACGATCACCGGCAGCACGACCGTCGGGTCGACGCTCACCGCGAACCCGGGCACCTGGGACTCCGGCGTGACGCTGAGCTACCAGTGGAAGAAGAACGGCGGCACCTACATCTCCGGGGCCACCGCGAAGACCTACGTCCTCAAGGCCTCCGACGCCGGAGCGACGCTGACCGTGAGCGTCACCGGCACCAAGACCGGCTACTCCCCCGCGACCAAGACCAGCGCGACGACCGCGGCCGTCACCAACGGCGCGGTCATCACGGGAGCCACGCCGACCATCACCGGCACCGCGACCGTCGGGCAGAAGCTCACCGCCGTTCCCGGGACCTGGACGCCCTCGCCCGTCACGCTGGCCTACCAGTGGCAGCGCAACGGCACCGCGATCAGCGGCGCGACCGCGACCACCTACACGCTCGTCGCGGCCGACGCCGGCGCGGCGATCTCCGTCGCCGTCACCGGCACCAAGTCCGGCTACACCGCGGTCACGAAGACCAGCGCCGCGGTCACCGCGAAGGCGGCGCTGCAGACGCTGATGCCCACCCCGACGATCACCGGGACGACGAAGGTCGGCTCGACCCTCACCGCCAACCCCGGCACGTGGGACGCCGGGACGACGCTGACGTACCAGTGGAAGAAGAACGGCGGCTCCTACATCTCCGGGGCCACCGCGAAGACGTACGTGCTCAAGGCCTCGGACGCCGGCGCCACGATCACCGTCTCCGTCACCTCCACGAAGACCGGCTACTCCCCCGCCACCAAGACCAGCGCCACCACCGCACTCGTCACCGGGGGCGTCCTCACCGGCGCGACCCCGACGATCACCGGGACCGCGAAGGTCGGCCAGACCCTCACCGCGGTGCCGGGCACCTGGACGCCGGCCCCCGTCACGCTGAGCTACCAGTGGAAGCGCGGCGGCACGGCGATCTCGGGCGCGACGTCCGCGACCTACAAGACGGTGTCGGCGGACGCGGGCAAGGCGGTCACGGTGACGGTCACCGGCACGAAGGCGGGCTACACGACGCTGAGCAAGACCAGCGCGGCCAAGACGGTCGTGAAGTAGCGGGCCGTGAAGAACAGCACCGTCGCGAAGTAATCCCCCGGACACCTGAGGGGGGCCGGGGCGTGCGAGGCTTGATGGTCGCCGCCCGCCCCACCTCCCTCAGGACACCGTGAACACCCCTCCGCGCACCAGCAAGACCACCAGCCCCCGCACGACCGCGAGCCCCGCCGCCTTCCCCTGGATCGGCCTGCTCACGCTCGCCGGCGCCGTCTTCGTCTCGGTGACCAGCGAGTTCCTGCCGACCGGCCTCATCCCGGACATGTCGCGGGACCTCGGCGTGAGCATCCCGCTGACCGGTCAGCTGGTGACGATCTTCGCGGCGACCGTCGTCATCGCGACGACGCCGCTGACGCTGGTGACGCAGCGGTTCTCGCGGAAGAGCCTGCTCCTCGTCGCGCTGTGCACGATCGCGGTGGCGAACGTGCTGGCCGCGCTCGCGCCGACCTTCGCGCTGCTGGTCGGCGCGCGCATCCTCGGCGGGCTCGCGCACGGACTGTTCTGGGCGATCGTCGCCGCCTACTCGGCGCACCTCGTCGCTCCGGAGCACCTCGGCCGGGCGACCGCGATCACGGCCGGCGGCGGCTCGGCGGCCTTCGTCCTCGGCGTGCCGGTGGGCACCGCGCTCGGCCACGCGTTCGGCTGGCGTCCGACGTTCGCGATCCTCGGCGCGATCGTGCTGCTGCTGGCGCTGCTCGTGGTGAAGTTCCTGCCCGCGGTGGACCACAGCATCCCGCTGCGCACGGGCGAGATCCGGTTGCCCGCCCGCAAGGACCGCAGCCTGCCGCGCATCGTCGGCGTCTGCGTCGTCATCCTGCTGGTGCTGATCGGCCAGAACACGCTCTCGACCTACGTCACGCCGTGGCTCGAGAACGCGTCGTTCTCGCCTGACAGCGTGCCGCTCCTCCTCTTCGCGTTCGGCGGCGCGGGCGCGGTGGGCCTCGTGCTCGCCGGCTTCGCGACCGACCGCTTCCCGCGCTCCGGCTTCGTGGTCGCGGCGGTGGCCGTGGTGCTCGCGCTGGTCGCGCTCGGGCTGGCCGCCGGGTCGCAGGCCACGGTCGCGATCGTCGTCGCGGCGATCGTCTGGAACATCGCGTTCGGCGGCATCCCGGCGATGCTGCAGACGCGGATGCTGCGCACCTCCTCGTTCCAGCTGCGCAGCCTCGCCGCGGCGCTGCAGACGACCGCGTTCAACATCGGCATCGGCGGCGGCGCGATCGTCGGCGGGCTGACCATCGACCTGAGCGGACTCGACCTGCTGCCGTGGGTGGCGATCGTGATGATCGCGGTCGGGCTCGTGGTGAGCCTGGTCGTCGAGGCGCGGGCGACGAGCGCGGTGCGACGCGAGCAGGCCGCGGCGGTCCGCTAGGGCGAGGCGCCTCCTCCCCGCGGACGACGAACTGCCCGACGAGTGCGGGATAGCGTGAAGCGCATGAGTCAGAGCACGATCCCCGTCCCCGGCCAGCCGTACTACGGTGCTCCTCCGCTCGCCGCGATCCGGCGCTTCTTCTCGCAGTACGCACGCTTCCGCGGCAGGGCGAGCCGCGCGGAGTACTGGTGGATCATCCTCGCCGGGACCCTGCTGAACGTCGCGCTGCAGCTGCTCGACGGCTCGGAGCCGGGGCTGCAGCTGTCGTTCACGCCGTTCCGCTCGGGCGAGCTGGACTTCGCGACGCCGTGGGTGGCCGTGCTCGCGGGGGCGATCGCGCTCGGCACGCTGGTGCCCTCGCTCGCGCTGATCTGGCGACGGCTGCACGACGTGAACCACAGCGGAATGTGGATCTTCGCGCTGTTCATCCCGATCGCGGGCGCGGTGTTCCTGCTGATCCTGTTCGTGCTGCCGCCGCGGCCGGAGGGGATGCGCTTCGACTGATGCTCGCGGTGTCGCTCGCGCCCTCTACGGTGAGGGCGTGACTGCGCGCGGCAACGACTTCGACGCCCTGCGGCTGGTCGCCGCGCTGATGGTCGTCGTCGGCCACGGCGCCGTGCTGCTCGGCGAGCCGGCGCCGCGGCTGCTCGGGCTGCCCGTGCACTCGCTCGGCGTCTCGGTGTTCTTCTGCGTCAGCGGGTTCCTGATCGCGGGGAGCATGGAGCGGGCGCCGAGCGCGGGGCGGTTCCTCTGGCACCGGGTGCTGCGGATCTTCCCGGCGCTGATCGTCGTGGTCGCGGTGAGCATGCTCGCGCTGGGGCCGCTGGTGTCGTCGCTGCCGGTCGGGGCGTACTTCTCCTCGCCGCAGACCTGGGCCTATGCGCTCAACGTGCCGCTGCTGGCGCAGTACGAGCTGCCGGGCGTCTTCGACTCGGCGGTGCACGCGCGGCCGGCGGTGAACGGGTCGCTCTGGACGCTCGGGGTGGAGTTCTGCTGCTACCTCGGGGTGCTGGCGCTGCGGTGGGTGCCGGGGCGGGGGCGGGCTCGCGGGGTGCTGGCGGTGGTGGCGCTCGTCGGGCTCGCGGTGGCGACCGGGATCGGCGGGGCGATCGGGTCCTCCGCGGAGCTCTGCGCGTTCTTCGCGGCGGCCTCGGCGGTGCGGCTGCTGGTGCCGGCCGTGTGGCTGCGCTGGCCGGCCGGCGTCGTGTCGCTCGCGGTGCTGCTCCTCGCGGCCGGGACTCCGCTGCAGCAGGTCGCGCTGTGGGTCGCGCTGCCGGTGCTCGTGATCGTCGCGGGCACCGGATCGCTGCCGGTGCTGCGGCGGGCGGCGCGGTTCGGCGACTTCTCCTACGGGCTGTACCTGTGGAGCTATCCGGTGCAGCAGCTCGTGCTCGAGGTGCTGGGGCGGCTGCCGACGGCGGCGAACCTGGCGCTCGTCGTGGCGGTGACGCTCCTGCTCGCGGTGGCCTCGTGGTGGCTGGTGGAGCGGCCGGCGCTGCGGTGGAAGGACGCACGGCTGCCGGCGTGGCTCGACGCGGCGGCCTTGAAGTCGGGCACGTGAAACCGGCTCCGGCACGCCGGAGCGGGCGGATTCGACGTGCCGGAGGTGGATCCGCGAGCCAAAGGTCTGCGGCACCGAAGTCCGGCACGTGAAACGGGCTCGGGCACGCCGGAATCGTCGGATGCGGCGAGCCGGGGACGAATTCGCGAGCCGAAGGTCCACGGCGCCGACGCTCGGCACGTGAGATCAGCTCCGGCACGCCGGAGCGGGCGGATTCGGCGTGCCGGAGACGGATCCGCGAGCCGGAGGTCGGCGGCACCGAAGTCCGGCACGTCAAAGCGGCTTCGGCACGTCAGAATCCCGGATTTCGGCGTGCCGGGGGTGGATCTACGAGCCGGAAGTCGGCGGCACCGAAGTCCGGCACGTGAAAGCGGCTTCGGCACGTCAGTACGGGCGGATTCGGCGTGCCGGGCTGCGGAGCGGGTGCATCGAGATCCACCGGCGTCAGAACAGGGGTCTGCAGAACCACCCCGCTGACGAGGGCGGGTCTCGATACGCCCCTTCGGGGCTACTCGACCAGCATGTTGTCCGCCGCCGCGTCCTCCGGATGGGTCGATCTCGATACGCCCCGGCGCGGCTACTCGACCAGCATGTCGTCCGCCGCCGCGTCCTCAGGGTGGGTGGGTCTCGATACGCCCCTTCGGGGCTACTCGACCAGCATGGGGGGCCGCGTCGCGCGGCTGCTCGACCGGCAGGCAGGCGGTCGACGCGCGGTGCTCATGCTGATCGAGTAGCCCGCGGAGTGGGCGTATCGAGATCCACCCGCGTCAGGACCTGAGTCTGCAGGGCCGGCCTGCTGACGAGGGTGGGTCTCGATACGCCCCTTCGGGGCTACTCGACCAGCATGGGAGGAATTGCCGCCGCATTCTTTCGCCCACAGCGCCGCGGGGCTGCTCGGCCAGCAGGGGGCGGCTACGCGCACCAGTCGCGGGAGACGCCGTTGACGCTGCGGGAGGTGTCGCCGGTGCCGAGGTCGACGAGGACGGTCGAGGTGGCACTGAAGCCGGGGACGTCGGGGTAGTCGTCGGGGACGCCCTCGGCGGAGACGGCCTCGACGGCGGCGAACTGGCCGTTGGGCGAGAGGCAGACGCCGCGGATCCGGCCGGTCGGCGAGGTGCGGAAGATCTCGGTGGTGCCGCTCGCGTCGACGCGGACGACGGAGTACTGGGCGGTGCCGGTCTCAGGCGAGTAGTCGGCCTCGAGCTCGAGGTAGCTGTCGGAGTCGAGGAGCAGCAGCTGCACCGGCGAGGTGGTCGGGCCGACGTTGGCGGGCGGCAGGGCGAGCGTCTCGACGGAGCCGTCGGCGAGGTCGATCACGGAGCCGGAGTCGGGGTCGGCGACGACCAGCCGGTTCGCGCCGGGGACGAAGCCGCGCAGCTCGGCGTGCTGGCCGAGCGGGCTGATGGTGCCGGGGGTCAGCAGGTCGACGAGCAGCACGGTGTCGTCGAGGGAGTGGGTGATGACGGAGGTGGTGCCGGGGACGAACATCCAGTCGGTCGCGCGCAGCGGGCCGCCGTCGATGCCGGTGATCGGCACGGCCTCCGCCTTCTGGTCGGTGAGGTCGTAGGCGTAGAGCGCGCGGTCGAGCGGGCCGGTGGGCGCGGAGCCGGTGAAGGTCCAGCCGAGCACACCCTTCTCGGGCGACGCGTGCAGCTCGCGGACGACGCCGGGGCCGGGCAGCGGGATCACGCCCTCGGAACCGGTGTCGAGGGTCAGCGTGCGGATGAGGGTGGTGTCGTCGGGCTCGAGCGTCACGACGACGAGCACCGGGCCGACGACGGCGTAGTCCTGGATCCGGTCCGCCGTGTAGAGGACGCGGGTGTCGCCGCCGGAGAGCGGGCGCACCCGGATCGCGTCGGGCTGGGCGGGATCGTCCGCGGTGCGGTCGAGCGTGTAGAGGTCAGGGTCCTTGGTGGTGAAGGCGGCGGCGAGGTCGGACTCGGCGCCGGTCGCGGTGCCCCGCGCGTCGTCGATCGCGATCTCGTACTCGGTGGCGTAGCGGAGGGTGCCGGCGAAGGTCACGGTGAGCACGCCGCCCTCGAGCTCGGCGGTGTGCGGCGTCTCCGGAGTGACGCGGACGCGGTCGAGGGCGTCGTGCTCGATCGCCTGGTCGAGGTGCACGCGGGCGCGGCCGCCGTCGCGCTCGACGACGCCCGACGTGCTCACCTCGAGCGAGGCGACGCGCGGGCCCTTGGCGATCGTGGCGGCGGTGAGGCCGCCGACGGCGAGGACGAGGACGGCGGTGGCGCTCCAGAAGACGCGGGAGAACGCGCGCTCCCCGCCCCGGCGCTCAGTAGACATAGGGCATCGCCGGCTCGTCGATCGGCGTCACGACGTCGGGCTCGAGGACGACCGCCTCGGCGCTGGTGACGCTCGGGTTCGCCCCGAAGCCGCCGGTCACCTCGAGCCACTCGCCCTCGGTCCAGGTGTCGGCCCAGCCCGGCTGGTGGATCGGCACGCCGACCGGCTGCGCGTCGACGGCGCAGCAGGTGACGATGAAGCGGGCGACGTAGAAGACGTTCTCGGGGTCGCTCGCGTCGGGGGTGACGAAGCCGCTGACCGTCGCGGTGCGGCCGGCCAGGAACTGCTCGCTCGCGCCCTGGCGCAGGAGGGTCGCCCAGTCGCGGACGGTGAAGGACGCGGTGTCGCCGGTGGGCGCCTGCGCGGTGACCGAGGCGTCGACGGCGCTGGTGTTGACCTCGCGCTGGGTCGCGGTCGAGGCGGTCAGCGCGGCGGGCGGCACGACCAGCAGCGCGACGGCGGCGCAGGCGATCACCGCGAGGCTCCCGAGCGCGGCGAGTCCGGCCCGCCCGCGGCGGCGCGGGGCGTGCTCGTGGAGGTGGTCCTCCGCGTGCCCGTCGTCCTCCTCCGCCCCCGGCACGATCGCGAACGCGCAGATCAGCAGCACCGCCGCGACCGCCGCGAGGATCACCGAGAACTCGAAGTAGCGCGGGTGGATGTAGAGGCCGAGCCGGCCGGTCGCCGCGAGCCAGAGCGTCGAGACGACGCCGATCAGGCTGAGGACGACGCCCTTCCAGCGGGCGAGCAGGCGCTCAGAGCGCATAGTTCACCGCCAGGCCGAGGACCGCGGCGGCGAGGCCGACCAGCGCGGTGATCCGCACGAGCGTGCGCGCGGAGAAGGTGGTGCGCAGCAGCGCGAGCATCTTGATGTCGATCATCGGGCCGAAGACGAGGAAGGCGATGATGCCGCCGGGCAGGAAGGTCGAGCCGAAGGAGAGCACGAAGAACGCGTCGACGTTGGAGCAGATCGAGATCACGAACGCGAGGACCATCAGCGCGAGCACCGACCAGAGCGGGTCGCCGCCGAGGGTGGTCAGCACGTCGCGCGAGACGCCGACCTGGATGAGTCCGGCGATCGCGGCGCCGACGAACAGCGCCGGCAGCATCGCGCCGGTCTCCTCCGCGAAGAGCAGCACGCTGCGGCGGGCCTTGGCGCGCACGGTGCGGGAGGGCCGCTCGCCCGCCTCGCAGGCCGCGCGGAACCGCGGCGTCAGCAGCGCCATCGGGTCGGTGTGCCGGCTGAAGATCCAGCCGACCAGGTTCGCGATCACGAAGCCGCCGACGATGCGCCAGACCAGGATCCCGTCGGCCCAGCCGAAGGCCTGGTAGGTCGTGATGATCGTGATCGGGTTCACGATCGGCGCCGCGAGCAGGAACGTCATCGACTCCGAGACGGACAGGCCCTTCACGATCAGCCCGCGGGCGAGCGGCACGTTGCCGCACTCGCAGACCGGCAGCAGCACGCCGAGCAGCGAGATCACCAGGCGGCGCGGCAGGGCGCGCTTCGGCAGGATCCGCAGCAGCACCGCCTCCGGCACCCAGAGCTGCACGGCGATCGAGAGCACGATGCCGAGGAAGACGAACGGCAGCGACTCGATGACGACGCTGATCGCGAGGGTGAGGAAGTCGCGGACGGCGTCGGAGAGCACGTCGCCGGCGGCGTCGGGCGAGAGGACCCGGAGGAGCGCGGCGGCCGCGACGAGCGCGAGGCCGAGGCCGATCCGGCGGAGGAGGACAGCGCGGCGGGCGAGGACGGAGCGGTCGCTTCCGGGCGGAGTCGTTCCGCGCTCGGAGGTGGCGGTCGCCCTGTCGATCGTCATCCGGACCATCGTAGGCGGGCGGCACTCAGCGCGCGCCGGGCACCGGACGCCCCGGCAGCCAGCACCGCACGGCGTCGCGGTAGCGCCGGAACTCGGCGCCGAACCGCGCCTCGAGGTCCGCCTCCTCGAGCGGGCGCACCGCGAGATTCCACACCAGCGCGCCCAGCAGCGCGTAGACGACGACCAGCCAGGAGGACAGCAGCAGCCCGACCGCGACGCCCTGGCCGATCCCCGCGACCGCCATCGGGTTGCGCACCCAGCGGTAGGGTCCGGCGATCACGAGGCGGTTCGTCATCGCGACGGGCAGCGGGGTCCCGTCGCCGAGCAGCGACATCGTCGCCCCCGACCACAGCCCGAGCGCGCTCGCGAGCACGAGCAGCGCGAGCCCGACCGTGCGCAGCGGCTCCGGGAACGCGACGGCGAGCCCCCAGCGCGACTCCAGCGCCGCGACGACCAGCGGGATCACGACGAGCGCGCCGCCCCAGAACACCGCGATCTGCCCGAGCGTCGCCGCGAGGTGCGCGAGCGGCGTCCGGCCGCGGGCGGCGAGCCGGAACGCGAACGGCCCGGAGGCGAGCCAGCGCGTCGGGATGCGCCCGAGCGTCAGCAGGCAGAGCGCCGCGACCGAGCCGCCGGACGCGGCGAGCATCAGGAGGACGCCCCAGCCGGCCTCGCCGGTGACCGTCGCAACGACGGCGAGCGCGACGGTGACGAGCAGGGTCCAGACGGTCGCGGTCCACGCCGCCCAGCGGAGTCCGAGCGCCGCCAGGGCGGAGGCGCCGACGAAGAGCGGCAGATCGAGCACGGCGACCGGCACCGGATCGAGCGGGCCGAGCGTCGCCAGCCGCACCGCCGGGACGAGAGCGACCGCCAGCCACCAGGCCGCCCCGCCGAGCGCCTGCACGGCGAAGTAGACGCGCCCCCACCGCACGACCGCCCCTCGATGCATGGCAGCAGAGTACGGCAGCGCGGCGGCGGGGCACGCGGGTGCAGGATGAGCGCATGACCCTCCTCCGCGTCCGGATGCGCCCGCGCGCCGTCGACGAGCCGCACCGGGTGTCGTCGCCGCTCGAGCTGCTCGTGGACCTGACCTTCGTCGTCGCGATCGCGCAGATCGCCGCGCAGCTCGCGCATGCGACGGAGGAGGGGCACCTCGGCGAGACGGTCCTCCCCTTCGCGATGGTGTTCTTCGCGATCTGGTGGGCCTGGATGAACTTCACCTGGTTCGCCTCCGGCTACGACACCGACGACGTGCCCTACCGCCTGCTCACGCTCGCGCAGATGGGCGGGGTGCTCGTGCTCGCGGCGGGCGTGCCGACCGCGTTCGAGGAGGGCGACTTCACGGCGATCACCGTCGGCTACGCGATCATGCGGTTCGCGCTGGTGAGCCAGTGGCTGCGGGTCGCGGTGTCGACGCCGGAGCAGCGGGTCTCGGCGCTGCGCAGCGCGGGCGGGTTCTCGATCGTGCAGGTCGGCTGGCTGCTGCGGCTCCTGCTGCCGGAGGAGTACGGAGTGGTGAGCTTCGTCGTGCTGGCGCTGCTCGAGCTGGCCGTGCCGCTCTGGGCGCTGCGGGCGGGCGAGTCGAGCTGGCACCCGCACCACATCGCGGAGCGCTATGGGCTGTTCACGATCATCCTGCTCGGCGAGGGCGTGCTCGCCGCCGTGAACGGGGTGCAGCAGGCGGTGACGGAGTCGGGGGTGAGCCTGTCGCTCGTGGTCGTCGCGGCCTGCGCGCTGGTGATCGTCTTCGCGCTGTGGTGGCTGTCGTTCCTGCACCCCTCGGGCGAGCTGCTCGAGCGGCGGCGCGACCTCTCCTTCCGCTGGGGGTACGCGCACTTCGTGATCTTCGCGGCGCTCGGCGGCCTGGGCGCCGGCCTCGAGTCGGCGGTCGCGGCGACGGCCGGGCACCTGGAGGCGAGCGACACCGTGATCGGCGCCGCGGTCGCCGTGCCGGTCGCCGCCTTCCTGGTGATGCTGTGGGCCGTGCACCTGCCGCTCGACGAGGGCCGCCCGCTCCGCGCCGCCCTCGTCCTGCCCGCTGCTCTCGCGGTGCTGGCGACCCCCCTCCTGACCGCGCCCCTGGGCGTCGCCGCGGTTCTGACGGCGATCGCCCTCCTCTGCGCCGCCCTGGTGGCCACCGCCCTGACACCCGCGCGGATCTGACCCCCGCCGCGAGATGCCACTTGTGCACGCGACACGCCGTGAAAAGCGTGCACAAGTGGCATCTCGACGGCCGCGAACGACGTCGACCCTGGATGTTCATCCACCCCCTCTAGGGTGACGACACTCAGGACCGGTCCGCCGGCGATGGACCGGATCCGCACGCCGCGATCCCGCGAGGGGTGCCGGCCGGCAGTCGCCTCGCCCGTTCGCGGCCACTCCCCGAGGCCGCACGACCGCGGCTGGAGTCAACATGGCGCACCCCCTCACCCCCACGCAGCACCTCCCCTTCGCGCACGGCGGCGGCGCCGTCGTCGGGATGCTCTCGACCTTCCCGCCGACCCGCTGCGGCCTCGCCACCTTCGCCCAGTCGCTCGGCGACGCGCTGGCCGCGGAGCACGGCGCGACGATCCGCACCGTCCGGGTGATGGACGAGCTCGCCGTCCCCGGCTCGGCCGTCGGCCGCAGTGTCGTCGCCGAGCTCGTCGCGGGCGACCCGGCGAGCATCGCGCACGCCGCGGCGGAGCTCAGCCGCAGCGACGTCGCCGTGGTCCAGCACGAGTACGGCATCTACGGCGGCCCGGACGGCGACGAGGTCCTCGCGCTGATGGAGCGGCTCACGGTCCCGGCGATCGTCGTCCTGCACACCGTCCTCGGGACGCCCAGCGACTCCCAGCGCTCGGTGCTGGAGCGGGTCGCCGACCTCGCCGACGCGGTCGTGGTGATGACGGCCGTCGCCGCCGAGATCCTCGAGCGCCGCTACTCCGTCGACACCCGCAAGGTCGGCGTCATCGCCCACGGCGTGCCGGTCTGGACGGGCGGCGCCGAGCGCACCGCGCCGCACGCCGGCTCCGGCGCCACCCCGCAGGTCATCACCTGGGGCCTGATCGGCCCAGGCAAGGGCATCGAGTGGGGGATCCGCGCCACGGCGCTCCTGCGCGACGCCGGCGTGGACGCCCGCTACACGGTCTACGGGCAGACGCACCCGAAGGTCGTCGCCTCGCACGGGGAGGCGTACCGCGAGTCGCTCGCCGCGCTCGTCGCCGAGCTCGGTCTCGGGGACCGGGTCGTCCTCGACGGCCGCTACCTCGACCCGGCCCAGCTCGCCGCCGCGGTCGCGGAGGCCGACGCGGTGCTGCTCCCCTACGACTCCCGCAACCAGGTCACCTCCGGCGTGCTGGTGGAGGCGCTCGCCGCGGGGCGCTCGGTCGTCGCGACCGCGTTCCCGCACGCGCTCGAGCTGCTGACCGCGCCGCGCGGCCGCACCGTCGCGCACGAGGACCCGGCGGCGATGGCCGACGCGCTGCGGGAGGTGCTCGCCGGGGTCGCGGGGGCCGCGTCCGACGCCACGGGGCCGTCCGCCACGGAGCTGCCCGCCACTGGCCTGCCCTCGGAGGCGCTGTCCTGGCCCGCCGCGGCCGGCCGCTACCTGGACCTGGTCGAGCACCTCCGGGTGGAGCGCGCGGCGTGACCTCCCGAGCGGACGGCACGGCGCCGGTCCTCTCGACCGCGCTCCCCTACTCCCACCTCGACGCGCTCACCGACGCGGGCGGGCTCTTCGAGCACGCGCTGCTCGACGTGCCGCGGCGGGAGCACGGCTACTGCGTCGACGACGTGGCGCGCGCGCTGATCGTGGTGGCGCAGGAGCCGGAGCAGTCCGAGGTGACGCGGCGGCTGACCGAGCAGTACCTGCGCTTCCTCGAGCGCGCGAGCGCCGCGGACGGCACGGTGCGGAACCGCGTGTCGGCCGACGGCGACTCCCCGGAGGAGCCGTCGCTCGGCGACTGGTGGGGCCGCGCCGTCTGGGCCGCCGGCGTCGTCGCGGCGCGGGCGGAGCTGCCGCTCAGCCGGCACCGCGGGATGCGGCTGTTCCTGCGCCTCGCCGAGCGGCGCTCGCCGCACCTGCGTGCGATGACCTCCGCCGTGCTCGGCGCGGTCGAGGTGCTCGAGGCGCATCCGGAGAGCGCCGCCGCCGCGCAGCTCGTCGCGGACGGCTCGGCGCTGCTGCACCAGGCGCCGCTGCTCCCGATCACGCCGCTGCTCCCGATCACCGAGGCCGACTGGCCCTGGCCCGAGCCGCGGCTGCGCTACGCGAACGGCTGCGTCCCGGAGGCGCTGCTCGCGGCCGGCGCGGCTCTCGGCGACCCCGTGCTGCTCACCCGCGGCTTCCGGCAGCTGGCGTTCCTGCTCGCGCTCGAGACCGGCGAGAACGGCCTGTCGGTCTGCGGAGTCGCCGGCCGCGGCCCCGGCGAGACGGGCGCGCTCTTCGACCAGCAGCCGATCGAGGTCGCGGCGCTCGCGGCCGCCTGCGCCCGCGCGCTGACGATCGAGGAGGACCCGCTCTGGCGCGACGGCCTGGCCGCGTGCTGGGCCTGGTTCCGGGGCGTCAACGACTCCGGGACCGTGATGATCGACCCGGTCACCGGCGCCGGCTACGACGGCCTGACGCCGACCGGCCGCAACGAGAACCGGGGCGCGGAGTCGACCATCGCCGCCCTGCACACCTCGCTCGTCGTCCGCCGCGCGGAGCTCGCGCAGGCGGCCGCGGCGTGACGCCCGTGCTGAGCGGACTGCGCGTCGGGATGCTCGCGCCCGTCGCCTGGCGCACCCCGCCGCGGCACTACGGGCCGTGGGAGCGGGTGGCGAGCCTGCTCACCGAGGGCCTGGTGCGCCGCGGGGTGGACGTGACGCTGTTCGCGACCGGCGACTCCGAGACCGCGGGCCGGCTCTCGAGTGTCGTGCCGGAGGGCTACGCCGAGACCGGCGCCGACGGACGGGTGCAGGAGTCGCTGCACATCGCGCACGCGCTCGCCCGCTCGCGGGAGTTCGACCTCGTGCACAACCACCTGGACTGGCTGCCGCTGGCGCTCGCCGCGCAGTGGCCGGTGCCGCTGGTGACGACGGTGCACGGCTTCTCCGGCCCGGGCATCCTGCCCGCGTACCGCGAGGCGCTGCGGCACCCGCTGACCGCGAATCTTGTCTCGATCTCGGAGAGCGACCGCTCGCCCGAGC
This sequence comes from Rathayibacter sp. PhB152, assembly GCF_003751395.1. NCBI lineage: Bacteria > Bacillati > Actinomycetota > Actinomycetes > Micrococcales > Microbacteriaceae > Rathayibacter > Rathayibacter sp. PhB152. The sequence goes on along the minus strand of NZ_RJUT01000001.1, from coordinate 496,064 downwards.
TCGACTACGTCGCGACGGTGCACCACGGGATCGACCTGTCGGAGCTGCCGTTCTCGGACGGGCCCGGCGACGCCCTGGTGATCCTCGGCCGCCTCCACCCCGACAAGGGCACGGCGGAGGCGGTGCGCATCGCCGCCGGTGCGGGCCTGCGCCTCGTGATCGCGGGCATCGTGCAGGACGAGCGCTACTGGCGCGAGGAGGTCGAGCCGCACGTCGACGGCGACCGCGTGGTCTACGCCGGCTCGGTCGGGCCGGCCGAGCGCGCGGCGCTGCTCGGCTCGGCGGTCGCGCTGCTGCACCCGATCGGCTTCGACGAGCCGTTCGGCCTCTCGGTGGTCGAGGCGATGGCCTGCGGCACCCCCGTGATCGCGTACCGGCGCGGATCGATGCCCGAGATCGTCGACGAGGGCGTGAGCGGCTTCGTCGTCGACTCGGCGGCGGAGGCGGTCGCCGCAGTGCCGCGCGCCCGCCGGCTCGACCGCGCGCGGGTCCGCGAGACGGCCGTCCGCCGCTTGGCCGTCGAGCGGATGGTCGACGACTACCTCCGCGTGTACGCGCGGGTGCTGGGACGCTGACCCCCCCCTCCGCGAGATGCCACTTATGACGGCGTTCGTCGGCGTGTCGAGCTCATAAGTGGCATCTCGCGCGGAGGGTGTCGAGGTGCCTCCGATCGCGATCCGCCCCTACGCCGCGTCCGACGCCGCCGGAACCCTGGCCGTCTTCCTCGCCGCCGTCACCGAGACGGCCGCCGCCGACTACTCCCCCGAGCAGATCCGCGCCTGGGCCGGCGAGCGCGACGTGCCGACCTGGCATTCCGCCATGCTGGCGCGGAACGCCTTCGTCGCGATCATCGACGGCGAGCTCGCCGGCTTCTCGGACGTCAGCGCCACCGGGTACATCGACATGATGTTCGTCGCCCCGCGCTTCCTCCGCCGCGGCGTCGCGACCCGCCTGCTCGCCGAGGCGGAGTCGCAGGCGCCGGCTGCACCGGAGCTGTCGGCCGACGTGAGCATCACCGCGCGCCCCTTCTTCGAGCACCACGGCTTCGTCGCGGTCGCCGAGCAGCACCCGGTGCGCGCGGGCGTGGAGCTGGTGAATTGGCGGATGGTGAAGCGACGCGGGTGAGGCGCGGCTCCTCCCCGAGTGGATGTGCCGGTTCTCGCGAGCGGTCGATCGGCGCCAGCCGTGGTGCTCGCGCTGTGCGTCGCGGGCTCCCTGGCTACGCTTTCCGGATACCACCCGGCCCCTCTGGGGCCGGGTTTTCTCGTTCCCCAGCCTGTCGGGACCGCGTGTCAGGCCGTCTCGGGCGCCCGCAGCGTCTGCGGCACCAGGCCCTCGGCCGCCAGCAGCCGGGCTGCGCCGAGGGTCGCGAGGTCGTCGCCGTGCGCGCCGATCAGCTGCGCGGACAGCGGGAGGCTGCGCGGTTGGGGGCAGGCCGGACACCTCGCCGTCGCTCCGGGTAACGGGCGGACCCGCCCGGTCGTGCGGCACTTCGCGACAGGACAGGGGTGAGGGGGCGCGTGCCCGCCGGACGGGGGGCGTCGGGCGGCCCTGCCGGGGGCGCAGGCCGCTTGTAGGCTGCACCACCATGGGGAATCATCGACGCTCGTCCCGCCTGCTCACCGCGCTGCTCGCCGCCGCCGTCGGGGTCGGAGGGGCCCTCGTCCCCGTCACCGCGGCCACCGCCGCGGACGACGCGACGACCTCGACGCAGTCGACCCAGTCGGTCGAGACGGGGGCACTCGATCCGTCGCTCGACCGTGCCGACCAGGGGCTGCCGCCGCAGTCGACCCAGGTCTACAGCGAGAGCCAGACGAAGAGCTTCCGCGCCGACTTCATCGTGAGCGACGCGAACTTCTTCGACAGCGACGCGATGACGACCCAGCAGGTGCAGAACCTGCTGAACGACAAGGGGAGCAGCTGCACGACCGGTGTGGACGTCCCCTGCCTGAAGAACTTCTCGCAGCGCACGAGCTCCAAGCCCGCGGACGCGATGTGCAGCGCCTACGCCGGAGCGGCGAACGAGAGCGCGGCGTCGATCTTCACCCGCGTCGGCGCGGCCTGCGGCATCAATCCGCTGGTGCTCGTCGTGCTGGTGCAGAAGGAGCGCAGCCTCGTCACCACGACGACGCCGACCGCGAACGACTACAACAAGGCGACCGGGTTCAACTGCCCCGACACCGCCGCCTGCGACCCGGGCTCGGCCGGCTTCTTCACCCAGGTGTACAGCGCGGCGCGCCAGTTCAAGCGCTACGCGAACCCGCCCGGATCCGGCTCGAACTTCACGACGTACGCGCCCGGCCGGACGCCGTCCATCGCCTACTACCCCGAGTCCCGCTGCGGCTCCTCGCCCGTCACCGTGCGCAACCAGGCCACCTCGGACCTCTACTACTACACGCCGTACCAGCCCAACCGCTACGCGCTGACCGGGCAGGGCGACGCCTCCTGCGCGACGTACGGCAACATCAACTTCTGGTTCCTCTTCAGCGAGTGGAACCCCGCGGGCACCCTCGCCAACGCGGGCATCGCGCCGGTCGGCCAGGTCGACGGACCGCAGATCTCCAACAACACCCTCACCGCCAACGGCTGGACCGTCGACCCGACCACGCAGCAGGCCGCGCTCCGCGTCACCGTCACGATCACCGCTCCCAACGGGTCGCGCACCGTGCGCACCGTGACCGCCGACGGCGACCGCGGCGACATCTCCGCCCGGGACTACCCGGCGGCCGGCCGCCGCCACGGCTACACGGCCACGGCCCCCGCCTCGGCGACCGGCACCTACACGGTCTGCGCGAGCGCCGCCTCCGTCGACTGGAACCGCTGGGTCGGCACGGGCGACTCCCGCGGCCCGGGCTCGAAGGACCTCGGCTGCTCCTCCGTGCAGTACCAGGGCGGGAGCAGCACCAGCCGCGACGTCCTCACCGCCGGAGGCGAACTGCGCAGGGGCCAGCAGCTGACCTCCGCCGACGGAGCCTCCCGGGCGGCGATGCAGGGCGACGGCAACCTCGCGGTCTACTCGCGCACCGGCGTGCGCTGGGCGGCGGGCACGCAGCCGGACGGCGACCGCCTCGTGATGCAGACGGACGGCAACGCCGTCGTCTACACGGCCTCCGGCCGGGCGGTCTGGGCCTCCGAGACCGCGGGACAGCCGGGTGCGCGGCTGGTCATGCAGAACGACGGCAACCTCGTCGTCTACTCCACCTCGGGCCGCGCCCTGTGGGCGAGCGACTCCGCCCCGAAGCCCGCGAGCGGCGACACGCTGGCCGCCGGCAGCCGCCTGACCGCCGGCCAGAAGCTGCGCTCGAACGACGGGACCAGCGAGGCGGTCATGCAGACCGACGGCAACCTCGTGGTCGTCACCCGCGGCACCCCCCGCTGGGCGACCGGCACCACGGGGGCGGGCAACCGCCTCGAGATGCAGTCGGACGGCAACGCCGTCGTCTACACCACGTCCGGCTCCTCCCGGTGGGCGACGAACACCGGCGGGAACCCCGGCGCGAGGATGGTCATGCAGAACGACGGCAACCTCGTGCTCTACTCGCGGGACGGCCGGGCGATCTGGTCCAGCAGGGGCTGATCGGGGCCTGCGGGCGCTGATCGGGGCCTGCGCGGCGCGGATCGTGTCCCGCTGACGCCGACGTCGATGACGGACCGCCCAGCTTCTCGCACCCGGATCGTGTGAGGATGTTCCGGCGCGAAAAGTGGGCGCTCCGTCGTCCCACGTGAGCGCAGACCGGGCGCCGCTCGTCGGCGTGCACCACCAGCCCGACCAGACTGCGAGAACCGTGACCCCGACGATGTCCTCCTCTCCGAACCAGAACCGCTGCTCTCCGGACCGGGAGCACCGCCTCCCGCATCGGGACGGCCGCGCGACCGACCGGTCCCCGCGACCCCACGACCGGAGCGGACGATGACCGCGGGACGCCCGGACCCCGGGTCGCCCCTGGGCAGGGGCCTGGGCCGCGGCCGCCGGCTCGTCGGACGCGGCCTCGGCCGCCTCTACGACGTCGCGAGCCGGCCGAGCTCGCAGCGGGCCGAGGAGGAGCGCGCGTCCCGGGACGAGGCGGAGGAGGCCCGCTCCCGGCTGGTCCTCGACCAGCTCGCCCAGGTGACGCGTCAGCTCGCCGAGGTGACCACCGCCGTCGAGGCGCTGCAGGGCCGGATCGCCGAGATCGAGGCCGGCGACGACCGTCGGAGCGCTCGGCTGTCCGAGATCACCGAGGCGACCGAGGGGAGCGCACGGCACCTCGAGGACCTGATCACGTCGACCGCGCGCGAGAGCACCGAGGTCCACCGGGCCCTCATCGACTCCATCGCCCTCCTCGGGCGCGCGGTCTCGTCCGCGGCGACGGACGACGGGGCGGGCCGGTGAGCAGCGGCGTCTTCGTCGACCTGACCCCGACGCAGGATCCGCTGCACTCCGAGCGCGGGATCGCGGTCTACACCCGGGGCCTCTTCGCCGCGATCGAGGCGCTCGAGCCGGGAGTCGTCGAGGCGTTCGTGCTCGCCCCGGGCGCGGGCACTCCCCCGCTGCCGGCCGGGCTGCAGGAGTCCGGTCGCGTCGTGACGACGGAGCCCGGCGAGCTGCCGGACGCACGGCTCTGGCACATCCCGTCGCCCTTCGACACCTCTCACGACCCGTTCCGGATCCTGAACCCGCGACGCGTCCCGTACGTCGTGTCGCTCTTCGACATCATCCCGTTCGTGTTCGACGACGAGTACCTCCGCCTGCCGTCGGCCCGGGCGCGCTACCTGGCGCACGTGGAGCTGGTGCGCCAGGCGGATCGCGTGCTGTGCATCTCGCAGGCGGCGGCGGACGAGGCGATCGAGCGCCTCGGGCTGGACCCCGACCGCGTCGTCGTGACGGGGATCGCCGTCGAGGAGCACTTCGCCTCCGACGTCCCCGCCGAGACCGCCTGGGAGCGCGCGGCGGCCGACGCCGAGGGGCTCCGCGCGGGCTTCCTGATGTACACGGGCGGCAGCGATCTGCGGAAGAACATCTCGGGACTCCTGCGCGCCTACGCGCTGCTGCCGAGCGACACCCGGCGGGCGCACCAGCTCTGCGTCGTCTGCCGCCTCGATGCTCCGACCCGGCACCACTACCGGACGATGGCGGCCGAGCTGGGGATCGAGGACGACGTGCTCCTCACCGGGTACGTCGAGTCCGAGACCCTCGCGGCGCTGTACCGGAGCACGGAGCTGTTCGTGTTCCCCTCCTTCTACGAGGGCTACGGGCTGCCCGTCGCCGAGGCGCTCGTCAGCGGTGCGCCGGCCGTCGTGTCCGACAACTCGTCCCTGATCGACCTCGTGCCGATCGACGCCGCCAGGTTCGATCCCCACGACGACGCCTCGATCGCCGCGGCCATCCGCCGCGGCCTCGAGGACGAGGCGCTGCGCTCCGAGCTGCGGGCGCTGTCCGGCACGATCCCCACCACCTGGGACGGCATCGCCGAGGCGACGATCGCCGTCTATCGGACCGTGCTCGACGAGGCGGTCCCGCCGCCGCGGCGGACGCACCGCACGGCGGTCGTCGCCGAGGTCGCGCTGCTCACCGGAGCCGAGCGGGAGGCCGCGGCCGTCCAGGTCCGCGCCCTCGCGCAGCAGGGGCCGGTGACCTTCTTCGAGGACGCGTCCAACGAGCGGATCGCGGGGGCGTCCTCCTACGTCCACCTCGCCGCGTTCCTCGTCGCGGAGTCGATCGACGGACCGTTCGACGACCTCGTCCACCTGACGGGGCGGGCGCCGCAGCCCGGCGCCGACGCCCTGCGCGCGCGGCTCCGCCGCGGCCGGGCGCTGGCGCTGGACGCGCCCGCGCCGCCCGCCTAGCCCCTCCCCGCCGCTGAGTCGCCCGAGAAGGCTCGTACCCACCCCCGAGAACGAGCCTTCTCGGGCGAGTCGGCGGTGCCGCGCACGGGGACGGGGCTCGCGGCGAGGTCGGGACGACGGCGAGTCGGCCGACGTCCCGCGCTGTCACCGGGCAGCGCGGAGCAGGACCTCGCTCTGGTAGTCGAAGTGCGTCTTGACGGCGTCGGAGACGTCGATGTTCTGCAGCTTGCTCGACACCGGGCTGAAGCCGACGAGCCCTGCGGCCGTCTCGCCGCCCTGTGCGGTCCGGTAGACGTACTTGAGCACAGCGTCGTTCAGCGAGTGGTAGCAGTAGACCGCCTCGTCGACCGCTGCGGTCAGGGAGCCCCAGTCGCTCTTCGCCCCGATGGCGGCGCCGAGGAGATGGGCGGCCTCGATGCGCGGTCCTCCCGGCTTGGTCCCTAGCGCCTCGGCGGCGACGACCAGCAGCCGCGCTCCGAGGCTGTGCCCGATGAGCACGTAGGACTCGGCCTCAGTCCGGGCGAGGAGGTCTCCGACGATGACACCGGTCTTGTCCGCCCGGCTCTTCGCGACATGCCAGGGGTTCTTGAGGAGATCGGCGGCGATGAACGCCGGACCGACGACGTTCCCCAGGAACTTCGCGCCCGCCTTGGTGCCGATCGCTGCGGCAGCCTTGACGAACCCGACACCACCGGCCTTGCCGGCGACCCCTGTCACGAGGTCACCGAGATCAGCGAGCTCCTTCGAGCCCCAATGGACGCGGTAGACGGGAGAATCCGGGTAGCGCGCATCGACGATCGCCTTCCACCCTCCCCACTTCTCGCGCGTGCCGTCGGTGAGGAATCCGTTCGCGACGATCACCGGTACTCCGCCCGTACCGGGCCGGAGCAGCTCGATCCGGAACGACTTGTCCTCGCGGAGGTAGGCGTTCGCGACGGAGGCACCCAGGGCGCCGCCGACAGCCGCGCCGACTGCGGTGACGACCGCCGTACCACCGGCCATTCCGAGTCCACCGGCGGCGAGCGTGCCCCCGCCCAGCAGCGCCAGCCCGTGAGAGCTCGCGGCGGCACCGGACAGGCCGCCGAACACTCCGAGCGAGCCCAGCGCTCCTCCGATCGCGGGTGCGGCGACGAGAGCGAGCGGAGCGGCGACGCCGAGGGCGACGACGCTTCCCACCGCGATCCTCGAGATGGCATCGAGATCGGGCTTCTCGTACTTCAGGAAGTCCTCGTAGTCGTGGAGCTCCCCGAAGGAGCCCTGGGCCTTCTCGAATCCCGGGATCTCGCGCTTGTGCTCAGCGCAGAACTGCGGGATGCGGACGGCTCCACGATCCCGCACCGCCAGGTTGACGCAGCCAGGCGCCATGCACGGGAGAGTCGGAGAACCGCAGCCCTGGCAGACGTAGACCGGGAGCTGGCCCGCGGGACGATTCGACTTCCGGTGCTCCGTGTGGAAGAAGCAGGACGAGCACCAGCCGTGCTCCACGGTCAGAAGCGAGACGTCGTCGGCGACATCGGCGATCCACTGCGCCGTCTTCGCGTACTCGTCCGCACGCTTCTGCGCGGTCTTCCGCTCGATGTCCAGCATCTTCAGGGCAGCCTTCTGCTCCGCCGGATCGGCGATGCCGAGTGCGTCCAGATTGGAGGCGGTCCGCGCAGCATGCCAGGTCTTGGCGAAGGCCCACATGTTGCTGCGGAGTGCGGGATTGCTTTCGAGAACGCCGCCACTCTCGACACTCGGCTCGAGGTCGGTGTACTCGCCGACAAGGGAGAGCTTCGCTCCCTGGTCCGAGATCACCTCCACTCGGAGACGCGATCCTTCGACGATGTGGGAATGGAGTGAGCCGGGCATGACCTGATAGTCGCACAAGCATCGGACATGGAGTTCTCGTCCCCTTACGCTCGGACTTATGACCGCCGCCGCCAGCTGGTATCCCGACCCCGCCGACCCCTCGCTCCTCCGATACTGGGACGGCACTGCCTGGACCGAGCACACCCATCCCGTCGCCCCTGCCGAAGCAATGGCGAGTCCTTCTTCACCCTCTCGCCGAGAGAGCCGTCTCGCCGAGCAGAGCGTGAGAGAGAACGGGCGCGAGTCGATCGCGGCCTCCACGGCAGAGAGCACTCCCGGCATCCCGTTCTTCGGCGCGAGGAAGGCTGCGCGAGAGCTCGCGGCGCGCGTCGCCGAACTCGAGCGCGCGCAGGAGCGCTATGGGCTGCTCGAGCTGACGGAACTCGATGCGGAGAAGGTCCGTCGACGTGCCGAGATCGCCGAGGAGCAGTCCAGGTGGAAGAGCGACATCGCGGCGCGCACAGCTCAGGAAGAGGCCCGTGCAGCGGCGTCTCGCACGGTCCTCGAGGAGATCGAGACGCACGTCGCTCGTCGGCGCCGGGAGTTCGAGGATCTGGAGAACCAGATCATCGGCGTCCGGCAGACGATCGACATCCAGGAGCTCGGACTCTACGACTACGAGCACCCTGCTGAGGCCTCGGCAGATCTTGCCACGCGACTCGAGGTGGTCCGCTCCCGGATCAAGACGGCGATCAGAGACAAGAACGCTGCGCGAGCGGCGAGTGGATTCACCTTCAACAACTCCCAGGCCCAGGGGAAGCGGTTCGTCAGCGACATGACGAAGATCCTCTTGAGGGCCTACAACGCGGAGGCGGAGAACTGCGTGAAGACGGTCCGCGCGGGCAACCTCGCGGTCGCGCAGGCGCGGCTGAGCAAGGCCGCGGAGATGATCGAGCGTCAGGGATCGATGATCTCGCTCACCATCGACCCCGAGTACCACCACCTCAGGCTCACGGAGATCCAGCTGGCGAATCAGCATCTCCAGGCGCTGCAGCGGGAGAAGGAGATGGAACGCGCCCGGAGAGAGGAACTCCGCGAGCAGCGCAAGGCGGAGCAGGAATTGGCGCGCGAGCACGAGCGGCTGGACAAGGAGAAGGCGCACTACACGGCCACTCTCACCGCGCTGGAGGCGAACGGCGATCTGGAAGGCGCGGAAAGGCTCCGCGCCAGGATCGCCGATGTCGATCGGGCACTGCACGACGTGGATTACCGTGCTGCGAACATCCGCGCGGGATACGTCTACGTCATCTCGAACAGAGGAGCGTTCGGGGACCACATGGTGAAGATCGGAATGACCAGACGCCTCGAGCCCATGGACCGCGTGAACGAGCTCGGCGACGCCTCCGTGCCTTTCCGATTCGATGTCCACGCGCTGTTCTTCGCTGACGATGCGGTCGGGATCGAGACGATGCTCCACCAGACGTTCTCCGAGAAGCGCGTCAATCGCGTGAATCTCCGGCGGGAGTTCTTCTACGTGACGCCCGAGGACGTGCTCGGCGCTCTCCGGGCTCACTCCGTCGAGATCCTCGAGTTCCGGACCGAGGTCGCCTCCGAGGAGTACCTGGCCAGTGTTCCGGCCGTGACCAGCGCCTGAGTCGACCCCCCTGTCCGCTTCCGGACACGTCCGCAAGCGGCTCTTCCGCCGGCGGCCGGGCGGCGTCAGACTCGACCGATCCCCTCTGCGTCCGCGGCAGCGCCACTCCCGCATCCACTTCAGGAGCCCGCCCGTGAGCACGAGCGCACCCCAGGCCTCCGCCGCGACCGAGGCCGGCGAGACCGAGACCGCGGAGACCGAGACCGCCGCGACGGGGACCGCCGCTATCACCGCGACCGAGACCTCGAAGACCGAGAGCGCCGAGACCGCCGACCCCGCCTCCCGCCGCCCGCTCCGCGCCTGGCTGAGCCAGGGCTCCTACGGCCCCACCGATCTCACGCGGCGCGGCGTCCTGCTGGTCGTCGTGTCGGTCCTCGCCGTGCTCGTGCCGGTGGTGACCCTCACCCTCCTCGACGTCGACTCGCACGTCTCGCTGAAGGTCTGGATACTGGCCGTCACCGTGATCGCGCTGCTCGGGGCGCTGCTGCGCGTCGTCGCCGACATGCGGCCCGGCCCCCGCAGCGACCTCGACCGGGCCGGCAAGGCGGTCGGGGCGGTCGCGGCGCTGTTCACCGCGCTCGCGGTCATCATCGACTGGAGCCTGCTGCACCTGTAGCGGCGCACGCTGAGGGATCCGCGCTCAGGACTCGGGCAGGAACCGCACCGGCAGGTCCGCGATGGACAGCCCGGACTCGCGCAGCGCCTCCTCGACGGCGGCGTGCTCGCTCTCGGGGGCGGTGACCTGGACCTTGTCGACGCCGTCCGTCTGCGTGCCGTCGCTGCTGTCGAAGAAGCCCGTCACGCCGCGCCGCTCCAGCAGCTCGGCGAGCAGGGCGGCGTAGCGCTCCTGCTCCCCGGACCGGACCAGCGCGCTGATCCGGGAGCCGCTGATCTCGATCGGGCGGTCACCGGCGACCCCGGCCGCCGCACGGAGGTCCTCGGCGTGGGCGACGAGCGGCAGGAGGGCGTCGGGGGCCTCGGGGTCCTCGATCGCCAGGAGGGAGAACCGGCCGGTCCGGCCGTCGGTGCCGTCCCAGACGGCGGCTTGCAGCTCGAGTCCGCTGACGACGTCGTCGAGGGGGCCGAGCAGGCCGGCGGGATCGACGTCGAGCTCGGGGCAGCGGCTCGCGCCTCCGGGGCCCTCCCACGGGCCGTGCACGGAGACCGCGTTGCCGCCGTCGGTCAGCACGCGGAACGTCCAGGCGACGTGGTCGGCGTACTCGGTGGAGCAGGCGGTCTCGAGCACCGCGGGGAGGCTCGCCTCGTCGACGTCGAGGACGAGGCGGGACGTCGGGTCGAGGAAGACCGGCGCCTCGACCCAGCGGGCGGACTCCCGCACCTCGACTCCGGGGACGCTCGCGAGCTGCGCGGTCAGCCGGTCGAAGCCCGGGTCGGGGCGGTCGAACGGCGTCTCGCTGATCGTCCAGCTGAACAGGGTCGCCCCGCCGACCGCGAGACCAATCGCGGCGACCGCCGCCAGGGAGAGCCACCACCGCCTCGTCATGCGACCAGGGTGCCTCGCCGGCGCCCGTCTCGCCAGTGCCGAGGGCCGCGCTCGGACGAACGCGGGGTGAACGGACGTCGCCGGGCACAATGGGAGGGTGCCGCCCACCCCCGCCGACCCGCGCTCGGATCCGCAGCCGGACCCCGCCGCCGACCCGCGCGACGACCTGCCCGGCGACGGCCGCGACGAGACCGAGAACGAGCGGCTCGACCGCAACTGGAGCGAGATCCTGCAGGAGCTGCGGGTCATCCAGACCGGGACGCAGATCCTCACCGGGTTCCTGCTGGCGATCGCCTTCCAGCAGCGCTTCGAGGACCTCGACCTCTTCCAGACCAACGTCTACCTGGTGCTGATCAGCGGCTCGGTGCTCGCGACCCTGCTCGGGCTCGCGCCGGTCAGCCTGCACCGCGAGCTGTTCCGCCGCCGGGCGAAGCGGACGCTGGTGCGCGCGGCCGACGTCCTGCTGCGGCTGACGCTGATGGCGGTGGCGCTGGTGCTCGTGGGGACGGTGCTGCTGATCTTCGACGTCGTCACGACGCGGCCGCTGGCGATCACGATGGCGTCGATCACGGCGGTGCTGATCGCCGGCATCTGGCTGGCGCTGCCCTGGCGGATCCGGCGGCGCGGGTAGGCGCACGGCTGTTGCAGGGGGCGGATCTCGATACGCCCGCTGCGCGGGCTACTCGATCAGCATGAAGCGCACCGGCAGACATGCTGGTCGAGTAGCGCGCAGCGCGTATCGAGACCCCGCATCGGCGCAGGATGACGGATGCGCGGCGCGCGCCCCGCCCGGGCCGACCGCGCCGTCGCGCCAGTCGTCTGCGCATCCCCGCCAGTGCCGGGGCCTGCGCCCGCCGCTCCGCACCGGAGCGCCACCGCCTCGCCCGCCGCCCGCTGTCGCGGCCCGTCCCCCGCCGCTCCCCCGCGGTGACCGCGACGACACGCTGATCCCGCGGTCCGCCGCCACCATCCGCGCCCGCTCGCAGTGCGCCCGTCGCCCAGCCCGCGCGCCGCCGCCGCCGTGCGTCGCCACCGGCAACCACTCCCCGCTGAGCGCACCCTGCACGCCGCCTGAGAGCACGTCGCTGGATTGGGCCTGCGCGTGCCCAGTCCGGGGGGCAAGACGCGTCGACCCGAAACGTATCTTGATGCCTGCTCCACCCGGACCGCCCGCCGGAGCAGCCCGGAGGGATCGGATCATGACGGAAGTGCGCGCGCTCGCCCGCCACCGTCGCCCGACCCCGCACGCCCCGCACCGCTCGCTCGCGCTGACGCTGATCCTCGTCCTGGTCTCGGCCGTGCTCGTCGTGCTGCCCGCGCCGCGCGCTGAGGCGGGGACCGTCCTCGTGCAGGAGTCCTTCGGCACCACGAGCGTCCCCGACCCCGCCTGGCAGGCCCTCGATCAGGCCTGTCTCACCAAGGCGACCGCCGCGCCCCCCTCGGGTTCCTCCAACCTCGGCGTCTGCGCGAACCGCACCGGCGCCCCGCTCGCGTCCTCCGCCCTGGGGTTCCTCCAGCTCACTGACAACCGCACCAATCTGAAGGGCGGCGCCGTCTTCAACCGGCCCATCCCGGCGACCGGCGGGCTCGACGTGCAGTTCGACCAGTACCAGTACGGGACGGTCGGCCTCGGCACCGGTGCGGACGGGATCGGCTTCTTCCTCACCGACGGCTCGAAGACCCTGACCGCGGCGGGTGCCGCCGGCGGAGCGCTCGGCTACGGGCAGAACACGTCCGGTGCCACCGCGGCGAACGGCGTCAACGGCGGCTACCTCGGCATCGGGCTCGATGCCTTCGGCAACTTCTCGAACACGGCGGCCCAGGTCGGCGGACTCGGCACCGGCTGCCCCGCCAGTCCTGCGCCGCCCGGGCAGCAGGCGAATCGCATCGTCGCTCGCGGCCCGGGGCAGGACCGGGCGAACTACTGCTACATCGCCAATGCGCCGGCGCCTCTGCTCGGTCCCGTGCGCACGACGCTCGTCCTCGCCGACGCGCAGAATCCGACGACCGCGTACGGCCGTACCGTCCGCATCACCGTCTCGCCGGCCGTGCGTCCCCTGGTCACCGTCTACTGGGGCAACTCGGCCGGCATGGACGCTGCGAGCCTCACCCCGCTCCTGGCGTTCACGATGACGACGGACGCTCCCGCCACCTTCAAGCTCGGCTTCACCGCGTCGACGGGCGGGTCGAGCGACACGCACCTCATCCGCAACGTGAAGGTCTCGACGATCAACGATCTCGGCGCTCTCAGCCTGATCAAGCAGATCGACCGCACCACCGCGCAGCCGGCGAGCTACGGCGAGGGCTCGACGATCCCCTACCAGTTCGTCGTCACCAACACCTCGTCGCTCGCGTCCGTCTCGAACGTCGCGGTGGCCGATCCCGGCGCGACCGGGATGTCCTGCCCCGCCACGACGCTGGCGCCACTCGCGTCCGTCACCTGCACAGCGACCCATCGGGTGACCGCGGCGGAGGCTCTCGCCACCACCTTCGTGAACACCGCGACTGCCACGGCGCTCAGCGGCACGACCACGCTCACGAGCAACAGCTCGACCGTCACCGCCCCCATCACCGCCCCCGCCCCCGCGATCACCCTGGTCAAGTCCGGCGCCCTGACCGACACCAACGGCAACGCGCAGGCCGACGTCGGCGAGCAGATCGTCTACACCTTCCGCGCCACCAACACCGGCAACGTCTCGCTGCAGAACGTCGCCGTCACCGACACGAAGGTCGCCTCCATCACCCCGGCGAGCGCCGCCCTCGCCCCCGGCGCGCAGGCCGTCTTCACCTCCGCCGCGTACACGGTGACCCAGGCCGACATCAACAGCGGCACCGCGATCCCCAACACGGCGACGGTCACCGGCCGCACCCTCGCGGCCAGCCCCACGACCGTCACGGCGAGCTCGAGCACCACCACGCCCATCCGCTACGCGCCGGCCCTCGCGCTCACCAAGACCGGCGCGCTCAACGGCGCCGCCGCGGTCGGCTCGACGATCACCTACTCCTTCTCCCTCACGAACTCCGGCAACGTGCCGCTGACGTCCGTCGCGATCGCCGACCCCAAGGCGACCGTGGTCTACGGACCCTGGCCCGGCACCGCGGGCCAGCTCGGCATCGGCCAGCAGGTCACCGCGACCGCGACCTACACGCTCACCCAGGCCGACGTCGACGCCGGCTCGGTCGTCAACACGGCCACCGCGACGGGCACCCCGCCCACCGGCGCCGCGGTCACCACCACGGCCACCCGGACGATCACGCTCACCCGCGCCGCCGACCTCGCCTTCACCAAGACCGCGAACCCGGCCTTCATCAGCACCGCCGGCACCGTCGTCACTTACACCTTCCGCGCCACCAACACCGGCAACACGACCCTGACGAGCGTCGGGATCACCGACCCCAAGTCCGGCCTCTCCGCCCTCGCCTTCACCTGGCCCGGCACCGCCGGCCGGCTCACCCCCGGCCAGGTCGTCACCGCCACCGCCACCTACACGACCACCGCGGCGGACGTGACGGCCGGCACGATCTCGAACACCGCGACCGCCACCGCGACCCCGCCGACCGGCTCCGCGATCACCCGCACCGCCTCCGTCACGATCTCGGTGATCCCCGACCCGCTGCCCGACGCGGCGACGGTCGTGCAGGGCGGCTCGGTCGTCGTCGACGTCCTCGCCAACGACGGCGCCGCGGCGACCGGCGCGACCTTCTCCCGGGCCCAGCTCTCGGCGACCCCCAAGGTCGTCGGAGGCGCCGCCACCCCCGCCCCCGCGACCCCCGTCTTCGGCTCGGTCACCTGCGTCGACAGCGGCGCCACCCGCGGGCAGTGCACCTACCGCCCGATCGCCGCCTTCGTCGGCACCGACGTCTTCGACTACGCGCTCTCGGGCACCTACGGCACCTGGAACGTCCGCGTCACGATCACCGTGACCGCCCTCAACCACGCGCCGATCGCCCGCCCGGACCGCGCCGTCGCGACCGCCGGCGGCCCCGCCGTCACCGTCTCGCCGCTCGCCAACGACACCGACGAGGACGCCGGCACCACGCTGACCCTGAGCGCCGTCGGCACCGCGAGCAGCGGCACCTTCTCCTGCACGGGCGCGACCTGCAGCTACACGCCCGCCGCGGCCTTCACCGGCACCGTGCCGATCGCCTACACCGCGAGCGACGGCGCGCTCACCGCGAGCAGCACGATCACGGTCTTCGTCGACCCGGCACCGCTGGTCCCCCGCGGCTTCACCGACACCGACACGACGAGCGGAGCGATCGGCCTCGGCGCCTGGACCCGCTCCTCCGTCGTCGCCACCCCCGTCGCGAGCTGCACCGCGAACCGTCCGAGCACGCTCGTGAGCTGGTCCGCCGCGCCCGGCGCCACCGGCTGGACCCTCGAGCGCCGCCTGGCCGGAGCGACGCCCGGCGCCTGGACCGTCGTCGCGACGCCCGCGGCGAGCGCCACCTCCTTCACCGACGACCGACTCGGCGAGGGCCGCAGCTACCAGTGGCGGGTCCGACCCGACCTGCAGCGCTGGCTCGGTGTCGCGTCGGCCCCCTCGACCGCCGTCGCGCAGCCGGCCGTCGCCACCGCGAGGGGCTGCTGATGCCGCGGCCGCCTCGCCCCACGAACCCTCCCACCCGTCCTGCACACGCCCGCGTGAGGGAGACCAGGCCCGCACCGGGCACCCATCTGAAAGGAACCGTCATGACCGCCACAGCCTCCACCGAGAACGACTCCCGCAAGCGCGCCCCCTGGAAGAGGATCGCCCTCACCGGCGGTGTCCTCCTCGCCGCGGGCGCCCTCGCCGGCGCCGGCGCCTTCGCCGTCTTCACCGACTCCGGCACCGCGGTCGGCAACGTCGACGCCGGCCAGACCGACATCAACGTCACCGGCGGCTTCACCGTCACCGACATCGCGCCCGGCGACACGATCCAGCGCCCGCTGACCCTCGTCCTCCCCAACGCGACCAACGACGGCGACCTCGTCTCCACCGTGCGCTTCTACCAGGACGTCACCTCGGAGACCGCCGGCACCGACGACCCGCTGCTCGCCGGCCCCGGTGAGTCGCTCGTCACCGGCACCGACGGCCTCAACTACCGCCTGCTGACCTGCACGGTGGCATGGACGACCGCCGCGACCGCCCCCGCGGTGAACGGCCCGTACACCTGCGCCGGGACCACGACGACGACCGGCAGCGGCAAGCTGTCGACCATCGGCGGAGTCGCCAACGCCGCGAACTTCACGCCGGCGAACTTCGGCCTCACCCCCACGGCGACCGGCACCTTCCCGTCGGACGCCGGCGACGTCTCGCTGAACACGCTGATCGAGCTCGTGCTGCCCACCGCGGCCGACAACGACTACGAGAACGCCGCCGCGCAGATCACCTTCACCGCCGCCGCCATCCAGCGCGCCGGCATCCAGAAGTAGCCGACCGCTCCCGCCCCGGCGCCGTGCCCGCCCGCACGCGCGGCCGGGGCGGGAGCTCCCCCTCCCCATCCTCCCCCTCCTTTCTTCCTTTCGGAGCCCCATGCCAGCCCTGCGCGCGATCGGCGCCGTCCTCGCGGCGGTCCTCCTCGCGCCCGCGGTGTCCGCGGCGTCGGTCGCTCCGCCCGCCGCGCTGCTCGACGTGCGCGAGCTGGCGGCTCCCGCCGCCCTCACCGGCCTCGCCCCCGGCGACACCACCGAGTGGGCCGCCGAGGTCACCAACGTCGGCTCGTCGGCGCACCAGGTCTCGATCGCCTTCGCGGTCGACGGCGGCGACGCGCTCGCCACCGACCCGCGCGCCGGGCTCCAGCTGGTCGTCGACCTCTGCCCCGCCGCCTTCACGATCGACGACGTCCTCGTCGCCGACGGCCGCTCCGTCGAGCGCTACCGCTGCCCCGAGGGCGTCGAGCCGATGGGCACCGGACCGGCCGCGTCGCTCGGCCGGCTCGACGGGTCCCGGGCGCTCGACCGCGGCGAGACCGTCGGCGTGCGGGTCCGCGTGAGCTTCCCGGCCGGCTCCGGCAACGCGCTCGAGAGCACGTCGGCCGCCCTGCGCGTGCTCGTCCGCGAGACCGGGGCGATCGACGACTCCGGCGCTCCCGGGGGCGGCCCGTCCGGGAACGGCGCGGTCGGCGAGGGCGCAGTCGGTGACGGCGCTTCCGGGAACGGCGCCCTCGGGACCGGCGGACCGGGGAACGGCCTCGCCGTCACCGGCCGCGACGTCGGCGCCGCGCTGCTCGGCGGCCTGCTCGCCCTCGGCGCCGGGCTGCTGCTCGCCGCCACCGGCCGCCGCCGGAAGGAGGCTCGGTCATGAGCAACCCCGTCGCGAGCGGACCGGTCGTCACGGGCCTCCGCCGCCTCCTCGGCCTGGTCGTCGCGCTCGTCGCGATCGCCGGCGTCGCCGTCTTCGTCGCGTCCGCCCTCGGCGTCGTGCGCCTCGTGCCCGTGCTCTCGAACTCGATGGCGCCGGACATGCCCGTCGGCTCGCTCGCCGTCACCCTCCCCGTCGACCAGGCCGCGGTGCGCGCCGGCGACGTGATCGTCTTCACCGACCCCGACGTGCCCGAGCGCCGGGTGATCCACCGCGTCACGCTCGTCTACTCCGAGGCCGAGGCCGCCGAGCTGCGCGGCTGGTCGCCGGGGCTCCTCGCGCTGACCACCAAGGGCGACAACAACCCGCAGGCGGACCCGTGGATCGTCACCATCGCGGATCAGCGGATCTGGCGGGAGGAGTCGGTCGTGCCGCTGCTGGGCTGGCCGAGCATCGCGCTCGCGCAGCCCCAGGCCCGCTTCGCGTTCTTCGCGGTCGGCGGCGCGCTCGTCGTCGGCGCCGTGCTCGTCGTCATCTGGCGCCGGCCGGCGGAGGTGCGGTCGTGAGCGGCGCGCCCGCGACCCGCGCGCCCGGCCGACGGCGCGCGGCACCGGTCCGCCGCCGCTCCCGCGCACCGCTCGCCCTCGCCGCGGCGATCGCGCTGGTGCTCGGCGCCGGCGCCTCCGCCTCCGCCCTGTTCCTCGACCGCGCGACCGCCGGCGCTCAGGTCGGCG
Organism: Rathayibacter sp. PhB152; assembly: GCF_003751395.1. Classification (NCBI taxonomy): domain Bacteria; kingdom Bacillati; phylum Actinomycetota; class Actinomycetes; order Micrococcales; family Microbacteriaceae; genus Rathayibacter; species Rathayibacter sp. PhB152. The sequence goes on along the minus strand of NZ_RJUT01000001.1, from coordinate 478,271 downwards.
CAGGCACTGTCGTCGCGGAGTTCGACGCCACGGGAGTCACCACCGTGCAGGTCCCCGTCGCCGATCTGCTGCCCGGCGGCACGGCCCGGCGCCTCGTCGACCTCACCAACGCCGGCACCGTCTCGATGGGCGCCCTGCAGCTCGAGTCCGCCGCCACGACCGTCGGCGCGAGCGCCTCCGACGGCCTGCAGCTCGCCCTCGAGCGCTGCTCGGTGGCCTGGTCGTCCGACGCCGCGACCTGCCCCGGCACCACGACCACCGTCGCGGCCGACCGCCCCGCCACGGCCCGCATCGACCTGCCCGCCTCCCCCGCCTTCGCCATCGGAGCGACGGATCACCTCCGCCTCACCCTGCGGCTCCCGGAGTCGTCCCCGTCCGCCGCGCAGAGCACCTCCGGCACCCTGACCCTCGCCGTCCTCGGCGTCCAGGCCCCGGGCAAGCACCGCTGACGCCGCCGCCCCTGACCATGCTGGTCGAGCAGCCCCACAGGGGCGCATCGAGACCCGCCCTCCCCTGCACGGCGGGCCCGGCGACCCCACTCCAGACGCCGCCGGATCTCGATACGCCCGCTCCGCGGGCTACTCGATCAGCATGGAGGGACGCGAGCTCCGCACAACATCAGCTGAGAAGGGGTGCTCTCCGCTGACAGAGGAGGCCCACCCGTCTCAGCTGATGTTGTGCGACGCCCACCACCGCCTGCACGCCCCACGCCGGTCGAGTAGCCCCGACAGGGGCGTATCGAGACCCACCGTGTCCCGGTAGGCAAGCCGGCAGACCCCACCTCTCGGCGCCGCCGGATCTCGATGCGCCCTCTCCGCGGCCTGCTCGATCAGCAGGGCGGCTGCAGGGTCGCGAGCGCCTCGTCGAAGCTCTCCGCGGAGGCGAGCACGCCCTCCGGGCCGATCGCGATCCAGCGGCCGCGGTCGCGGAGCAGCAGGCCGAGCTCCTCGGCCGGCCGGCGGCGGGTGCGGCGCAGCTCGAGGACGAACGCGCCGGGACCGGTCTCCCGGATCTCCGGCGTCCGGCGATCGGGCAGTCTCAGCGGTACACGCTCCACTCCTTCTTCATCACGCGGGTCTCCTCGCCGTTCACGGCGACGATCCACGCACCGTCGGTCTTCGCCAGCACGCGGCCGCGCAGGTACTGCGGCTCCCAGCCGTCGGCCCGGTGCACCCACTTCACGAAGCGCGCGAACCGGCCCGGCATCACATCGTCTCTGGACATCTGGTCCTCCCCGTCGTCGGGGCCGCGCCCGCAGCCGTCGCGGGACGACGGAGTCTCCGGATGCGGCCGGATGACAGGACTGTAGGACGCGCTCAGCGGCCAGGAGGAGACCCTTGACGGATCCGCCGACGTGGGCAACAGCTGTCGGGGAGCGCCGCACTCAGCGCCCGAGCAGCCCCAGGACGCGCCGCTTGAGCGGGTGCAGCCGGTACGCCGCGTACCGCATCGCCGGGTGGGCGAGCGCCCGCAGCCGCCGCGGCAGCGTGCTCCGCGCGGCGACCGCCTCCGCGTAGATCGCCGCCTGGGCGCGCGCCGCCGCCGCGAGGCTGAAGCGCTCGACGACCACCTCGCGCCCGAGCGCGCCGAGCCGCTCCCGCAGCTCCGCATCGGCAGCCAGCGGCGCCAGGATCCCGGCGAGACGCCCCGGCCCGTCGACGCCGTCGCCGAGCGAGTACCAGCCGCCGTCGAGGAAGAACGGCAGCGACTCGGGCGTGAGCAGCCGCCAGAACGCCTTCTCGCCCTGCACGACCAGCGGCTTCGCGAACGCCATCCCCCGCAGCGCACTGCTGCCCATGCCGAGCACGATGTCGGCGACCGCGTAGGCGTCGCGCGGGTCGAGCATCTGCCCGGTCAGCGTCACCAGCTCGCGCGAGCGCCCGGCGTTCACCCGGTCGGCCGCGGCCTGCAGCTCGCCGCGGACCGGACCGTCGCCGACGACGATCAGGCGCAGGCGGTGCTCGTCGCCGATCGCGCCGACCGCCTCGATCGCCGCCAGGATCCCCTCGCGCTTGAGGTCGACCACCAGCCGCGCCACCGTGACGATCGCGATCTCGTCGTCCTGCACGTCGAAGCGCGCCCGCAGCTCCGCCGTCCGCGCCGCGTCCGCGACCGGCGCGTTCAGCTCGGTGTCCACCGGCGGCTCGATCAGGTGCAGCGTCGGCCGGCGCCGCGACTCCTCCTCGAGCAGCTCGACCACGCCGACGATCATCGGGAACGCGGCCGGCACGAAGTCGGGCACCTCCGGCGAGAGCACCGTGGTCACCACCGGCACGCCGTCGATCAGGTGCGGACCGAAGGCGGCGTCCATCGTCGGCGCCCACTCGTAGGCGTGGATCAGGTCGATCCGCCGCTCGCGCACGATGCGCCGCAGCCGCGCCATGCTCCGGACGGACAGGCGGGGCCCCTTCTCGGGCGCCTCCTCCCAGTCCAGCCCGAGCTCCGCGACCAGCGGGCGCAGATCGCCGTCCGGCCCGTAGACCACCGCCTCGTGGCCGAGCGCGGCCATCCGCCCCGCCAGCTCGATCCCGTTGATCTGGCTGCCGCCGACCTCCATCGTGTGCAGGCAGGTGAGGATGCGCATCAGACAGCCGGAGCGGGAGACGCGGCCGAGGTGGACGCGGCCGCCTGAGCCTGCGCCTGCGCCGCGACCTGGCGCCGGGCCTCGTCGATCGTCGCCAGCACCGAGACGACCTCGTGGTGCGGGTGCACCGGCGACTCCACGAGCCCCGCGGCGACGTAGGAGGCGAACGCCGTCGCCTGGAAGGACAGCGCGCCGTAGGGCCACGGCCCCTCGTCGCTCCAGACCTCCGAGTCCTGCCCCGAGCTCATGCTGCCGAGCGTCAGCGTCACGCCGCTCGGGCCGAAGAACGGGCTGTGCACCGCGAGCCGCCCCTCCGAGCCCAGGACCATCGCCTCGACCGGCAGTGAGGTCTGGAGCGAGGTCGACAGCAGCGCGCGGGCGCCGGAGGCGGTGGTCAGCAGCAGATCGGCGCTCGCGTCGACGCCCGTGCCCGGGTCGACGGTCCCGGAGGCGACGACCGAGACGGGCGCGCCGAGCACCGAGGACGCGAACGAGATCGGGTACACGCCGGCGTCCAGCAGCGCGCCGCCGCCGAGCTCCTTCGCCCAGAGCCGCCCGGTCGGATCGACGGGGACGGAGAAGCCGAAGTCGGCGGTGACCAGGCGGAGCTCGCCGAGCACCCCGCTCTCGACGACCTGGCGGATGACATCGGCCTGGGGCAGGTAGCGCGCCCACATCGCCTCCATCACCAGCAGGCCGGCGGCGCGGCCCGCGTCGGTGATCTCGCGCGCCTCGTCCGCGGACATCGCCATCGGCTTCTCGATCAGCACGTGCTTGCCGGCCGCGAGCGCGGCGAGCGCCTGCGCGCGGTGCAGCGGGTGCGGGGTCGCGATGTAGACGGCGTCGATCCCGGAGTCGGCGACCAGCTCCTCGACCGTCGCGTGCACCGTCGCGATGCCGTGCTTGTCCGCGAAGGCCCGGGTCTTCTCGGCGTCCCGCGCGGTGACGGCGACGGCGCGCTGCACCGAGCGGGAGTGGATCGCCGCGACGAAGGCGTCGGCGATGCCCGTGCCGATCACTCCCCAGCGCAGGGCGGGGACGGAGGCGGGGTCGATCGTTCGCGGAGCGGGGAGGGTGACGGGCACCGCTGAATCCTACGGGCGCGGCCCCGCGGGATCGAGGGACGGGGAGGCCCCCGAGGGCTCCGGCCACGGGATCCGCTCGAAGACCGCCCTCAGCTTCGCTCCGCGGCCGGGATGCACCGCGCTCACCCAGGCGATCCGGCCGAGGAGGTGCGCCCGGAAGTCGGGCACCCCCGCCCGGTTCTGCCCGGCCGGCCCGTGCACGGCGCAGTTGTGCAGGATCGCGTGCAGCCGGTCGACGTCGGCCCGCCGGACGGCCGGGTGCGCATTGACCACGATCCCGGTCACGCTCTGCCGCGTCGAGGCGGGCCGCAGCCGCGTCTTCCGCGGGTTCACGGCGTAGCCCGCGTCCTCCACGATCCGCGCGGCCCCGCGGGAGAAGGCCTCCGCCCGCCGGGCGAAGCGGGTGCCGCCGCTGAAGGCCAGGTCGTCGGCGTAGCGGGTGTAGCGGGCGCCGGCCGCCTCCGCATAGCCGGTCAGCCGGGCGTCGAGGCGGCGCAGCGCTAGGTTCGCCAGCGCGGGCGAGGTCGGCGCGCCCTGCGGCAGGTGCGCGAGGGCGAGGGAGCGGCGCAGCGCGGCCCGCTCCTCCGGCTCGCCGCCCGCGGGCATCCGGTGGATCGCGGCGACCGGCACCGCGTGGGTGCACAGCCCGGTCAGCGCGAAGGCGACCGCCTCGGGCAGCCCCTCGCCGCGCAGCAGCCGGAAGACCCGCGCCGCGGTGACCTGCGCGAAGAAGCGCTGCAGATCGAGGGTGATCAGCATCGCCGAGCCCGTGTGCACGGCCGCGCCGGTGATCGCGCTGCGGCCCGGGACGAAGCCGTGCGCGGCCGGGTGCACCGGCGCCAGGCCGACGATCTCGTCGAGGACGCTCCGCTGCACCGCGCGCAGCCGCGAGCGCGGCACCTCGAGCAGCCGCGGTGCCCGGCCCGGGCGCTGCCGCCAGACGTGGTCGTAGTTCTGGAGAGCGCCGGGGTTGGGAGCACCGTGCGGCGTCCGGCGGTTCCACTGCCCGAGATCGGCGAACCCGTCCAGCTGCGCCGGCGCGAGCCCGAGCAGCCGCGCGAGGTCGTCCCGGCCGTCGATCGCCGGCACCGGCGAGGAGGAGGGCACAGCCCGCGCGGGAACCGGCGCGAGGTGCGCGACCACCGGCTGCGCGCGCTCCGGGAGCAGCCCCGCGACCACCTGCGCGAGCTCGCGCGGCGCGTCGAGCGGCGGATGCGGGAAGGCGACGAGCACCGCGGTGACCAGCGGGCCGATCCAGCGGCGGCGGGCGCCGAGGGAGTCGGCGGCCGCGGCGCGCAGCCCGGCGGGGGTCCACTCCGCGCCGAGGAACGCGTGCGCGAGCGCCTCGACCACCGCGTCCCGTCCGTGCACGACGACCCCCCGCCTCGTGCGCTCCAGCCTAGGCTGGGCGGCACCGCCCCTCCGGGCGAGGCGGACGGGGCACGCGCTGCTCCGTCCTCTCCGGGGTCACCCCGGGGCACGTGGATCGACCAGGCATCACGCCGCAGGCACCCACCCGCGCTCCGCGCGGCACAGCGCCCGCACAGCTCGACAGGTCGCCCGGAGGGACGGCCTCGCCGCCCCCGATCGGCGTGGTCCCGAAAACGCACTCCCTCGATCCGGGGGTCGACGCGCGCGGGGGCCCGCTCTAGCCTTCAGGCACGTGCACGTCGTGACGACGCCGTGAACGATCACGGAAGGAGCCCGGATGGACACCTGGAGGCACCGTCTCCCGATCGAGGACTGGACCCCGCTGTTCTCCGGACCCGTCGACTCCGTGCCCGCCGAGGCGCTCGACGCCGCGGCGCGCATCCTCCGCCTCCTGCCGGACATCGAGCGGCTCACCATCGGCACCCCCGACGGCCCGATCATCGCCGAGCGCGGCTCGTCGGCCTCGGCCTGGCAGGCGGCCGACCGGGTCGCGATGGCCCTGCTCGCCTCCTCCCCCGCGGTGACGGGGATCACCGCCTCCGCGTTCGACGCCCGCGACGGCGTCCGCCACGCCACCCCCGCCGACCCGTTCCTCACCCGCGAGGGCGGCCGGGCCGCGGCCCTGCGCGCCTCGATCGACCTCGGCGAGATCTCCGCCGAGGAGGCGGAGCGCCGGCACGCCGAGCTCCTCGCCGGTGAGGACGCCGACGACCCGCTCGAGGCCCTCTGGGACGCGGACTCCGCCTCGCGCCACTGACGCGCGCCGGCGGGGCCGGTCGCCCCGCCGCTCAGGACACCCGCCGCTCAGGACGCCCCGCTGCTCAGGACCCCCGGCGGTCGAGCCGGTCCAGCCGCGCGTTGTACGCCGCGAGCTCGGCCTCGCCGTCCCGGTCGGCCCGGCGGTCGTAGCGCTTGGCCGTCCGCTCCTCCGAGCGCACCCACTGCGACACCACGACCAGCGCGATCAGCACCATCGGGATCTCGCCCGCCGACCAGGCGATCCCGCCGCCGACACCCTGATCGGCGAGCAGCGCGTCCGTGTCGGTGTACCCGAGCGCCGTCCACCAGGGCGCGGCGAGGACGGTGGTCTGCGACATGATCGCCAGGCCGAAGAAGGCGTGGAAGGCCAGCGTCGCCAGCATCACCAGCAGCCGCAGCACGTGCCCCGGGCGGTCCGGCCCCGGGTCGACGCCGATCAGGACCCAGAAGAAGAGGTAGCCGGTCGCGAGGAAGTGCAGGGTCATCAGCACGTGGCCCTGGTGGCTGAACATCGCCCACTCGAACCAGCCGGTGTAGTAGAACGCGACGAGGCTCCCCGCGAAGAGCACCGCGGCGACCGGCGCCTTCGACAGCACGGCGAGGTAGCGCGAGTGCACGACCGCGAGGATCCACTCGCGCAGCCCCCGCCCGCCGTCGCGGCGCACCGGCAGCACCCGCAGCGCGAGCAGCACCGGCCCGCCGAGCACCAGCAGCGGCGGCACGACCATCATCAGCAGCATGTGCTGGATCATGTGCGTGCTGAAGTGCACCTGCCCGTACACGCCCGGCCCGCCGCTGGTCGTGTAGGCGAGGGCGGCGCAGCCCGCCACCCAGGCGAGCGTGCGGCCGAGCGGCCAGGCGTCGCCGCGGCGCCGGAGCTTCAGCACCGCGTGCACGTAGAGGGCGGCGCCGACGACGGCGATCCCGAGCCACACCGCGTCGAGGTGCCACTGGTCGAGCATCCGCTCCGGCGTCACCTCGGGCGGGTAGCGGAAGCCGAGCAGGCTGCGGCGCGCGTCGCCGCTCACCGGGTCCTGCGAGACCGGTGGCGCGCTGTTCGAGAGCGCCACCGAGACGCCGATGGTCAGCGCCATCACCAGCACCTCGCCGACCGCGACCGCGGTGAACGCGCGGCGATCGGCCGGGTCCGCGCGCAGCCGCGGGATCAGCCGGAGCCGGTGCCAGGCCCCCGCGCCGCCGAGCGCGAGCAGCGCGACGGCCTTCACGATCAGCAGCTGCCCGTAGGGCGTGCCGAGGTCCTCGAGCCCCTCGATCCGGAGCGACGCGTTGACGAGCCCGGAGAAGGCGACCGCTCCGAACGCCCAGCCGGCCAGCACCGAGTAGCGCGCGACGACCGTGCCGATCTCGCTGCCGACGGTCCGCCGCAGCAGGATCACCGCGGCGAGCCCGCCCGCCCAGGCCGTCACTCCGATCAGGTGCACCGCGAGGCTGTTCACCGCGTTCGCGTGCTCGTCCGCGCCGGCCGCGTGCCCGGAGAGCGAGAGCGGCAGGAGCGCCAGCACGGCGATCGCGGTCGCCGCCGCCACCCAGCCGAGCCGACGGGAGAAGAGGGTGAGCAGCAGCACCGCCGTCGCGCACGCCGTGGACGCCACGAGGGTCTGCCCGAGCTCGAGCTGCGTGGCGTAGAAGACGAGCTGGGTCCGGAAGCCCGGCGCGTCCAGCGGCTGCCCGATCGCGTTCGCCGCCGTGAAGACGAGCACGGCGAGCGCCGACGCCACCCAGACGGCCGCCGACCAGGTCGCCCAGCGCAGCGCCCGGTTCTGCGAGTACGAGACGATCCCGGGCGCGATCCGCTGCCCGGGCAGGAGGAAGGTCGCGGCCGTGAGCAGGCCGATCGTCAGCGACGCAGCGGTGTCGTGAACGACCCGCGCGATCGGCAGGCCGCGGGTGACCAGCTCGCCGGGGTCGATCAGGCGCGTCTCGGTCGAGAACGCGCCTGTGAACGTCAGCCCGGCGAGCGCGATCGCGACCGCCGCGGGGACGGCGAGCAGCAGGGTCGCCTCCGCCGCGCGGAGCGGAGCGGCGGCCGGCCGCCCGGGCGGGAGGAGGTCGTCGTCGGGGCCTTGACCGCCGGGGCCGCCGGGGCCGTGGTCGTCGTGGCCGAGGGGTGTGGAGGACGGTGCGTGCGCCACAGCAGTGGCTCCCTTCGCGCGGCCGGTCCGGAGGGACGGGGCATCGCGCACAGACCCCGCCCGCGGGCAGGGGTCGATGAGGACGCGCAGCGCGCGTCGAGGATCAGGAGGCGGGGGCGGCGGGCGGGCCGCGGCGGGGCACGGCGTCCGCGAGCACGTCCGCCACGACCGGGAGGATCGCGCGCGGCGCGGACGACGAGCGGCGCCCGGTCGCCGCCGCGGGGACCGGGACGGCCGGCACCCGCACGAATCGCGCCGCCGCGTGGACCGTCGTCGCGGCGACCGCGATCAGCAGCGCCTCGCCCCGGTGCAGGACCGCGATCGTGACGACCGCCGCGAGCAGGTGCGCGATCCCCATCGAGGAGTCGTGCCCGCCCGCGTGGGCCGTCGCGGCGCTGACGTCGATCGGGCCGCCGTGGGCGTGCGCCGCACCGGTCGGCCCGGCCGCGGCGCCGATCTCGAAGAGCGCGTGGAAGAGCAGCTGGCTCACTCCGACCGAGGCGGCCAGGCGGGCGAGCGAGAGCCCGCGGCCGGCGAGCGCGACGCAGACCGGCACCGACAGCACGAGCGGCACTGCGAGTCCGAGGAGGCCCGGCAGTTCGCCGCCACCTGCGACGTGCGAGAACAGGGCCGTGAGGGTCGCCACCGTCGCCGCCACGACACCGCGGAGGGTGCGGAGGGAGCGGGAGGACGACACCTCTCCAGTGTCGCAGGCGGATCGGCGCGGGCACCCTTCGCATCCGAGCCGATATGTGCAAGAGTGTGCATACGACAATACGTCCGCGGTCGTCGCGGCGAGCGGAGCGCAGGGAGTCGCATGGGACACGACCACGGGCACGCCGGCTCCGCCGCCGCCCGCCACCGGCGCCCCCTCGTGATCGCCTTCGTGCTCACCGCCGCCTTCGCGGTCGTCGAGTTCGTCGTCGGCCTCACCACCGGCTCGCTCGCGCTGATCTCCGACGCCGCGCACATGGGCACCGACGTGATCGCGCTCGGGATGTCGATCGCCGCGATCTCGCTCGCCGCCCGCCCCGCCGCGAAGGCGCGCACCTACGGCTCCTACCGGCTCGAGGTGCTCGCCGCGCTCGCCAACGGCGTACTGCTCTTCGGCGTCGCCGGCTTCGTCATCGTGGAGGCGGTCCGCCGCTTCGCCGAGCCGCCCGCGGTGCCCGGCGCGCCGCTCCTGATCACCGCCGTCATCGGCCTGGCGGTCAACCTGGTCAGCCTGCGCCTGCTCTCGGCCGGCGCGAAGGAGAGCATCACCCTGCGCGGGGCCTCACTCGAGGTGCTCGGCGACGCCCTCGGCTCGATCGGCGTGATCCTCGCCGCGATCGTGCTCCTGACCACCGGCTGGGCCTGGGCCGACCCGATCGTCGGCGTGCTGATCGGCCTGCTCATCCTGCCGCGCACCTGGTCGCTGACCCGCCAGGCCCTCGGCATCCTGATGGAGTCGGCGCCCGCGCACGTCGACCTCGCCGCCGTCGAGCGCGACGTCCGCGCCGTCCCCGGCGTGCTCGCGCTGCACGACCTGCACGTCTGGACCATCACCTCCGGCATGGAGAGCGCGACCGGCCACATCGTCGTCGCCGCCGACGCCGACTACCGCGAGGCCCTCGCCGGAGTGCTCGCCGTCCTGCACGACGACCACGGCATCGACCACGCCACCATCCAGTGCGAGCCCGAGGCGTTCCCGGAGCGCCCGCACGCGATCTGAGCGCCGCCCCGCCGCTACTCCTCCCCACTCCTCCGCAAAAGTTGTCGTACTCGACGCCCCACTACGACAACTTCTGCGCAGGGCCGCGACGGAAGCGGGCACGCCTCCGCGAAAGTTGTCGTACTCGGCGCTCCGGTACGACAACTTCTGCGGAGTCGCGAGCACGCCGACCGCCCTTCCGCCTGTTGACGTCAACATGTACAGTCGGAGGCCACGGGCGTGTTCACGTGAACAGCTCCCCTTTCAGAGTTGAAAGAGAGACGCATCGATGTCGATGTCCACTGCCAGACGCACTCGCCGGAAGGCGGGCCGGATCGCCGCGCTCGCCACGAGCGCCGCCCTCGCCGCCGGAGCGCTGCTCGCGCTCCCCGCGGCCGCCGCCCCCGCGCAGGCCGCCGACGCCTTCCGCATCACCCCCAACCCCGCCGCGGCGGGCGAGTCGTTCGAGGGCTGGGGCACCAGCCTCGTCTGGTTCGCGAACGCCACCGGCAACTACCCCGAGGCCCTCCGCGAGGAGCTCTACCAGAAGGTCTTCGGCGACGACGGCCTCGACCTCAACATCGCCCGCTACAACATCGGCGGCGGCAACGCCTCCGACGTGAAGGACTACCTCCGCCCCGGCGGCGCGGTCGAGGGCTGGTGGAAGCAGAACCCGGCCGGCGACGCCGCGACCTACGGCGGCACGAGCACGAACTACGCCGACCGCGACGCGCTCCTCGCGAAGTGGAACGCGGGCGACGCCTCCTCCTACGACTGGACGAGCGACGAGACGCAGCGCTGGTGGGTCGAGAAGCTCGCCGAGGAGAAGCAGATCTCGCACTGGGAGGCGTTCGCCAACTCCGCCCCCTACTTCATGACCGAGAGCGGCTACGTCTCCGGCGGCTTCAACGCCACCAGCGAGCAGCTGAAGCCCGCCGCGGAGGCGAAGTTCGCCCAGTACCTCGCGACCGTCACCGCGCACATGGAGAACGAGTACGGCATCGACTTCGACACCCTCGACCCGTTCAACGAGCCGAACACCAACTACTGGGGCACGCAGCTCACCAACGGCGTCCCCACCGGCGGACGGCAGGAGGGCATGCACATGGGCCCGACCCGCCAGGCCGACCTGATCCCCGACGTCGCCGCCGCCCTCGACGCCTCGTCGAGCGACGCCGGCATCGCCGCGATGGACGAGACCAACCCCAGCATCTTCAAGACGAACTGGGCCGCCTACTCCGCCGCCGTCCGCGCCGAGGTGGACCGGATGAACGTGCACACCTACGGCACCTCCGACCGCCTCGCGGTCCGCGACCTCGCCAAGCAGGCCGACAAGGACCTCTGGATGAGCGAGATCGAGGGCAACTGGGTCGCCGGCTACGACCCGGTCAACATCGAGAACGGCCTCGGCATCGCCGGCCGCATCAACGACGACCTGCGCGAGCTCGAGCCGAAGGCCTGGGTGCTCTGGCAGCCGGTCGAGGACCTCTACAACATGAGCCCGAAGGGCGAGAACCTCAACTGGGGCTCGATCTTCATCGACCTCGACTGCAAGCCCTACCAGGAGGCGGGAGCCGAGGTCTGGAAGTCGGCGCGCCGCGTCGCGGACGCCGGCGGCGACTCCACCAAGGCCCCGGTCTGCGGCGTCGAGACGAACTCGAAGTTCAACACGATCCGCAACTTCACCAAGTTCGTCCACGAGGGCGACCACCTGATGCCCACGAACGACCCCTCCTCCACCGCCGCCGTCCGCGGCGACGGCTCGGGCGCGACCGTGGTGCACACCAACACCGCCGCGACGGCGAAGACCGTCGTGCTCGACCTCTCCCGCTTCGGAAGCATCGCCGCCGGCGCGACGGTCACCCCCTACGTCACGACCCAGGCCGCCTCGGCCGCCGCGCCCACCGGCAACGCGCTCGTCGCCAAGCCCGCGGTCGCCATCGACCGGGAGTCGCGCACCGCGACCGTCACGGTGCCCGCCAAGTCGGTCACCTCCTTCTCCATCGACGGCGTCTCCGGCGTCGCCGACTCCGCCCCCGCCCTCCGCGACGGCCACCGCTACCAGCTGGTCGGCACGCAGAGCGGCAAGGCGCTGACCGGCAACCCCACCGGCGCCGCGACCACGATCACCACCCTCGCCACCGACTCCGCCGCCGCCGCGAAGCAGAGCTGGACCGTCCGCGAGGTCGCCCCCGGCGAGCGCGAAGCCACCCGCCGCGTCGTGCTGCAGAACGCCGACGGCCGCGTGCTCGGCGCCACGAGCGCCGGCACCGACCTGCGCACGCTCTCGGTCGACGCCGCGAAGGCCGACGCCGCGACCCGCTGGATCGTCAGCACCACCGACGGCACCGCGTATACGCTCGTCAACGAGTCGATCGGGCTCTCGCTCGACGTCAACGGCCAGTCCAGCACCGAGAACACCACGGTCGGCGTCTACGGCTCGAACGGCGGAGCGAACCAGTCCTGGACGCTGCGCGACCTCGCCCCGTCCGCCGCGCAGACGGTCGCCGTCCGCACCACCGTCGGCGTCGCGCCGACCCTGCCGGCCTCGATCGCCCCGCAGTACGCCTGGGGCGCCGGGGCACCGATCGCCGTCACCTGGCAGCGCCCGGCCGACTCGGCCTACGCCGCCGCCGGCCGCGTCGAGGTGACCGGCACCGCGACCGACCTCTTCGGCCAGTCGATCCCCGTCACCGCGCTCGTCGACGTCGGCGGCCTCACCGCCACCGACCCGGCGTCGCTCACCGTCGCCGCCGGAGCCTCCGTCGCCGCGGTGCAGGCCGCGGCCCCCACGACCGTGCCGGCCCGCGTCGGCGCCTCGACCAGCACCTTCGCGGTGCCGGTCACCTGGGACTGGACGCCGCTGACCACCGCCTCGCTCGCGGCGCCCGGATCGGTGACGATCTCCGGCACCGCGACGGCCGACGGCCAGACCCTCCCCGCCACGCTCACGGTGCTGGTCACCGCCGGCACGCTCCGCAACTTCAACCCCGATGCGGGCATCGTCGCGACCGCGAGCTCGTCCGAGTCGGGCTTCGGACCGGAGCGCACCCGCAACGGCGTCGACGGCGACAAGGGCTGGTCCAACTGGACGAGCGGCACCAAGGCCGCGCAGAGCAGCCTGACCTACACCTTCCCCGCCACCCGCCAGGTGCAGCAGGCGTCGGTGCAGTTCCAGCGCGACGGCGGCACCAGCTGGGCGCAGAGCTACCAGCTGCAGTACCAGGGCGCCTCGAGCAGCACGTGGACCGCGGTCCCCGGCTACGAGTCGGCGGTCGCCCTGGCGGCGCCCGCCGACGGCACCGCGCCGACGCTGAACGCGACCTTCGCGCCGGTCACGGCCAAGGCCTTCCGCGTCGTGATGAACGCCTACGCCAACACGCACCTGATCGTGTCGGAGACGAAGCTGTACGAGTCGGTGGCCTCACCCGCCGCGGTCGCCACCCTCGGCGCCCTGCGCGTGAACGGAGTCGGCGTCGCCGGCTTCGAGCCGGCCCGCGGCTCCTACGCCGTGACCGTCGACGGCACGACGATGCCGGTGCTCACCGCGGTGGCCACCGACTCGGCGGCCCGCGTGCGGGTCACGCAGCCGACCACCGCGAACGGCGGAGTCGGCACGATCGCGATCACGTCGGCCGACGGCACGGTCTCGCAGACGACGACCGTGACCGTGACGCTGAAGGCGCCCGCCGCCCTCGCCGTCGCGGTGACGGCCACGACCCGCTGCATCGCCGGCAAGGTCACCCTGACGGTCACGGCGCAGAACAACGCGACCGTCCCCGTCTCGATGACCGTCGCCTCCGCCTACGGCTCGAAGGAGTTCACCGGCATCCTCCCCGGCAAGAACGCCTCCGCCGCCTTCTCGACGCGCGCCGCCTCGGTGCCCGCCGGCCAGGCCACCGTCACCGCGACCGCCACCGTCGACGGCAAGCCCGTCACCACGGTGATCCCGGCCACGTACGGAGCCCGCACCTGCTGACGCCCTGCATGCTGGTCGAGTAGCCGCGCAGCGGCGCGCTCATGCTGGTCGAGTAGCCGCGCAGCGGCGTATCGAGACCCACCCGCCGAACACGTGGATCTCGATACGCCCGCTCCGCGTGCTACTCGATCAGCATGACCACGCGAGCGGACCCGGAACGGGCCCTGCACCTTCAGCAGAGCCCAGCACGCGTCCACTCGCATCCCCCACCTCCCGCGAACGGACCCGCATCGGGCCCTTCAGCTCAGCCACACCCCGCCTCAGGTCCACTCGTCGCCCTCGTGCATGCTGGTCGAGTAGCCGCGCAGCGGCGTATCGAGACCCGCCGCGGCCAGGACGCCGGGCGTCAGTCCGTCGCCGCGTCGTAGACCGCGAGCAGGCGGTCGAGGAAGGCCTGCACCGTCGCGCGCTCGGCCTCGTCGAGCTCGGCGACGACCGCCTCGACGCCCGCGATCAGCGGGGCGACCCGCTCCTGCGCGCGCCGCGCCGACTCCTCCGAGGCCGTGACGATCAGCTTGCGGCCATCGGTCGGGTGCCGGTCGCGGCGGACGTGGCCGGCCGCCTCGAGGCGGTTCAGCACGAGGGTCGTCGCCGCCGTCGAGACGCCGAGGCGCCCCGCGAGCTCGGTCGGCGTCAGCGGCCCGGCGGACATCAGGTGCGTCATCGCGTCGAGCCCGACGGCGTCGACCGCGAGCGCGCGGGTCAGCGACTGCTCGAAGAGCCGCTGCCGCTCCGTCACCTGGCGCACGCGGGTCCGGATGCCGAGATCGGGCATGCTGTCACTCATGCCTCCACGATAACGGTGTAGATTGCCAATCTCATTGATTATCAACGAAGGCGGCAACCATGACCCGTGTCCTGATCTCCGGCGCCAGCATCGCCGGACCCGCCCTCGCGTTCTGGCTGTACCGCTACGGCATCGAGACGACCATCGTCGAGCGCGCCCCCGCCCTGCGGCTCGGCGGGCAGAACGTCGACGTCCGCGGCGCCGGCCGCGAGGTCGCCCGCCGGATGGGCCTCGAGGACGACATCCGCGCCGCGACGACCGGCGAGGTCGGCACCCGCTTCGTCGGCCGCGGCGGGCGCACCCTCGCCGAGTTCCCAGCCGGCACCTCCGACAGCGGCGGCGCGACGGCCGAGCTCGAGATCCTCCGCGGCGACCTCGCGCGGCTCCTCGTCGACCGCACCGTCGAGCACACCGAGTACCGCTACGGCGACCGCATCACCGGCCTCGACGACGACAATGACGTCAGCGGCCGAGCCGCCGTCACCGTCTCCTTCGAGCACGCCCCCGACGAGCGCTTCGACCTCGTCGTCGCTGCCGACGGCATCGGCTCGAGCACCCGCCGGCTCGTCTTCGGCGCGGAGCCGGAGATCCGCTCGCTCGGCCTCGAGACCTCCTACGCCACCGTCCCGCGGACCGCCGCGGACGACGACTGGTGGCGCTGGTACAGCGCGGCCGGCGGGCGCAGCATCACCCTCCGTCCGGACCCGCACGGCACCCTCCGCGTCGCGCTCTCCCAGGTGATCGACCGCCGCCTCGACCGCGCGAGTACCGAGCGACGCTCGCTCGACGAGCAGCGCGCCCACCTCCGCGCGGTCTTCGGCGACGCCGGCTGGGAGGCGCAGCGCGTCCTCCGCGGGCTCGACGAGGCCGACGACCTCTACTACGAGCAGATCGGCCAGGTGCACGCCCCGCGCTGGTCGAGCGGACGGGTCGCGCTGGTCGGCGACGCCGCCTACTGCGCCTCCCCGGTCAGCGGGATGGGGACGAGCCTGTCGCTCGCGGGGGCGTACGTGCTGGCTGGCGAGCTCGCCGCGCACGTGGATCCGCGCGACGGCTTCGCGGGGTACGAGCGGATCATGCGGCCCTACGTCAAGCAGGCGCAGGCGCTGCCGCCGGGCGTGCCGCGGGTCGCGAACCCGGTGTCGCGGCTCGGAGTGGCGGCGTTCGGGCTCGCGGTGAAGGTCGCGGCGACGCCGGTGATCGGGCGGACGATGGGGCGGTTCTTCACGCCGCCTGCGGATGCGATCGAGCTGCCGGAGTACTCGCACCTGGAGCGCTGAGGACGCGGGATCTCGATACGCCCCTGCGGGGCTACTCGATCACCATGAAAGGCCCGCCTGCCGGAGGGCGCAGCATGCAAGAGCCGCGGGCCTACCCATGCTGGTCGAGTAGCCGCGGAGCGGCGTATCGAGACCGGGCGTCGCCAGCAGAGCAGGTCTGCAGACTCGTCTTCTGACGCCGGTGGATCTCGATACGCCCGCGGCGCGGGCTACTCGATCAGCATGCGGTGGTCAGTGCGCCTCGGCCGGCTCGCCGCGCTTCAGGACACGGCGGACGCCCGTGACGGCGGCGACGACGATCAGGCCGAGCACGAGGCCGAAGATCATCGAGACGAAGGTGTCGGCGATCCAGACGACGACCGGGCCGGCGCCCTCGACCGCATGGGTGACGACGTGCACGAGGTCGTACGGGCCGTGCCAGAAGGTCTCGGCCAGGTTGGCGGTGACGAGGTGCCCGCCGACCCAGAGCATCGCGAGCGTGCCGATGATGCTGATGGTGCGGAAGACGGCCGGCATCGAGGCGACGATACGCACGCCGAAGCGCCGGACGCCACGCGCCGCGTTCTTCATCAGCCGCAGCCCGACGTCGTCGATCTTGACCAGCAGAGCGACCGCGCCGTAGACGAGCAGCGTCATGCCGAGGCCGACCACGGCGAGCGCGCCGAGCGTCCCGCCGAAGCCGAGGTCGGTGTCGAGCCCGTCGAGCGCGATCAGCATGATCTCGGTGCTGAGGATCAGATCGGTCCGGACGGCGCCGAAGACCAGCTTCTTCTCGTCGCGCGCCTCCGTCTCGCCCGCCGCGTGGTGCACGCCGAACCACTCGAGCACCTTCTCCGCACCCTCGAAGCAGAGGAAGGCGCCGCCGACGATCAGCAGGTAGGGCAGCACCCAGGGCGCGAACGAGGAGAGCAGCAGCGCGATCGGGATGATGATCACGAACTTGTTGACGAGGCTGCCGAGCGCGATCCGCCCGACCACGGGCAGCTCGCGCGCCGGAGTCAGCCCCTGGACGTACTGCGGAGTGACGGCCGCGTCGTCGATGACGACACCGGCCGTCTTCGCGCTCGCCTTCAGGGCGGCGGTGAGGATGTCATCGACGACGGCGAGCAGGCCGACCGACATGGGTGCTCCTTAGCGAGGACGGGTGAGAAGCCTCACAGTATCGCCCGCAGTCGACACCTCGGGGCGGCCCGGGCACCTCAGCGCGGCGCCGGCCCCGTGCTCTCGCGCACGACGAGCTCCGTCGGCGTCAGCGTCACGCCCGAGCGCTCGCCCGACTCCAGCTCGCGCAGCAGGATGTCGACCGAGCGGCGCCCGGTGTCGCCGAACGACTGGTGCACGGTGGTCAGCGGCGGCCAGAAGCTCGCCGACTCCTCCATGTCGTCGAAGCCGACGACGCTGACCTCCCCCGGCACCGCCTTGCCCGCGTCGTGCAGGGCGCGCAGCACGCCGAGCGCCATCTGGTCGTTCGCGGCGAAGACCGCCGTCACGGCCGGGTCCGCGGCCAGCTCCCGGCCGATCCGGTACCCCGACGCGCTCGACCAGTCGCCGACGAGCGCCTCGGGCACGGGAGCGCCCTGCGCGCGCAGCGTCGACTCCCACGCCTCCCGGCGCCGCTCGGCCGAGTAGGAGCGCTCCGGCCCGGCGATGTGGTGGACCGTGCGGTGGCCGAGCCCGAGCAGGTGCTCGACGGCCTGGCGCGCGCCCGAGACCTGGTCGGTGTCGACGACCGGGTAGCGGTCGCCGCCGGCCGAGTCGACGACCACGACGGGCAGATCGGGCGGCAGCACGATGTCGGCCTCGTCGAGCAGGTGCGCCTCCATGACGATGATGACGCCGTCGACCGCCTCCTCGCTCAGGCGGTGGAAGGCGACGGACACCTCGCCCTGCGTCGGGTGCGGCACGGGGATGAGGGTGATCGAGTACCCGGCGTCGGCCGCGGCGACCGCGATGGCGTCCAGGGTGCGCATGTTGCCGAAGGAGGACAGCGTGAACATGATCACGCCGATGCTGTGGAAGCGGCCGGTGCGCAGGGCCCGCGCCGCGCTGTTGGGCCGGTAGCCGAGGGCGCGCATCGCCTCGAGCACGCGCTCGCGCGTCTCGGTGTCGACGTTCTGCTTGCCGTTGGACACCCGCGAGACGGTCTGCCCGGACACGTTCGCGCGCCGCGCGACGTCGGCCATCGACACGCTCCGTCGGCGTGGGACGGCGGTCGCCGCGTTCGTCTCGATGGCCATGCCGTCCCTCCACGAGTCCCGCGCCGGTGGCGGAACATCGTTTCCCCATCGAAACCTAACGGATCGTGCGCGTGTTGACGTCGCCATGCTACGGTGGCGTCCTGCCATGTTGACGTGAACATGTCGGAACCGACCCCGAACGGAATCTCCTCGATGACGACGACGTCTCCCCCTGTCCCGCTGCGCGAGGTCACCCCTCCGGCCGCACCCCTCGCCGTTCCGCGCAGTCGCGCGAAGAGCGAGTGGAAGGGCCTGGCCTTCGTGGCCCCCTTCCTCGTGGTGTTCCTGCTCGTCTTCATCGCGCCG
Source organism: Rathayibacter sp. PhB152 (assembly GCF_003751395.1). Taxonomy (NCBI): domain Bacteria; kingdom Bacillati; phylum Actinomycetota; class Actinomycetes; order Micrococcales; family Microbacteriaceae; genus Rathayibacter; species Rathayibacter sp. PhB152. The sequence goes on along the minus strand of NZ_RJUT01000001.1, from coordinate 459,977 downwards.
GTCATCTACTCGATCTACCTCAGCCTGTTCCGCGAGCAGCTCATCGGCGGCAACGCCTTCGTGGGCTTCGAGAACTACCTGGCGATCTTCCGCGACCCGAACTTCTGGGAGGGCTTCGGCCGCGTCCTGCTGTTCCTGGTCGTCCAGGTCCCGGTGATGCTGGTCCTCGCGCTCGTCGCGGCCCTCGCGATCGACAGCGGCCGGCTGCACGGCACCGGCTTCTTCCGCATCGTCGTCTTCCTCCCCTACGCGGTCCCCGCGGTCGTCGCGGTCCTGATGTGGGGCTTCATCTACGGCGACAACTTCGGCCTCACCGCCAACGTCAACGACCTGCTCGGCTCCGACCTGATCGCGCCGTTCTCGCGCGACTGGATCCTGGTCTCGATCGGCAACATCGTCACGTGGGAGTTCGTCGGCTACAACATGCTGATCTTCTACTCGGCGCTGAAGACCATCCCCGGCGAGCTCTACGAGGCCGCCGAGATCGACGGCGCCGGCCCGCTGCGGGTCATCCGCTCGATCAAGCTGCCCGCCCTGCGCGGCGCGATCGTCATCGCCTCGATCTTCTCGATCATCGGCAGCTTCCAGCTGTTCAACGAGCCGAACATCCTCCGGACGCTCGCGCCGAACATCATCACCACCTACTTCACGCCGAACATGTACGCCTACAACCTGTCCTTCGCGGGTCAGCAGTACAACGCGTCGGCCACGGTCGCCATCGTCATGGGCGTGATCACCGCGGTGATCGCCTACGTCGTGCAGCTCCGCGGCGCGCGCAAGGAGAACTGATGGCCATCGCAACCGCACCCCGTCCCGCCGGCACCAAGCCCGCCCCGGCCAAGCGCCCCGCCCGCCGCGGCTCCTCGGTCGCCCCGAAGAAGTCGATCGCCTTCACGCTGCTGATGTCGGCGTTCATCCTCTACAGCCTCGTTCCGCTCGCCTGGCTCGTGATCAACGCGACCAAGACGCAGGCCGGCCTGTTCTCGAGCTTCGGCCTCTGGTTCGACGGCGACTTCGTCCTCTTCCAGAACATCGCCGAGACGCTCACCTACCGCGACGGCATCTTCCTCCGCTGGCTCGGCAACACGCTGCTCTACGTGGTGGTCGGCGCGGGCGGAGCGACCCTGCTCGCCACGCTCGCCGGCTACGGCCTCGCGAAGTTCCGCTTCGCCGGGCGCAAGGCGGTCTTCGCGGTCGTCCTCGGCGCGATCGCCGTCCCCGGCACCGCGCTCGCCGTCCCGACCTTCCTGATGTTCAGCCAGCTCGGCCTCACCAACACCCCGTGGGCGATCATCATCCCCTCGCTGATCAGCCCCTTCGGCCTGTACCTGGTCTGGGTCTACGCGGTCGAGTCGGTGCCCACGGAGCTGCTCGAGGCGGCGCGGATGGACGGCGCGGGCGAGTTCCGCACCTTCTTCACCATCTCGATCCGCCTGCTCGCCCCCGGCATCGTCACCGTGCTGCTGTTCTCGGTCGTCGCGACCTGGAACAACTACTTCCTCCCGCTGATCATGCTGAGCGACCCGCAGTGGTACCCGCTCACCGTCGGCCTCAACCAGTGGAACGCGCAGGCCACCGGCGTCAGCGCGCAGCCGATCTACAACCTGGTGATCACCGGCTCGCTGCTGACGATCATCCCGATCGTCGTCGCGTTCCTCGGCCTCCAGCGCTTCTGGCAGTCCGGCCTGAGCGCCGGCAGCGTCAAGGGCTAGGCCCTCCCCACGAACCCGTCCCCCCGGTCGGAGCGTCCTGCCCCGCACCACTCCACCCGCACCACCCCACAGCACGAAGAAGTGAAGGGAATCACCATGAAGATCGCCCACTCCGCCCTCCGGCGGACCCTGACGGTCGTCGCGGCCGCAGCACTCGCCGCGGGCTCGCTCGCCGCCTGCTCGTCCGGCGGCACCACCGGAGGCGGCACGACCGCCTCCGGCACCGCGGCCGACCTCGACGCCGCGCTCGAGACCGGCGGCAAGATCACCTACTGGAGCTGGACCCCCAGCGCCGAGGCCCAGGTCGCCGCGTTCGAGAAGGCGTACCCGAAGGTCGACGTCGAGCTGGTCAACGCCGGCACGAACAAGGACGAGTACACCAAGCTCGAGAACGCGATCAAGGCCGGCTCGGGCGCCCCCGACGTCGTCCAGATCGAGTACTACGCCATGCCGCAGTTCGCGCTGTCGGACTCGCTGCTCGACCTCTCGCAGTACGGCATGGGCGACCTCGAGGACAAGTTCTCGGCGTCCACCTGGGGCAGCGTCAACATCGACGGCAAGCTCGTCGGCCTCCCGCAGGACTCGGGCCCCATGGCGATGTTCTACAACAAGAAGGTCTTCGACCAGTACGGCATCGCCGTGCCGACCACCTGGGACGAGTACATCGCCGCGGCGAAGTCGCTGCAGGCGGCCGACCCGTCGAAGTTCATCACCGCCGACACCGGCGACGCCGGCTTCGCGACCAGCATGATCTGGCAGGCGGGCGGCGAGCCCTTCACGACCGACGGCACGAACGTCACCGTGAACCTCAAGGACGAGGGCACCGAGAAGTGGACCGGCGTCTGGAACCAGCTCGTCGAGGGCGGCCTCCTCTCCGACACCCCCGCGTGGGGCGACGAGTGGTACAAGGGCCTCGGCGACGGCTCGATCGCCTCGCTGATCACCGGCGCCTGGATGCCCGGTGTGCTCGAGTCCAGCGTCCCCGACGCCTCCGGTGACTGGGCCGTCGCGCCCATCCCGACCTACGACGGCACCGCCGTCAGCGCCGAGAACGGCGGCGGCGGCCAGTCCGTCACCAAGCAGAGCGAGAACCCGGCGCTGGCCGCCGCGTTCCTGCGCTGGCTGAACAGCGACGAGGCCTCGGTCGACGTCTTCCTCGAGAGCGGCGGATTCCCGTCGACCTCGGCCGACCTCAGCAGCCCGGACTTCACCGGCGCCGAGTCCGAGTACTTCGGCGGCCAGAAGATCAACGAGGTGCTGACCCAGGCCTCGACGGACGTCCGTCCCGGCTGGTCGTACCTGCCCTTCCAGGTCTACGCGAACAGCGTCTTCGGCGACACCGTCGGCCAGGCCTACGCCAACAAGTCGAGCCTCGACGACGGCATCGCCGCCTGGCAGAGCAAGCTCGTCGAGTACGGCAACGCTCAGGGCTTCACCGTCTCCGAGTAGCACTGTTCTCAAGCAGCACTGGCGGCGTTCGAGGCCGGTCGGATCGCTCCGGCCGGCCTCGACCCGTCCCACGATCCTGAGGGGGATCCCGCATGACCACCGCTCCCGACTCCACTGCGCCGAGCGCCGCGCCGACCGCCGAGGCTCAGAGCCGCTTCGCCATCGGCGCGACCGACTTCGAGCTCGACGGCAGGCCGCACCGCATCCTGTCGGGAGCGCTGCACTACTTCCGGATCCACCCGGACCTCTGGGCCGACCGGATCCGCAAGGCCCGCCTGATGGGCCTGAACACCATCGAGACCTACGTCGCCTGGAACGCGCACGAGCCGCAGCGCGGCGCCTGGCGCGAGGACGCCGGGCTCGACCTCGGCCGCTTCCTCGACCTGATCGCCGCCGAGGGCCTGCACGCGATCGTGCGCCCCGGCCCCTACATCTGCGCGGAGTGGGACAACGGCGGCCTGCCCGCCTGGCTGCTCCGCGACCCCGAGGTGGGCGTGCGCCGCTCCGAGCCGCACTACCTCGCCGCGGTGAGCGACTACCTCCGCCGGATCTCCGCGATCGTGGCGCCGCGCCAGATCGACAGCGGCGGGCCCGTCGTGCTCGTGCAGATCGAGAACGAGTACGGCGCGTACGGCTCCGACAAGGAGTACCTCGCCGAGCTGGTCCGGGTCACCCGCGACAGCGGCATCACGGTGCCGCTCACCACGATCGACCAGCCGACGCCGCAGATGCTCGCCGACGGCAGCCTGCCCGGCCTGCACCTGACCGGGTCGTTCGGCTCGCGGACGGCCGAGCGCCTCGCGACGCTGCGCGAGTTCCAGCCGACCGGCCCGCTGATGTGCATGGAGTTCTGGTGCGGCTGGTTCGACGACTGGGGCACCCAGCACCACACCACGGACGCGGCGGCGTCGGCGGGCGAGCTCGACGCGCTGCTCGCGGTCGGCGGCTCGGTCAACATCTACATGTTCCACGGCGGCACCAACTTCGGCCTGACCAGCGGCGCGAACGACAAGGGCCGCTACGCCGCGATCACCACGAGCTACGACTACGACGCCCCGCTGAACGAGAGCGGCGACCCGACGGCGAAGTACTGGGCCTTCCGGGAGGTCATCGCGCGCTACGCGCCGGTGCCGGAGGAGGTGCCCGCGGTCTCCCCGCCGGCGCCGGTGCTCACCGCGCCGCTTGCGCCGGGCCCCGCGCTGCTCGGACTCGACGCGGTCTTCGGGCCGGCGACGCGCCTGGAGTCGATGGCGAGCTTCGACGACCTCGGGCTGGCCGGCGGGTTCGCGCTGTTCACGACGACGCTGGCCGCGGGCGACGCTCCCGCCCGGCTCGTCGTCGGCGAGGAGGTGCGCGACCGCGCCTGGGTGCTGCTCGACGGCGTCCCGGTCGGCGTGCTCGCGCGCGACGACCACGAGCGGGCGATCACCCTGCCCCGCGGCACCGGCGAGCTGGCGGTCCTCGTCGAGGACCAGGGCCGGGTGAACTACGGCGAGCGGATCGGCGAGCACAAGGGGCTGATCGGCGGCGTGCGGCTGGACGGCGCGGAGCTGGGCGGCTGGGTCGCCCGGCCGCTCGCGCTGGAGTGCCTGCCCGAGTGCGGCCGGGTGCCCGGAAGCGGGTCGTTCGCGGCCGGACCGGGGCTCGCCTCCGGATCCTTCGAGCTCGACGCGCAGGCCGACCTGCACCTGGACACGCTGCACTGGGGCAAGGGCCTGGTCTGGGTGAACGGCTTCCTGCTCGGCCGGTACTGGCGACGCGGGCCGCAGCGCACGCTGATCGTGCCGTCGCCGGTCACCCGAGTGGGTCGCAACGAGGTGGTCGTGCTGGAGTTCGAGTCGATCGCGGAGCCGGAGATCCGGCTGCTCGCGCACGCGGACCTGGGGCACACGGAGATCTAGCGGCGGGGCGGTGTCCGAGGCCTCTGCTAGCCTCGGGCCGCCTCCGCCCGGACGCACGGCGGAGCAGAGGGGGAACCACCATGACGCACACCACCGCCGCCCGAGCCGGAGCGGTCCGAACCGGATTGGCGCTGACAGGCGCCCTGCTGCTCGCGCTGACCGGCTGCACCGCCGCCGCGGAGCCCGAGCCGACCGCCGAGGCGCTGCCGCAGCACACCGACGCCGAGCTGGCGACGATCTTCGACGACATCCAGTTCGTGCCCGCGGAGTTCACCAGCACCGAGGAGATGCTCGGCTCCGTCTACCCGGGGCTCACCGCGACGGACGCCTCCTGCCTCGCGCCGTTCGGCGTTGGCTGGGACGCGGACGACACGCTCACCGACGCCGGCCTCGCCTACGGCACGAGCGCCGACCGCTCGATGACCTCGGTCGTCGCGAGCACCGGGGACGCGGACACCGCCTCCGCCCTCGTCGCTTCCGCCGAGGACGCGCTCGAGCGCTGCGCCGACGGCTCCGAGCTGTTCGCCCTGCAGGGCACCCCGGTGCAGACCACCGTCGAGCAGACCGAGCCGACGATCACCGGCACCGACGAGGCCGTCGGCTGGACCGTCACCGGCGACGTCGGCGGCGCCCCCTTCACCCTCGTCGGCATCACCACCCGCGTCGGCGGCGACGTCGTCGCCCTCGTCGGCTGGGACCCGTCGACGAACACCTCCTACGTCCCCCAGGCGACCCAGCTCTTCGTCGACGCCCTCTAGCGGCGCGGCTCAGTGGCGAGGGAGAGCGCTCGGGCGCTGCAGAACATCAGCTGAGAAGGGGTGGCCTCGGCTGTCAGGGGAGGGACCCTGCTCTCAGCTGATGTTGTGCGGACCCCCTTCCGGTCGAGCAGCGCGCAGCGCGTATCGAGCCGCGAAGCCGCTTCTCGTCTCGGTGGTGAGGGAAAGGACGCGGCGGCGCCGCGCCATGGTGGTCGAGTAGCCCCGCAGGGGCGTATCGAGACCCGCCACCACCAGCAGGGCGGGTCTGCAGACTCGCGTTCTGACGGTGGTGGATCTCGATACGCCCGCTCCGCGGGCTACTCGATCAACATGCAGCGGTCGGCGTCAGCTCAGCCAGGAGAGGCGGCCGCCGTGCGGCGCCGCGAAGGCGAGCGGTGCGTCGTCCGCCGCGAGCAGGAAGGGCGTGCGCTCGGACGCCGTCAGCGCGGCGGCCCGCTCCCGGAGCGACGGCAGCAGCGCCTCCGCCTCGAGCGTCACCAGGCTCGCGCCCGACTCGGCGACCGCCGCCAGCACCCGCTCCCGCGCGGCCCACGGCAGGTACACCAGCGTCCCGAGCGACACCACGACCGTCCGCAGCCCACGCGGCACCGCGGCGAGCACCTCCGGTAGCGCCTCCGCCGCGTCACCCGCGACGATCTCCGGCGGGTCCTCCCGCAGCGTCGCCACGGCGGCCCGGAGCCGCTCAGTGCGCTCCGGCCGGTCCGGCGGCAGCATCGCCTCCAGCCAGGCGCGGTCCTCGGCGGAGCCGACGTCGAGCGGACGCAGGTCCAGCCCGCGCCGCCAGGCCACGACGGGGAGCCGCGAGGGCGCCGCTCCCCCGGTCACCGCGCACTCGAGCACCGGCTCACCTCGCCCCGGCTCGCCCCGCCCCAGCCGAGTCGTGCCCTCAGCCCCCGTGAACACATACGAGTACCGCTCCGGCGCCAGGCACAGCCCGGCCGAGGCGCCGATCTCGATCAGCGCGACCGGCTCCCCCGGCTCCGTGATCCGCTCCAGCGCCGCGACCAGCGGGACGCAGCGCAGCGCCTCGTTCGTCTGGGTGAGGCGCTCCGCCGCCACCGGCGCGACCCGCGGCCACTCCCGCCGCAGCCACTCCGCGAAGCCCGGGCCGTCCACCGAGGGCGCCCCGAGCAGCCGCGCCACCGAGAACAGCAGCGACGGCTGCCGGTGGGCCGGCGGCAGCTCGTCGATCAGCGCCAGCAGCGCCTCGTCGCCGGCGACGGCGAGCGCCCACTCGACCTGCAGCTCGGAGGTCTGCGCCAGCTCGGCGGCGGCGCGGCGGTAGCGGTCGGCGGTCGGCTCCATGCCTCCATCCTCCGCGATGCCCCACCCGCCGCGACGACCCGCTCAGCGCTCCAGGTGCGGCGGGTGGTCGCCGTGCCGGTGCACGATCCGCCAGCCCTGCCCGTCGATGCGGCGGTAGACGTGGGTGACCCGGATGACCAGCGGAGCCGTCTCGCGCCCGTCGATCCGTGTCGCGCCGATCTCGCGGCCGACCGTGTAGGCCAGATCGCCGGCGACGTGGATCAGGTCGTAGTGCGGCGTCAGCCCGCCGCCGGCGAACCGGCTCGCGACCCAGCCGAGCGTCTCGTCGATCGCCGCGCGGCCCCGCTCGATCGTGCCGAACGCGCCGTACAGCGTCGAGTCCGCGGTGTCGGCCCAGCAGCGGCGGTACGGCTCCGCATCGCCCGCGGCCATCGCGGCGAGCGCCTCGCCGACGGCCCCGAGGGCGAGCACGAAGTCGGGCGGCAGCTCGGTGACGGCGGCGGCGCCGATGGCGGAGGAGACGGCGGCGTCCATGCGCGGGACTCTACTCCCGAGGTCACCCGCACCGTCGGGGGGCTGCACTGTCGGTGGTCGCCGGTAGAACGGACGCATGTCCGGCATCCGTCAGCGCACCCTCCTCGACGTCCGGCGCATCTACGCCGAGCCGGCCGCGCTCGAGCTGCCCCGCGGGCAGGAGATCGTCGAGCGCTGGCCCGCGGCCGAGATCGTGCCGGTCGACTCGCACTGGAACATCCCGGAGGTGCACGGCGACGAGGCGAACGTCGCGCGCTGGGTGCGGATCAAGACGGAGGCGCTCGTCGTGGGCGTCAAGAAGTCGCTGGTCACCCGTCCCAACGGCCGCTCCGCCGACTTCATCGCCCCCTCCTCCGCCAACGGCTGCGCGATGGCCTGCGTCTACTGCTACGTGCCGCGGCGGAAGGGCTACAGCAACCCGATCACGGTCTTCGCGAACATCGAGCAGATCCAGCGCCACCTCGCCCGCCACATCGCGAAGCAGGGCGTGAAGGCCGAGGCGAACCAGTGCGACCCCGAGGCCTGGGTCTACGACATCGGCGAGAACAGCGACTGCTCGGTGGACGCGCTGCTGAGCGACAACGTCCGCGACCTCTGCGACCTCTTCCGGATGTCGCCGACCGCCAAGGCCTCGTTCGCCACCAAGTACGTCAACCGTGAGCTGCTCGAGTGGGACCCGCTCGGCCGCACCCGCATCCGCTTCTCGCTGATGCCCGCCGAGACGGCGAAGGTCACCGACGTGCGCACGTCGCCGATGGCCGAGCGGATCGCCGCGATCAACGACTTCGTCGACGCCGGCTACGAGGTGCACGTCAACTTCTCGCCCGTGATCCTCACCGAGACCTGGCAGCGCGACTGGACCGAGCTCTTCGAGCAGCTCGACGCGGCCCTGCACCCGCGGGCGAAGGCGCAGCTCGCCGCCGAGGTGATCCTGCTCACCCACAACGCGGGCCTGCACGAGGTCAACCTCGGCTGGCACCCGAAGGCCGAGGACCTGCTCTGGGCGCCCCGGATGCAGGAGTCGAAGGTCTCCGAGAACGGCGCCGTCAACATCCGCTACCGCCGCGACCTCAAGCGCGCCGCCCTCGACCGCTTCCTCGCCCTCCTCGCCGAGCACCTGCCCTACTGCCGCGTCCGCTACGCGTTCTGATCGAGGGTCCGGAGGAGGAGCGACGCCCCTGCGGCCGCATCGGCGCGCAGCCGCTCCTCCGGCTCCTCATCGCCGGCCTCCTGCATCGGCGTCGCGAAGTGCCCCGCCCACGGGCCCTGCGGATCGAGCAGCATCGACACCGGAGCGCGGGCGACGGATCACGCAGGCCTGCGATGCTTCGCCTCGGGCATCCGCGATCATGCGCAGAGAGGCGAGTTCTCTCGAGAAAACTCCTGTTCATGCCGCTCGTGAGAGAAGTCGGGCTGAGAGAGCAAGAGCTCCGCACGACGGATTCCTGGGAGTCCGCCCGCGGCACCCGGGCGCTGCTTCGCAAAGCGGATAGCGGCCCCCGTTCCAGGGCCGCTCCCCGTACCTTCGGAGAACGGTCGTTCCTGCGACCACTCGCTCGACTCCCCCCTCCGCCCGGCACCCGGCAGAGGGAGTCGCCGCCAGGGCCCTTCGAGCCCGGCGGTGGGTCGGCCTCCTCCGACTCGCACGACGTCCCGGCGCTCCGCCGGTTCCCCCACGTCCCGTCGCGGCCGACACCGCGACTCCCACACAGAACGGCGGCTCCGCACATGGGCGCTCTCCTCTACGGCACTCCGGCCACCTCCCACGAGATCGACGACCGCGCACTCGCGCACCTGCAGATCGTGATGATCAACAAGTTCCGCCGCAACGAGGCCTTCGCCTTCCAGCTGGACGCCTCGAGCGCACACGGCACCGGCCGCCAGACGCTCTGGCTGCACCCGACCATCCCGCTGCAGTTCTCCTTCCACGGCAGCCGCGTCCCCGCCATCAACGGCGCCTGGGTGCGCGCGCTGATGGAGGAGGCCAACAGCGGCCGCGGGCTGCGCATCGTGCCCGAGCCGGCGCAGCAGCCGGACTCCGCCGTCGCCACCGCCGCGGCCTGATCCCGTCACGCAGGCGGGGGGCGGGGAGATGATGATGCACGGCACCGAGCACTGGGCCCCCGACTTCCTCCGGCTCGCCGGGCCGGCGCACCGCGACGCGGACTTCGCCTGCTCGACGACGCTCGACGGCGTCACGGGCTCGCTCTGCGTCACCGAGGGACTGCTGGTCCTGGGCGGCACGCAGCCGACCGTCCGGCTGCGGGCGCTCGACATCCGCTCCTGGTGGGACACCTCGACGGGCGGCACGTTCTCGCTCGCCGTCGAATCCGGGGCCCGGCACTCGGTCGTGCTGCTCTCGCAGTTCCGCGGTGCCACGGTGGTCGCCATGACGCAGGCCTTCGGGCCGCGGAGGCGCCGCGCCGCCGCCTAGGTCGTCTCCGCAGGCCGTATCCGCCCAGCGAACTTCCGCGCCGCTGCTCTCGACCTCGATGCGCACGCATGCGACGCTGGTCGCGATGGACGACTCGAACGGCGAGGTCATCCGCTCCGACATCGGCGGGCGGGACTTCGAGCAGGCACGCGCGCTGCTCGAGTCGGTGTACAACGGCCACCGCTTCTCGGTGGAGCCGGGCGAGGACTTCTCCTACCGCTACACCTCGGTCGGCGACAGCGACGTCACGCTCCGCGGCAGCCAGTTCGCCGGCTCGATCGAAGGGCGGATCCAGACCGACGGCGAGTACGTCGTCTCCTGGCTCACCGCCGGCGAGGGCGTCACCGACCTCGACCACGCGCCGATGCGCCAGATCTACGGCCGCCCCGCGATCTTCGTGACCGGCCGGCCGAACGCCTTCGAGTTCCACGACTACCGGCAGAACCTCATCCACTTCGACGGCGGCTACCTCGAGGGCGTCGCCCAGGAGATGGAGGGCACGGCGGGCGGACCACTGCTGTTCGACACCACCGCGCGCCCCGAGGGCGAGGCGCTGCGCCGCTGGTCGGCCACGGTCGCCGCGGTCGCCCGGGTGATCTACGACGTCGACAGCTCCGCGCTCCTGCGCCAGGAGGCCGACCGCGCCGTCGCCGTGGCGCTGCTCGAGACGTTCCCGCACGAGTCCCTCGCGGCGCCGACCGACCTCGCCGTGCCGCGCAGCGGGCGTCTGCGCACCGCGATCGAGTTCATGTACGCGCACGCGCACGAGCCGATCCGCACCGAGACGATCGCCGAGGCCTGCGGCGTGGGCCTGCGCACCCTGCAGTCGGAGTTCCGCCGCGAGTTCGGCTTCACCGCCGTCGACTACCTGCGCCGCATCCGGCTCGACGCCGTGCGCAAGGAGCTGCGCGCCAAGGCCTCGGGCGAGGTCAGCGTGACCGAGGTGGCGCACCGCTGGGGCTTCGCGCACCTCGGCCGCTTCTCGGCGTCGTACGCGCACCGCTTCGGCGAGCGGCCGAGCACGACGCTCGAGAAGTGACGCGCGCCCGGATGACCGGCGCCTAGAAGAAGTCCCCGCCGCTGTCGTGGTCCTCGCTCGCGCGGGCCTCCGTGGTGGGCCGGGCCGGCAGCAGCCGCCGCGTCCTGTCGCGCATGGACTCGACCGCCTCGTCGTCGTCGAGGTCGATCCCGCGGTCGAGCGCCGGGCTGGTGAAGAGCTGGCTCGCGGGCCCGAGCAGCAGGCGCGTCTCGCCGCGCAGCCCCTCGTCGGACAGCCCGGGCACGACGACGAGGTCGGACTTCCCGACGTTCGCCAGGGCCTGGGCGTACTCGACGACCGCGGTGCACACCGCATCCCCCAGCAGCACGAATCCGCTCGCGTAGTACAGCTTCTGCATCGTCTTCCCCTCTCGCGCGCACGACCGCGCCGAAATCCGACGCTAGAACGCGGCGCTGAGAGCTCCCACCCCCTTGACGGAGGGTCCGAGAGCTCCCCTACTCCTCCGCGCCGCCGACGGGCGTGCGGTTGAGCGTGTAGGCCTGCTCGCTGCCGGCCACGCCCGCGACGATCACCGTGATCGGCGCCGTGTAGGTGCCGAGCGGCCAGGTCAGCAGCAGGTCGGCGGTCTGCTCCTGGGTGCGGCCGTCGACCGGGACCCAGGCGATGCTCTTGCGGTACGAGCCGTCGGCGAGGTCGCGGTTGGTGCGCAGCAGGAGCGTCTGCGACCCGTCGGAGCCGACGCTCGAGGAGACGACCGAGAAGTTGGGGCCGTCGGCGGCGGTGATGCGCAGCGGAGTCGCGCGCGAGTCGCCGGAGCCGGAGCGGGTCATCCGCGGCGCGACGGTCAGGGTGACGAGCTCGCCGGCGGTGAGCTGCCCCTCGATCGCGATCGCGAGGGGGCGGTTCACGTTGACCTGCTCGTCGCGGAAGCTCTGCGCCGTGAACAGGGTGTACTCGACCGAGCGGACCGACGGCGCGGGCGGCGGCGTGGTCGAGGCCGCGGCGAGCGGGGCGGCGGCGGCGACCGCGACGATCGGGACGCTCCAGGCGGCGGCGGTCGTGAGGGTGCGGCGGTCGAGGGTGCGGGATGCGGTGGTGCGGGATGCGGTGGTGCGGGATGCAGTGGTGCGGCGGGAGGGGGCGGTGGTCATGTCGTCTCCAGACGTCGGCGCGGTGCGTCCCCCTTCCGGGGACACGCGCTCACGCTAACCGACACCTGATGGCCAGCCGAATCCCTGCGAGCCCTCTCAGTCCGGATGCCACCCCTACGGGGGAGGTGGCGCCCGGGAGCCCCGCCGGGAGCGCTACTGCTCCGCCGCGCGCGCCACCGCCTCCAGGCGGGCGACGTGCTCCGGCCACCACTCGCCGGGGACCGGCGGCAGGTTGTCGCCCGGCGTGCGCAGCCCGACGCGGCCGTCGATCAGCTCGCGGACGATGTCGGCGTGCCCCGCGTGCCGGTGGGTCTCGGCGGTGAGGTGCACGAGGATCCGGTGCAGCGTCACGTCCCGGGTCGTCCACCACGGCACGACGCCCGGCGCGTCGAGGTCGAGCGCGGCCACCGTCGCGTCGGAGTGCGCCCAGACCCGGCGGTACTGCTCCACCACCTGCTCGCGGGACTCGTCCGCCGTCGCCCACATGTCGGCGTTCGGCTCGGACTCGTCCTCCATCCACGGCATCGGCTCGGGGAACGGCCGGCCGAAGACGGCGCCGAGGTAGCCGGCCTCCGTCCCCGAGACGTGCTTCACCAGGCCGAGCAGGTTGGTGCCGGTGGGCACCAGCGGCCGGCGGAGGTCGTACTCGCCCAGGCCGTCGAGCTTCTGCAGGAGGGCGTCGCGGCCCTCCTGCAGATAGCGGAGGAGGGTCTGCTTCTGATCGGCGCTGCTCTGATCGGCGCTGCTCGGATCGGTGCTCATGCCCCCCAGCCTGGCCCGGGCCTCAGAGCACCGCCACCCGCGCGTCCTCGCGGACGACCTCGGTCAGCACGGTGCGCCGGGTCTCGGCGCCGACGGGCGACACCTCGCCGGTCAGCACGACCTCGGCCGTCGCCTCCCTCGAGGCGCAGTCCGGCCCGACCCAGAGCTCGACGAGTCCCGGCTCGACCGAGCGGACGCCGCAGCGGTCGGTGAACGCCAGCCGAGCGGAGGGGACGTCGAAGCGCACCAGCGCCTCCTCCCCCGCCGCGAGCTCGACCCGCGCGTAGCCGAGCAGCTGCGCGACCGGGCGGGTCACCGAGGCGACCACGTCGCGGGCGTAGAGCTGCACGACGTCGACGCCGTCACGCTCCCCGGTGTTGCGCACCCGCACGGTCGCGGTGAAAGCGCCGTCGGTCGGTGCCTCCGCGGCTCCGGGACCCGCCGACTCCAGCGCCAGCTCCGACCGGCTGAACGTCGTGTACGCCAGCCCGTGCCCGAACGGCAGGACGGGCGTGCTGTCGGCGCTGGTCACGTCGGAGGGCCCGCCGAGGATCGGGTGCAGGTAGGAGAACGGCTGCGCGCCGGCCGAGCGCGGCAGCGAGACCGGCAGCCGGCCGGACGGCGCGACGCGGCCCGAGAGGACGCCCGTGATCGCGCCGGCCCCCTCCTCCCCCGGGAAGAACGCCTGCAGCACCGCCGCGGGGGCGGAGGCGCCGCGGATCGCCCAGTCGATCGCGTAGGGGCGGCCGGTGAGCAGCACCAGGGCGACCGGCGTGCCGGTGGCGACGACCGCCTCGACCAGCTCGCGCTGACGGCCGGGCAGCTCGAGGCTCTCGACGTCGTTGCCCTCGCCGACGGTGCCGCGGCCGAAGAGCCCGGCGCGGTCGCCGACGACGACCACGGCGATCTCCGCGTCGCGGGCGGCCTCGACGGCCCCGGCGATCCCTGCGGTGTCGTCGGAGGCGCTGTCGGCGGAGGGGTCGTCGCCCTCCACCGAGCAGCCCTCGGCGAGGAGCAGCTCGCTCCCCGGGAACTCGGCGGCGAGCGCCTCGCGCACCGTGCGGATCTCGAAGCCGAGCGGCACGCCCTCGTGGTGCGCCAGCACGTGGTTGGCGAAGGAGTAGCAGCCCATCAGGGCGGGCGCGCTGTCGGCGTTCGGGCCGATCAGGGCGATCCGGCGCGGCTGGGCGAGCGGCAGTCGCCCGTCGTTCGTCAGCAGCACGAGCGACTCCTCGGCCAGGCGGCGGGCGATGTCGCGGTGCGCGGGCGAGTCGAGGTCGATCGACTCGGGCGCGTCGTCGAAGCGGGCGTCGAGCAGGCCGAGCCGCTCCTTCTGGGCGAGCACCCGCAGCAGCGCGCGGTCGACGATCGCCTCGTCGGCGCCGCCGGAGCGGATCCGCTCGGCGAGCGGCGCGAGGAAGGCGTCGCCGGTCGGCAGCTCCACGTCGATGCCGGCCTCGAGCGCCAGCTGCGCGGCCTCGCCGAGGTCGGCGGCGACGGCGTGCATGAGGTGCAGGAAGGCGACCGAGAAGTAGTCGGCCACCACCACGCCGTCGAAGCCCCAGCGCTCGCGGAGCACGCCGGTGAGGTGGGCCGGCGTCGCGCCGACCGGGTCGCCGTCGATCTCCGCGTAGGAGTTCATCACCGAGCGGGCGCCGCCGTCGCGGATCGCCATCTCGAACGGCGGCAGCAGCACGTCGGCGATCTCGCGCGGTCCGGCGTGCACCGGCGCGTGGTTGCGGCCGCCGCGCGAGGCGGAGTAGCCGATGAAGTGCTTGAGTGTCGCGTCGACACCCGCCGACTGCAGTCCGCGCACGTAGGCGGTGCCGATCGTGCCGACCACGTACGGGTCCTCGGCGATGCACTCGTCCACCCGGCCCCAGCGGGGGTCGCGGATCACGTCGAGCACGGGCGCGAGGCCCTGGTGGATGCCGAGCTCGCGCATCGAGCCGCCGATGGCCGCGGCCATCTCCTCGACCAGCTCCGGGTCGAACGAGGCGCCCCAGGCCAGCGGAGTGGGGAAGGTCGCCGCCTTCCACGCCGCGAGGCCGGTCAGGCACTCCTCGTGCACGATCGCCGGGATGCCCAGCCGGGTCTCCTCGACCAGCCGGCGCTGCTCGGCCCACAGCCACTGCGCGCGCTCGACCGGGTCGACCGGGCGGGTGCCGTAGACGCGGGTGAGCTGGCCGATGCCCTCGCGGGTCGCGTCGGCGTAGCCGGTGGAGGTGGCCATCTCGCCGGCCAGCGGCGCGACGACCTCGCCGCCCTGATCGACCCAGTAGCCGACCAGCTGGGTGAGCTTCTCCTCCAGCGTCATCCGTCCGATCAGGTCGGCGACGCGCGCGGAGGGGGCCTGCGTCTCGGTGGTCGGGCTCTCGTTCATGGGGGTCATCCCTTCACCGCTCCGGTGAGTCCGCCGACGATGCGGCGCTCGAAGACGCTGAAGAAGATCAGCGCCGGGATCATCGACAGCGACACGAAGGCGAGCACCTTCGCGGTGTCGACGGAGTACTGCGACGAGAAGGCCTGCACGCCCAGCGGCAGGGTGAAGCTCGACTCGTCGCTGAGGATGAACAGCGGCAGCAGGTAGCTGTTCCAGCTCGCGATGAAGGCGAGGATGCCCGTCGTGATCACGCCCGGCATCGCCAGGCGGACGACCATCCGCCAGAAGAAGCCGATCCGGCTGCAGCCGTCGATGAAGGCCGCCTCCTGGATCTCGTCGGGGATCGCCCGCAGGAACGGCACCAGGATGATGATCGTCGTCGGCAGGCCGAACGCGATCTGCGGGAGCACGACGCCGGCGAGCGAGTTCATCAGGCCGAGGCTCTTGATCACCAGGTAGAGCGGGGTGATCGCGACGGTCATCGGGAACATCAGTCCGGCCGCGAAGAGCGCGTAGAACACGCCGCGTCCGCTGAAGGTGTAGCGGGCGAGCACGTAGCTCGCCATCAGCCCCAGCACGACGACGCCGAGGGTGGTCGCTCCGGCCGCGATGGCGGAGTTGCCGATCTCGCGCCAGAAGATGCCGCCGGTGATCACGTCGAGGTAGTTCTGCACGTTCCACGGCGCGGGGAACCCGGACGGGTCGGTGGTGATCTGCGCGTTCGTGCGGAACCCGCCGATGATGATGTAGGCGACCGGCGCGAGCATCAGGGCGATCACGACGATCGCGACGACGTAGGCGATGATCGTGCCGCGGCCCAGCGGGCGACGGCGGGGCTTCGGCGGGCGCGGCGCGAGCGGCGTCGTGGCAGTGGGGGGTCTGGTGCCCGGGGGCACGGCGGTCAGGGTGCTCATCGCTTGTCACCCGCCTTTCTGGTGTCTCCCGTGAGGGCGCCTTCGGTGTCCCGCCGCAGCACGAAGCGCTGGTAGAGCAGCGCGACGATCAGCGAGACGAGGAACAGGACCACGGCGACCGCGTTGCCGTAGCCGTAGTTGCCGGCGTTGCGGCCGTTGGTGACGAGGTACGTCGCCATGGTCGAGGTGCCGGCGGTCGAGGACACGTACTGCCCCCAGATGATGTAGACGAGGTCGAACAGCTGCAGCGCGCCGATGATCGACAGGAACGCCCAGATCCGCAGCGTCGGCGCGAGCAGCGGCAGCGTGATCCGCCGCTGCACCTGCCAGTAGGACGCGCCGTCGATCGACGCCGCCTCGGACAGCTCCTCCGGGATGCCCTGGAGGCCGGCGAGGAAGAGGATCACGGCGAAGCCGATGTACTTCCACGTGATGATCAGCATCAGGGTCCAGAGGGCGATCGAGGGGTCCGAGAGCCAGTCCTGCTTCAGTGCGCCGAGCCCGACCTTCTCGAGGAAGCCGTTGACGGCGCCGCTGGTCTGGAGCATGAGGCTCCAGCCGGTGCCGACGACGACCTCGGAGATCACGTAGGGCACGAAGATCAGGACGCGGATGATCGACTGCCCGCGGAGCTTGCGGTTGAGCAGCAGCGCGATCAGGATCGCGGCCGGCCCCTGCAGGACGAGCGAGAGCACCACGATCGTGCCGTTGTGGCTGAGCGCCTCGTGGAAGGTCGGGTCCTGCAGGATCGTCAGGTAGTTCTTGAACCCGACGAAGTCGGTCGGGACGCCGTAGCCCTGCCAGCTGAAGAAGCCGTAGTAGGCCGCCATCACGACCGGGAAGATCACGAAGGCGAGGAAGACGATCAGCGCCGGGCCGACGAGGATCGCGACCTCGAGGCGGCCGGACCAGCCCAATCCTCGAGGGCGCAGGCCCCGGCGGCGTCGCTTCGCCGCCGGGGCCTCGGGGCGCGCGTCCTCGCGGAGCGCTGTGGTCGTCACGGTCAGGCCTTGGCCGCGGCGGCGTCGACGGCCTCGACGAGCTGCTCCGGATCGCTCTTGCCGGCGAGCAGGTCGACGACGGCGACGTTCAGCGCGTTGCCGACGTTCTGGCCGTAGACGGTGTCGAGCCACTGCGAGACGTAAGGCGCCGAGTTGTACGCGGCGAGGATGTCCTTCAGGTACGGCTCGGTGACGGCCTCCTGCGCGACGGTGTTCACCGGCGGCGCGTTGAAGGCGGCGTAGTACTCCTTCTGCACGTCGGAGGTGGCGAGGTAGTTCAGGAAGTCGACGCACTCGTCGGGCGCCGCGGTGGAGCAGGAGTAGCCGTCGACGCCGCCCATGATCGAGCCGGGCGCGCCGGCGCCGCCGTCCACCTCGGGGAAGGGGAACCAGCCGAGGTCGGGCAGGGGCTTCTCGTCGGGGGTGAGCGAGGCGATGACGCCGGGGTTCCAGGCGCCCATCAGCTCCATGCCGGCCTGGTGGTTGGCCAGGAGTCCGGCCGAGGATCCGGCGCCCTGCTGGGCGGCGGTGGTGAGGAAGCCCTCGTTGAACGGCTCGGTGCCGGCGAAGGACTGCAGGTCCTCGCCCGCCTTCAGCCAGCAGTCGTCCGAGAAGTCCTTGGAGTCGGCCGCCTCGGCCATGGTGTCCGCGCTGCACTCGCGCAGGGCGAAGAAGTAGAACCAGTGCGCGGCGGGCCAGGCGTCCTTCGCGCCGAGCGCGATCGGCTGCGCTCCGGCGCTCTTGAGCGCGGTGACCGCGGAGTCGAGCTCGTCGAGGGTCTTCGGCGTCTCGGTGATCCCGGCCTCGGTGAAGAGGTCCTGGCTGTAGAAGAGGCCGCCGGGTAGCACGGCCACGGGCATCGCCCAGACCTTGTCGTCGAGCGTGTTCGCCAGGAACGAGCCCTCGGGGATCTCGCTGCGCGCCTGGTCCGAGATGCCGCCGGTGAGGTCCTTGACCAGGCCGCCGGCGACCATCGCGGCGAGCTTGCCGCCGCCGCGCTGGAGGAAGATGTCCGGGGCGTCGCCCGAGTTGAGCGCCGTCTGCAGCTTGCCGTCCAGGTCCTCGTTCTGGATGGCCTGCGACTCGATGGTGACGCCCGGGTTGGCGGCCTCGAAGTCGGCGATCGTCTTCTCCCAGAACTCCTGGCCGGGGCCGGTGGTGGAGTTCTGCCAGAGGGTCATCGCGACGGTGCCGTCGGAGGATCCCGCGTCCTGGGCGGAGCAGCCGCTGAGGGCCGCCGCCGCGCCGAGCAGGGCCACGGTAGCCACCGCCGTCTTCCTGAATGCTGATCTCGTGAACTTCATCGTTCGAACCGTTCTCTTCGCTGAGAGGCGCCGCCAGGGAGAGCGGCGCCGGGGTGCGCCCGTCCAGGACGGGCCCGATCAGTCTCAGAGCGGCCGAAAGGATCGGCAAACGTTTTCGAAACCATTTTCCATGCGCCGGGCTCCGGATCCGGATCGCGCTCTCATCGGCGCCCTTCCGGGGTCTAGGGTCGACCGCATGTCCCTCCGCCCGACCATCCACGACGTCGCCGCCGCCGCCGGCGTCTCGGTCGCGACCGTGTCGAAGGCGATGAACGGCCGCTACGGCATCGCGCCCGCGACGGCGAACCGCGTGCTCGAGATCGTGCGCGAGCTCGGCTACGAGTCGAGCCTGGTCGCCAGCAGCATGCGCTCGCGGCGCACCGGGGTGATCGGCGTGCTGGTCGCCGGCTTCGAGCCGTTCAGCGCGGAGATCCTCAAGGGCGTCGGCTCGGTGCTGCGCCGGTCGCGCTTCGACCTGCTCGCCTACAGCGGCTCGCACGAGGGCGAGCAGGAGGGCTGGGAGCGGCGCTCGCTCAGCCGGCTCAGCGGCACCCTGATCGACGGCGCGATCGTGGTGACGCCCTCGGTGGTCAGCACGCCGTCGGACATCCCGCTGGTCGCCGTCGACCCGCACACGGGCCGCGCCGACGTGCCGACCGTCGAGTCCGACAGCTTCGGCGGCGCCCTCCAGGCCGTGCGCCACCTCGTCGCCCTCGGCCACCGGCGCATCGGCTTCGTCGCCGGCCGCGTCGACCTCCGCTCCGCCCGGCTGCGCGAGGCCGGCTACCGCGCCGGGCTCTCGGAGGCGGGGATCGCGTTCGACGAGCGGCTGCTCCGGGTGGGCAGCTACCACCACGACACGGCGCGGCTGCCGGCCTCGACGATGCTCTCGCTGGCCGACCGGCCGACCGCGGTCTTCGCCGCGAACGACGTCTCGGCCCTGGCGATCATCGAGACGGCCGCGCACCTCGGGCTCGACGTGCCGCGCGACCTCTCGGTGGTCGGCTTCGACGACGTGCCCGAGGCGGCCCGCTTCGATCCGCCGCTGACCACGATCCGGCAGCCGATGCAGACGCTCGGCGCGACGGCCGCCGAGATGCTGATCACGCTCATGGCAGGTGGCACCCCCGCCTCGCTGCACGTGCAGCTGCCGACCCAGCTGGTGCGGCGCGCGACGACCGCGCCGCCCTCGATGCGGAGGACACCCTGATGCCGGACGCGCTGACACCGGACGACCTGACACCGGGCGAGGGCGGGGCCGAGCCCCGCGACGCGCACGACGAGCTCTTCGACGCGCTGGTGTTCGTCGACCTCCCCGTGCTCGACGCGCTGCTCGACACCCGCTTCGTGATCGAGCACCCGACCGGGCTCGTGCAGTCGAAGCTCGACTGGATGGACGACATCGCCGAGGGCCTGAAGGAGTACCACGCGATCGACCACGTCGAGAGCGCGGTCTCCGGCACGGCCGCGCATCCGGTGCTCGTCTCGCGCACGCTGACGGAGGCGACGATCGGCTCGCTGCACGCCACCTGGCGGCTGCAGCTCACCAGCCGGCTGGTGCCGGTCGGCGACGAGTGGGTGATCACCCGGACGACCGTCAGCACCTGGTGAGCGGGCGGGCGTGGTGAGCGCCGCCCGGCTCAGGCCTGCAGGATCACCGCGCCGTAGTGCGTGCCCGCGCCGGTGCCGACCAGCAGCACCGACTCGCCCTCCTGCACGCGGGCGCGGTGCAGCGCGAGCGGGATCGCCGCGCCGATGGTGTTGCCGACCTCGGGAAGGGTGATCACCATCCGCTCGCGGCCCCAGAGCCGGGCCATGCCGTCGAGGCCGGCCTTGCTGGTCTGGTGCGGCACGACGCGGTCGATGCCCGGCAGGCCGGTGCCGAGGCCGGGCCGCACCCGCTCGAGGAAGGCCGGGAAGTGCCGGAGCGCGTCCACGAGCAGCGCGCCGCCGTGCATGTCGAAGCGGAAGTCGTCGAGCCGGCCCGGGGCGTCCTCGATCCGGATGCGCGAGCCGAAGCCGCGGATCTCGGCGTGCCGGACGCCGCTCGGCCGGGTCTCGAAGCGCGAGGTGACGATGCCCTGGTCCGGCCGCTCGGCGCGGCCGAGGACGACGGCGGCCGCCGCGTCGCCGAAGAGCAGCGCGCTCTCGGGCTGCCGGACGTCGATGCCGCGGCTGCCGCCCTCCGTCGAGACGACGAGCACCCGCTCGGCGCGGCCGGTCGCGAGCAGGAAGCCGGCCTCCTGCAGCGCGAAGAGGAACGAGAGGCAGGTCGCGTTCAGACTGTAGGCGAAGACGTCCTCGAGGCCGAGGCCTGCGGCGACCAGCGCCCCGCCGTCGGGGATCGCCTGCAGCTGGGTCCCGGAGGCGTTCAGCACCACGTCGACGTCGCGCGCGTCGATGCCCGCCGCGTCCAGCGCCCGCCGGGCGGCGAGCAGGCCGAGCTCGAGCGGATCCTCGTCGTCGGCGAGCCAGTGCCGGGTCAGCACTCCGGAGCGGCGCGCCGCCTCCTCCGCGTCGATGCCGCAGAGCGCGGCGACCTCGGCGGTGGGCACGACGCGCGACGGCAGGGCCTCGCCGGTGCCGAGGACACGGACGGGCAGGAGGAGCGGGAGCGCGTCGGCCACGGTCCTGTATAGCGCCGATGAGCCCGTGCCCGCTCGCGCTAGGCTCCGGCGGGACGGAAGGGGGGTCCGGCGTGACCGAGTCGACGAGTGGCGCGTTCTGGGTGGTCGTGCCCTTCTACGACGAGGAGAAGCTGCTCGGCGGCGCCCTCGACGCCCTCGCCGACCAGACCGACCCCGGCTTCATCCTGCTGCTCGTCGACAACGGCAGCACCGACCGCTCCCGCGCGGTGATCGACGCGTTCCGGGCCCGGCGCCCCGACCGCCCGCTCGTCGTGATCGACGAGCCGCAGAAGGGCACCGGAGCCGCCTCGGACACCGGCTTCCGCCACGCCGTCGCGCACGGCGCCGCGACGGTCGCGCGCACCGACGCGGACTGCCTGCCCGCCCCGGACTGGGTGGCGCGGCTGAAGGCCGACGTCGCCGACGGGGTCCGCTTCGTCGGCGGGAGGCTCGTGCCCCGCACCGACGAGCCGGTCTACCACTGGTACGACGGCGTGATCGGCACCGCGATGATCCGCCTGATGGAGCACGCTCCCGGAGTCTTCTACCGCCGGCCCGGCCAGCGCTACCGGATGTTCATGGCGGCCGGCTCGAACCTGGCGATCGACGCCGCGCTCTACCTCGAGGTCGGCGGCTTCCCGCGCTCGAGCATCGACGACACCGACGAGGACCTGGAGCTGCACCTGAAGGTCTGCCGGGTGATCCCGCGGACGCAGGCCCGGCTCGACCGGAAGGCGGTCGTGCGGATGTCGATCCGCAAGGGCAAGGCGCTCGGCTACCTGGGGATCCTGCTCTGGTACTGGGGTCGCAAGCGCTGGGGCCGCGCGGGTGTCGCGGAGGTCGTCGATGTCCGCTGACGCGCGGGAGTCCGCTGACGCGCGGGAGTCCGCTGAGCAGCCCGGGCCCCGCCGGGTCCTGGTCACCGGGGCCACCGGCTTCCTCGGCGGCCACACTGTCGCCGAGTTCCTGGCCGCGGGCGACGAGGTGATCGCGACCGGCCGGAACGCCGACGCGCTCGCCCGCCTGCGCGCGACGGGCGCCGAGACGATCGCGGCCGACCTCGCCGAGCTCGCGACGCGCGACGTCCGCGCCGACGTGCTCGTGCACGCCGCCGCCCTCTCCAGCCCGTGGGGCCGCTGGCGCGAGTTCCACGCGGCGAACGTCGCGGGCACCGCGGCGATGATCGACCTCGCCGAGCGCTGCGGGATCCGCCGGATCGTCTTCGTCTCCTCGCCGAGCATCTACTCGGCCCGGCGCCACCGGCTCGGCATCCGCGAGGAGGACGTCGACACCCGCAGCCGGATGAGCCTCTACATCCGCAGCAAGATCGCCGCCGAGCGGCTGCTGCAGGAGGCGCACGCCGCCGGCCGGATCCCGGAGCTGGTGA
The DNA here is from genome assembly GCF_003751395.1 of Rathayibacter sp. PhB152. Lineage (NCBI taxonomy): Bacteria > Bacillati > Actinomycetota > Actinomycetes > Micrococcales > Microbacteriaceae > Rathayibacter > Rathayibacter sp. PhB152. The sequence goes on along the minus strand of NZ_RJUT01000001.1, from coordinate 437,373 downwards.
TCCTGCGCCCGCGCGGACTGATCGGCGTCGGCGACCCGAGCCTCATCCCCCGCTTCGTCGCCGCGAGCCGTCGCCGCGGCGTCCCGCTCTTCGACGGCGGCCGGAACCCGGTCGACATCACCTGCGTCGAGAACGCGGCCCTCGCACTCCGCCTCGCCGCGGACGCCCCGGTGGCGGCCGGCGGCGTCTACAACATCACCAACGGCGAGCCGGCCCCGCTCGGCGACCTGCTCGACCGCTTCTTCGCCGCGATGGGCGAGGAGCCGCGCTACCTGACGGTGGATCTGCGGGTGCTCAGCGCGCTCGCGGCCGTCCTCGAGCGCGTGTACTCCGCGCTCCCCGGCGACGCGGAGCCGCCGTTCACCCGCTACACGGTCGCCACCCTCGCCTACGCGCAGACCCTCGACATCTCGAGGGCGCGCGCCGAGCTCGGCTACGCGCCGCGGGTGCCGCTCGCGGAGGGCCTGCGGAGGGTCGGCGAGCACTACCGGAGGACCGCATGAGCGAGCACGGGCCGGCCCTCCAGGTCTTCGCCTGCGGCGAGACGAGCTTCCCGCTCTCCCGTGTCTTCCGCGGCGGGAGCCCCGCGCGGCGCACCTTCCCCTCCGCCGTCTTCCTCTACACGCACCCGAGCGGCCGGCGCGTGCTCTTCGACACCGGCTACCCGCCGACCCTGCGCGGCACGGGGGCCGTCGGCGCGCTCTACCGGCGGATCCTCCCGGCGCGCGTCGGCGCCGACGAGACGATCGACCGGCGGCTCGCGGCCGTCGACCTCGCGCCGTCCGACATCGACACGGTCGTGCTCTCGCACCTGCACCCCGACCACGTCGGCGGCCTGCGCTGGTTCCCGGACGCGACGCTCGTGCTCTCGCGCGGCCAGCTCGAGACGATCGAGCGGAGCCGGATCACCGACGGCGTCTTCGCGGCGCTGATCCCGACCCGGGCGGACACGGCGACGCTCGTCGACGACCAGCCGGTGGCGACCACTCCCAGCGGCGTCTCCGGCTACGACCTGTTCGGCGACGGCCGCTTCGTGATCACCCCGCTCCCCGGGCACGCGAGCGGCCACCTCGGCGCGCTGGTCGAGGGCCGCGTGCTGCTGGCCGGCGACGCGGCCTGGGGCCGCGAGTTCCTGACCTGGTCGGACCGGCTGCGCTTCCTCCCCCGGCTGATCAGCCACGACGCGGAGGCGCACCACCGCACGTCGCACGAGCTGGAGCGCCTCGAGGCCGCCGGGCTGACGCTCTGCTTCAGCCACGACCCCTACCCGCAGCGCGTGCTGCTGGCCTGAGCCCGCTGAACCGGCCCGCTCAGCTCGCGAACTCCTCCGGCCGGTCGTGCTCGGCCAGCGAGAGCCGGACCCGCTCGATGTCGGCGTCCGACGGCAGCTCCGAGGTGACCGCGGCGATCGCCGTGCCGACGTCGACGCGGCTGGCCGGCAGCCCGCCCTCGGCGGCCAGGCGCGTCGCGACCTCGGCGACCTCCTCGTCGGAGAGCCTGCGGCGCAGCAGCGCGATCAGCGGCACGAAGTCCTGCTCGGGCAGCCCGGCGGGGTAGCCGGCGCGCAGCCAGCGGACGACCCGCGTGACGAGGCCGGCGCGCTCCGAGGCCGGGCGCTCCGGCTCGGCGAGCTCCTCCGGGCGGGCGAGCGGCCAGCCCGCGCTCGCGAGCCGCGCCGACACCCGGACGAGGTCCTCGGGCAGCGCGGGTCCGAGGAGCGTCTCCTCGATGCGCGCGCGCATCCGGGCCGCGGAGAGCTCCTCGCCGGCCGCATCGGCGCGGACGGCGTCGGAGAGCAGCTCGCGGACGACCTGCTCCAGCTCGTCACGGGTGAGGCTGCGCTGGAGGAGGCCGAGCAGCGGAACGTAGTCGGTCTCGGGAACGCCGGTCGGGTAGCCCGCGCGGAGCCAGCTGACCACCCGCGCGACGACGCCGTCCGCCTGAGCGGGAGCCGCCGCATCGGGAGCGGCCGCGTCGGGCGCCGCCGGGTCGGTCGCCGCCATGCTCAGCCCTTGGGGACGAACGTCGGGAAGACGTGCTCGAAGCTCACGGCCTGGCCGAGGCCGGTCGCGATGATGATGCTGAGGCCCACCGCCACGGCGGCGACCACGATCACGAAGCAGAGCACGCCGAGTGCGCGCAGCAGCGGCGCGGGGAGGCCGGGAGCTTGCGCGGTCGAGGCCGCTGCTCCGGTTGATCCGTCACCGCCGGCGAGGGCGAACGAGCGGACGCCGACGGCGAAGAGCACGGGCAGGCCCGCTCCGAGGAGCACGGCGATGAGCGCCACCTGGCCGGCGGCACCGAAGAAGAGGGAGAGCACGGGTCGGTCCTTTCAGTCGCTGGAGTGGAGAGGGGTCAGCGCAGGGCGCCGGCGGGCTGCTCGGCCGCGGTGCCCGCGTCCGACCACTCGTCGTTGACGTTGTGCGCGCCGATGCTGTCGCGGCGCGAGCGGACGTAGATGACGATCGCGACGGCGACGAGGACGGCGGTCATCAGGATGCCGCCGGCGGCTCCGCCGACCAGGTGGCCGATCCACCACATCACGGCGCCCATCAGGGCGGCGGCGGGGAGCGTGATCACCCAGGCGATCACCATCCGCAGCGCCACGCGCCAGCGGACCTGCGCGCCGGGGCGGCCGACGCCGGAGCCGAGGATCGAGCCGGTCGCGACGTGCGTGGTCGAGAGGGCGAAGCCGAGGTGGCTGGAGGCGAGGATGACCGCGGCGGAGGCGCTCTCGGCGGCCATGCCCTGCGGGGTGTCGATCTCGACGAGGCCCTTGCCGACGGTGCGGATGATGCGCCAGCCGCCGATGTAGGTGCCGAGCGAGATGGCGAGCGCGCAGCTGAGCTTGACCCAGAACGGGACGGACTCGGTGTCGCTCCAACCGCCGGCCGCGATCAGCGCGAGGGTGATGACGCCCATGGTCTTCTGCGCGTCGTTGGTGCCGTGCGCGAGCGAGACGAGCGAGGCGCTGCCGATCTGGCCGATCCGGAAGCCGCGGTGGATGCGGCGGTCGGCGAGGTTCCCGATCACGCGGAAGACGAGCCAGGTGCCGATCGCGGCGACCGCGCCGGCGAGCACCGGCGACATCAACGCGGGCAGGATCACCTTGCCGACGACGCCGTCGAGCTTCGAGCCGTCACCGGCCCAGTTGACGCCGTTGAGGCCGAGGCCGGCGAGCGCCGAGCCGATCAGGCCGCCGAAGAGGGCGTGCGACGAGCTGGAGGGCAGACCGAGCAGCCAGGTGAGGAGGTTCCAGACGATGCCGCCGATGAGGCCGGCGAGCACGATCAGCAGGAGCGCCGAGCCGCCGCCCTCGAGCAGCGCCGGGTCGGGCGCGCCGGTGGAGTCCTGGATCTTGACGACCGCGTTGGTGACGGTCAGCGCCACCTCGATGCTGAGGAACGCGCCGACCAGGTTGAGGACGGCGGAGAGCGTGACGGCCACCTTCGGCTTCAACGCGCCGGTCGCGATGGACGTGGCCATCGCGTTCGCCGTGTCGTGGAAGCCGTTGGTGAAATCGAACGCCAGAGCGGTGACGATGACGAGCGCGAGAAGGATGAAGGGATCCACGGAGGAGATCCTCTCGCCCGCGCAGGCCGCTCGGAAGGGTTCGCCGGGGCGTTCACCGGCTGTTCACCTCTCCGAGCGGCGCGCCGGACTACCCTGTGCAGTTTCTCAGGGTAGGGGCGTCCCGCGGGGCTCGCTCAGTTCGAGGAGTGCGGCAGCGGCGGCGTGAGGTCCGGCACGTGCTCGGGGTCGGCGTCGGGCTGCTGTTCGGGCTGCTCCTCGGCCTGCTCCTCGGCCTGCTCCTCGGGAGCCTGCTCCTGGTCCTGCTCGTCGTGCGCCGCGCTCGGCAGCGGCGGCGTGAAGTCGGGCGTGACCGACGGGTCGGCCGCGCCGACGGCGACGTGCTCGCGCTCGACCACGTGCTTGGGCGCGGAGGGCGCGCTGCGCTTCTCGGCCTGGGCGGCCTTCTTCGCGGCCTTCTCCTGCCGGCGCTTGAGCTTGTCGGTCTGCTCGGCGAGCTTGCGGGCCTTCTTGCGCAGCTTCTTGCTGGAGTCGCGGACGGCGTCGTGGGCCGCACGGACCGACTTCTCCGCCTTGGCGAGGGCCTTCTTCGCGCGCTTCTGCGCGGCCTTGTCGTCGGTCTTCTGCGACGACTTCTTCGAATCCGACTTCTTCTTCTGCGCCATGCTGGCTCCTCACACTCGTCGACCCGATCGGTCGTGGGTCCACCGTAGCGAGCGGGCACCGCACGGGGCCTGGGCAGAACGGCCGGCCGGGGAGTACAACTGCCGCATGACCGATGCGATCTCCCCGCGCGACTTCCGCGCCGCCCCCGGCACCGCCGACTGGCGGGTCGTCGGCGACGGCGCCCTCGCCTACTTCCGCACGGGCGGTCTCGGGGCCGGCTCCTTCGCCGCGGGAGCCGCCCTGGTCACCGCGATCGCCGCCCTCGCCGAGGAAGCCGGCCACCACCCCGACGTCGATCTGCGCTACGGCGGCGTCGGCGTGCGCCTGATCAGCCACGACGTCGGCGACATCAGCGAGCGCGACGTGGCCCTCGCCCGCGAGATCTCCGCCGCCGCCCGCGCGCTCGACCTCGCCGCCGAGCCGGCCGCGGTGCAGAGCCTGCAGATCGCGATCGACGCCGTCGACGTCGCCGCGGTCCGCGCCTTCTGGCGGGCCGTGCTCGGCTACTCCCCCGTCGAGGACGCCGACCTCGCCGACCCGCGCGCCCTCGGCCCGAATCTCTGGATCCAGCGGATCGAGGGCCCGCGCCCGGAGCGCAACACGATCCACCTCGACCTCTACCTGCCGCGCGACGTCGTCGACGCCCGCCTCGCCGCAGCCCTCGCCGCGGGCGGCCGCGTCGTCGACGACTCGAACGCGCCGGAGTGGTGGACCCTCGCTGACCCGGAGGGCAACGAGGTCGATCTCGCGCCCTGGCGGGACGACAGCGAGTGGAGCGCGTGAGGCCGTGACCCGGCGCGCCGCGTGAGGCAGGCTGGAGTCATGGTCTTCATTCCGAACCCCGGCGGCTATCACGGCCGGAACGCCCTGCGCCGCCCGATGCGCGGCCCCAAGCGCGACCGCTGGATGTGGTGGCGCCTCGGCTCCGGCGTCGCCGCGACCGTCGCGGGCCTGATCGCCCTGCTGGTCTTCACGAGCGGCCGGTACTAGTCGTGCCGCGCGAGAGGGTCACGGGCATCGGCGGCTTCTTCTTCGCCGCGCGCGACCCGGAGGCGCTGGCGCGCTGGTACGCCGAGCACCTCGGCATCGACGAGGTGCCGATGGAGTACGGCGCCCCCTCGTGGCGTCAGGACGCCGGCACCACCGTCCTCGCCCCGATGCCGGCCGGCTCCGAGCCGCTCGGCCCCGCCGGCTGGACCCTGAACCTCCGCGTCCGCTCGCTCGACGCGCTCGTCGCCCAGCTCCGCGCCGCGGGCATCACCGTCGAGATCGACCCCGAGACCTACCCGAACGGCCGCTTCGCCGACCTGCACGACCCCGAGGGCAACCGCCTCCAGCTCTGGCAGCCGGCGGGCGCGGACGCCTAGCCGCCCGGCGCACCCGGACGGCACCGCGCTTCAGGCGCGGTCGTGGAGGGTGATCAGGTAGCCGTCCGGGTCGGCGAAGGTGAAGGTCAGGCCGAAGGGGCCCTCGGCCGGGGCCGACGTGATCGGGACGCCGGCGGCGGCGAGGTCGTCGTGCAGGGCGGCCACCTCGGTGGCGTGCAGCCAGAGTGCGACGCCGCGGCCGGGCTCGGCGGGGAGCTCGGTGCCGGGGAGGTTGTCGCGGGACGCGAAGGGAATGAGCACAGTGCGAATCGCGAAGGGGATCGGCGCGGTGTCGAAGACGACAGCGTGCGGCGGGCCGGGGCGGCGGGAGAGGCCGAGGCGGGTCTCGTAGAACTCGGCGGAGCGCTCGAGGTCGCGGACCTGGAGGGAGAGGAAGTCGGGGCCGGTGATCGCCATGGGAGCGCCTTTCGTCGGGGGTGGGTGTCAGTTTCCTTACATGGAGCGTATGTCAGACTACTGACATGAGTCAACAGGGCGAGAGCACGGCACGGATCGAGTTGGACACCTCCGTCGGCTACGTGCTGAAGGAGGCGTCGAGCGCCCTGCGCGTCGCGATGGAGGCGGCGCTGCGGCCGCTCGGGATCACGGTCACCGCCTACTCCTGCCTGGAGCTGCTGGCGCACCGGCCGGGGCTATCCAGCTCCGAGCTGGCGCGGGGCGCGTTCGTGACCCGGCAGTCGATGCACGTGCTGCTGCAGTCGCTCGAGCGCGACGGCCACCTCATCCGGGCCGAGACGGCGCCGAGCGGCCGGGCACTGCCGATCCGGCTGACGGCCTCCGGCGAGGAGCTCCTGGGCGAGGCGAGCGCGGCCGTCCGGGCGGTCGAGGAGCGCATGCTGACGGGGCTGGACGGGGCGCGGATCCGTGAGCTGCACGCCCTGCTCCGCCACTGCGCGGAGGCGCTCGCCTGAGCCTGCGGCATCGATACCGTGCACCACTCGGCATTCTCCCAGTGGCGTTCCGGAGCTGCGCAGGTACTCTGGAGGGTCGCCGCGCGGACCCCTGAGCCCCGGCTGACACTCCCCTGAGCACCACCTGCTGAGCCCTGCTGAGCGCTCCGCCGCCCCGACCCGCCCTGCCGCGCCCCCGTTCCCCCGCGGCGAACGACCCGGAAACCACGACTGCATGCACCACTCCGACCACGCGCCGGCCCCCGTCTCCGCCGCGACCCCGCAGGCCCTCCCGACCCGCCGACAGCTGCGCGAGCAGCGCGAGGCCGAGCAGGTCGCCGCGCGCGGCGTCGCCCGCACCGCCGCCGCCCGCACCGCCGCCGCGCGCAGCACGGCCCGGAGCGCCGCCGTCCGCCGCCCCTCGACGCGCCGCGTGTCCGCCTTCGCCGCGATGACCTTCGTGGTCGGCCTGGCCGTCACCTCGACGATGCCCGCCTTCGCCGTCGGCGACACCCCGGAGTCCGCCGTCGCGACCGACACCGCGAACGCCGTCGCCGCGGCCCGCCCGCAGAGCTTCGTCGCCGCGGGCGTCGTGCAGCAGAGCGTCACCCGCGACGCCTTCGCCGCCGAGGCCAAGCCCGAGGTCCTCGTGCCCACCGCCTCCCTCGACGCGATCACCGCCGGCGCGGGCGAGTCGACCGCCGCGGCCGCCGGGGTCTCCGGCACCTGGGTGCTCCCGATCGCCGGCCACATCAGCAGCAGCTACGGCCCCCGCCCGGACCAGCCGGTCGCCGGCGTGAACCTCTTCCACAAGGGCACCGACCTCGCCGGAGCCTGCGGGACCCCGGTCCTCGCGGCCGCGAGCGGCACCGTCGAGGAGGCGGCCTACTCCGGCAGCTACGGCAACTGGATCCTGCTCGACAACGGCGACGGCATCGAGACCGGCTACGCGCACAACACCGACCTGCTCGTCGACGTCGGGGACACCGTCGTCGCGGGCGAGGTCATCGCGACCCGCGGCTCGACCGGCGCCTCCACCGGCTGCCACCTGCACTTCGAGACCCGCGTCGACGGCGAGGCGGTCGACGCCGTGCCGTTCATGGCCGCCCTGGGCGTGCCGCTGGGCTAGAGCCGAGCCGGAGCCTCTGGATCAGCCCAGCGGCACGGTGCGCGGGCCGGTCGAGACCGCGCCGGACCAGTGGGCGTCGGCGGGGTCGGTCGTCACGGTGATGCGCGCGTCCTGGTCGACGGCGATCTCCATCGAGCCGGTGTTGCCGCCGCCCTCGCCCGGGGTGCGGGTGGTGTTCGGACTGTAGACGCAGGACGAGCCGGTGGTCATCAGGCCCTCGACCTCGACGGTCACCTCGGCGTCGTCGGTGTCGCAGACGACCGAGACGGTCACGTAGAGCGGCTCTCCGGTGAGGCGCACCGTCCGCGGCTCGACGGCGCCGGTCTCGTCGACCCACTCGACGGCGGCGGTCGCCCCCTCGGGCAGCCGGACGGGTCCGATCGGGCGGTCACCCGGCGAGGCCGAGGCCGAGGCCGTCGAGGAGGCCGCGGGCGCCTCCGAGACGGTCGGCGTCGCCTCCGCTCCGCTCTCCGCCGGGGCGGTGCAGGCGGCCAAGGCCAGCCCGGTGAGGGCCAGCGCGGCCCCCGTCGTCATCGTTCTTCTCCTGCTCTTCACGGCTCCCCCTGCTCGTGTCGGCGGTCGTGTCGGTCCCTCCGGTCTACCCGAGGCGGTCGCCGAGCGGGATGGTCTCTGCGGCGGTTGCCAGGGACGCGGAGCACCGGACGCGACGGTTCCGGGCATCGGACCCACGGAGCCTGCGCCCAGATTCCCGAGTACTACTAGGTATATAGTGCACCTATGGATATCAGCAGCACCCGCTTCACCGATCGCGTCGTCCTCATCACCGGCGGCGGCTCCGGCCTCGGCCGCGCCACCGCCGTCCGCCTCGCCGCTGAGGGCGCGAAGCTCGCCCTCGTCGACGTCTCCGAGCAGGGACTCGCCGCGACCGTCGAGGCGCTCCCCGAGGGCACCGAGTCGCTCACCGTGATCGCGGACGTGTCGAAGGCGTCCGACGTCGACGACTACGTCGCGCAGACCCTCGCGCGCTTCGGCCGCATCGACGGCTTCTTCAACAACGCCGGCATCGAGGGCCGCCAGAACCTCACCGAGGACTTCACCGCCGACGAGTTCGACAAGGTCGTCGCGATCAACCTCCGCGGCGTGTTCCTCGGCCTCGAGAAGGTGCTCAAGGTGATGCGCGAGCAGGGCTCGGGCATGGTCGTCAACACCGCGAGCGTCGGCGGCATCACCGGCATCGGCAACCAGTCCGGCTACGCGGCCGCGAAGCACGGCGTCGTCGGCCTCACCCGCAACTCCGGCATCGAGTACGGGCAGTACGGCATCCGCATCAACGCCATCGCCCCGGGCGCCATCTGGACGCCGATGGTCGAGAACTCGATGAAGCAGCTCGACGCCGAGAACCCGCGGAAGGCCGCCGAGGAGTTCATCCAGGTGAACCCGACCAAGCGCTACGGCGAGGCCGCCGAGATCGCCTCGGTCGTCGCCTTCCTGCTCTCGGACGACGCCTCCTACATCAACGCGGTCGTTCTGCCGATCGACGGCGGGCAGTCGATCAAGTACTGAGCCCTCTCCTCGAAGCCGCCGCGGCGCGAGAGGATGGTCGGATGAACCCCACCGGGCGCCTCCGCGCCGCGCGCGACACCCTGCTCGAGCACCGCACCGACGCGGCGGCCGCCACGGACGCCTTCCGCTGGCCGGACGTCGGCCCGCACTTCAACTGGGCCGTCGACTGGTTCGACGAGATCGCGATCGGCAACGAGAGGACCGCCCTCTGGATCGTCGAGGAGGACGGCTCGGAGACGAAGGTCTCCTTCGACGAGATGCGCTGGCGCTCCGACGAGGTCGCCGCCTGGCTGCACTCCGTCGGCGTCGAGCAGGGCGACCACGTGATGCTCATGCTCGGCAACCGGCTCGAGCTGTGGGAGTCGATGCTCGCGATCATGAAGCTCGGCGCGGTCATCCTGCCCACCACGACGCTCCTCTCCCCCGCGGACCTCGCCGATCGCCTCGAGCGCGGCGAGGTCGCGCATGTGATCGCGGACGCGACCGAGACCGCGAAGTTCGAGGGCCTCACGGAGGACGTCGGGCTGATCGCGGTGGGCGGCGCGGCGGGCGTGCCCGAGGGCTGGCTCGACTACGCCGACTCGATCGAGGCCCCCGGCATCGCGCCGAGCGTCGTCGTCGACAGCACCGACGCCTGCCTGATCTACTTCACCTCGGGGACCACCTCGAAGCCGAAGATGGTCGTGCACACCCACGAGTCCTACCCGGTCGGGCACCTCAGCACGATGTACTGGCTCGGCGTGCAGCCGGGCGACGTGCACTCGGCGATCAGCTCGCCCGGCTGGGGCAAGCACGCCTGGAGCTGCTTCTTCGCGCCGTGGAACGCCGAGGCGACCGTTTTCGTCTACAACTACTCGCGGTTCTCGCCGGTCGCGCTGCGCGAGCAGCTGGACCGCGCGGGCGTCACCACCTTCTGCGCGCCGCCGACGGTCTGGCGGATGCTGATCCAGTCCGATCTCGGTGCCCGCCCGCGCGCTCTCAGCGAGATCCTCTCGGCCGGCGAGCCGCTGAACCCCGAGGTGATCGCGACCGTCGAGCGCGATTGGGGCCTCACCATCCGCGACGGCTACGGCCAGACCGAGACCACGGCGATCATCGCCAACCCGCCCGGCGCCGAGGTCGTCTCCGGAGCGATGGGCCGGCCGCTGCCGGGCGTCGCGATCGCGCTGATCGACCCGGTCACCGGCGAGTCCTCCTCCACCGGCGAGATCTGCCTCGACCTGTCTACAGAACCCGTCAACCTGATGTCCGGCTACCACGGCGACGACGAGCGCACCTCCCGCGCGCGGGCCGACGGCTACTTCCACACCGGCGACGTCGCCGTCCGCGCCGTCGACGGCACCATCACCTTCCTCGGCCGCACCGACGACATCTTCAAGTCGTCCGACTTCAAGATCTCGCCCTTCGAGGTCGAGAGCGTGCTGCTGCAGCACCCGGCCGTCGCCGAGTCCGCGGTCGTCCCGGCGCCCGACCCGACCCGGCACAGCGTGGTCAAGGCCTACGTCGCGCTGGCGGACGGCTGGGAGCCGACCGCCGAGACCGCCGCGGCGATCTTCCGCCACACCGACGAGCTGCTCTCCTCCTTCGAGCGGGTGCGCCGGATCGAGTTCCACGAGCTGCCCAAGACCATCTCGGGCAAGATCCGCCGCGTCGAGCTGCGCGAGCGCGAGGAGCAGGCCTTCGCCCGCGGCGAGGAGCTCGCGGCGGAGTGGCGGAGCGACCGGCTCTAGCGCCGGTCCTGCGTCCTCAGTCCTCCGTCGGGCGGCGGCGCTGCTGCTTCGTGGCGGAGCGCTGCTGCTTGCTCGCGAGGTGGCGGCGGCCGGAGCCGCGGGTGGGGCGGGTCGGCCGGCGCGCGGCGGCGGGCGGGGCGAGGGCCGCGGCGACGAGGTCGCGGAGGGTCGTGAGGGCGACCTCGCGGTTGCGCAGCTGCGAGCGCTCCTGCGAGACGGTGACGGTGATCGCTCCGGAGACCAGGCGCTGGGCGAGCCGCTGGAGGAGGCGCTCGCGCTGGTCGTCCGTGAGCGCGGCGGACTCCGCGACGCTCCAGGTGAGCTGCACGCGGCTGTCCGAGGTGTTGACGTGCTGCCCGCCCGGGCCGGAGGAGCGGGAGAACCGCCACTGCAGCTCGGACGCGGGGATCGTCAGGCGCGCGGACACCTCGAGATCCGCACCTACCTCGACAGCCATGCGGCAAGCCTGGCACGCCGCGCGGGGTCAGGCCGAGGGCGGACGTCCCCCACCCGCGCCGCCGCCGCCCGAGGGCACCGACCCGCCGGTCGGCTCCGTCGTCGTGTCGACGCGGACCGTGAGGGCGAAGCGGTAGCCGGAGGCGGCGTCGCCGGTCGCGGTCGCCAGCTGCAGCTCGCCGCCGTCGTCGCCGAAGACGTTGTCGTCGTCGAGGCTCACCTGGGCGAGGTTCTCACTCGAGCCCTCGTAGCCGCTGAGCGCGTAGACCGCGGTGCAGGCGTCCTCGGGGACGGCCAGCTGCGAGGTCGCGATCGCGTTGCCGGAGTCGCTGATCGAGTCGACGTCGGGGTAGACCTCGAAGTGGATGTGCGGCCAGCGGCCGGAGTAGCAGGCCGGGAAGATCGAGCTGTAGCCGACCTCGCCGTTCGCGTCGGCGATCTGCACACCGCGGAGGTAGGTCTCCTCGGTGATGCCGTCGGAGTACATCGAGTAGCCGCCGGACGCATCGCAGTGCCAGACGTAGACGGCGGCGTTCTCGAACGGGACGCCGCCGTTCGCGGTGTCGAGGATCGTCAGGGTGAAGGAGAGCGGCACGCCGGCCGCGGTGGCGCCGCCGTCGATGCTCGAGCGGATGTCGCTGCGGACGATGCCGGAGTCGCTCAGCACGTCGGGGCCGTTCGAGCCGTCGCCGGGGTAGGGACCGGCGGTCTCGTCGGGGATCTCGCCGGTGGTCGCGGCGGCGCTGCTGCTCGCGCTGCCCGTCGCGGTTCCGGAGGCGCTGCCCGCGACGGCCGAGCACGCGGCCAGCGCCGTGGTGGCGGCGCCGACCCCGATCAGGCCGAGCACGCGGCGCCGATCGAGCATCCGGCGGCTCAGCAGGGTGCCGACGTCGAAGGAGAGGCCCTGGTCGACGACCTCGTCGTCGGGGCGGACGAGGGCACGGCCCTCGTAGCGGAGGCCGTCGGGGGTGCGGTCGGGCTCGGGGATGCGGGACATCGGGGGATCCTTGTCACTCGGGGGCTCGGGGAACCCCAGGCTGACCGGCGCGGCAGGCGCGACCCTTTGCGTCGCCTATGAGCCTCCGATGTCAGGAGCCGCTGGTGCCCCGGCGCGACCGCCGCCAGAAGGCCTTGAGCCGGTCGACCTGCCGGTCGGTCCACGCGTTCGACAGCGCGAAGGCCGCGGCGGCGGGATCGCCTCCGCTGCTGATCCGCTGGATCGCCTCGAGCGCCTGCTGGGCGGGGTCGCGGTCGTCCGGGACTTCGGGATCGTGGGCGTCTCGATCGTGACGCGACTCGGTCACGATGCGCTCTCCGGATACGGCGTGCTCGCCGCCGGCCAGTCCGAGGCCAGCAGCTCGCCGCGCAGCCGGTGGTACTGCTGCACGGCGCTGAGCGAGTCGGTGCGGAACGCGATCGCGACGGCGGCGTCGCGCCAGTAGCCGTCCCAGCCGCTGTACTGCGCGAAGACGCGGGAGCCGATGCTCTCCAGCAGCTCCCAGGCCCGGTCGGCGGTCAGGTAGCCGGCGACGTAGGCGTAGCGGATCGCTCCGATCGTGCGCTCGGCGTCGCCGGCGAGCAGCAGCACGGGCGGGCGGCCGCCGACCGGCTGCGCGCGCTCGAGGAGGTGGAACTCGCTCTCGCCGGTGAGGGCGGCGATCCGGGAGCGCATCCGCTCGGCGTCCTCCGAGGCGGAGACCTCGGCGAAGCGCGTCGACAGCGGACCGCGGGAGAGGACGTCGGCGACGAACAGCTCGACGTCCTCGGCGGAGGCGATGCGGAAGTCGCGGTCGAGCGCGCCGCGCTGCTCGGTGAGCGCCGGCATCGGCAGCTCCGGCCAGGGCGAGCCCTTGGCGCCGTCGGCGAAGCGGGCGCGCAGCTCGGCGGGCAGCTCGGCCCAGGTGGGCTGGAAGGCGAGCGAGGAGTTCCAGCCGCCGAAGGAGAAGTCGCTGACGGCGTCGAGGGCGAGCAGCTGCTGCTGGCGCAGGGTCGGCGCGGGCGTCCGCGCCTCGGCGCGGTAGGCGAGCTGCTGCCGGCGTGGCGCTCCGGCGTCGCGGATCTGGAAGGCGATCGACGCGAGGGCCAGCCCGAGGACGAGACCGATGCCGAAGGTGAAGATCGGCAGTCCGGTGCTGCCGTCCGCGCTCGCGAGACCGAGCACGAAGCCGACGATCCCGAGCGGCGCGGCGACGGCCGTGACCAGCAGGGCGCGGCGGCCGATCCCGCCGCCGGGAGCGCGCCGGTGCGCGTCCGCGGCACGCGCGTAGCGCAGGCGGGAGCGCACGGGGAACTCGACGTCTCCCGGGTGATTCTGCAGCGGCACGATCGGCAGCCTAGACGGGCAGCGAGGACGCCGCGCGTGTGGTTGCCTGGGGGCATGAAGCTTGCCGAAGCACTCCTCGAGCGGGCCGATCTGCAGAAGCGGATCGAGGCCCTCCAGTCGCGGATCGTCGCGAACGCCTCCTACCAGGAGGGCGAGGAGCCGACGGAGGACCCGTCGGAGCTGCTGGCCGAGGGCCTGCGCGCGCTGGACGCACTGGAGCGCCTGGTCACCGCGGTCAATCTGACGAACACGGCGGCGACCACGCCCGACGGCGTGCGGCTGACCGCGGCGCTCGCCCGGCGCGAGGCGCTCCGGTCGCAGCACAGCATCGTCGTGCGCGCGGCCGACGCGGCGGCGGGCGACCGCGGCTACCGGCAGCTGCGCAGCGAGCTGCGGCGGCTGCCGGCGCTGCCGGTGCGCGAGCTGCGCGCGCGGGCCGACGTGCTCGCCCGCGAGCTGCGCGACCTGGACGCGGCGATCCAGCGCACCAACTGGGAGGTCGATCTGCTGCAGGAGTGAGACGCAGCGCCCTGCGGGGCGCGGTCGGGCGGTGAGTCGGTAGGCGCACCGGAGCGAGCACACACCGTCGGGCCGGCGGTCAATCCGGCCCACTGTCACGCGGTGGGCAGCGTACGGCTCCGGCCATCACTCACAGCCCAGCACCGACGACCGGTGACCGCGCAGACAGGACATCTCATCACCACGTGCTGGCCGGGGCGCCGAGGGCGGGTTCGGGGACCTCACCGCCTGTCCTGCGTCAGCGCGCGCAGCTGGGCCGCGAAGAAGGCGAGCGAGCGGTCGACCTCGGGCAGCGCGGGCGTGCGGTTGAGGTGGCCGTGCGGCATGCCCTGCGCGAGGTAGCCCGTCGCCTCGACGCCCGCCTCCGCGAGCTGGCGGAGCAGGAGCTCGGCCGAGCCGCGGAGCTCGTCGAATTCGTTGACGAGGACCGAGGCCGGCGGCAGTCCGTGCAGCGGCGCGGCGCCGGGGAGCGCGTGCGGGGGCAGGTCGGAGAGTCGCCCGACGTAGGTGCGGACCATGTCCTCGATCCCGGCGGTCGGGAAGCGCAGCAGCGGCGGGAGCGGGAGCAGCTCGCGGATCACGGAGTCGTCGAGTGCCGGGTTCGGGAAGTGCGCGAACGGGTAGGCGAGCAGCACGTGGTCCGGGAGGCGGGTGCCGGCGTCGCGCTCGCGGAGCGTCGTGGCGAGGGCCAGGGCGGCGCCGGCGCTGGCCCCGCCGATCGCGACGGGCAGCGCGTCGGGGGTCTCCGAGCGGAGGTGGCGCCAGGCGGCCTGCACGTCGTCGAGCGGGACGGGGAAGCGGACCTCGGCGCTCGCGAGCCGGTAGCCGACCGCCACGACGCGAGCGCCCGCGCGGGCGGCGAGCTCGGCGGAGACGACGTGCGACTCGCGCATCGCGAGGTCGCCGGCCTGGAAGCCGCCGCCGTGCACCCAGAGCAGGGCGGAGACGGTGGGCTCTGCGGGTGCGTAGGTCCGGAGCGGGATCGGGCCGTGCGGGCCGTCGATCGCGGCGTCGGAGACGGTGACGCCCTCGGGGAGCGACCACGGGCCGGGGTCCTCCTCGAACTCGGCGACCTTCGCCGCCTGCGCCGCGTCGAGCGGGTAGGCGACGCCGTCGAGCAGCGGCAGGCGGGCGGCGAGGTAGGGATCGAGCGGCAACGGTGCCTCCTGGGTGGGTGAGGGATACGGGGAACACGGTAGTCAGCGTTCTGCCGGAGGGTGGATCTCGAGACGCCCTCTCCGAGGGCTGCTCGATCAGCATGAATCACTCCAGCCCGGTGTCCGCGGGGCGGACCATGCTGGTCGAGTAGCGCGCAGCGCGTATCGAGCCCCGCCCCCCGCCTGAACGGGGGCGGACCATGCTGGTCGAGTAGCGCGCAGCGCGTATCGAGACCCGCGCGTCAGAACGGCGGCGGGACGTCCTCGAAGCGGGGGCCCGGCGGCGCCCCGGCCAGGGCGGGCGGGCGGATCGTGACGGTGCGGCCGGTCGGGGTGGTCCAGACGATGCCGCCGTCGGGGCGGGGGACGTAGGTCCACCGATCGCCGTGGCGCACGTGGTGGTGCGACGTGCAGAGGGAGACGAGGTTCTCCAGGGACGTCTCCCCGCCGTTGCGCCACTCGATCGTGTGGTCCGCCTCCGACCTCGATGCGGAGCGGGTGCAGCCCGGGAAGCGGCAGGTCTGGTCTCGGAGCTGCAGATGCAGGCGCATCTGCGGGGGCGGGACCCGGTAGGTGCGGCCGACGGAGACGACCGCGCGGGTGTCCGGATCCGTGAGGACGCGGGTGAAGGAGGCGCCGGTCTCGACCAGCGCGCGGGCGAGGTCGGCCGGGATGAGGCCGTAGCCGTCGAGGTCGGCTGGTGCGTCATCGAGTCCCGCGGCGGTCGACGCGGCGAGGGTGAGCCGCACCTCGGCTCGGATCCCGGGGACGAACGACGCGGACAGTGGAGGACCGTCGCTCGCGGGAGTGGTGCCGGCGATGTCGCCGTCGCGCAGCAGATCGGTGAGGGCATCGGCCCTCACCTGAGCCAGGGTGCGCTCGTCGCCGCCCTCCCGGAGGGAGCGGGCGATGCGGTCGAGACGATCCCCGATGCCCATCGCGTCCGGTGCGGGGAGGAGCGCGCAGAGGGTGGCCATCCCGTCGATCTCGGGCGAGATCCACACGGCGCGGTCCTGGCGGGCGCGGGCGTGGCGCTGAGCGAACGGCTCCTCGTGCAGCTCGTCGCGGAGCCGGGCGACGATCCGCCTCAGCTGCGTCGGCGTCACGTCCGGCGCGACGCCCGCGGCGCGCTCGTCGAAGGCGGCGCGAGAAGCGGCGGGCAGAGTCGCGGCGGTCGCGCAGATCACCTCGCTCGACTCCCAGAGGAGGCGTCCCTCCGCCACCGCGGCGCGCGCGCACGGCAGCTCCTCGACCAGCAGCACCGCGTGATCGATCACCTTCGACGCCGCCCGCTCCGACAGGCGCAGCGCGACCGCGAACTGCGCCCGGATCGACCGCTCGACGAGGCTGGTCGCCTCGCTCCGGGACAGTCCGCCGCCCCGCGCGAACTCCTCGGGAGCGGTGAGCGCCGTGCGGTACGCCAGATGCACGGCCTCGGCTCGCGTGAGCAGGAACCGCGCCGATGTGACACCGAGATCGGCGGCGACGCCGAGCACCGCACCGACCGCGGCGACCGGCCCGGTCGGTTCCTCCGCGCTGCTCGCGTCGCTGATCTCATCCATACGAGTATCGAATCAGGGACCGCCGACACCCGCGGGGCCGTCTCGATCAGCCCTCAGACAACTCCGCGAAAGAGCTCCTGTGGAGGAGCGACGGCGGCGGCTCAGGCGCCTCAGCGTGCAGGCGCTGCGCGCTCGAGGAGGAGGACCCCGTCCAGGAGGACCGTGTCCTCGCCGTCGGGGCCGGTCGCCGTCCGCTCGCGGGTCTCGACGACCCGGGGCGTCCACTCCGCCGGATCGAGGGCGAGGGCGGCGAGCTCCTCCTCGGGCGAGGCGAGGACGGGTCCGCCCTCATGCCGGTGCGCGTGCGCGGACCAGGGCGGCGCGGCCGCGTGCGAGACGACCGCGAGGACTCCGCCGGGCGCCACGAGCTCGGCGGCACGGCGCAGGATGGGGATCCGCGGCAACTCCACCATCGAGTGCAGGAAGCTCGACGCGACCAGGTCGAAGACGCCCTCGACCGGCCAGTCGGCGCCGAGATCCGCCTGGCGGACGTCGATCACGAGACCCCGGGCGAGCGCCTCGGCCCGGGCGCGCTCGAGCGCGGTCTCGGAGAGGTCGAGGCCGGTGACGGTCCAGCCCTGCGCCGCCAGCCAGAGGACGTCGCCGCCCTCGCCGCAGCCCAGGTCGAGGGCGCGGCCGGGAGTCAGGTCGCCGACGAGCTCGACGAGGGTCGCGTTCGGCCGGCCCGACCAGACGCGGTCGGAGTCGGAGTAGCGCGCCTCCCAGTGCTCGCGGGCGGTCCCGGGCTCGGTGTCCTGCTCGGTGCGGTGCTCGTGCTCGCTGCTCATGTCGTTCCCTCCGGCGAGCGCGGCGCGTGCGTCCGGCTCCGCTCGAGGATGCCGGACCGCGCGCTCCGGAGCCAGCCGTCGTGCCGCTTCGGCACGGACTCCTCCCCAGGCGCCGAGTGCGGGGCTCTCTCCACCGATCTCCGCGACCCCTTCCGCGACACCGCGGACGCCGATTAGCGTCGGCGGCATGAGCCTGAGCTTCGAAGAGATCATCGTCGACTGCACCGACTTCCGCGCCCTGGGGCACTGGTGGCAGGAGGCGCTCGGCTGGGACATCGTCGATGAGGACGACGAGGGGATCGAGTTGCTGCCCGCGTCCGGCCGCGGCCCGAGTCTCCTCTTCCTCGACGTGCCGGAGCGGAAGACCGTGAAGAACCGCCTGCACCTCGACTTCGTGCCCGACGATCAGGCGGCGGAGGTCGACCGGCTGATCGCGCTGGGCGCCACCCGGCTCGACGTCGGCCAGGGCGAGCAGTCATGGGTGGTGCTCGCGGATCCGGAGGGGAACGAGTTCTGCATCCTCTCCGCGCGCGAGTGACGGCGAGCGAAGATGCGTATGTATCGATGATCGCCTGAGAAAGTCAAGGGTAGAACGATCGTTCTCGACACCTCTAGCATCGGCTTCGACGCGAGCCCGCCCCGGCCGCGCAGAGACGAGGAGAGACCCGTGAGCGCGAACGCCCTGCCCGCGAACGCCCTGCAGGCGACGGCCCAGCCCGCGAGAGCGGAGAAGGCGCAGTCCCCCGCGCTGAACCGCACCGCCGGCCTCTACGCCTACGCCTACCGGCTCACGCTCTCGGAGTCGATGGCCACCGCCGCCCTGCACCAGGCCGCGGTCACCCTCCGCTCGGGATCACCGAGGATCGTCGACGAGCAGTCGGCCCTCGAGATCGCACGGACGGAGATCGGCCGTCACAGCGTCGGCCGCCGCGCCGCGCTCGTTCCGGAGTCCGCTCCGGTCGGGCTCCGCGAGGACGACCTGCTCCGCTCCGCGTTCCACCGCCGCCTGCACGGCCTGCCCGCTCTCGAGCGCCAGTGCTGGCTACTGCGCCACACCGGCGGGCACGACGTCGCGGTGATCGCCGACCTCCTCGCGATCAGCGCCGAGCAGGTGCGCTCGGCCCTCGGCAGCGCTGCGGCGATCCTCGTCGCGGGCGAGCTCGCCGACGCCGGTGCGGAGGACGACCAGTCCACCGCCCTCTGACACGCGGATCGCAGCGGCGGGTGCAGGAGAGAAGGAGCCCGAGGGACGCCGGGTCCAGCCGGCGGCGCCCCTCAGGCGTCTGAGACCGCGGGGGCGGCGCTCCCTCGGGAGGCGTCCGGGCGGAGGTCCGGGTCAGTCGAGGTAGTCGATGTCGTCCCACGGCTCCTGCAGGTCGCCGGTGTCGCGGTCGTCGTCGGGGACCTGCACCTCTTCGAAGATCACCGGCACGCCGGAGGAGATCAGCACGCTGACCTGGCGGTTGCCGACCACGACGAAGTCGATGAGCCCGCCGCCGGCCTGGGTCGCGCGGGTCGCGGACTCCTTGAGATCGTCGACGTCCGTCCCCTGGGAGAGTCCGTAGGTCTTGCCCTCGATGGTGACGGTGGTTCGGATCATCTGGCGCGCCTGCTCCTCGACTTAGGAGCCCTCACCCTACGAATCGCGCCGAAGTCCAGCCAGGCCTTGCGGAGGAGGCGGCGGACTGCCACGCGCGCTCGCGGACCCTGCGCGGGACACGCGCGGAACGGCCCCGCTCACGCTCTCCCCGCTCGCGTCAACGGGGGTCACGGCGGGCCGGGCGGACCGTAGCGTGGCCGACGCACGATCCGAACACCCGCGGGAGCAGGACCGACCGCGGAACGAGCAACGAGGAGGATCCCATGACGGACACGAGCACCCCCGACACCCAGCCGGTCGAGCCCGACGAGGTCGACCCCGAGACGGCGACCGACCCCGAGGGCGACCCGGTTGAGAACCCGTCCGGCTGAACCGGGCGTGCGCCGCACGGCGCAGAGAAGGCTGAGAGCGCCGGACCCCCTGCTAGTCAGGGATCCGGCGCTCTCAGCCTTTGTTGTGCGGGTGCCGCGGTGCTGTCACCACGGCACCCGCCGGCCGGGAGGGGGAGGCTCGGCTCCCCCTCTCAGCGACAGCGCCGCGTCGAGGCGATCAGCTGCGGTTGCGGCGTCGTGCTCGTCGCTGCTGGAGCAGCAGCAGTGCGCCGCCACCCAGGGCGAGGAACGCGAGCGACAGACCCGCACCGGTCTCGACTCCGGTCGAGGCGAGTCCGCTGGTCGGCGGCGTCCCGGACTTCGCCGGGATCACCGGCGGGGTGGAGGCCCGGGGCGTGGGCTGGACCGTCGGCGTCGGCGTCGGGGTCGGCGTGGGCGTCGGGGTCGGCGTGGGCGTCGGGGTCGGCGTCACGACGGGCGGCGTCGTCGGCGGCGTCGTCGGAGGCGTCGTCGGAGGCGTCGTCGGAGGCGTCGTCGGCGGCGTCGTCGGAGGCGTCGTCGTCGGCGGCGTCGTCGGAGGCGTGGTCGGCGGAGGCGTGGTCGGCGGCGTCGTCGGCGGCGCAGTGGTCGGCGCGGTGGTCGGCGGGGCGGTGGTCGCCGGGGTGCAGGAGGACGAGACGAAGGTGTCGTCGTCGAGGGTCACGGCGCCGTTGCGGGCGAGGGCGCGGCCGTCGACGGTGACCGCGTTGGTCACGGTGATCGAGGTCAGCGCGAGGATCGAGCCCGCGAAGTCGGAGGAGGTGCCGAGGGTCGCGGAGCTGCCGACCTGCCAGAAGACGTTGCAGGCCTGCGCGCCGTTGATCAGCTCGATCCGGCTCCCGGAGCCCGTGATGAGGGTCGAGGCGGCCTTGAAGACGAAGACGGCGCCGTTCGCGCCCTCGGCGTCGAGGGTCACGGTGCCCGTGACTCCGATCGGGCCGGAGGCGGTGTAGACGCCGGGAGTGAAGGTGCGGCCGACGAGGTCGCCGGCGACGGACTCGGTGGTGGCCTGCGAGGTCAGCTGGTCGTACGCCTTCACCAGGTCGGACTGCGCGCCGATCGCGTCGGCGTCCGCGGCGTGGGTCGCGCCGAGGACCTCGCCCGGCGGGAAGCCGGTGATCGCGGTGCCGGGGCTCACGCCGAGGTCGAGCGGCAGGAGCGTGTCGCCGGTGTTGGTGACGGTCGATCCGCCGAGGACCGAGAAGTTCCCGGCCCTCCCGAGGGTCGGCGCCGTGGCCGCCTGGGCGGCGGTGGCGGAGAGGAGCCCCGCGGACAGGAGCAGGATCCCGGTCGACGCCGCGATCCCCACCTTCCAGCGGGCCCGGTCTCGTCGAACGTGGGAAGGAGTTCCGTGCGGCATCGTTGCGCAGCGTTCCGCCCACGACAGCGTGGGCGCGTGACACCCGAGGTGAGTGGAGTCGAACCGTAGCCCCGGGCCTGAGCAGGAGTACAGGACGCGATCGCCGGTCCGGCGCGGATCCCCTGGGAATCCGGGCGCGGATCGACGGAGTGTCACCCTAAGGGGGACTCGGGAGCGACGCGCCGGTGTCCCCGGCAGCGGGACGGCGGACGCTTGCCCAGCCCCTCCGCGAGTGGGACTGTGGGCCGCAGCCGCCGACGCAGAGGAGCGCACCGTGGGAAGCATCGACATCGATCTGTTCAGCACGCTCGACGGGGTCGCGCAGGCACCCGGCGGACCCGAGGAGGATCCGAGCGGCGGCTTCGCGTTCGGCGGCTGGCAGGCGCCGCTGGTCGACGAGACGGTCGGCGAGCAGGTCCTGGACGGGATGGCCGGCATGGACGCCCTGCTGCTCGGCCGGCGCACCTACGAGATCTTCGCGGGCTACTGGCCGCAGCAGCGGGGGCCGATCGCCGAGCTGTTCGACCGGATCCCGAAGTACGTCGCCTCCCGTGGCACGCCGGCGCTCCCCTGGGCCGGATCGGTGCAGCTCGGCGCCGACCTGCCGGCCGCCGTCCGCGAGGTGCGCGAGCGCCACTCCGCCGTGCACGTGATCGGCAGCCTCGACCTGGTGCAGACGCTGCTCGCGGAGCAGCTCTTCGACCGGCTCACCCTCTGGCTGCACCCGATCATGCTCGGCTCCGGCAAGCCGGTCTTCGGCGGCGGTGCCGTGCCGTCGAACCTGCGGCTCGACGGGCCGGCCGTCACCTCGCCGCGCGGAGTCGTGCGCCTGCAGTACCTGCGGGTCGACGGGACGCCCGGCACCGGGACGACGGGGCCCTGAGCCGCTGATCGACCCGCCGGCCGCTGGACACTCCGCCATACTGACGGCGTGCAGGACGAGGACGACGAGCGCCAGGATCTCGAGCGCGCGCTCTACGCCCGCCCGACCGGGGACGACCACGACGAGGCGCTGCGGGCCGAAGCGCAGCGGATCGAAGTGCAGCGGGCCGAGGCGCAGCGCCGACTCGTGGCCGCCGCCGCCGCGGAGGCGCAGCCCGCCCCACGAGCCGCCGGACCCGCGCGGACGGCGCGCGGACCCTCGCCCGCCGCACCCCCCGCCCGGTCGCGCCTCGTCCTCCTCGGCGCCGGGCTGCTCGTCGGCGGGCTCGCGATCGGCGCGGCCACCGCCTCCGTCATCGGCGCGGCCGTCCCGCAGCCGTCCTCGAGCGGGCCCGCACCGGCGACCGGGACCCCGACCCCGCGCGCGACCGACCGCTTCGCCGCGATCGTCGAGGGCTGGGCCGTCACCACCGACATCCCCACCGGTCTCTCGCTGATCTCGGGCGACGCCGAGGTCTACAGCCCGACCTTCGAGACCACCCAGAACGATCGGCTGCTGCTCACGGCGCCCGACGCCACCCGGATCTGCCTCGCCCTCGAGCGCCCCGACGGCTCGCTCTCGGCCGGCTGCACCGGCCTCGAGGCCTTCTTCGCCGGCGACGCGCTCGACGTCGTCGGCACGGCCACCGGCGACGGGACCCCGGTGTACACCCGCGTCACCCTCCGCCCCGACGGCAGCATCGAGGGCGGCTTCCAGCTCGTCGCGACCCCAGGGCCGGAGGCGTAGATCGCGCCATCACGACGCTGAGCTCACTGTTCGACCCAGGAAGCGTATTATTATCGGTTGTCACCAACTTTTCTGAGTGAGGAGCGCCGCATGCGGACGCAGAGCCCACTCGCCGTCGTGACGCCGACCGTCGACGGCGACGTGCTGACCGTTCTGGCGCGCGCCGACGACTGGTTCACCGTCGGCGAGCTGCGCAGCCGGATCGGCGGCCGCTCACTCGAAGGAATCCGCCGCACGCTCACCCGCCTCGTCGAGGAGGGCATCGTCACGAGCCAGGCGGTCGGCAGGACGACGATCTACCGGCTCAATCGCTCCCATCTGGCCGCCGGCGCGATCATGGAGCTCGCGCGCCTCGACGAGACGCTGCACGAGCGCCTCGTCTCGACCCTCGAGGGCTGGGCGCCCCAGCCGGGCTACGCGGCGATGTTCGGCTCCGCCGCCCGTGGAGAGATGCGGGCGGGCAGTGACCTCGACCTCTTCCTGCAGCAGCCCGCGGCACCGACGGACGCCTGGCACGAGCAGGTGTCCGCCCTCGTGCGCGACGCGAAGGCCTGGACCGGGAACGACCCGCGCGTCCTCGAGATGTCCGAGGGCGAGCTGCGCGACGCCGCCGCGGACGAGCCGGTGCTCCGATCCATCGTCGACGAGGGCATCCCTCTGATCGGCTCGCCCCTCGCCTTCCGCCGGCTCGTGGGCGCGCGATGACGGCGGATCGCGACGCCGACCCGGCCGTCGCCGCAGGCCGCCTCTCGAAGGCGGAGGAGTTCGCCGACGCCGCTGCGGTCTTCGTCGGCTCGGACGGCACGATCGAGAGCACCGACGCGTTCACGACGATGGCCGTGCACGCGGGGATCGCCGCGAGCGACGTGATCTGCATCCGCCGCCTCGGGCGTTACTCGCCCACCGGCTCGCACGCCGAGGCCGTCGCGCTGCTCCGTCGCGCCGATCCGGAGGCGGCCAAGCACCTGGAGCGGCTCCTCTCGCTGAAGACCAAGGCGGGCTACTCGGCGCGGCCGATCTCGGCGACGGAGGCCCAGGGCGCCGATCGCGCTCACCGGGAGCTGCTCCTCCGCGCCCGGCGGTCCTGACGGCGCGAGCACCGAGCGCTGAACGCGCCTGTCGAGCCTGCGCGGACGCTCAGAGAAACCGAGGGCGCGGGCGCCAGGATGCGGGGACACCGCCCGCTCCGCCGAGCACCGACCCGAGAGGCCCCGCCGTGCCCGCCAGCACCCAGAACGCCACCGCCGCCACCGACCCCGGCACCACCGCGCCCCAGGAGTACGACGTCGCCGTGATCGGCGCGGGCCCGGCCGGCACCGCCGCCGCCCTGCGCGCCGCCGAGCTCGGCGCGAAGGTGGTCGTGCTCGAGGCCGGCCGCGTCGGCGGCACCTGCGTCAACACCGGCTGCGTGCCCACCCGCGTGCTCGCGAAGACTGCGCGCATCGTCCGCGAGGCCCGCACCGCCGGCGACTACGGCGTCGACGTCGGCACGCCCGTCGTCGACTGGGCCGCGACCGTCCGCCACGTGCATGCGCGGGTCGACAAGGTCCGCTCGATCAAGCGCGAGGCGCAGCGCTTTGAGGAGGCGGGCGTCGAGCTGATCCACGAGGGCCGCGCGCGCTTCGTCGACGAGAGCACCCTCGTCCTGGACAGCGGCCGGCGGATCCGCGCCCGCTCGATCCTGATCTGCGTCGGCGGCCACTCGCGCCGCCTGCCGATCCCGGGCGCCGAGCTCGCCACCGTCCCGGAGGACGTGCTGGCGCTGCCGGCCCTCCCGCGCCGGGTCGCGGTCATCGGCGGCGGCAACACCGGCGCGCAGCTGGTCACGGTGTTCAACGCCTTCGGCTCGGAGGTGACGCTGCTCGACGTCGCGCCGCGCATCCTCACCACCTCGGACGCGAGCATCTCGGAGCACGTCGCCGGCGCCTTCGAGCGCCAGGGCGTGCGCGTGCACCTGGGCATCGAGACGGTCGAGCGCCTCGAGCGCGCGGAGGACGGCTCGATCGACATCACCTGGCGCGAGGACGGCTCCGCGCGTTCCGAGGGCGTCGACGCCGTGATCATGGCGACCGGCTGGCCCGCCGACGTCGAGGACCTGGGGCTCGAGAACGCCGGCATCGAGGTCGTCCGCTCGGCGATCCCGGCCGATCAGTACTTCCGCACGGTCTTGCCGCACGTCTTCGCGGTCGGCGACGCGAACGGGCGCGACATGCTCGTGCAGGCGGCGCAGTTCGAGGCGGAGGCGGCTGCCGAGAACGCGGTGCTGGGCGCCAACCGGCGCACTCCGCAGTTCCTGCTGCCGGCCGGCGGCTTCACGGACCCGGACTACGCGGGCGTCGGCTTCACCCAGGAGCAGGCGCGCGAGCGCGACCCGCAGTGCATCGTCGCGTCGGTGCCGTTCTCGAGTGTGGACCGCGCCGTGATCGACGACCGCGAGGGCGGGTTCCTGACGCTGATCGCCGACCGCCGCCGCGAGCTGCTGCTCGGCGCGCACGCCGTCGGCGAGAACGCGATCGAGGTCGTGCAGTCCGTGACATCCGCGATGGCGGCCGGCGTCGACGTCGCGACCCTGGCGAACGTGCGGTTCGCGTATCCGACCTACAGCGCCGTGATCGGGATGGCGGCGCGCGCGCTGCTGGCCGAGCCGGCGCGGCCCGCCCAGCTGGAGTGAGCGGCGCTACTCGATCCCGAGGCGCGGCGCCAGCCCTCACCGGGTGCGGCGCCCGCTCCGAATCATGAAGGCAGGGCGACTCCGCCCTCCGCTCCCGAGAGGAACCACCGTGCCGATCCCCGCTGTCGACTACGCCCACATCCGACTGACCGTCCGCGACATCGCCGTGTCGCGCGCCTTCTACGACTCCGTCTTCGGCTTCGACGTCGCCTTCGAGGCGCCGCCCGCGGACGCCCCCGAGGAGCAGAAGGAGCAGCTCGCGTTCCTCTTCGGCGGCGTGATCTACCAGTTCCCGGGCGGACTGCTGGGCCTGCGCCCGGTCGCCGACGCGGGCGACCGCTTCGACGAGGACCGCATCGGCCTCGACCACCTCAGCTTCGCCGTCGCCGACCTCGACGCCCTGAAGGCCGCCGCCGCCGCGCTCGACGAGCTCGGCATCGCGCACGAGCCGATCAAGGACGCCGGCGGCCAGAGCATCCTCGAGTTCCGCGACCCCGACAACATCGCGCTGGAGATCAGCTCGCCGAGCTGACACCTGCCCATGCTGGTCGAGTAGCCCCGGAGGGGCGTATCGAGACCCGGCGTCTTGAGGACGGTGGATCTCGATACGCCCGCTGCGCGGGCTACTCGATCAGCATGAAACGGGCCCACTGCTTCATCAGCAAGAAATGCCGCGCGGATCGCGCCTCCATGCTGGTCGAGTAGCCCCGCAGGGGCGTATCGAGATCCACCCATCGGACGACGGTGGATCTCGATACGCCCTCTCCGAGGGCTACTCGATCAGCATGAAACGGGCCCGCTGCTTCATCAGCAAGAAATGCCGCGCGGATCGCGCGTCCATGCTGGTCGAGTAGCCCCGCAGGGGCGTATCGAGACCCCACGTCTTGAGGACGGTGGATCTCGATACGCCCTCTCCGAGGGCTACTCGATCAGCATGTGCCTCTCACGGGCGGCGCCAGAGGTATGGGGTCGTCGTCGAGACTTTGACGAGGCCAGAGCGCTCGAGGATGGGGCGGGAGTACTCGGTCGAGTCGCTGTGCACGAGGGTGCGGCCCGACTCGAGAGCGGAGGCGGCGCGCGCGGCCGTCAGCGCGCGGTAGATGCCGCGGCCGCGGTACTCCTCGAGCACGGCGCCGCCCCAGACGCCGACGACGTCGGAGTCCGCGACCGGCTCGAGCCGGCCGCCGCCGACCATGCGGCCGTCGACCTCGGCGACCCACAGCTCCATGCCGTCGCCGCGAGCCAGCCGTGCGACCAGCGCGTCGGCGATGTCCGTGTCGACGTCCTCACCGAACGCGGCGTCGATCATCGCGCTGAACGCGCGGACGTCCGGCTCGTCGACGACGCGGCGCAGGGTCGCGCCGTCGGGCACCGGGGCGTCGCGGGTCAGCGCCTCGAGCGGGCCGATCATGATCGACTCCGTCTCCTCGGCGGCGAAGCCGTGGCGCAGCAGCGCCTCGTGCAGACCGGGCGCCCGGTCGTGGCCGCGGGTCTTCCACTCGACCTTCCGGAGCTCCGGGTCGGCATCGAAGTGCGCGCGGGCCGCGGCGACGAGGGCGTCGATCGCCGCCTCGTCCGCCCCGCCGAGGTCGCGGTAGGTGACGAAGGCGCGCCCGCCGGCGAAGGTCACCAGCCGGAGCGGCCCGGCGAGAGTCACCGCCACGGCGCTCGGCGTCTCGGCGTCGGTGCGGAGCTGCTCGTCGTAGACGCGCAGGTACTGGGCACGGAGGTCGTCGGGGTCGGTGCTGGCGGTCATCCCACCACGCTACGGCCGACGACGCCAGAACCTGCCACCGGGCGGACTACGGCTAGCCTCGAACCATCACGATCGGCCCGCTCGCCTCACGGCTCGGGCCGATTTTCCTTGTATCGCGGCGTTGGCGGGGTGCGGTCGGCAGGTGTACCCGGATCGACGGAGCAGAACATCGGCCGAGGCGAGTTCTCGTCTGCGATGGGCGATGAGGGTGGCTGTCAGCTGATGTTGTGATGTCAGCAGGTGGTCGAGTCCCGGGTCGACCACCGAGCGTCTGCAGATCCGCCCTGCTGGTGACGGCGGGTCTCGAGACACCCCTGCTGGCTCCTCGACCGGCAGGGGTGCGCACAACATCAGCTGAGAGCAGGGGGCCTCCCCTGACAGCGGAGGCCACCCCTTCTCAGCTGATGTTCTGCAGCGATCGAGCGCTCCACGCCGTTCGAGCGGCTTCTCTGCTGATCGCACAGCATGCGCAGCGGGCACGTGGAGGTCCGCTCGCGTCGGAAGACGAGTCCGCAGACTGCCGTGCGGATGACGGCGGGTCTCGATACGCCCCTTCGGGGCTACTCGACCAGCATGAGACTCGACATGCCCCTGTGGGGCTGATCGACCAGGAGGGTCCACTCCCCATCGCCGAGGCGCGAAGCGGCTCCGCCTGCTCGACCGGCGGGATGCGGCGCCGGGCTCAGCCGGTGACGCGGGCGATCAGGTCCTGGATGAAGGGGATGACGTCGCCGGCCTGGTCGACGCTCGCGAAGGCGGTGGCGAGCAGCGGCCAGACGGAGCCGACGAGGGTGGCGATCACGGCGGCGACCGCGGCGACCCAGGCGAGGGCGGCGTTCCGGGAGACGAAAGCCAGCGCGAGGAACGCCAGGGCGATCAGGTAGCTGATCACGATCGAGAGGGTGATCGCGCCGACCGGGACGTCGAGGACGCCCGCGGTCGTCGCGTCGGCCGCGCCGATCAGGCCGAGCACGGGCAGCAGCACGCCGACGACGATCAGGAAGCTGACGACGACGCCGGTCGCGAGGGCGGCCCAGGCCGCGCGCGGCTTCCGGCGCGAGCCGTAGGAGCGAGTGCGCACGGCCTACTCCGACCCGCGGCGCTCGGCGTCGGAGCCGTCGGCAGAGGTGTCGGCGGCCGATGCGTCGGTGGCCGAGGTGCCGGCCTCCACCGGCTCGACCTCGACGCGGACGACGAACTCGGCGGCGGGAGCATCGGCGGTGACGACGACGGTCTCGACGGCGTCGGAGTCGGAGTCCGCGTCGAGGTCGGCGTCGCGCTCGGCGCGGGCCGGCCGGGTCGCGACCTCGTCGGACAGCGAGTCCGCGGTGGCGTCCGACGCGGCGGCGCGGTCGGCGGCCTCGTCGAGGCGGTCCGAGGCGTCGTCGAGCGCGTCGGCGGTCCGCTCGCGGGCGGTGTCGAGCGCCGCCGCGCCCTTCTCGCGGGCGGAGTCGAGGGCGGCACCGCCCTTCTCGCGGGCGGAGTCCATCGCGTCGCCGGCCTTCTCGACCAGCGAGGGGCCGTCCTCGCGCTCCGAGTCGGGCACCTCGATCGGGTCGAAGGGGCCGTGCACATCGGTCACGTTGACGTTGACGACGACGCGCTCGCGGGTCAGCTGCGCGGCGGCCTTGCCGACCTGCTCGCGGACGGCGTCGATGACCTCCTGGACGGGGCGCGGGTACTCCGACACCAGGTCGAGGTCGAGGACGAGCGCGCCGTCGACGCGGGCGATGCTCACGCCGGGGCTCGTGCTGGTGCCCAGGACGGCGCGGGTCGCGCGGTCGAGGGTGCGGGCGGCGGCGCCGCCGAGGTGGTGGACGCCGGTGACACCGGCGGTGGTCTCCGCGGCGGCGGTCGCGAGCAGTCGCTCGATCGACTCGTCCTCCGGGTGCGCGCCGTCGATGGCGCGGAGGTCGTTCGTTCCGACGGTGTCGGTCATGGGGTACTCCTCAGTGGTCTTCCGGCCCTCCCGAGCGGGAGGGCCGGATCGTCCGGTGCGGCGGGTGCGCGGCACGGGGCGGCGCGGACGCCGCTACTGCACGCGGGCGCTGCTGCTCATCCTGGTGCGGATTCCGCTGACGATCTGGATGACCACGGGGGTCTCCTCGCCCAGCACGGCGTCCCAGCTCTTCACCGCGTCGTCGATCGCGCGGCGGGTCCGCATCGGCGAGACGCCGCGGCGGGTGTGCGCGGTGACGCGGAGGACGGTGCGGTGCTTGACCTCGAAGGCGGTGACGTCGAGCGCGACGATCGAGGGATCGTGCGACAGCGCCTCCTCGAGGACGTGCTCGGCGACCTTCGCGTCGATGGTCACGGAGCCGCCGGTCGGCGTGCCCGCGCCGGAGCCGGAGCCCACACGCAGCAGCGTCGAGGTGCGTCCCCGGCCCTGGCGCACGATGAAGCGCACCAGCAGCAGGATCAGCACGAGGGCGACCACGGCCGCGACCCAGAGGATCCACGGCTGCCCGCCGGAGAGGGCGTCGCTGGTGGGCTGCGTCGCGTCCTCCGCGCCGGTGGAGACCGTCTGCTGGACGTCGGGGAACAGCGCCCCCGCCGCGACGGCACCGCCGGCGAGCAGGAGCACGAGGCCCACGACGAACAGGAGGAGGCGGTTGAGGAACCGGTTGGTGGTGGTCATCGGACCGTCCCCTTCTCGGACAGGCGCACGCGGGCCGTGAGCTTCGGGCTGATGTCGTAGCCGGCGAGCTCGGCGTCGACCGCCTCGCGGATGGTGCCGACGTCGAGGCTGCGCCCGGAGGTGCGGCCGACGGTGACACCGGCCGTGCGTCCGCCGATCAACACCGACACCTGGTCGGGGTCGACGTCGCCGGCGTAGGCGGCGGTGCGGGCGAGGCTCTGCGCGATCACGCGGTCGTCGATGACGGCCGCGGTGCGGTCGGCGGCGGCGCGGCGGCGGCCGCGACGGCCCGGGGAGAAGGACACGATGATCAGGACGAGCCCGATCAGCGCGGCGACCACTCCGCCGGCGACGATCAGCGGGACGGGAGCGCTCGCGGCGCCGAGCACCGCGGCCGCTCCGTCCTGCGGGGCGACGAGCAGCGCGGGCTGCCCGAGGGCGGCGAGCACCGCCTCCGTGCCGATCCACGCGAAGACGAGGATGAGCAGGACCGCGAGGACGATCGCCGAGGTGGAGCGGGACGAGGTGATCTCGCGCCGGACGAGCCTGGGGTACAGCGCGCCCGTGGAGCGGGTCCCTGATGCTGCGGGGGTCGTCACGAGACTCTCCTTCGCTCGCGCAGGTCGGCCCCGGTGATCCGGAGGTCGACGCGCCCGATGGTGGACCCGGTCAGCTCGAGGCAGCGGGTGCGGATGGTGGACTGGGCCGTGCTGAGACGGCTGAGGACGGTGCCGGAGCGGCGGTCCTCCTCGCCGAGCGGACGGATGCGCAGGGGGGCCTGCGCGGTGACGTGCAGCTTCCCCCCGTCGTCGTCCAGCTCGACCGAGACGTCCGACGCGTCGACGTCGAGCGCCTCCGCGGTGACGGCCGACACGACCCTGCGCACGGCGCGCGAGGTGATCGTCGTGCGGCCGTGGCGGGCCTGGTCGGCCATCACCGCCGCGGTCACGAGGACCGCCGCCCGCGGAGGGTGTCGGCGAGCGAGCTCAGGTCGAGCTTGCCCTCGACGACGCGGCCGACGCCGTAGCCGACGGCCATGGCGAGGGCGACCCAGAGGAGTGCCCAGAAGCCGAAGACCAGGCCGGTGACGGCGAGGACGGCGCCCAGGATCAGGCCGAGGTGGGACGGAGTCACTTGACGCGGCTCTCGGTGTCCTCGTCCTTGTCGTCCGAGGGGATGTAGACGTCGGCGATGGTCACGTTGACCTCGGTGACCTCCATGCCGACGACCGAGGAGATGGCCTCGGAGACGGCGGAGCGGATGCTGTCGGCGAGCTTCTGCAGCGCGACGGGGTACTCGGCGACGACCGTGATGTCGGCGGCGACCTGCTTCTCGCCGACCTCGACGGAGATGCCCTGGCCGCGGTCCTGCGCGTTGATCGCGTTGCGGATGGCGCCGATGGCGCGGGCGGCTCCGCCACCGAGGTCGTGGACGCCGGCGACCTGGCGGGCGGCGATGCCGGCGACCTTCTCGACGACGCCGTCGGCGATCGTGTTCTTGCCGGTCGAGGTCTCGGTGCCGTGCTTGGCCGAGGTGGTGGCGAGGGTGCTGGGGGTGACGTTGGTCATGATGCTCTCCCTGATAGAAGGTGATGCGCGACTCGGTCGCGGTGACGACGATCCGTCGCACATGAATCAGACGTGCGCGGCTCCGGGATCGTCCCGCCGGATCAGCCAGTGCGCAGGAAACGTCGAGCGACGACGCGCTCTGCGGCCAGCGCCGTCCACAGGCCCGGGAGATGCGCGGCAGCTGTCGGCGACACGGGCGTCCGTGCGAGCGTCCGGGCGGGCTCAGGGCGGGCTCCGCGCAGTCGTGGGGCGGGCTCGGGGCGGGCTCCGCACTGCGTTCAGACCCGTTTTGTATACAGCAGGTGCGGAATCACCGCACCGCAAGCGCCCTCTCACCCGGTTCGACGCCCGCGTGCGCAGGTTGTAGCATCGTGGAAACCTGCCCGAAACGGGGTTTGGGATACAAAAGAGGAGTCCTCGCGGTGACCATCACTCTGGAGCCGCCTCACCCCTCGCCCTGCTGGGAGCTACACATGTCAGCTGTATCCCGCACCACCGCTCCGCCCGCCTCCGGACACACGGTCGCCTCCGTCCTCGACTCCATCGGCTTCACCCGCGCGCAGTTCTGGATCTTCCTGCTGATCCTCGCCGGGGAGTTCTTCAACACACTCGAGCAGAACTCGGTGGGTGCCATGGGCAGCCACATCAAGGAGACGCTGCAGATCGGCGACATCCAGCTCACGACGATCAACACCGCCACGGTCATCGGCGGACTGATCGGCCGCCTGCTGGCCGGCTACCTCGCCGACCGCTACGGCCGCCGCTTCTCGCTCAGCCTGAACCTGCTGATCTACACGCTCGGCGGACTGCTCAGCGCCGTCGCGATGAACTACGAGATGCTGCTCGTCAGCCGCCTGATCGTCGGCATCGGCATCGGCGGCGAGTTCATGATCGGCCTGGTCATGCTCTCCGAGATGGTCTCCACCCGCTTCCGCGGCACCGCGATCGGCGCCGTCAACGTCGGCGCCGGCGGCCTGGGAAACTTCCTCTCCTACGGCCTGTTCCTGCTGCTGCTCGGCCCGCTGGAGACCCCGCTCGGCGGCCCCGACTCGGTGTGGCGCTGGTCGTTCGTGATCCTCGCGGTCCCCGCACTGCTGGTCGTCTTCTACCGCCGCAAGCTGCCGGAGACGCCGCGCTGGCTGCTCTCGCAGGGCCGCACGGAGGAGGCGAACCGCTCGCTCGCGATCCTCGCCTCGAACTCGCTCACCCCCACCACCGCCCGCCCGCCCGTCGAGCTCTCGCCCGACGACCTGCCGCCCGTGCGGATGTCCGCCTCCCCCGCTGCCGTCTTCAGCCGCCCGGTGATCCGCCGCACCGCCGCCCTCGGCATCGCGTCCTGGATGGCCTTCGGCTCGCAGGTCACGCTGAACTTCCTGATGCCGACCCTGCTGGTCGAGCGCGGCTACTCCGTCTCGGAGAGCCTGCTCTACACGATGATCATGAACATCGGCTCGCTCCTCGGAGCGACGACCGCGGCCCTGATCGCCGGTCGCGTCGGCCGCCGCACCGCCGTCGGCGCCGCCGGAGTCCTCGGCTGCCTCACCGCGCTCGCCTTCGCCGGCTTCGGCAACGGCACCGGAGCGATCCTCGTGCTCGGCGCGCTCTTCCAGTTCTTCACGATGGTCACCAACACGACCCTCGCCACCTGGACCGCCGAGATCTTCCCGACCGCGATCCGCGCCTCCGGAGCCTCGATCGTCAACGGCATCGGCAACATCGCCGGAGCGGTCATGCCGTTCCTCGCCGTCGCGCTCTACGGCTCGTTCGCCTTCGCCGGCGTCTTCGGCCTCGCCGCCGTGATGTACGCGGTGCTCGTCGTCGCCTCCCGCTTCGCCCCGGAGACCCGGGGACGCTCGCTCGAGGACGTCAACGAGAACGCGATCGCCGCCGCCGCCCACTGACCCACCCGTGCCCCCGGCGCTCCGGCGCCGGGGGCGCGACCCACCACCGGACAGCACCTCAAGGAGCACCATGGACACCCTCACCGTCTCGGCCACCGCCAACGGACTGAACTACCTCCCCGAGTACGTCGCCGACGTCGGCGGCCTGTTCGCCGAGCGCGGCCTCGCCGTCACCGCCACCGCCTGCGACCCCTGGACCGGCGTCCTCGACGACCTCGACTCCGGCGCCGCCGACCTCGCCCTCGGCGGGCTCTGGGTCCCCGGCATGTACGCCGGCACCAGCCGGGAGCTGACCGTCGTCGGCCAGCTCAACCACCGCTTCCCGATGACGATCGTGGCCCGCGACGGCTCCGGACCGGTCGGCCTCGACTGGCTGGCCGGCAAGGTCGTCCTCGCCCCGGGCGCCGGCGGCAGCGCGCCGTTCGAGTTCACCGCCGGGCTGATCCGCGAGGCCGGGCTCGACGTCTCCGCCACCCGCTGGGCGCGCGACCTGTCCACGGCGATGATGCTCGAGCTCTACCGCGACGGCCTCGGCGACGCGATCGTGCTCGACCTGCTCTCGGCGAAGGAGCTCGTCGCGGCCGGCGGCGGGCAGATCGTCTTCCGCCACCTCGACGCGGGCGTGATGCCCAACAGCGTCTACTACACCCGCACCGAGCGGGTCGAGGAGCTCGCCGACCGCACCGAGCGCTTCGTCGACGCGATCGAGACGGCCATGCAGCGGATCACGGCGGGCGAGGCCGGCGCCGAGATCGACGCGGTGCTCGCCGCGCGCTGGCCCGACCGCGACCCGGTGCTGCTGCACGAGGCCGCCGACGAGATGGCCGCCGGCGGGGTCTGGGACACGACCGTGATCGACGAGGCCGCCTCCGACCGCTGGATGCGGATCCTCGCGGAGGCCGGGCTCGTCACCCGCGCCCCCTCGCTCGCCGAGCTGACCGGCCGCACGACGGTCGGCGCGCGCTGATGACGCTCGTCCTCGCCTCCGAGCAGATCGCCGGACTGCTCCCCGACGTCGACGTGCTCGGCGCGGTCGAGCAGGTGTTCGCGGACCTCGGCTCCGGGGCGCTGCACCAGGGCGCGCCGACGGCCCTCGCGGGCGAGGACGACGGGCTGATCCTGCCGATGGCGGTCCGCTCCGACGCCCTGGGCCTGGCCGCCGTGAAGCTGATGGCGGACCTGCCCGGCAACGCGGCGCGAGGGCTGCCGACGCAGCGCTCGACCATCCTGGTCACCTCGCTGCTCACCGGGGAGTGCGTGGCCGTCCTGGACGGAGCGCTGATCACCCGGGCCCGGACCGCCGCCGCCTCCGCGGTCGCCACCCGGCACCTCGCCCGGGCGGACAGCCGGGTCCTCGGGCTGATCGGCGCCGGCAACCTCGCCGTCGCGCACGTCCGCGCGCTGCAGGCGGTGCGCGACCTGGACGAGATCGTGGTCTGGTCGCGGTCGGACGCGACGCTCGACCGGTTCGAGGAGGCGGTGGGGCGCTCCGTGACCCGCGCCACCAATCCGCGGGCCGTCGCCGAGCGCTCCGACGTGCTCTGCACGCTGACGCCGTCGGTCGAGCCGATCGTGCGCGGGGCCTGGCTGCACGCCGGCCAGCACGTGAACGCCGTGGGCGCCCGCCCGCGGCCGGAGCACCGCGAGCTCGACTCCGCGGCGATGGCGATCGGCACGCTCGTCGTCGACAGCGCCGCCACCGCGCGGGCGAAGTCCGGCGACCTCGTCCTCGCGATCGCGGAGGGCGCCCTCGACGCCGCGGCCGGGCTGCTCGAGCTCGGTGACGTCGTGGCCGGCACCGCTCCCGGCCGCACGCGCGCGGAGGAGATCACCGTGTTCGACTCCGTCGGCCTCGCCGCGCAGGACCTCGCCGTCGCCGCCGCGCTGATCGACCTGGCGCGGCTGCGGGACGCGGGCAGCACTGTCCGGCTGTCCGGCGTCCCCGCGGCGGCGGGCCGCTGATGCGCATCGCCGTCGTCAACTGCAACACGACCGAGTCGATGACCGAGACGGCCGCCGCCCGCGCCCGGCTCGCCGTCGGGCCGGGCACCGAGATCGTCGCGATCACGCCGAGCTGGGGCGTCGCCTCGGCCGAGGGCTGGTACGACAGCTTCCTCAGCGCCGCGGCCGTCCTGCACACCCTCGAGCGGCTGCCGGCCGGCATCGACGGCGTCGTGATGGCCGGCTTCGGCGAGCACGGCCGCGAGGGCGCCCGCGAGCTGCTCGACGTGCCCGTCGTCGACATCACGGAGGCGTCCGCGCACCTCGCGATGCTGCTCGGCCGCCGCTACGGGGTGGTCACCACGGTCCGCCGCGCGGTCGGCCAGATCGAGGACAGCCTCACCACCGCGGGCCTGATCGCGCACTGCGCCGCGATCGAGGACACCGGCCTCGGCGTCCTCGAGCTGGAGGAGGATCCGCAGGCCACCCTCGACGCGTTCGTCGCCGCCGGCGAGCGGGCGATCGCCCGCGGCGCCGAGGTGATCTGCCTCGGCTGCGCGGGCATGGCGGGACTCGAGGAGCACGTCGGCGCGCGGCTGCCGGTGCCGGTCGTCGACGGGGTCGCCGCGGCGGCCGCGCTCGTCGAGACGCTCGTCCGCCAGCGGCTCGGCACCAGCCGGATCGACAGCTACGCCCGGCCGCTGCCGAAGGAGCGCAGCTGGCCCGGCGGCTGAGCACGCGGATGGGCGCGGTGGCCGGCGGACCGCGCAGGCCGGGCCGAGCGTGTTGAATGGGCGCACCGGCGTCGCGAGGAGGACCGTCATGACACTCGCCAGCACCGAGGAGTCGCTCGCCAGCCAGACCTACCGGACGCTGCGCCGGCAGATCATCCTCGGCCAGCACCCGCAGGGGTCGCGGCTCGTCGAGGCTTCACTGGCCGCCGAGCTGCACGTCTCGCGGCTGCCGGTGCGCGAGGCCGTGCCGCAGCTCGCGAACGAGGGCTTCGTGCGGATGCTGCCCCGTCGCTCCACCCGCGTCGCGCAGTGGAGCGTCGAGGACGTGGTCGAGCTCTTCGACGTCCGGCTGAGTCTCGAGACGCTCGCCGCGCGCCTCGCCGCGCAGGCCGTCGCCCGCGGCGCCTCCCTCGCTCCGCTGCTCGACGCGATCGACGCCGAGCACCGCGCCCTCGACAGCGAGGACTGGCTGGAGGTCGCCGAGACCTCGACCGTCGTGCACGAGGCGATCGTCGAGGTGGCCGGCAGCGCCCTGCTCACCTCGCTGATGCGCGCCGTCACCGGCCGGATGACCTGGCTGTTCTACCTGACCAGCGCCCGCGACCAGCGCCAGCAGTCCGACGAGCACCACGGCCTGCTCGACGCGATCCGCGCGGGCAACGACCGCCTCGCCGAGTCGATCGCCTTCACCCACATCGAGAAGGGCCGCGCGCCGTCGCTCGCGATGATCGGGGGGCAGTGACGTCCGCGGCGCGGCCGCCGCGCGCTCAGTGGCGCAGCGTGTGGCTCGGCAGCTCCTGGAAGCGGGTCTGGTAGGCGCTCGCGAAGCGGCCGAGGTTGCCGAAGCCCCAGTCGCGGGCCACGGCGGCGACGGTCGTCGAGCAGGGGTCGCCCTCGACGAGGTCGTGGTGGGCGCGGTCGAGGCGGACGTCGCGGAGGTAGACCGACGGCGAGACGCCGAGGTGGCGCTGGGTGGCCTGCTGCAGGGTGCGGGTGTGCAGGCCGGCGGCGCGGGCGGCGTCGGCCGGGGTGATCGGCTCGTGCGCGTGGTGCTGCAGGAAGTCCAGGGCGACGCGGGTGCGCGAGGCGGAGGGGCGGCGCAGCACGGCGGGGACGTCCCAGGCGCGCCACGGGAAGAGCAGCAGCAGCGCGCGGGCCAGGTTGAGCTCGGCGGTGAAGCGCACCAGCGGCGCGATCGCGGCGCTGGCGAGCGCGGCCGTCGCGTCGGTCACGGCGGTGCGCCAGCGGGCGAGGACGCCGGGGTCGGCGTCGGCCTCGTGGTCGAAGGAGACGGGCTGGCGGGGGCCGGAGTGCGACTCGGTCGCCACGTCCTCGAGGAAGCCGGGCGCGAAGTGCACGAGGTTCTGGCGGTGCGGCTGGTAGGCCAGGCCGAACTGGCGCTCGGCGGGCAGCAGGAACGGTGCCGACGCGGCGCCGGTGCGGGTGAAGGGCCGCAGGTTGAGCTGGCCGCCGCCGGCGCGGAACCAGCCGACGACGTACTCGCGCAGGTGCGCGATCTCGCCGGTCAGCGCGCCGGCGCAGTCGGAGGTGCGGAGGGTGACGCGCTCGCTCCCGCGGTAGGCGTAGCGGAAGGAGAAGCCGCGCGAGCCCGGCTCCACGCGGAACGAGCCGCCGCCGTACGCCTCGGCGTAGACCGCGGACGCCTCGGCGGGGTCGCCTCCGGCGGCCTCGAAGCGCCGCTCGGTGCCGCCGGAGAGGTCGCCGGCGGAGGCGAAGGGGCTGCCCATCGTGAAGGTCGAGCCGGGGGCGGGGGTGGAACGGGGGGCGGGGGTCGAGCCGGGGGTCGCGGTCGAGCCGGGGACGGCCGGGCGTGCCGTCCGTGGAGGGGAGGTGTGCATGGTCGGGCTTCTCTCGGGGTCTGGGAGACCAGAGGCGGACCGGGGGTGGGCCTCGGGGCTCTACAGATACAGACGGGTCGACGGCCGGAAACGTCACGGATCCGGGGCGTGCTCGCAATCCGGCCAGCGGATTCGCCGGAGAGGGTGGAGGCTGATAGGCATTCGGAGCGGCACCTGCGGAGAACGCCCGCAGGCGCGGAACGACGGCGGAACGGCGGGAGGTGGCGATCGTGGCGGAGGCACTGCCCGCGGCGCAGCCCGACGACGCCCGGCAGGACGACGCCCGGCCCGACGACGCGCGACCCGACGACGGCCGGCCCGACGACGCCCGGCCCGATGACGCCCAGCCCGACGACGCGCAGCCCGACGATCCGCTGCTCCGCGCGTCCGACGCGACGCTCGCCTCGCGGGCCGTGGACGGCGACGTCGCCGCGTTCGAGCAGCTCGCCCGGCGCCACGGCGCGCTGATGCGGGTGTACGCCGCCAAGCTGCTCGGCTCCGAGGCGGAGTCCGACGACATCGTGCAGGAGGCGTTCCTCACCGGCTGGCGCCGCCTCGGCGACCTCGACAGCCCCGCGCACATCCGCAACTGGCTGATGCGGATCGTCTCGCACAAGGCGATCGACCGGATCCGCGTCCGGCGCCGCCACGACGACATCGACGACTGGGACCCGCCGGCGCCCGCCGAGAGCTCGCCCGAGCGGATCGTCGAGGCGCGGCTCCAGCTGGACGCCGTCTGGGAGGCACTGGACCGATTGCCTCCCGATCAGCGACGCTGTTGGCTGCTCCGCGAGACCGCCGGCTACAGCTACCAGGAGATCGCCGACGCTCTCGAACTCCCCGTCTCGACGGTCCGCGGCCTGCTCGCCCGAGCCCGCCGCTTCCTGCTCCACGAACTGGAGGCATGGCGATGACCACCGACGACATGCCCACCGCCGAGCCGGACGACAACGCCGTGCCGGTCGACGCCGTGCCCGAGAACGCCGCGCCCGACGACGACCTCGACGGCCACACGCTGGAGGAGCTCGGCGAGTACCTCGACCGCGGGCGCACCCCGGTCGATCCCTCCATCGAGGGCTCCGCGGCCTGCCGCCTGGCGCTCGCGAACCTCACCCGCCTGAACGAGCTGTCGGCGAGCGCGCTGCGCCGCCGCGCCGACGAGGAGCCGGACCGCGACGAGGTCTGGATCGCCGGGCTGCTCGACGCGATCCGGTCCGAGGTGCGCTCCGGGCGCGACGTGCCGATCCGCCACCCCGACCCGACGCTGCGGCTCGCCCTCACCGAGGCGGCCGTGCGCGGGATGATCCGGCGCGCGGGCGACACCATGGGCGGCGTCATCATGGGCCGCTGCACCCTCGACGGCGACGTCGGGACCCCGGGCGCGGTGATCCGGGTCGACGTCACCTTCGCGCTCGAGTTCGGGATCCCCGTCGCGACGGTCGCGGACCGCCTGCGCGAGCGGATCCGCTACGCCCTCGAGCGGCACACCGAGCTCGTCGTCGGTGCGATCGACGTGACCGTGGACGACGTGTACCCGAGCAGGGAGGACCAGCCGTGACCGACAGCACTGCGACCGACAGCACTGGGACCGACAGCACCGGGACCGACGACAGCGCTCTCGACGACAGCGCCCGGGACGACACGGCCCGCGACG
Source organism: Rathayibacter sp. PhB152 (assembly GCF_003751395.1). Classification (NCBI taxonomy): domain Bacteria; kingdom Bacillati; phylum Actinomycetota; class Actinomycetes; order Micrococcales; family Microbacteriaceae; genus Rathayibacter; species Rathayibacter sp. PhB152. Next base: position 397,988 of record NZ_RJUT01000001.1, on the reverse strand, counting down.
ACCCCGCCAACGACGACACCGCGCTCTCGCAGCGCCTCACCGCGGCGATCCGCGACTCCGAGGGGGTCACCGGCGTCTATCCGGCCCAGCCGATCCTCGAGGCGGCCGCCGATGCGCTGGCCGTGAAGCTCGCCCTGCGGCAGCCGGACGTGCTCGTCGACATCGACCGCTCGGACGGCTTCACCACGGTGAGCGCGCACATCGCGGCGACCGCGGCGCTGCCCGCGCCCGAGACCCTGCGCGCGGTGGGCGAGGAGCTGCGGCGCCTGCTGGACGCGGAGCCGTCGGTGACGGGCCCGCTCGCCGTGAACGTGAAGGTCCGCCTGATCGAGGACTCGGGCCGCGCCGCGGAGTGACGCGGATCAGGCGTCGATCGTGCGCTGCGCGCCGGGGTCGGGGCTCGCCACCGCGTCGGCCGACCCCTCGTCGGTCACCGTCACGTCGGTCGCTCCCACGTCGCTCGACGCGAGGCTGATCCGGCGCGGCTTCGCCTTCGCGGCGATCGGGATGCGCAGCGTCAGCACGCCCGCCGTGTAGTCGGCGTGCACGCTCTCGGTGTCGAGGGAGTCGCCGAGGACGAGCTGGCGGCTGAAGACGCCCCACTGCCGCTCGGCGGCGACGGGATCGGCGCCCTCGGGGAGGTGGCCGGTGCGCTCGGCGCGCACGGTCAGCACGTTCCTCTCGACATCGATGTCGATCCGCTCGGGCCGGACGCCGGGCAGGTCGAGCTCGACGACGAAGTCGTCGCCCTCGCGCCAGGCGTCCAGGGGCATCACGGTCGGTCGGGCGGCCGTGCCGAAGACCTGCCGGCTGAAGCGGTCGAGGTCGCGGAACGGGTCCTGCTGCAGAAGCATGATGGTCTCCTCACTTGTTCTGAAATGCCTCGCCACCGGGCTTTTCGCCGGTGACACACAAGTATTTACAACGGCGGAAGCGTCATCGCAAGGGCGTCTCAGCGAACCTCAAGGAAGCCCCGCCGGGCGGGCTGACCGGGGTCGCGGGCGTACACAAGTAAGGCTGAACGCCCCGAATCGGAGCGAAACCGCCGGATTCGGAGCATCCAGCCTTCTTTGTGCACCGGAGGCGCGGGAGACGCGAGGATCAGCGCCGCCAGGCGGGCCAGCCGGGGTCGTGACCGGGCCAGACCTCGACGCCGGGCTCCGCCGCGAGGTCGGCGAGGCGCTCGATCGAGCGCTGGGCCGCCTCGGCGTCGCCGGGGCGCGCCGTCCAACCGCAGGCGGTGCGCTCGTCGAGGTTGCGGCGGAGGTCCGCCGCGTCGCAGGCGAGCACGATCGAGCGGTCGGCGAGGTCGATCCGGAACGACTGGTGGCCCGGGGTGTGCCCGCGGGTGTCGAGGGCGGTGACGCCGGGGGCGAGCCCGGTGTCGCCGTCGAGGAGCAGCACCCGGACGTCGGCGTCGAGCAGGTCCTGCGGGACGACGGTCTCGCGGCGGCCGAGGCCCTCGCCGAGCCACTCCCACTCGCGGCGCTGCAGGGCGACGGGGGTGCCGGCCGGGACGAGGCGCAACCCGCCCGTGTGGTCGAGGTGCAGGTGCGAGAGGGCGACGAGGGCGAGGTCACTCCAGCGCAGGCCGGCCGCCGCGACCTGCTCGGCGAGCGCGTCGCCGGGCGGGACGACGGCGGTGTAGCTCTCGTAGTCGTAGTGCGCGGCGCGCTGGGCGGGGTCGCGGACGCGGTCGAGGTGGAATCCGCCGTCGATCAGGATCCAGGAGTCGCCGAGATCGATCGCGGCGCCGGTCACCGGCTCGAGGAGGAAGCGCGCCGGGTCGCCGCCGCGGAGCGAGATCGACTCGGCGATCGGCTCGTGGCCGAGCACGAGCGGGACGAGGCGGCGGGGGCGGCCGAGCGGAAGGGCGCCCGGCCAGTCGTCGGCGATCACGGGAACCTCCTGCAGCACTCCTGATTGGATCCAATATAGTCGTGAATGAATCCACTGATCCATCCCGCACGAGACGAGGGCTCGCATGACCGGCGCCATCCCGATCAACATCCCGATCACCACCGAGATGCTCCACTGGGGCCGTCGGCCGACCTACGAGATGGTCGAGCAGATCGTGGACGGCTACCCCTCCGACGTCTCGCGCTGGCTGATCGGCGCGCACACCGGCACGCACGTCGACGCGCCGTCGCACTTCGTGCCGGGCGGCGCGACCGTCGACGAGATCGCGCTGGAGAGCGTGGTCGGACCGGTGCGGGTGCTCGATCTGCGGCACGTCGCGGAGGAGATCACGGACGAGGACCTCGTCGCGGCCGGTGCCGAGGGGGCCGTGCGCGTGCTGTTCCGCACGCGCAACTCGACCGACGCGCTGACCCGGGCGGTGAAGTCGGAGACCTGGGTCGGCCTCGCGCCGAGCGGCGCCCGCTGGCTGGTCGAGCACGGCGTGCTCTTCGCAGGCCTGGACTACATGACGATGGAGGCGCCCGCGCACACCGAGGAGTGGCCGACGCACGTGATCCTCTGCGGCGCCGGCGTCGTGATCCTCGAGAACGCGGACCTCGCGCAGGTCGAGCCCGGCGACTACCTGATGGTCTGCCAGCCCGTCGCCTTCGAGGGCCGCGAGGCCGCCCCCGCCCCGACGGTCCTGCTCCCCCTCCCGTGAGCCGCTCCCCGCGAGATGCCACTTATGAGCGCGACACGCCGTGGAAAGCGCTCACAAGTGGCATCTCGCGGAGGGAGGCAGACTCGCGGCAGAACCCAGACTCGCGGCGGGAGGCGGACTCGCGGCGGGGGTCAGACTCCTGCGGGCTCCAGGGCGCCCTGCTGCTCGCGGTCGAGCTCGGTGCGGACCGAGCGCTCGCCGGCGAGCTCGCGCGGGGTGCGCGGGGCCAGGAGGCCGACCACGATGAAGGTGCCGAAGCCGATCGCCGCGGCGACGAGGGTGGCGTAGCCGTCGAAGCCGGCGCCGATCAGGTCGTTCGGGACGTAGAGGATGTCGTTCGGCACGCCGTAGAGCGTCGGGGTGAGCGCCAGGAAGACCAGGCGGACGACCAGGCCGACGCCCGCCGCGGTGAGCGCGGCGACGACTCCGGGGCGCTTCCAGAACACGCCGAGCAGGAACGGCGCGGCGAGGCAGGCGAGCATGATGTCGAACGCGAGCGTCAGCAGGATGCCGGTCTGGCTGACCCGGATCGCGAGGAACGATCCGAGGATCACGATCGGCACCATGGCGACGCGGGTCCAGCGCAGCAGCGGGTCCGGGCCGCTGCCGGAGTGGCGGCGGACCGAGAGCACGTTGCGGACGACGATCGCCGAGGTGGCGAGGATGGCGCCGGACGCCGTCGAGAACGACGCGGCGACGACTCCGGAGAGCACCAGGATCGCGATGACCGGCGGCGCGTAGTCGTCGAGCAGCGTGAACAGGACCGGGCCGTCGGCGGCCGAGAGCCCCAGGACGGCGGTGGCGCTGAGGGCGACGATCGCGAAGATCGAGCCGATCGCCGCGGTGCCGACGGCGGCGGCGTAGCAGGCGCGGCGGGCGACCTCGGGCGACTTGGCGCCGAAGATCCGCTGCATGAAGTCGATCGCGACGAGGTCGCCGATGCCGAGGGCGACGAGGGTGGCCCAGTTGACGGGGGCGCCCATCGCCGGGTCGGTGAGCTGCTCGAAGTCGAACGGCCCCATGCCCTCGGGGATGACGATGCCGTAGGCGAGCGCGACCCAGACCAGCAGGGAGACCGCCGCGACGACCGTGATCACGGTCTGGATGGCCGCGGTGTAGGCGTCGGAGAAGAGGCCGCCGGCGATCGTGTAGCTGAGGACGAGGGCGACCGAGAGGATCACGCCCCAGGCGTACGGGATGCCGGCGAAGCGCTCGAGCAGGAAGCCGCAGGCCACCAGGTTGCCGGCCAGCAGGATCGTGAAGGAGAAGACCATGATCACCGAGGCGACGACCTCGGTGGTGCGGTCGTAGCGCATCCGGAAGAAGTCGGCGAGGGTGAAGAGCTTCATCGCGTTCATCGGCTTGGCGAGGAAGAGGCCCGTGATCAGGAGGCAGATCGCCAGGCCGATCGCGAGCGAGGCGCCCGCCCAGAAGCCGAACTGCGAGGTGAGGTCGGTGTTGCCGACGGTGGCGTTCGAGTCGACCGCGGCGGCCGTCAGGCTCACGGCGACGAGCGGGATGCCGAGGCGGCGTCCGGCGACGAGGTAGTTGGCGCTGTCGCCGTCGATCTTGCGGGCGACCGCGATGCCGACGGCGAGGATCACCACGACGGTGATCCCCACTCCGAGGATGATCATGCGTGCTCCGAGCTGCTGGGTGGTGCGGCGGGGTGTTTCTATCGGTTGATAGACACGGATCCTGCCGCGCGCTCGGTCGCGGTTCTTTTCGGGCGTGGGTCGATCCTGTTAACTCCGGCGCGCAGCCCCCTCGGCCACACCTCAAAAGTTGTCGTATCCGGCGCTCGAGTACGACAACTTTTGGAGAGTGGGCGGGCGCTCGGGAGTGGACGGGCACTCAGGAGTGGGCGGGCACTCAGGAGTGGCGGCGGGGCGTCAGCGCAGGTGGGCGAGCAGGGCCGGGCCGGCGGCGAGCGCCTCGGCGACGGCGGGGCGCGGGAGGTCGAGGACGCGGAGGGCGGCGAGGGCGACCGCCTCGGCGGACGGGCCGGGCTCGGCGGGCTGCCGGCGGCGCTGGAGGATGACGTTCTCGACGAGGGCGAGCACGAGGGAGGCGCCGGTCGCAGGGTCGACGGCGCCGCAGGCCGCGACGAGGGTGCGGTAGGCGGTCTCCAGCTCGGAGCGGCGGTCGCGGAACACGGCGAAGCGCTCGTCGCCGAGCTCGGGCAGCAGGTAGAGCGCGCCGACGTTGTGCTCGCCGGCCGCGAGCAGCCGGGCGTCGGAGACGCAGAGCGCCCAGAGGCGCGCGGCCGGCGGCTCGTCGCGGGTGAGCAGCACGGCGGCGGCATCGAGCGAGGGCTGCACCGTGCCGAGCAGCAGCTCGAGCAGCACCGCGTGCTTGCCGCCGAAGTGGTGGTAGAGCGAGGCCTGGCGGATGCCGGCCGCCGCGGCGATGGCGTGCGTGCTGGTGCCGCCGAACCCCTCCGTGCAGAAGAGCGCCGCGCTCGCCGCGAGGATGTCGGCCCGCGTACCCAGCCCGGTGAGCGACGCCCCGGAGGCGCGCGGCCGTCCGGGGGGTGCGCTCGCCATGCGCTCGACCGTAGCAGCGCCCGGAGCCCCCTCCGCTCCTCGAAAGTTGTCGTACTCGGCGGTCGAGTACGACAACTTCTGGAGAGTGGGAAGGGCTGGGGCGCGCGCGAAACACGATCGCAACGTCGGGGTCACAGCGGCGACACGGGGGCGCGGTTGACTTCCTGTCGAGCGATAGAAACCCCGGCAGCGACCGGACCAGCAGACGGAGCAGGCGCAGTATGACGACATCAGGCACCTCGACCACGGCGGGTGCGCGCGAGCACGCCCGCGCCCAGGAGGCGGCGGCGGCGAGCACACGCCCCGACGCGCCGGAGGGCGTCGCCCCGGCGGATCTGCACTGGTCCGAGCGGATCGAGGGCGGCGGCTACGGCCACCGCGTCCTCGCCCGCGGCACGCGCCTCCGACTGACCGACGTCACCGGCGACGCCTGCGTCTCGCTCCTGGTGTACAACGCGATGGAGCCGCACGAGCGGCTGAACGTCGCGGACACCGTCAAGGTGCAGTGGCAGGTCTACGCCGGCGCCGGACAGCTGCTCCTCAGCGACCAGGGCCGCGTGCTCGCGAGCGTCGTCGCCGACGACTCCGGCCGCCACGACACGATCTACGGCACGACCGCGCTGGCGCGGAACGTCGAGCGCTACGGCGACGGCTCCCCGCAGGGCCCGTCGCCGGCCGGGCGCGAGCTGCTGCTGCTCGGCGCGGCCAAGCACGGGCTCGGCCGACGCGATCTGCCGCCGAGCGTCTCGTACTTCCAGGGGGTGCGGATCCGCGAGGACGGCAGCCCGGAGTGGCTCGGCGGCGCGGGACCCGGCCGCTCGGTGACGCTGCGGCTCGAGATGCCGGCGATCGTCCTGCTGGCGAACACCGCGCATCCGCTCGACCCGCGGCCGGAGTTCACGGTCGGCCCGGTCGACGTGCACGCCTGGGCGGGCGAGCCGGCGAGCGCCGACGAGCGCGACGCCACTCCGGAGGGCCGCCGCGCCTTCCTGCAGACCGACGAGTACCTGAGCGCGAGGGGCATCGCATGAGCAGCGACACGAGCACGAGCAGCACCACCACGACCACGACCTACGGCACCGAGATCCACCGCGAGACCGTCGCCGCCCGCGCCCCCTGGTCGCGCCTCCTGAAGCGCGGCGAGCACCTCACGATCGTCGACGTCGACGGCAACCAGGCCGTCGACTTCCTCGCCTACGACGCGGAGGACCGCACCGCCTACTCCGCCGCCACGACGCTGCAGGCGCAGGAGACGGTGTACCTCGTCACCGGCTCGGTGCTCCGCGACGCCGAGCACCGCCCGCTGCTGACCGTCGTGGCGACCGACGTCGAGCGCCACGACACCCTCGGCGGCGCCTGCTCGAAGGAGAGCAACGCGCTCCGCTACGGCTTCCACACCACGGCGCAGCACGCCTGCGCCGAGAACTTCGTCGCCGAGCTCTCCCGGCACGGGATGGGCAAGCGCGACCAGGTCTCGAACGTGAACTGGTTCATGAACGTGCCGGTCGATCTGGACGGCGCGCTCGGCATCGTCGACGGCATCTCCTCCCCCGGGCTCAGCGTCACTCTGCGGGCCGAGCGGGACACCCTCGTCGTCGTCTCGAACTGCCCGCAGATCAACAACCCGTGCAACGGCTTCGACCCGTCTCGCGCCGAGATGATCGTGCACAGCGGCGAGAACGCGGGAACGGGCACCGCATGACCTTCGACACCCTCCTCGTCGCCAACCGCGGCGAGATCGCGGTCCGCATCCTCCGCACCGCGAAGGCGATGGGCCTGCGCACGGTCGCGGTCTACTCCGACGCCGACCTCGGCGCCGCGCACGTCGCGCTCGCCGACGAGGCGGTGCGGCTCGGCCCGGCCCCTGCGGCCGACAGCTACCTGCGGATCGACCGGATCCTCGCGGCGGCCGCGCAGACCGGCGCCGGCGCGATCCACCCGGGCTACGGCTTCCTCAGCGAGAACGCCGAGTTCGCGCGCGCCTGCGCGGCGGCCGGCATCGTCTTCGTCGGCCCCACTCCCGAGCAGCTGGAGGTGTTCGGCGCCAAGCACACCGCGCGCGACGCCGCCGAGCGCGCGGGCGTGCCACTGCTGGCCGGCACCGGGCTGCTCGACGACGCCGACCACGCGGCTCGCGAGGCCGACCGGATCGGCTACCCGGTGATGCTCAAGGCGACGGCGGGCGGCGGCGGCATCGGCATGCGCGCCTGCCGCGACGAGGCCGAGCTGCGCGCCGCCTGGCGCGAGGTGCGGCGCCTGGCCGAGGCCGGCTTCTCCTCCGCCGGCGTGTTCCTCGAGCGGCTGGTCGAGCGCGCCCGGCACGTCGAGGTGCAGGTCTTCGGCGACGGCGCCGGCCGCGTCGTCTCGCTCGGCGACCGCGACTGCTCGCTGCAGCGCCGCAACCAGAAGGTGGTGGAGGAGAGCCCCGCCCCGGATCTGCCGGACGCCGTGCGCGAGCGCATCGCGGAGGCGTCGCGCCGGCTCTGCGCCGAGGCCGGCTACCGCAGTGCGGGAACGGTCGAGTACATCTACGACCCGGTCCGGCAGGAGGCGGCGTTCCTCGAGGTGAACACCCGGCTGCAGGTCGAGCACCCGGTGACGGAGTCGCGCTACGGCATCGACCTGGTCGAGTGGATGCTGCGGCTCGCGCAGGGCGAGACCGGCTTCCTCGACGCGGTCCCGGAGCCGAGCGGCGCGGCCGTCGAGGCGCGGGTCTACGCGGAGAACCCGGACCTCGGCAACGCGCCGAGCTCGGGCACCATCACCGGGCTGCAGTTCCCCGACGACGTCCGCGTCGACGGCTGGATCCGCCCCGGAAGCGAGGTCTCCACCTCCTACGACCCGCTGCTCGCGAAGGTGATCGTGAGCGGCGGCACCCGCGAGGAGGCCTGGGCCGCGCTCGGGAGGGCGCTCGCCGCCACCCGGGTCGACGGCATCGCGACCAACGTCGGCCTACTGCGGGCCATCGCCGCCGAGCCCTCGGTGCTCGCGGCCGAGCACTCCACCGCGACCCTCGACGACCTGCGCGACGCGAGCCCGCGGGTCGAGGTGCTGAAGGGCGGGATGCTGACCACCGTGCAGGACGCGACCGGGCGCCTGGGCTACTGGCCGGTCGGCGTGCCGCCGTCGGGACCGATGGATGCGCTGTCGTTCCGGCTCGGCAACACCGCGCTCGGCAACCCCGAGGACGCGCCGGGACTCGAGATCACGATGACCGGGCCGACCCTCCGCTTCCACACCGCCACCCGCGTGGTGCTCACCGGGGCACCCGCACCGGCGACCCTCGACGGCGCGCCGATCGCGCAGTGGGAGCCCGTCGCGGTGCCGGCCGGCGGCGTCCTCGCCATCGGCACGGCCGAGAGCGGCATGCGCATGTACCTGCTGGTCGAGGGCGGGCTCGACATCCCGCTCGTGCTCGGCTCGGCCAGCACCTTCGACCTCGGCGCGATCGGCGGGCACGCGGGGCGCGCGCTCGCCCCGGGCGACGTGCTCGGGCTGCGGACGCCGAGCGTCCCGAACACCGTGGCGATCGTGCCGGTGGAGGAGCGCCCCGCGTTCCCGCACGCCTGGACGCTCGCCGCGCTCGAGGGACCGCACGCCGCTCCGGAGTTCTTCACCGAGGACGACATGGCGGTCTTCTACGCCACCGACTGGGAGGTGCACTTCAACTCGGCGCGCACCGGCGTCCGCCTGCTCGGCCCGAAGCCGCACTGGGCCCGCGAGGACGGCGGCGAGGCCGGGCTGCACCCCTCCAACATCCACGACACCCCGTACGCGGTCGGCGCCGTCGACTACACCGGCGACCTGCCGATCCTGCTCGGACCCGACGGCCCGAGCCTCGGCGGCTTCACCTGCCCCGCGAGCGTCGCGACCGGCCACCTCTGGCGCCTCGGGCAGCTCCGCCCCGGCGACACCGTGCGCTTCGTGCCGGTCACCGCGGCGCAGGCGACCGGACTGCTCGACGCTCCGCTCGCCGAGCCCGCGGCCGGCCGCGCGGCGGTCGACGACCAGGGCGTGCTGCACCGCCGGCCCGCGCACGACGGCGATCCGTCACTGGTGCTGCGCCGCAGCGGCGACGCGAACCTGCTCGTCGAGATCGGCGAGATGACTCTGGACCTCGCCTCGCGGATGCGCGTGCACGCGATCGCCGAGACGCTGGAGCAGGCGGCGCTGCCGGGCGTGATCGAGCTGACCCCGGGCATCCGCTCGCTGCAGGTGCACTTCGACCCGCGGACGACCTCGACCGACGCGGTCGCCGAGGCGGTGCTCGCGGCCGAGGCGCTGCTGCCCGCGACGGCCGATCTGCGCGTGCCGAGCCGCACCGTGCACCTGCCGCTGGCGTGGGACGACCCGTCGACGCGCGAGGCGATCCGCCGCTACATGGCGGGGGTCCGCGACGACGCGCCGTGGTGCCCGTGGAACATCGAGTTCATCCGCCGGATCAACGGCCTGGACAGCGTCGACGAGGTCTACCGCACGGTGTTCGAGGCCGAGTACCTGGTGCTCGGGCTCGGCGACGTCTACCTCGGCGCGCCGGTCGCGACTCCGCTGGACCCGCGGCACCGGCTGGTGACCACCAAGTACAACCCGGCGCGCACCTGGACCCCGCAGAACGCCGTCGGCATCGGCGGCGCCTACCTCTGCATCTACGGGATGGAGGGGCCGGGCGGCTACCAGTTCGTCGGCCGCACGGTGCCGATCTGGTCGACGCACCACCAGGCCGGAGCGTTCGAGACCGGCGTGCCGTGGCTGCTGCGGTTCTTCGACCGGATCCGCTGGTACCCGGTGGAGCCGGACGAGCTGCTCGAGCTGCGCTCGGAGATGGCCGCGGGGCGGCTGCCGCTGCGGATCGAGGAGGGCGAGTTCGGGCTCGCGGAGTACCAGGAGTTCCTCGCGGAGAACGCGGAGTCGATCGCCGACTTCCGCGCGGTGCAGGCCGGGGCCTTCGGCGCCGAGCGCGCCGCCTGGGAGGCGTCCGGCGAGTTCGACCGCGTGGAGGCGGTGCCCGCGCCGCCCGCATCGTCCGCGGTGGAGATCCCGGAGGGCTGCGAGGGCGTCGAGGCGCCGTTCGTGGCGACGGTGTTCCGCATCGACGTGGCCGTCGGCGAGACGGTCGCGGCCGGGCAGACGCTGGTCGCCCTCGAGGCGATGAAGATGGAGGCGCCCGTGACGGCTCCGGCGGCCGGGCGCGTGGTCGCCGTGGTCGCCGAGGTCGGGGCGCACGTGGCCGCGGGCACGGTGCTCGTGGTGCTGGAGACGAGGGCCGAGCAGGCCGAGGAAGAGGACGCAGCATGATGGACGACCCCGCGCTGGACCCCGCGATTCAGGACCCCGCGGCGCACGTCGCCGAGCGCTACCGGCGGCTGGCCGCCCGGCCCGAGGCGTTCATCGCCCTGCGGCCCGAGGCCGAGGTGGCCGCGGAGCTGGCGGCCGTCGATCCGGCGCTCCCCCTCGCCGGGCTGCTGTTCGCGGTGAAGGGCAACATCGACGTCTCGCGTCTGGAGACGACCGCGGCCTGCCCGGCGTTCGCGTACGCCCCCGCCGAGGACGCGACCGTCGTGGCGCGGCTGCGCGCGGCCGGAGCCGTGGTGCTCGGCTCGGCCAACCTCGACCAGTTCGCGACCGGACTCGTCGGCACCCGCTCGCCGTACGGCGCGGTGCGGCACGCCGTGGACGCGTCGCGCATCTCCGGCGGCTCGTCCTCCGGCTCCGCGGTCGCGGTGGCGCTCGGCGGCGCGGACTTCGCGCTCGGGACCGATACCGCGGGCTCCGGACGGGTGCCGGCCGCGTTCCACGGGCTGGTCGGGCTGAAGCCGACCAAGGGCTGGGTCAGCGCCGCCGGCGTGGTGCCGGCCTGCCGGAGCCTGGACGTGGTGACGGTGATGGCGGCGGATCCGGCGATCGCCCGGCGCGCGCTCGACGTCATGGCCGGGCCGGACTCGCGCGATCCGCTCAGCCGCAGCGGAGTCGCGGCGCCGTTCGCGGCGACCGCGCGGATCGGCGTCCCGCGGCCGGGGCAGCTCGGCGAGCTGGCTGACGGCTGGGCCGAGGCGTTCGACGCCGAGGTCGCCCGCTGGGCCGAGGCGGGGGCGACGCTGGTCGAGCTCGACATCGAGGTGTTCCTCGAGACCGCGCGGATGCTCTACGACGGCGCCTTCGTGGCCGAGCGCTACGCGGCGGTCGGCGCGTTCGTCGACGCGCACCCGGACGAGGTGGATCCGGTGGTCGGCGGCATCGTCTCGCGGTCGCGGGAGCTGCCGGCCTGGAAGCTCTTCCAGGACCAGGAGCGGCTCGACCGCGCGCGGGTCGCCTCGGACGCCGTGTTCGAGCGGATCGACGCGCTGCTGCTGCCGACGACGACCGAGCACCCGACGCTCGCGGCCGTCGCCGCCGACCCGATCGGCGTCAACTCGCGGCTCGGGCGCTTCACCAACTTCGCGAACCTGCTCGATCTGGCGGCCGTCGCCTACCCCGCGGGGGTCGTCGACGGACTGCCGTTCGGCGTGCAGCTGATCGGCCCCGCCTTCTCCGACCACCAGCTCGCCGATCTCGTCTGGAGCCGCTCATGAGCACCGCCGCCGCGACCACCGTCCTTCTCGCCGTCGCCGGCGCGCACCTGCGCGACCAGCCGCTGCACCACCAGCTCGCGGATCGCGACGCGGAGTTCGTCGAGGCGACGACCACGAGCGCCGACTACCGGCTCTACGCGCTGTCGACCGTGCCGCCGAAGCCCGGCGTCGTGCGGGTCGCCGAGGGCGGCGCGGCGCTCGAGGTCGAGGTCTACCGGCTGACGGAGGCCGCGTTCGGCTCCTTCGTCGCGGCGCTCCCCCAGCCGATGGCCATCGGCTCGGTGTCGCTCGCCGACGGCTCGCTCGTCAGCGGCTTCCTCGTCGAGCCGATCGCCCTCGCCGGCGCGGACGACATCACCGCCTTCGGCGGCTGGCGCGCGTACCTGGCGCGCTGACCGGCACCCTTTCATGCTGGTCGAGTAGCCCCGCCAGGGGCGTATCGAGACCCGCCGTCACCAGCAGGGCGGGTCTGCAGACTCAGGTGCAGACGGTGGTGGATCTCGATACGCCCGCTCCGCGGGCTACTCGATCAGCATGGAAGACGCCCGCTCCGCGGGCTGCTCGATCAGCATGAACCGCGCCCCGTGCCGGACGCGCATCCGCCCGTGCTGGTCGAGTAGCGCGCAGCGCGTATCGAGACCCACCCACCGGACGACGCAGGGGCTAGATCGTCGGGAGGAGGATCTCGCGGACGAGGGCGTCGAGGCGGGCGTCCGCATCGAGGAACTGGCGGAGGGTGCGGCGGGTGGCGCCGAACGAGCCGAACTCGTCGACGGTCATGCCGTCCTCGAAGTAGGCGCGGCGGAACTCGGGGAGCTCGAGCAGCGCGGACAGGATCTCGGCGGGGACCGGGACGTCGATCTGCGCCGGGTCGACCTCGATGCGGTTCTCGTGGATCAGCAGCTGCCACTCGAACGGCGGCGAGACGACGAGGTCGCCGCCCACCAGCTCCGACCACTGCAGGTGGTTGCGGAACGCGGCGGAGAGGATGCGCGAGCGGTAGCCGCGCTCCCGGAAGATCCGGTACGCCTCCTTGAGCGCCGCGACGCCCGCCCAGTCCAGGTATCCGGGCTGCACGAGGCGGCGGTCGGTCGCCACCGACGCCTTGATCCAGTCGTCGAGGCGCCCGCCCATGATGGTGACGACGGAGCCGAACTCGTGGTCCGGCAGCCCCTCGGCCTCGCGGCGGTCGAAGCCGCGCTCGATCGCCTCGGCGACGGCCACGGCCTGCGCGACCGTGAACGACACGGTCGCGTTGATGCTGACGCCGCGGTAGGTCGCCTCCTCGATCGCGCGGATGCCGATCGCGGTCGCGGGGATCTTCACGATGATGTTCTCTGCGAGCTCCGAGAAGTGCACGGCCTGCGCGACGAGCGCGTCGGCGTCGCGGTGCAGCCGCGGGTCGGTCTGCACCGAGAGGCGCCCGTCCCGTCCGCCGCTCGCGCGGAACGCGGGCAGCAGCAGCTCGGCCGCCTCGATCGACATCTGCTCGATGGCCAGCCAGCCGAGCTCGCTCTCGCCCGCGGTGGGGTGCTGCTCAGCGAGCGCCGCGATCCGCGGGCCCCACACGTCGAGGTGCTTCTCGATGGTGGTGAGCGCGATCACCGGGTTGCAGGTCGCGCCGACCGCGCCGAACGCGATCGACCGGCCGAGCTCCTCGAGGTCCGCGGAGTCGTTCCAGAGGCTGGTCGCCGTCGCGGCGCCGGCCCGCAGCGGCTCGTACGGGGCGGTCGCTGCGTCGGCGGTCACGGTGGCGCTCATGGTCTTCTCCAGGGGATGGGGCGCGTCGGCGCCGGTGGCGGTGATGCTCATTCTAGGCGAATTCTGTGCAAATGTCCTGACATTAGTGCAGCGCTTCCCGTCGGCGCTCAGCCCAGCAGCGGCTTCTGCGCCGCCCGCTGCCGCGTGTACTCCTCGAACGCCCGCCGCGTGCTCGGCAGCTCGGACACCTCGGCGACGGGCACGTCCCACCAGCCCTCGCCGCTCGGCGCGTAGAGCAGCGGGTCGCTGTTGATGTGGATGAGGGTCGTGCGGTCGGACGCCTTCGCGGCGGCCATCGCGGCGCGCAGGTCGTCGATCGAGGTCCCGCTCGGCGCCACCTCGATCACGTCGACGCCGTAGCTGCGCGCGTTCGCGGCGAGATCGAGCGGGATCTCGCGGTCGTCGAGCCCGCGGTACTGCGTGCCGTAGCGGCCGGAGCCGACGGTCTCGGACAGGTGCCCGATCGAGGCGTAGCCGTGGTTCTGGATCAGCACCACGATGATCTTCAGTCCCTCGGCCACCGCGGTCACCAGCTCGGTGTGCAGCATCAGGTAGGAGCCGTCGCCGACCATCACGACGACGTCGCGGTCCGACCCCGACGCCTCCGCCCCGCGCTTGACGCCCAGGCCGCCGGCGATCTCGTAGCCCATGCAGGAGAAGGCGTACTCGACGTGGTAGCCGAGGCTGTCGCGCACCCGCCACAGCTTGTGCAGGTCGCCGGGCAGCGAGCCGGCCGCCTGCACGATGACGTCCTCGGGGTCGGTCGCGGACTGCACCGCGCCGATGATCTCGGCCTGGCCGGGCAGCGCGAGCCCGGAGGGGGCGAACGCGGCGTCGACCGCGGCGTCCCACTCCGCCTTCTCGCGGCGGAGGCGCTCGGCGTACTCCTCGGAGACGTGGAACCTGCTCAGCTGCTCGCGCAGCGCCTCCAGCGTCTCGCGGGCGTCGGCGATGATCGGCAGCCGGCTGCCGTGCTTGTAGGCGTCGAACGCGGCGACGTTGACGTTCACGAACACGACGCCGTCGTTCTGGAAGACGGTGCGGCTGGCGGTGGTGAAGTCGCTGTAGCGCGTGCCGATGCCGATGACGACGTCGGCGTCGGCCGCGAGGCGGTTCGCGGCGGTGGAGCCGGTGGCGCCGATCCCGCCGAGGTACTGCGGGTGGTCCCAGGCGAGGGCGCCGCCGCCGGCCTGGGTCGTGGCGACGGGGACGCCGGTGGCCTCGGCGAACGCGCGCAGCGCCTCCTCGGCGCCGGAGTAGATCACGCCGCCGCCGGCGACGACGATCGGGTTCCGGGCGGCGGCGATCGCCGCGACCGCGCGCTCGAGCGGTCCGCGCTCCGGGACCGGACGGCGCAGGTGCCACTCGCGCTCCTCGAGGAAGGCGACGGGGACGTCGAGCACCTCGGCCTGGACGTCCTCGGGCAGGGCGATGGTGACCGCGCCGGTCTCGGCCGGGTCGGTCAGCACGCGCAGCGCGGCGAGGGCGATCGAGTAGAGCTGCTCGGGCCGCTGCACGCGGTCGAAGAAGCGCGAGAGCGGCCGGAAGGCGTCGTTCACGGTGATGCCGATGTCGTGCGGCAGCTCGAGCTGCTGCAGGACGGGGTCGGCGACGCGGGTCGCGAAGGTGTCGCTGGGCAGCAGCAGCGCCGGGAGCCGGTTCGCGGTCGCGAGGGCGGCGCCGGTCAGCATGTTGGCGGCGCCCGGGCCGACGGAGGCGGCGCTGGCGTAGGTGCCGAGCCGGCGGTGCATGCGGGCGTAGCCGACGGCCTGGTGCACCATCGCCTGCTCGTTGCGGGCCTGGTGGTACGGCATCAGGGTCGGGTCGAGGGCGTTCGACTGCGCGAGCGCCTGGCCGATACCGGCGACGTTGCCGTGCCCGAAGATGCCGAACATCCCCGGGATCGTGCGCTCGCGGTGGTCGCCGTCCACGGTCCACTGCCGGGCGAGGAACTCGACGAGCGCCTGGCTCACGGTCATCCGCTGGGTCTTGTCGGCCATCAGTGCTGTCCTCCGGTGGTGCTGGGTGTGCTGTCGGGCGTGTACGGGAGTCGGGGGTCGATGGCCTGGTCGTCCCAGGTGCTGCGGATCCAGCCGTGCGCCGGGTGGTCGCTGATCAGCCAGGCGCGCTCCTCGCCCGGGCCGGCCATCACGTTGAGGTAGTAGAGGTCGTAGCCCGGCGCCGCAACGGCGGGGCCGTGGTAGCCGAACGGGACGAGGGCGATGTCGCCGGTGCGCACGGTCGCGTCGATCGCGATCTCGCCGGCGGGCGAGGTGGAGGTGCTGAACATCCCGAACGGCTCGGCGCCCGCGGGCGCCTCGACGCCGCGGCTGACGGCGGTCTCGAAGTAGTAGATCTCCTCGAGCCGCGACTCGTGCCCGGGGACGTCCTCGTCGTGCTTGTGCGCGGGGTAGCTCGACCAGTTCTCGGCCGGAGTGATCACCTCGCAGACGATGAAGCGGTCGGCCTCGAGCGCGCTCGGGGTGCCGAAGTTGTGCACCTGCCGGCTGGAGCGGCCGGCGCCGCGCAGCTCGACGGGGACCTCGGCGCGCGGGACGTAGCGGCTCGGGTGCGCGGTCGCGGCGGGCGCCTCCGCGATCGCGACACGACCCTCCCCCGACACCGTCGCGGAGGAGAGCGTCGAGAGGTAGAGCACGTCGCTGGGGCCGCCGAAGACCGAGGCCCGGCCCGCCAGGACGGTGGTCTCGGCAGGGCCGGATGCCTCGTGCCGGACAGTGAAGGAGCCGGAGAGCGGGACGACGAGGCGCTCGACGCCCGCCGCCGGGAGCGCGAGCTCGTCGCCGGGGCCCAGCTCCGCGACGCGGAGGCCCGTGTGCCGCCAGCCGGGCAGGCCGCCGTCGACGACGGACTCCCAGCCGTCGCGGGCGAGCGCGCCCCGCGGGAACAGCCACTCGTTGTGCGTGGTCATCTCGGGCCTTCCGTCGTGTCTGGGTGCGGGGGTGCCGGCGGGGCGGGTCTCGATACGCCGCCTGCGGCGGCTACTCGACCAGCATGTGAGCCCGATGCGTCTGCATAAGGGTGGAGCGCAACCGGTGAATCGCGTGCCAGCGATTCGACGTGCGCGGACGCAGAACGCTCTGCGGGACGCTCCCCCTTCGCGAAGCCGACCGCGGCCGAGCGACGACGAAGGAGGAGCGAGGCACAACGGCTCAGTTCTGAGGGAAGCCGAGGTTGATGCCGCCGTGCGACGGGTCCAGCCAGCGCGACGTGATCGCCTTCTGCTGCGTGAAGAAGCGAACGCCCTCGGCCCCGTGGGCCTTGGTGTCGCCGAACAGCGACGACTTCCAGCCACCGAACGAGAACGTCGCCACCGGCACCGGGATGGGCACGTTGATGCCGATCATCCCGACCTGGACCTCGTTCTGGAAGCGCCGCGCGGCCCCGCCGTCGTTGGTGAAGATCGCGGTGCCGTTGCCGAACGCACCGGTGTTGATGAGCTCGACGCCCTCCTCGTAGGTGGCGACGCGCACGATCGAGAGCACCGGTCCGAAGATCTCCTCGGTGTAGGCGCGGGAGGTGGTGGGGACCTTGTCGAGCAGTGTCGGGCCGAGCCAGAAGCCGTTCGGGTCGCCGTCGACCTCGATGCCGCGGCCGTCGATGACGACCTCGGCGCCGTCCTGCTCGGCGATCGCGATGTAGGAGGCGACCTTGTCGCGGTGGACCTCGGTGACCAGCGGTCCCATGTCGCAGCCGCGGCGGCCGTCGCCGATGCGCAGCTTCGACGCGCGGTCCTGGATCTTGGCGATCAGCTCGTCCGCGACGGGCTCGACGGCGACGACGACCGAGATCGCCATGCAGCGCTCCCCCGCCGAGCCGAAGCCCGCGTTGATCGCCGAGTCGGCGACCAGGTCGAGGTCCGCGTCCGGCAGCACCAGCATGTGGTTCTTCGCCCCGCCGAGGGCCTGCACGCGCTTGCCGTGCTTCGTCCCGGTCTCGTAGACGTACTGCGCGATCGGCGTGGAGCCGACGAAGGAGATCGAGCGGACGTCGGGCGAGGTCAGCAGCCCGTCGACGGCCTGCTTGTCGCCGTTGAGCACGGTGAAGACGCCGTCGGGCAGGCCGGCCTCCTTCCACAGCTTCGCGAGCCAGATCGCCGCGGTCGGGTCCTTCTCGCTGGGCTTGAGGATGACGGTGTTGCCGGCCGCGATCGCGATCGGGAAGAACCACATCGGCACCATCGCCGGGAAGTTGAACGGGGAGATGATCCCGACCACGCCGAGCGGCTGCTTGGTGGAGTAGACGTCGACGCCGGTCGAGACCTGCTCCGAGTACTCGCCCTTGAGGTGGTGCGCGAGCCCGGTCGCGAACTCCACGACCTCCTGCCCGCGGGTGATCTCGCCGAGCGCGTCCGAGACGACCTTGCCGTGCTCGGACGTGATGATCTCGGCCAGCTCGCCCTTCTTCGCCTCCAGGAGTTCGCGGAAGGAGAAGAGGATCTGCTGCCGCTTCGCCAGCGACAGGTCGCGCCAGGCCGGGAACGCGGCCTTCGCGGAGGCGATCGCCGCGGCGATCTCGGCCTCGTCGGCCAGCGCCACCTCCTTGGTCGCGACACCCAGCGCGGGGTCGAAGACCGGCGCGGTGCGGCCCGAGGTCGAGGGCGACTCGCGCCCGTCGATCCAGTGCGGGACGACGGCGAGCTGGTGCAGCGGGGTGGTTCCGATGGTCTCGGACATGATTCCTGTCTCTGTTCGTGGGAGAGGGGGTTCGTGGGAGAGGGGGTTCGTGGGAGAGGGGCTTGTCGGTCAGGGGTGCGGTCAGCCGTGCACGAGCGCGGCGGCGGTGTCGACCGCTGCCGCGACGTCGCCGTCGGCCGGGTAGAGGAGGGTGCGCCCGACGACGAGGCCGCGGACACCGGGCAGCGCGAGAGCCGCACCCCATGCCGCGTAGGTCTCGTCGGGGCTCCCCGTCGGGTCGCCGCCGAGCAGCAGCGTCGGGAGGGTGGTGGCGGCCATCACCCGCTCCATCTCGTCGACGACGGGCAGCTTCATCCAGGTGTAGGCCGAGGACGAGCCGAGCCCGGAGGCGATCGCGATGGACGTGATGACGGCGTCGGCGGAGAGGTCGTTGACGACGGCGCCGTCGACCCACTCGCTCAGGAAGGGCTCGAGCATGATCGGCACGTGGGCCGCCGCGGCCGCGGTCACGGCCGCCGCGTTGGCCTCGAGCGTCGCGACCGAGCCGGCGTCGGCGAGGTTGATCCGCAGCAGCGTCTTCGCGAAGTCGAGGCCGTCGCGGACGATCCCGTCGATGTCGTAGCCGGTGAAGCGGTCGTCCATCTCGAAGGAGGCGCCGCGCAGGCCGCCGCGGTTCATCGATCCGACCACGACCTTGTCGTCGAGCAGCCCGAGCAGGGCGAGGTCGTCGATGATGTCCGGCGTGCCGAGCACCCCGTCCACTCCCGGCCGCGAGAGCGCGGTCGCGAGGCGGTCGAGCAGGTCGTAGCGGTCCGCCATCGCCATCGCCTCGCCGCGCACGCCGAGCGCGCCGCGGGCGGGGTGGTCGGCGGCCACGAGCAGCAGCCGGCCGTTCCCGCCGAGCAGCGGACGGCGGCGGCGCCCGGCGAGCGCCCGTGCGACGGCGGCCGGGTCCTCGGCGCGGAGCCGGCGCAGCTCCGCGAAGTCGCGATCAGAGCGTGACATCGGTGCGCTCCTTCAGGAAGGCCTCGACCTCGGCCGTGGTGGGCATCGCCGTCGAGCACTCGCGCCGCGAGGCGACGATCGCGCCGGCGACGTTCGCGAAGCGGAGGATGCGCTCGAGGTCCCAGCCCTCGACGAGGCCGTGGATGAGCGCGCCGCCGAAGCTGTCCCCGGCGCCGAGGCCGTTGACGACCTGGACCGGGAAGGGCGCGACCTCGACCGTCTCGGAGCGGGTCTTCGCGAGCACGCCGCGGGGCCCCTGCTTGACGATCGCGAGCTCGACGCCCCGGTCGAGGAGCGCGTCGGCCGCGCGCGACGGGTCGGTCTCACCGACGGCGACCTCGCACTCCTCCCGGTTGCCGACCGCGACGGTGACCCACTCCAGCGCCTTCGCGACCTCCTGCGAGGCCCGCTCCGGCGAGCGCCAGAACATCGGCCGGTAGTCCAGGTCGAGCACGGTGAACGGCCGGCGGTCGCGCGCCTGCCAGGCGACGAAGTGCGCGGACCGGCTGGGCTCCTCCGTCAGCCCGGTGACGGTCGACCAGTAGACCTTCGCCCGGACGATCGCGTCGAGGTCGAGCGACTGCGCGGTGATCGCCAGGTCGGGGGCCTTGGGCTTGCGGTAGAAGTACAGCGGGAAGTCGTCCGGCGGGAAGATCTCGCAGAACGTGACCGGGGTGGCCAGGTCCGGCTCGGTGCCGACGAACTCGTCCGAGACGCCGAGCCGGACCAGCTCGCGCTTCACGTAGCGGCCGAACGGGTCGTCGCCGGCCCGCGAGATCAGCGCGGCGGAGTGCCCGTGCCGGGCGGCCGCGATCGCGACGTTGGCGGCGCTCCCGCCGAGGTACTTGCCGAAGGTCTCGACGTCCTCGAGCCCGAGGCCGTCCTGCAGCGGGTAGATGTCGACCCCGACCCGGCCGATGGTCAGGACGTCGTAGGGCGTGGTGGAGGGACTCATACGACTCTGTACAACTCTCTGTCGCCCGTCGCTTCGGCGGAGACGTGGATCGAGGAGGAATGCTGGTCCGACTCTACACGGAATGTCCTAACAAGCGAACATGCAAAACGGGACACGTCGGCCCCGCGGACGGCGGCACCTGCGACCATGGAGCGCGCCGGCTCCGCTCCGTCCGGGAGCACGAGCCGCCACTCCGCCGCACACCGATGACGAGAGAACCCGGGAGAGAGCCGATGAGCATCCGAGTGCCGGTGAAGCGTCAGCTGCTCGCCTGGGCCGTCGAGCGGTCCGGAGTCGATGCAGGAGACCTCCACCGCCGCTTCCCCGACCTGCGCTCCTGGGAGGCGGGCGAGAAGAACCCGACCTTCCCGCAGCTCGAGCGGTTCGCGACCGCGACCCGAGCGCCGGTCGGCTACTTCTTCCTCGATGAGGCACCGGTCGAGACCCTGCCTGTTCCGGATTACCGGACCGTCGGGAATGCGCACATCGCCGCTCCCAGCGCCGACCTCCTGGAGACGATCTACCTCTGCCAGCGGCGCCAGGACTGGTTCAGGAACCACTGCATCCTGAACGGCCATCCGCGCCTGCCCTTCATCGGCAGCGTCGATGTCCGAGCCCCCGTCGCGGAGACGGCGGCCGCGATCCGGACCGCCCTCCGATTCGAGACGACGAAGCGCCACCTCTTCACGAGCGGGGAGTCCGCTCTCCGCCGGCTCATCGACACGATCGAGGAGCTGGGTGTCCTCGTGATGGTGAACGGTGTCGTCGGAAGCAACACCCACCGCAGGCTCGACAGCAGCGAGTTCCGCGGCTTCGCGCTGAGCGACGAGTTCGCACCGCTCGTCTTCGTGAACAGCGCGGACACGAAGGCCGCGCAGATCTTCACCCTCGTCCACGAGGTGGCACACCTGTGGCTGGGACTGGGCGGCGTCGACGACGCGTCGGTGGACGACGACCGGACCGCCGAGGTCGAGGTCTGGTGCAATCGGGTCGCCGCGGAGGTCCTCGTTCCGCTGGACGCCGTGCGCGCGGAGTACCGCGGGGAGGCCGACGTCGCGGAACTCGAACGTCTCGCGCGGATCTACCGGGTCAGCACCCTCGTGGTCCTCCGGCGGATCTTCGACGCCGCGTTCCTGGAGTGGGACGACTACCGAGCGCGCCACGCGGAGGAGCTGGCTCGGGTGCGCGCGATCCTCGAGAGCCGAAGGAGCGGAAGCGGCGGGGACTTCTCCCTGAGCCACCCGCTCAAGGTGAGCCGTCTCTTCGCTCGCGCCGTCATCGTCGACACGCAGGAGGGTCGGACACTGCACCGTGACGCCTACAGCCTCCTGGCGACGAAGAAGGCGGAGACGTTCGCCCGCCTCGCGCGCGAGCTGGGAGTCGCGTGATGTATCTGCTGGACGCCAACATCTTCATCACGTCGAAGAACGCGCACTACGGTTTCGACTTCGTCCCCGCGTTCTGGGAGTGGCTGGATCAGGGGCACTCCGCGGGCGTCCTCTGCAGCATCGACAGGATCGCGGACGAGTTGAGAGCCGCGGCTGACGACCTGTCGACCTGGGCGAGCGGACGCGCTCCGATGTTCCTCCGGATGGACCAGGCCACGCTCCCGAGCCTCGCGCTGGTCTCGACCTGGGCGAGCACGTCGGACTTCACCGCTGCCGCGGTCAGCCAGTTCCTCAGTGTCGGGGACTTCCAGCTCGTGGCGTACGCCCACGCGCACGGGCACACGGTCGTCACTCACGAGAAGTCGGCGCCGCAGGCGACCCGGAGGATCAAGATCCCGGACGCCTGCGCCGCGATGGGGGTTCCGTGCATCGACCCGTTCACGATGCTCCGGGCCGAGAGCGTGCGGTTCGTCCTGCCCGGGGCATCGATCGCCTGACCTGGAAGCCTCACCTAGGGCCCCGCCGTCACTCCGGCCTCGCCGCGGCCTCGTGCGCGAGCTCCGCGGTGACCGCGGAGTCCGGCATCGAGCGCTCGAGCTCGTGGGCGAGGGAGGCGAGCTCGGCGCCGCCGGCCATCAAGCTGGTCAGCTCGCCGAGGGTGATCTCGCTCTTCTCGAAGTTGCCGAGGCTGGTGCCGCGGTTCAGGAGGAGGAAGCGGTCGCCCACCGGGTAGGCGTGGTGCGGGTTGTGGGTGATGAAGACCACGCCGAGCCCGGCGTCGCGGGAGCGGGCGATGTACTTGAGCACCACGCCCGACTGCTTGACGCCCAGCGCCGCGGTCGGCTCGTCCAGGATCAGCACGCGGGCACCGAAGTACACGGCGCGGGCGATGGCGACGCACTGGCGCTCGCCTCCGGAGAGGGTGCCGATCGGCTGGTCGACGTCGCGCAGGTCGATGCCCATGTTCGCCAGCTCGCTCTGCGTGATCTCCTTCATCCGCTTCACGTCCAGACGGCGCAGCGGTCCGCGCCCCCTGGTGATCTCGGAGCCGAGGAAGAAGTTGCGCCAGACCGGCATCAGCGGCACGACCGCGAGGTCCTGGTAGACGGTCGCGATCCCCGCCTGCAGCGCGGCGCGCGGCGACGAGAAGGTGACCGGCGTCCCATCGAGGAGCAGCTCGCCCTCGGAGGGCGTGTGCGCACCGGCGAGCATCTTGATGAACGTCGACTTGCCGGCGCCGTTGTCGCCGAGGACGCAGGTGACCTGGCCGGCGTTGACCGTGGTCGAGACTCCGGCGAGCGCATTGACGGCGCCGTAGCTCTTGCCGATGTCGCGGACCTCGACGATCGTCGTGCCCACCGGGGTGCGGGGCGCGGCCGGCTGTCCGGTCGAGGGGCCGCTCGTCGTGTCGGCGCTCATCGTCCGCCTCCTGCTCGTGTCCGGACGAAGTTGTTGAGGAGCACCGCGGCGAGCAGCATGCCGCCGAGGACGGTGCGCAGCCAGTTGGTGTCCCACTGGGCGAAGGTGATGCCCTGGAAGACCATCCCGTAGATCAGCGCGCCGAGGGCGGCGCCGATCGCCGAGCCGTAGCCGCCGGTCATCAGGCAGCCGCCGACGACCGCGCAGATGATGTAGATGAACTCCTGGCCGACGCCGGTGTTCGCCTGCACCGTCGAGGTGCGGAAGAGCGAGATCATGCCGACGAGCCACGCGGCGCCGGCGGTCCCCATGAAGAGGCCGATCTTGGTCTTCAGCACCGGGACGCCGACTTGGCGCGACGCGGTCTGCGCCCCGCCGACCGCGAAGATCCAGTTGCCGGCGCGGGTGCGCAGCAGGATCCAGGTCGCGACGGCCGCCACCACGAACCACCACAGCACCGACACGTAGAAGGTGCCGCCGCCGATGCCGGCCGACGAGCCGAACAGCGGCTGGATGCCGTCGTAGCCCGGGACCTTGGTCATGCCCTGGATCGCGACCTGGCCGGTGATGATCTTCGTCACCGCCAGGTCGATGCCTGCGAGGGCGAAGAAGGTGCCGAGCGTCACGATGAAGCTCGGGAGCCCCGTCTTCATCACCAGGATGCCGTTGAGGGCGCCCACGCCGAGGCAGACGATCAGCGAGACGAAGACCGCCACCCAGATGCTGAGTCCGTAGTGGGTGGTCAGGATCCCGACGATGAGGGCGGAGAAGCCCGTCATCACGCCGGCGGAGAGGTCGAACTCGCCGCCGATCATCAGCAGCGCCACGGCGACGGCCATGATCCCGAAGGTCGAGGCCGACTCCAGCCAGACCCCGGCCCCGGCGAAGCTCAGGAACTGCGGGGTGTAGAGGGAGAAGAACACGAGCACGGCGAGGGCGGCGACGAACGCGCCGGTCTCGGGCCGGGCCAGGATCTTGCGGAGCGGACGGCGCTCGAGGCGGGGCCTCGTCGCGATCGTCACGATGTCTGTCGTCGTCACTGCTGACTCCTGTCGGGGACGGGCCGGGGCCGCTAGCGGGTGCCGTTCGCGGCGAACTCGGCGACCGCGGCCGCGTTCTCCTTGGTGACGAAGGCGGGTCCGGAGTAGACCGGCTGGCCGCCGCCGATGACGTTGCCGTTGGTCGTGTAGAGCTGGAGCGCGGTCACTCCCAGGAAGCCCTGGACGTAGGGCTGCTGGTCGACGGCGAAGACGATCGAGCCGTCCTCGACCGCGGTGACGACGTCCTCGGAGAGGTCGAAGGTGCCGACCTGGGCCGAGCTGCCCGACTCCGACACGGCGCCGACGGCGTCGATCGCGTACTGGCCGCCGAGGGTGAGCACGCCGTCGATGGACGGGTCGGCCTGCAGCTTGGACTTGATGGTCGCCTTGACGTCGGCGTCGTTCGTGCCGTCCACCTGCAGGTTGCTCATGCTGCCGCCGAAGGTCGAGGCGGCCGCCTTGCAGCGCTCCTCGAGGCCGACGTTGCCCGCCTCCTGGATGACGCAGAGCGCGTTGGTGGCGCCGGCCTCGGCGAGCTTCGTGCCGACCGCCTCGCCGGCGACCGTCTCGCTCTGGCCGATGTGGGTGAGGGCGCCGAACTCGGCGGAGCGCTCGATGCCGGAGTTGATGGTGACGACCGGGATGCCGGCCGCGACGGCCTTCTCGACGCTGTCCTTGACGCCGTCGGGGTTCGCCATCGAGACGACGATGCCGTCGACCTGCTGGGCGACCGCGTTGTCGATCAGCTGCGACTGCTTCGCCGGGTCGGGGTCGGCGTTGTAGGTGATGGTCGCGCCGTAGTCGCCGCCGGCCGCCTCGGCGCCGGACTTCACGCGGTCCCAGAAGGCGTCGCCGGGGCCGGAGTGGGTGACGACCGCGTAGGTGTAGTCGCCGCCGCCGCCCGCGCCACCGCCGCCGCCGGTGGTCGCGGCGGGCTCCTGCCCGGTGCCCGTGCACCCGCTGAGCAGCAGGGCGGCCGAGGCTGCGAGGCCGAGGCCGGCGAGGAATCGCTTCTTCATGGAGAGCTCCTTCTCTGCGGACGGCGTCGTCTCTGACGGTCCGGAACGTCGTTGTCGGGTCGAGTATGAAATCGCTGGTTGCAAATGTCAATACATATTGTCATTGCGCTACGCTCGGAGCGGCTCACCGGTGAGAGGCATCGGGTGCCGAGCTGCTGTCACAAGCAGGGAGGAGCGCGCAATGGTGCACCGTTTCGGAGTAGGTCTGGTGTCGGTCGGCTGGATGGGGCGCCTGCACACGCGGGCGTACCGCGCGGTCCCGGAGCACTACCCGGACCTCGGCGTCGCCGTGGACCTCGTGTCGGCGGCCGACACCGATCCTGGCACGCGCTCGCTGGCGGAGGACGTCCTGGGCTACCGCCGGACGACGGCCGACTACCGCGACGTGCTCGAGGACCCCGAGGTCGACATCGTCTCGATCTGCGCGCCGAACTTCCTGCACCGCGAGGTCGCCCTCGCCGCTGCGGCCGCCGGCAAGCCGTTCTGGATCGAGAAGCCGATGGGCCGCTCCGCCGCCGAGTCGTCCGAGATCGCGCGCGCCGCGGCCGACGCCGGCGTCGTCACCTCGGTCGGCTTCAACTACCGGCACGCGCCGGCGCTCGCGCAGGCCCGCGCCCTGATCCGCGAGGGAGCGATCGGCCGCGTCACGAACGTGAGCGTGCGCCTGCTCGCCGACTACTCCGCGGACCCGCTCGGCGCGCTCACCTGGCGCTTCCTGCAGGCGCGGGCCGGCTCGGGCGTGCTCGGCGATCTGCTCTCGCACGGCGCCGACCTGGCGCAGTACCTGGTGGGGCGGATCGACTCGGTCTCCGCGCTCACCGAGACCTTCGTGCGCGAGCGCCCGCTGCCCGGCTCCGCCGCGGCGGGCCACTTCAGCAAGGGCTCCGAGGGCGGCGAGCGCGGCGCGGTCGAGAACGAGGACTACGCGGCGGTCCTCGGCCGCTTCGAGTCCGGCGCGGTCGCGGTGCTGGAGGCGAGCCGGGTCGCGGTCGGGCCGCGCGCCGAGTACACCCTCGAGGTGTACGGCACGAAGGGCTCGCTGCGCTGGGACTTCCAGCGGCTGAACGAGCTGCAGCTCGCCGACGACCCCAGCGGCTACCGCACGATCATGGCGCAGCCGGGCTTCGGCGACTTCTCGCGCTTCCAGCCGGGCGCCGGGACGAGCATGGGCTTCGACGACCTCAAGACGATCGAGGCGTCGCTCTTCCTCACCTCGGTGCTCGAGGGTCGCCAGCTCGCGCCGTCGGCCGCGGACGCCTGGTCGGCCGCCGAGATCGTCGAGGCCGCGCTCCGCAGCGACCGCTCGCGGGCGTGGGAGAGCGTCTGGACGGTCAGCGGAGACGTCACCTACGACGCCTGAGCCGTCCGACGCCCCCGCGGGGCGGCCTTCAGAGAGCGAAGGCCGCCTCGAAGGCGTCGAGCGCCGACTCGGAGTCGGTCGACGGCCACGCCTCGAGCCCGACGACCCCGTCGTAGCCGAGGGCACTCAGCTCCCGTGCGACGGCCGGGTAGCGGATCTCGCCGGTCCCCGGCTCGCAGCGGCCGGGCACGTCGGCGACCTGGATCTCGCCGATCCAGGGCAGGCAGAGGCGCACGAGCTCGAGCAGGTTCCCCTCGCCGATCTGCGCGTGGTACAGGTCGAGGTTCAGCCGCAGACCCGGGCGGTCGACCGCGCTGACCAGCGCGAGGGTGTCCTCGGCGCGGGCGAACGGGGTGCCCGGGTGGTCGACGGCGGTGTTGAGGTTCTCGAGGGTGAAGACCCGGCCGCGCTCCTCGCCGAGCGCGGCCAGCCGGCGGAGGGTGACCTCGGCGCGCTCGCGATCCGCGGGCGTCACCTGGGTGCCGGGCCGGACGGGCAGGCCGCCCGGCGCGAGGCCGGTGCCGTGCAGGTTCAGCCGCGGGCTGTCGATGATCTCGGCGGCCGCCAGCGAGAGCTCGGCCGTCCGGAGCGTCTCGGCGATGCCGTCGGGGGTGATCAGGTCGCCGGTCAGGTAGCCGGTCATCGACGAGAACGTCGCTCCGGTCGCCGCGAGCGCGGGCAGGTCCTTGGTGGACCAGTCCCAGATCTCGACCTCGAAGCCGCGCTCGTGCAGGCGGCGGACGCGGTCGACGAACTCGAGCTCCGGGAAGAGCATCTCCGCGGAGGCGGCGAGACGGACGGTCACGGCCGGCGCCCTACAGCTCGACGCTCACCGAGACGCGCTCGACCGCGGAGCGGGCGGCGGCATCGGCGAGGACCAGGGCGGCGCGACCGTCGGCGAAGGTGGGGCTCGTCGACTCCTGACCGCGGGCGAGCTTGATGAACTCGCTCAGCTCGGCCCGGTAGGCCACGGAGTACCGCTCGAGGAAGAAGTCCTGGTACGGCGGCTTGGCCTGCACGCTGGTGCCGTTCGAGACGCTGACCAGGCTGGTGAGGGCGTTCGCGACCTCGATGGAGCCGTCCGCGCCGAAGGCCTCGATGCGCTGGTCGTAGCCGACCGAGCTGTGCCGCGAGTTGGTGATCGAGACGAGCGCGCCGGAGGCGGAGCGGAGCGTGACGACGGCGGTGTCGAAGTCGCCGTGCTCGCGCGCGCCGGGGTCGAAGGTCGTCGTGCCGGTCGCGGTGACCTCGACGATGTCGGGGAGGAAGAAGCGCGCCATGTCGAAGTCGTGGATCGTCATGTCGCGGAAGATGCCGCCGGAGACGCCGATGTAGGCCGCGGGCGGGGCGGCGGGGTCGCGGCTGATGATCGAGAGCTGCTCCAGCGCGCCGATCTCGCCGGCGGCGACGCGGGCGCGCGCCTCGGCGAAGGCCGGGTCGAAGCGGCGGTTGAAGCCGAGGGCGATCGCGACTCCCGACGACGTGACGCGGGGCAGCAGGGCGTCGACGCGCGCAATGTCGAGGTCGATCGGCTTCTCGCAGAGCGCGGGGATCCCGGCCGAGATCGCGGCCTCGAGCAGGTCGACGTGGGTCGCGGTCGGCGAGGCGATCAGCACCGCGTCGAGGGTGCCGGAGGCGAGCATCTCGGCGGCGTCGGTCGTCACGGTTCCGCCGTAGCGGGCCGCGACGGCGTTCGCGCCGTCGACGAACGGATCGCAGACCCAGGCGAGCGTCGCCTCGGGGTCGGCGGCGATGTTCGCCGCGTGCACCTGGCCGATGCGGCCGGTGCCGATGAGTCCGAAGCGGAGAGGGGTGTCGGTCACGGCGATGTCCTTGCTGCCCGGGGGCGGTCTGGGTGGTCGGGTGTCGGGTGTCGGGGTTCGAGTCCCGGGTCTCGGGAGGAGGGCGCGGCGGGTCAGGCCCAGGCGCGCAGGGCCTCGCGGTTGACGGCCTGGTCGTCGCGGCGCTCGTCGCGGAAGGCCGTGATGTCGGCGTCGGGCGCGTTGAGGACGTCCTGCTCGACGACGACCCAGCCGTCGTATCCCTGGGCGTCGATCGCGGTCATCACGGCGTCGAGGTCGATGTCGCCGCGGCCGAAGGCGACGAACGCTCCGGAGGACCAGACCTCGCGCATCCCGCCGCCGGCCGCGAGGACCCGGCGCAGCTCGGCGACGTCGACGTCCTTGAGGTGCAGGTGGTTGATCCGGGAGCCCCAGCGCTCGACGGCCGCGACCGGGTCGCCGCCGCCGATCAGGAGGTGGCCGGTGTCGAGGGTGAGCCCGATGTCGACGGCGCCGAGGAAGCGGTCGATCTCCTCCGGCGACTCGATGTACGTGCCCGCGTGGTGGTGGAAGGTCGGCTCGAAGCCGGCCGCGCGGACGGCGGCGGTGGCGCGCTCGACGTTGGCGACCAGCCGCGACCAGCGGGCGTCGTCGAGCGGGTCGGCGCCGGCGCCGCGACCGGGCGAGGAGCGCCGGGCCGCGGAGCCGTCGTCGGCGAGGGTCGGCAGCGGGAGCCGCGCGGGGCCGTGCTCGGACGCCTCGGCGAAGAGGCGGAGCGCGGCGTCGAGCTCGGGGAGCGACGCCGCGAAGGCCTCGTCGTCCGAGAAGGGCAGCTGGATCCAGCCGCCGGCGATGTCGAGTCCCGAGCGCTCGAGGCGCTGGCGCAGTTCTCGTCCGCGGCCGAGGTAGCCGGCCGGTCCCAGGTCGACGCCGGTGTAGCCCGCCTCGGCGAGCACGTCGACGAGGTCGTCGGGCGAGACCACGTCGGCGCCCTCGGGGGTGAGCTCGAAGACGCCGAAGCTGACGGGGGCGCCGGCGACCGCGGCCTTCATCGGGACACTCCGGGGACGACGTGTGCGGCGGCGGCGAGCGCAGGGGCGGCGTGCGCGAGGGCGCGGCGGATCATCTGGACCATACGACGGTGTACTACTCCTCGAGAGGGCGGTCTGTAATGTCGTTACAATAGCACAATGGGACGGACTGCTGAGCTGCTGATGTGCGCTGCATAATGTAATGACGCCGACAGGTGTCGAGGACAGCCGGCGGTGAGCCGGCGAGCGGAGGGGGACGACATGGCGCTGCAGGAGGAGCACGCCCTGCCGATGGACCTCTTCATGGACCTCGACCGCTCCGGGCCCATCCCGCTCTACCACCAGATCGCGACCCGCCTCGAGCGCGCCATCCTCGACGAGACGCTCCCGGCCGGCTCCCGGCTCGAGAACGAGGTGTCGCTGGGCAACCGTCTCGGCATGTCGCGGCCGACCATCCGCCGCGCCATCCAGGACCTCGTCGACAAGGGACTCCTCGTGCGCCGCCGCGGCATCGGCACGCAGGTCGTGCACGGCAGGGTCACCCGCAACGTCGAGCTCACCAGCCTCTTCGAGGACCTCCAGCGCTCCGGGCAGAGCCCGACGACGAGCACCCTCTCCTCCACCGTCGGCACGGCCGACGAGAAGACCGCCGAGGCGCTCGGCGTCGAGGTCGGCTCGCCCGTCCTGCACCTCGTGCGCCTGCGGTCCGCGGACGGGGTCCCGCTCGCCGTGCTCGACAACACGCTGCCGGCCGACTTCGTCGACCTCGACCTCGGCGCCCTCGAGACGCACGGCCTCTACCAGCTGCTCCGGGCCCGCGGAGTGGCGATGCGCGTCGCCAAGCAGCGGATCGGCGCCCGCGCCACGACCCCGCGCGAGGCCCAGCTCCTCGACCTCCGCAAGGGCGCCGCGGTCCTGACGATGACCCGCACCGCCTTCGACAACTCGGGCCGCGCCGTCGAGTACGGCCAGCACTGCTACCGCCCCGACCTCTACTCCTTCGAGATCACCCTCGTCGACCGCTGACTCGCCGCACAGCACGGGTGGGCACACCCGTTCCATGCTGGTCGAGTAGCGCGCAGCGCGTATCGAGACCCACGTGCCAGCGGTGTGCGGATCTCGATACGCCCGGTCCGAGGGCTACTCGATCACCATGAGGGCGTCAGTTCCCGTCGCGGCGGAGCCGGGCCTCGCGGCCGGCGATGTGCACGCCGAGGCCGGTGATGCCGGCGGCGAACGCGACGATCACGCCGAGCATCCCGTAGACGCTGCCCGCGCCGGCGGCGAACGCGCCGATCAGGAGCACGATCGAGGCCAGCACGATCAGGACGGCGCCGACGATCTCGCCGCCGCTGGATCTCCTCAGCACGTCTCGCATGCCTCCAGACTGCGGCGCGCGCCACGCCCGCCGCAAGGCCTCCGAGGTGAACGGAGCACGAGAGCCCGCCGCCCGGTAGACGCCCGCCCGCCCCCGCCGCAACCCCGAGAGATCCGGATCCGCCCCGTTCAGACTGAAGACATGCAGCAGCTGACCTACGCCTCCAAGAGCATCGTCACCACCGACGCCGTCACCGAGGCCCTCCTCGACCTCGTGACCGCGATCGACCGGCAGGAGCACTCGGAGGCGGTCACCGTCCCGGCGTTCACCGACGAGGGAGTGCTCGTCGAGGCGAAGATGACCCTCGACGCGAGCAGCGAGCTCGTCGCCGTGCCCGTGGAGGTCGCCGTCGACGACGAGGCCGCGATGAACGAGGCCGTCGCGTCGGCCGTCGAGGACATCCGCTCCCGCATCAAGAACAACAGGCGCACCGTCGCCCGCCCCGTGATCGAGCCGGACCCGGAGCCCTACAACTACGAGGAGTTCTGAGCGTTCCGCTTCTTCAGCTCTGCACGGAGAGCGCGACGGATGGTCGATCGGAATGCAGGAACGTCCAACCGTGACTGCCGAGTATCTCCCCCTTCCTCCTCCCTGATCCAGGTGTCGAACTCGAGCGCAGCCTCCTCAGGCCCGGTCCGTCGACCCTCGACCCACTCCGCGTGCAGGTCCGCTTCTTCGAACGGGCCGCTCGTCACCTCGTCGAGCCGGTCGATCGGCACGATCACCCTCGAGGAATGGTGGACGAATCGCTGCAGAAGGAGATCGACGCCCGTCGGCGCGAGCGTGGCCACCCGAGGGAGCGCGACGAGCACGGACGACTCGATCACCGACGGCTCGGCGAAGAGTCCCTCATGGTGCCCCGCCGGGCCGAGCAGCGCCGGCAACGGCATGGTCTTGTAGTCCGCGTTCGCCCAGTCGGACCGCGGCCTCGAACAGGGGCGGACAGGGACGACGAGCAGACGCGGCAAGAGCTCCGGCCCACGTCTGAGCGCGCACGGGTGCTGGACGACCTGCACCAGCTCGTCCGCTGAATCGAACACGTCTCCGGTGAAGAGCGGACGGTGGGTCTCCACCTCTTCGCCGCGTGCCGCGTAGAGGTCGAGCAGCGATGCCGGTGTCTGAAGCTGGAGCACTAGAACGAGGACTTCGGTGCGATCGAGAGCTTCCCGTCTGCTCCGACGACCGTCTCGAACGAGTCGTCGACGCGTGTCGTCCTCCATTCGGGGTCGAAGGCGTCCAAGACGGCCTCCTTCGGGACAGATTCGTAGTCGACCGCGTGCTGAATCAGGAGATCTCTCCTGTCGGCGATGAGGAGATCGAGGCCGGTCACGAAGACGTCGCGCACGATCGGCATCTCGAGCCAGGAGGCCGGGTCCGAGATCATCCGGTCGTGCAGTTTGTCCAGAACAGCCGCGAAACCCGCAAGACGGAGCCGGTTCTCACCCGTCATGGTCTCGCCCTGACGCCACTTCTTCACGGCAGCGACACTGACGCCGACCACACTCGCGATGTCGCGCCAGGCGATCCCCTGCTCGCTCAGGTACTCGAGCACCTCGACAGGGCTCTCGGCCGCACGCTTGTTCGTCAGAGCGTCCAACTCCGCGTCGCTCGCCTGGCGGTGCAGGACGTGGACGCGCTTGGTCAGCGTCCAGGACTCGCGGCGCAGGACATCCGTCCGACCGACCATGGCGCGAGCCGTCTCGCCACTCGAGCGCTGCGTCGCCGTCTCGTACAGCCGTCCGCCGGTGAGACGGTCCGAACGTGCTCCCTCCGCCATCAGAGCAGCACTTCCTTCCTCAAGCGATCCGTGATGAGTTTCTCGAAGATCGTGCCGATCGGCGCATGAAGTCGATCGCACGTCGCGAGGGTGCTCTCGACATCGAAGGTCTCGAGCCGAGCACTGTCAGCCCTCGTCCACGACGCATCCGTATCGAGGAGGAAGAACGGGCCGCCCGGGCTGGGACTGCGACGGACGAGGGTGGGTGTCGATTCGATCGCCTCCTCCCGCGCGGCCGAATACCGCACTGCGACGACATCTCCCTCCTCGTCGAGCGAGAACGCTGCAAGACCTCGGTGGACCTGGAGATGAAGGCTGTCGCCGTCCAGATCGAACGCCGGAGCGGTCACGCTCGGCACGAGCCACTCCGACCAGTCCACATCGCCGTCACCGGCGGGAGGCTGCGGGACGCGGATCTCGTTGATGTACCGAAGACCGACGCGCTCGGAGGCATCGATGGGGCTGATCCCGTGACGCGCGCGGATCGCAGCTTCGATCGTGGTCCGGAAGCCGGGCCAGCCCTCGTACGACGTCGTGCTGATCGTCAGCGCCTCCGGCCCGAACGAGATGTTCAGATGCCGACCACGGGACATGAGAAGGGGACCCCCTTCGACCTCCAGCCGAGCGATCGGTGCGAGGTCGCCCAGGACCGACTTGACGGCGTAGACCTCGTCCTGACGCAACGGGCTCGGTGGGTGCGCGAGTTCGAAGACCACGAGCTCGAGCGGCGCATTCGTGTATCCGGGTCGGAGCGTCATCCCTCAAGGATACTGAAACGGCAACCAGAACGGCGACTAGCGCGGATCCGCTCGTGCTCATGTCGTGGAACGACCGGTCGAGGACGGATCGCCACTTCGCTCGCCGGCGACGGGAAGCGGGCTCGCGCTTCAGAGGCGCCCGTCGAGGTCCTTGACCACGCGGCCCGACTGCAGGACCGCGCGCACCGCCGACGGATCACCGAGCGCCGCGATGTCCGTCAGAGGGTCCGCGTCGGTCAGCACCAGGTCGGCGAGCTTGCCCGGCTCGACCGAGCCGAGCTGCGCGTCCAGGCCCAGCAGGCGGGCGCCGCCGAGGGTGCCGGCGCTCAGCGCCTCCAGCGGCGTGAGCCCGACGGCGACCAGCTGGGCCAGCTCGGCGAGGTTGCGCCCATGCGGGTGCACGCCGGCGTCGGTGCCGAGCGCGAGCGGGATCCCCGCCGCGACGGCCCGGCGGACCGAGTCGAGACCGCGCTCGCGCAGGAGCTCGCGCTGCCGGAGCCGCTCGGCGGTCGTCGTCGCCGGGTCGAACGCGCGGACCAGGATGCTCAGGGTCGGCACGAGCGTCGTTCCGCGCTCGCGCATCAGCGCGATGGTCTCGTCGGAGAGGTCGTAGCCGTGCTCGATGCTCGTCGCGCCGCCCAGCACGGCGGCGCGCGCGGCGTCGTCGGAGAGGGCGTGCGCGGTGATCGGCCGGCCGCCGCGCTCGGCGAGCAGCTCCGCGATCAGGGCGACCTGCTTCTGCGTGATCCCCACATCGCGGGCGTCGTCGTTCGGTGAGCCGAGCCCGCCCGAAGTGGCGACCTTGATCACGTCGGCACCGGTGCGGACGAGCGTCCTGACCATCCGGACCACGTCCTCGTCGGTGTCGACGAGTCCGGGCGCGGGCATGCCCGGGCGCACGGCCCAGGCCGGCAGGCTGCCGTTGCGGTGGTGCGGATCGGCGTGGCCGCCGGTCGGCGAGAGCATGGCGATCGCGAGGTGCAGGCGCGGGCCGTCGACGGCGCCACGGGCGACGGCCTCGCGGTAGCCGGGCGAGAGCCCGTCGAGGTCGCGGGCGGTCGTCACCCCGGCGTCGAGCGTGCGGCGCAGCAGCCCGGCGATCTCGAGGACGTCCTCCTCCGGGAAGCGCTCGCGCGCCGCCTCCGGAGCGACCGGCACCATCGCGAGGTGCACGTGCACGTCGACGAAGCCCGGCAGCAGGAACGCGCCGGACACGTCGACCGCGCGGCCCTCGAGCCCGGGATCCGCACGGCGCGGCCCCGCGTAGGCGATCACGCCGTCGCGGATCTCGACCTCGGAGTCCTCGACCGGAGCGGCTCCCGTGCCGTCGACGAGCGTCGCACCGACGAGGCGGAGCACGCCCTCGGCGACGGGGGTGAGGGGCAGCCGGGCGGTCATGCGCTCTCCTTCACGGGGACCGACGCCGCTCCGGTGAGGCTGAAGCCGGGCGAGCCCGGGTCGGCGTCGAGCAGGCGGCGGGTGTACCAGTGCTGGGGGTCGGCGTAGATCCGCTCGACCGGGCCGGCCTCGACGACCTCGCCGCGGTAGAGCACCACGACCTCGTCGCTGACCCGCTGGACGACGGCGAGGTTGTGCGAGATGAACATCATCGTCAGGCCGAGCGACTCCTTGATCCCGGCCAGCAGGTCGAGGATCTGCCCCTGCACCGAGACGTCGAGGGCCGAGGTGATCTCGTCGGCGATCACGAAGGTCGGATCGATGATCAGCCCGCGGGCGATCGCGACGCGCTGACGCTGCCCGCCGGAGAACTCGTGCGGGAACCGGTGCCGCATGTCGGCGCTGAGGCCGACGCGCTCGAGCCAGGCGACGATGAGCTCCTCGTTCCGGCCGACGCGGGCGCGGACCGGGTCGATCGCCTCGGCCAGGGTCTGCGCGATCGTGCGCCGCGGCGACAGCGACGAGTAGGGGTCCTGCGGGATCATCTGCGTGCGCCGGCGGTAGGCGTGCATCGCCGAACGGTTCGCGGCCACGATGTCGACGCCGTCGACGCTCGCCGTGCCGGCCGCCGCGCGGACCGAGCCGACCAGCACCTTGGCGAGGGTCGACTTGCCGGAGCCGGACTCGCCGACCACGCCGACGGTGCGGCCGCGCTCGACCCGCAGGTCGACGCCGTGCAGGACCTTCGCGTGCCCGAAGACCACGTCGAGACCGCGGACGTCGACCATCGCGGAGGACGCGGCGGCTCCGGCGGGCGAAGCGGCGGCGGCGCTCACGAGCGCACCTCCGGCGTGGTCGGCACGGTAACGACCGGCGTCGCGGCGAGCAGCTGCCGCGTGTACGGATGCGTCACGGTCTCCTCCGAGAGATGGGCGATGTCCTCGATCCGCTCGACGATGCGGCCGTCCTTCATCACGAGGACGCGGTCGCAGAGCGCCCGGACGACGCCGAGGTCGTGCGAGATGAAGAGCACGGCGGTGCCGGAGTCCTCGTTCATGCGCTTGAGCACGCTCAGCACCTCGCGCTGCACCGTCACGTCGAGCGCGGTGGTCGGCTCGTCGGCGATCAGCAGGTCGGGCTTCGCGCTCATCGCCGAGGCGATCATCGCGCGCTGCTTCATGCCGCCGGAGAGCTGGTGCGGGTACTGCCGGAGCCGCCCCTCCGGATCGGAGAGCATCACCGAGCGGAAGCCGCGCAGGAGCAGGTCGAGCGCGTCGCGGCGGGAGTGGCGCAGGCGGATCCGCAGCACGTCGGACAGCTGGGTGCCGAGGACCATGGCGGGGTTCAGCGCGGTGCCCGGGTCCTGGTAGATCAGGCCGATCTTCGCGGCGAGCACCCGGTCCGGGACGGGGCCGAGGAGGTCGGTGCCGCCGAGCTCGAGCCGGCGCGCGGACGCTTCGAGGCCCTCGCCGAGCAGCTTGGCGACGACGGAGGCGGTCAGCGACTTGCCCGAGCCGGACTCGCCGACGATGCCGAGCACCTCGCCGCGGCGGATGGTGAAGGAGAGGTCGGAGACGAGCTCGCGGCCGGTCGCGCCGTGGCGGACCGTGATGCCGTCGGCGACGAGCACGGCGTCGGCCGGGACGGGCGCGGCGGTCGAGGAGCCGGTGGACGAGGAGTCGGCGGCCCGCGTCATCCGGGCCCGCGTCGTGTTCGAGCGCGGGTTCGCCGCCGCCGCCAGCCCGTCGCCGACCAGCAGCGCCGCGAAGGAGGCGACCGTGAGCGCGAGCGCCGGGCCGAGGATGACGACCGGATTCACCGAGATGCGGCTCAGTCCGTCGTTGAGGAGCGTGCCCCAGTCGAAGGCGGGCGTCTGCGCACCGAGGCCGATGAAGGAGAGGCCCGAGATCTCGACCAGCGCGCCGGAGAAGGCGCCGGCGACGAGGATCAGCGTCGGCTCGGCCATGTTCGGCAGCACGTGCCGCAGCGCGACGAGGTGCGTCGGCACTCCGGTCAGCCGGGCGGTGGTGACGTACTCGCTCGCCGCGATCTTGGAGGCGAGGTTGGCCGTGAGCCGCGCGAAGCCGGCGATGTTGGCGACCGCGATCGCGACCACCACCTGCACGACGCCCTGGCCGAGGATCGCGGCGACGATGATCGCGACGAGCATCGTCGGGTAGCTGACGGCCAGCTCGATCGCGCGCAGCCCGAGCTCGCGGACCCGGCGCGGGGCGAGCCAGACGCCGATGCCGACCGCGATGCCGACGATCGCCGAGAGCACGGTCGCGGCGAGCGCCATCAGCACGGTCGAGCGGGTGGCGACCAGGGTGCGGGCGAGCATGTCGCGGCCGAGGGTGTCGGTGCCGAGCGGGTGCTCGGCGGTCGAGCCGAGGCTGGGGCTGCCGCCGAGGCCGGTGGCCTGGCCCTCGAGCGCGATCGGGGCGATCAGCGCGGTGAGGGCGATCACGCCGAGCAGGCCGAGCCCGATCACGAGCCCGGGGTTCCAGGCGAAGGTGCGCGCGCCGGCGGGCTTCAGGCCGCGGACGGCGGGGAGGGACTCAGCCACGCTGCTCTCCGAGGGTGCGCGGGTCGATCAGACCCAGGATGACGTCGATCACGAGGGTGATCACGAGGGAGATGAGCCCGATGACGAAGACGGCCGCCCGGATCACCGGGTAGTCCTTGTCGATCGCGATCGCCTGGACGATCACGCCGCCGAGGCCGGGCCAGGCGAAGACCGCCTCGGTGATCAGCGCCGAGCCGAGCAGGGCGGTGAGGATGATGCCCGAGAGCGTCAGCGCCGTGGTCAGCAGGTTCGGCAGCATGTGCTTGGCGTAGAGGGTGAGCGCGGGCAGCCGCCAGCCGCGGGCGGTGCGCATGTAGTCCTGCTCGAGGATCACGGCGGTCTCGCGGCGGACGATCCTCGCGACGGAGCAGGTGCCGCCGACGGTGAGCGAGGCGATCGGCAGGATCGCGGCGGTGCCGAAGTCGTAGGCCGGCGAGTACGCGGGCGGCAGCACCTTCAGCAGCACCGCGAAGACGACGACGAAGCCGGTCGCGAGTACGTAGGTGGGCACCGAGGAGATCAGCCCGGTGACGGTGCTGAACACCGCGTCGAGCCAGCGGCGGCGGTCGCCGCGGGTCGCGACTCCGACCGCCATGCCCAGCGCGATGCCGAGCACGAGCAGGAGCAGCACCGCGGAGATCGTGATGGTGAGCGTGTACGGCACGGCCGTCATCACGAGGTCCATCGCGGGGATGGAGTAGCGGTAGGAGGCGCCGAAGTCGCCCTGCAGGACGCCGAGGAGGTAGGTCCAGAGCTGCGCGGGCAGCGGCTGGTCGAGGCCGAGCTGGGTGCGGACCAGCTCGACCTGGTCGAGCGAGGCCGCCTCCCCCGCGATGGCGATCGCCGGGTCGCCGGGGATGAGCTGCACGATCAGGAAGGTGACCAGCACGAGCAGCGCGAGGTTGACGAGCAGGCCGAGGGCCCGGCGGAGGAGGAACCTCCGCCAGGCCCCGCCGAGGGTGCCGGCGCGGACTGCGCCCGGGCCGGGGCCCGCCGCGCCGGACGACCCGAGGTCCAACGATGCAGCGGTGGTGGCGGTCGTGGTGCTCATCGCGTCGTCTCCTCGTGTCGTCCGGCTCGGGTGGGCTGCTCAGTGGATCAGGGCGTCAGCGGATCAGGACAGGATCCGCATGGCCGAGATGTCCCAGTAGCCCGAGAACACCGAGGTGGCGAAGCCGGAGCGGGCCACGTAGCGGTGCGTGTCGGTGATCAGCGGCGTCATGTCGACGCGCTCGAGGATCGTCTTCTGGGCGGCGAGCAGGTTCTCGCACTGCGTCTCGGTGTCCGAGGCGGCCATCGCGGCCTCGTAGTAGGCGACACCCTCGGGGTTGTCGCTGGAGGAGACGTTCGTGCCGCCGTCGGCGTAGGTCGGGCCGAGGTAGCGGGCGATCGTGGTGTGGATGAGGCCGGGGCCGGCGTTCTCCGCCGCGATCGCGACGTCCCAGGTGGCGGGCTCGGTGCGCATGGCCTTCGACCAGTCGGCCGGGTCGAGCGCCGAGACGGTGACGGTGGCGCCCGCGGCGCGGAGCGACTCGGCCAGGTAGTCGGCGGCCGGGTCCCAGTTCGACATCATCAGCAGGCGGATCGACTGACCGGTGAGCTCGGGAGTCGCGGCGGCGGGGTCGTACGTCTGCACGAGCGACTCGTCGTCCAGCGCGCAGCGGTAGCTGGCCGCGTTGACGGTGTACTGCGGCACGCCGAGTCCGTCGAGGCCGGCGGAGTTGAAGCCCTGCGTGTCGATCGCCTGGGCGACCGCGGCGCGGAGGTCCTCCTTGCCCTCGAAGATCGAGCCGGAGCCGGGGGCCTCGTTGAAGACGAGGTTGTAGGCCGAGCTGGCGAAGGTTACGGTCGTGTAGGCCGGGTCGTCCTCGAAGCGCAGCGCGTTCGAGTCGTAGAAGCGGGCCAGGTCGACGACGCCGGACTCGAGCAGGTTGGCGCTCGTGTTGGAGTCGGACTGCACGGTCAGGTTGATCGTCTTCGCGGGCTCGCCCTCGACGTCCTGCCAGTCGGGCCAGGCGTCGTAGTCGTCGCGCAGCGTGTAGGCGGCGCTGACGCCGGCCGAGAGGTTCGAGAGCATGTACGGGCCGGACCAGGCGCCGTCGACGGTGCCCGCGGCGAGGCCCTCGGTGTCGGCGAGGCCGGCGGGGCAGATGATGCCGGTGCCGGGGCGGGTGACGCCGCCGAGCAGCTGCGAGTAGGGCTGGCTGAGCGAGATCGTCAGCGTGCCGGCCGCGTCGTCGGGGGTGAAGGTCGGCTCGCCGGAGCCGAAGGCCTGGTTCTTCCAGGTCAGCGCGCCCGAGTCGTCGAGGCCGGTCAGGTACGTGAAGGAGTCGGCGACGACGGTCGGCGTGATCGCCGTGCCGTCGGCGCAGGTGGCGCCGTCGCGGAGGGTGAACGTGTACTCGGAGGCCGAGACGGCGTTCCACTCGGTGGCGAGGCCGCCGATGTAGCCCTCGGTCTCGCCCTGGCGGAGCAGGGTGTCGAAGCCGAGGCGCGCGACGGTCACGTCGGCGTCGGCGGAGGCCTTCGCGGGGTCGAAGGTGGACGGCGCGTACCAGAGCTCCGCGTTGATGGTGTCGGTGGTGCCGGCGGTGCCGGTGGCGCTCTGCGGGGCGCTGGTGGTCCCGCAGGCGGTGAGCGCGAGGCTCGCGACGGCCGCCAGTGCGACGCCGGCGAGCAAGCTCTTCCTGACCATGGTGCTGTCCTCCAAGGGGTACGGGTGGTGCATCGGGGGCGGGGCGGAGTTGCTCGGGGGGCCGCTCAACTTGGATCCAATCTAAGGCAATGCGGATCCCATTGTGTTTCGTCGGGATTACATCTGCCGGGCGATCCCCGCGGCCGCCTCGTGCACCGTCCGCCCGCCGACCACCGTCCACAGCACGCGTGCCCCGGCGAAGTCCTCCGCCGAGCACTCCCCCGGGTCGACCGAGAGCAGCACCAGGTCGGCGAGGAAGCCGGGGCGGAGCATCCCGCGGCGGTCCTCCGCGAAGGCCGCGTGCGCCGCTCCCCGGGTGTAGCCCTCGACGGCCTCGAGCACAGTCAGCGCCTGCTCCGGACCGAGCGGCTCGGGCAGGCGGCGCATCCGGCGGCTCACCGCGGTCGCGACCACCTGGCGCGGATCGAACGGGAAGTAGGGGGCGTCGGAACCGAGCGCGATCACGGCGCCGGAGTCGCGCCAGTCGCGCAGGGGGTTCACCGGCTCGGCCCGCGCGCCGAGCCGCTGCGTCAGTCCGGCCGCGTTGCTCCAGGCGATCGAGGGCTGCAGCGAGGCCACGACGCCGAGCCGGGCCGCGCGCTCGCGGCTCTCGGCGGAGGGCTCGAGGTAGGCGTGGATCAGCTGGCAGCGCAGGGCGGCGATCCGCTCGGGCGGGCCCGCCGCCTCGAGGGCGTCGAGCACCTCGGCGACCGCGCGGCTGCCGACCGCGTGCACGCCCAGGCCCCAGCCGCGGGCGACGCACTCGGCGGCGAGCCGCGCGAACTCCTCCGTGCCGATCCGCTGCACGCCGTGGCTTCCGCCGGGCCAGGGCCGCTCGAGGAGGGCCTGGCCCTTCATCCCCTCGCCGTCGTAGTAGACCTTGATCGGGCCGAGGCGGAGCAGCTCGTCGCCGTCGCCGGTGCTGCCACCGACGGTGTCGAGCAGGGCGAGCGGCTCGTCGACGCCGGGGACCGCTTCCGTGCCGAGCTCGGGGTAGGGCATGGCGACGACGCGCAGCGACAGCTCGCCGCGCTCGTGGGCCGCGCGGTAGGCGGCGAGCTCGTCGAGTGTGACGGCCGGGTCGATGACGCCGGTGAAGCCCAGCTCGTGCAGCAGCGGCTGGATGCGGAGGAGGGCCGCGCGGCGGTCCTCGGGGGTGGGCGGGGTGTCGCCGAGCCAGTCCGGGGCGTCCGGATCGGCGTCCGCGTCGGCGAGCATCGCGGCCGAGAACGCGTCGGCGCCGGCGCCCTCGTCGAGCAGCTGCAGGGCCTTCAGACCCGCGCGCTGGGCGTGCGAGTGCGCGTCGATGAAGCCGGGGAGGAGGGTGCCGTCGAGGTGCTCCTCGGGGGTGCCGGCCGGGGCGGCGGCGCGGACCTCCTGCAGAGTGCCGACCGCGGCGATCCGGTCGCCGTCGATCAGGAGCGCCTCGGCGAGCGGGTTCTCGGGGTCCGTGGTGCGGACGCGGGCGACGAGGAGGCGAGGCGCGGTCTTGGTCAGTGGCTCAGGCATCGATCGTCTCCCGGCGGTCGAGCCAGTCGTGCACGTCGGCGGCGGTGACGAGGGCGTCGCGCTGGAGGTACTCGATCGCCTCGAGGGTGGCCGCGTGCGCGCGCTCGCTCGAGCCGGCGACGCAGTCGGTGAGCACCCGGACGGCGTAGTCGTGCTGGTGCGCGTCCGCCGCCGTGTAGTGGATGCAGACGTCGGTGAGGCCGCCGACCAGCAGCAGCGTGCCCGCGCGGTAGGCCTTGAGCACGATCTCGAGCTCGGTGCCGAAGAAGGCGGAGTAGCGGCGCTTGCGGATCACGAACTCCTCCGGTCGCGGCTCGAGCCAGGACGCCAGCTCGGTGCCCGGGTCGCCCTCGAGGCAGTGCGGCCCCTCGGCGCCGTCCAGCTCGCGGCCGATGTCGATCAGGTCGCGCTTGTGCACCTCCTGCACGAAGACGACCGGCACGCCGGCGCTGCGGCAGTGCGCGATCAGGTCGCGCACCCGGGGCGCGCGCTCCGCCCGGCCGCTCATCACGGGGATGCCGGGGGTCGGCAGGCCCGAGGCGGCCCCGCCCTGGATGTCGACGACGAGGAGGACGGGAGTGCCGGAGACGGCGAGCATGCGGGTGGATCCTTCCGGGTGGTGCGCGGGTCGGGTGAGGTGCCCCCACGACCCCGGCGGCGCGAGGGCCGGGGCCCGTCGTCCGTCCGGCAAGTCTGGCCAGGCGATCGTTCGGGCGGGGGTCGGCCGTGTTTCCCCGGGGTAAAACCTCGGGCTGCTCGGCTTGTGGAGGAGAGTCGGCTCCTCCGGTGCGCAGAAGTTGTCGTACTCGCGCGTCCAGTACGACAACTTCTGGAGAGCGGCGGTGGCAGCGCAGGGCCCGGCGGATCCACTCCGCAGAAGTTGTCGTAGCGGGTGCGGGAGTACGACAACTTCTGCGGAGTGGAGGGGGGCGGCCGTCAGACCGGGCGGGCGGCGCGGCGGCGGCGGTGCGGGAGCAGGGCGGCGACGGGGACCGGGGCGAAGGCGTCGGCGACGGCGACCCAGACGGTCGCGTCGGGGGCGTGGTCGCCGAGGAGCTCGGCGCAGACGCCGCACGGCTCGATGAGGTGGCGCGAGCCGCCCGGGCGCTGCAGCACTCCGACGATCGAGACGACCGGGGAGCCGGCGACGACCGCGGCGCTCAGGGCGGCGGACTCGGCGCAGACGGAGGCCCGGCCGGCGCTCGCCTCGACGTGCAGGCCGGTCACGATCCGCCCGTCCGCGAGCCGCAGGGCGGCCGCGACCTCGTGGACGCCGGTCCGGTAGCGGGCGTCGAGGATCGCCGAGGCGGTCCCGAGCAGCTCGCGGTCCGGCGCGGACATCCCGGCGGGAGGCCCGTCGAGCACCGGCCGATCGAGCACCGGGCTCTCCGGCGCGGAAGGCCCCGACTCCGCCCCCTCGGTCACGACCAGCCCAGGATCCGCGCCATGTTGCCGCCCTCGACCAGCGCGCGGTCGGCCTCGTCCGGGATGGCCTTGGCGATCTTCATCCGCTCGAGGTCGAAGTCGCTGCCCGGCCACTCCGAGCCGAGCAGGATCTTCTCGGCGCCGAGCCGGGCGTAGGCGCGCTTGACGTCGGACATCAGCGTCGCCGAGGTCTCGAGGTAGATGTGCGGGTTGCGCTCGGCGACGATGATCGCCTCGGGCACGTTCCAGACCGCGCCCATGTGGGCGATGATCGTCGGCACCCCGGGGAAGCCCTTGGCGATCTCCTCGATGGCGAACGGCGCGCAGAACGCGTCGTCGAGGGCGTTGATCAGCACGGGCAGGCCGAGCTCGTCGCAGACCGCGAACAGCGGGTCGAGCAGCCCGTGGTCGGCGACGTGGTAGCCGTGCAGGCTGGGGTGCAGC
Organism: Rathayibacter sp. PhB152; assembly: GCF_003751395.1. Taxonomy (NCBI): domain Bacteria; kingdom Bacillati; phylum Actinomycetota; class Actinomycetes; order Micrococcales; family Microbacteriaceae; genus Rathayibacter; species Rathayibacter sp. PhB152. Next base: position 354,889 of record NZ_RJUT01000001.1, on the reverse strand, counting down.
TTGAGTCCGACCAGGCCGGCGTCGGCGAAGCGGCGGATCTCGTCGGTCGCGTTCTCCCACTGCGGCATGACCTGGCCGAAGCCGAACAGCCGGTCGGGGTGCGCCTTCACGAGGTCGATCAGGAAGTCGTTCTCGATGCCCTGCGCGAGGGAGCAGACCATCGCGCGGTCGACGCCGGCGGCGTCCATCCGGTCGAGGATGCGCTTCGGGTCGAACGGGGTGTAGGCCGGGGGCTGCTCGCCGGGGCGGACCCCGCTGAGATAGTCGCTGCGGCCTCGGCGGTCCTGCGTGGTGTTGTACGCGTCGATGATCATGCGGCGTCTCCTTCTTCCGGTGCGGTGCGGGGTGCGGGGTGCGGGGGCGGGGCGGAATGCTCAGCCGACCGCGGCCATCGCGCCCATGGCGACGAGCGCGGCAAGGGAGGCGAGCCTGCGGGTGGTGTCGAGGCGACCGGGGCGGCCGGCGAGGGCCACGCGGAGCGTGCACGCCGCGTAGACGGCGACGGCGGCGCCGAGCGGCAGGGCGAGTCCGCCGCCGTGCGCGTGCCCGGCGCCCGCGAGAGCACCCGCGGTCGGCGCGGCGTCGGCGAGGAGCACGAGGACGGCGGCGAGCAGCATCCCGACGGCGTGCAGCGCGTCGGCACCGTGCCGCCGGACTCCGCGGCCGCGGCGCACCCGGTCGACGAGGGCGGCGACGAGCGCGCAGCCCGCGAGCAGCGCGGACCAGAGCGGCGCGGGCAGGAGGTGCAGGGCGGGCAGGTGCCCGTCGAGCATCGCGGCGAGCATGGCCGCCTCGGCGACGAGCCAGCCGCGGCCGACGCCACGCCAGCCGGCCAGGCCGAGCGCGAGGGAGGCGGCGGCGCCCGCGAGCATCACGACCAGCAGCACATCCACGCCGGCCTCCTGACCTCGATCGGTCGCCACGGCGGGCAACATTGGATCCAATCTAGGGCTGCGCGGATCCACGGGTCAAGCCAGACGCAGGAGCGGGCTCGCAGTTCGACGACATCGACCCTCGCGTGGGATCCAATGCCTGTCATGATTGGATCCCGGCCGACCTGGCCGCTGATCGGAGGGGATCATCGCGTGACGACCCAGGGCGACAATGCACTCGTGGACGATCTGGCCGCCCGGATCCGGGCGAAGATCATGTCCGGCGAAATCCCGATCGGCGCCCCGCTGCGCCAGGCCGAGCTCGCGACGCAGTTCGGCATCAGCCGCACCCCGGTCCGCGAGGCGCTGCGCCAGCTGCAGACCGGCGGGCTGATCGAGGTCGTCCCCAACCGCGGCGCCGTCGTCCGCGTGCCGGTGCCGTGGGAGGTGCGCGAGGCCTACGAGGTGCGCGCCGAGCTCGAGTCGCTCGCCGCCCGCCGTGCGGTCGACCGCCTGGACGATGCGACGATCGCCGAGCTCCGCGAGGTGAACACGGCCATGTACGAGCGCTCGCTCGCCGTCGCCGCCGGCACCGCGGCCGAGCGCGACGGCAGCGCCAACGACCAGTTCCACGGGCTGATCTACCAGGCCTCGGGCAACACCCGCCTCAGCCGGATGCTGATCGAGATCAACGACGCCTTCCCCCGGAACGTCTCGGGCCTGGTCCTCCGCGAGAACTCGCGCCACCGCGAGGAGAACTTCCGCGAGCACGAGCAGATCGTCGAGGCCTTCGTCGCCGGCGACCGCGAGCGCGCCGCCGCGATCATGCGCGAGCACGTCCTCCGCGCGGGCGAGCACCTCGCGCACTGGTACGAGCGCCGCTCCTCGACGGTGTTCACGGGCTGAGGCGCGTCGGCCCGCGCACAACGTCAGCCAGGAGTCGCCGTCATCGCCCATCGGCGATGAACACGGCTCTCAGCTGATGTTGTGCGGCGGAGTCAGCTCCGCGGCACCGTCGAGGCGCGGATCAGCAGCTCCGTCGGCAGCAGCGTCGCCCGCGGGACGTCGTCGCCGGCCAGCAGCCGCACCAGGACCTCGGCCATCGCGTCGCCGAGGCCGGCGGCCGGCTGGCGCACGGTCGTGATCGGCGGCTCGGCCGCCTCCGAGGAGTAGTCGCCGTCGAACCCGGCGAGCGCCACGTCGCCCGGCACGCTCAGGCCGCGCTCGCGCAGGACCGCCAGGGCACCGGAGGCCATCTGGTCGTTGGAGGCGAAGACCGCGTCGATCGGGCGGCCGGAGTCGAGCAGCCGCCGCATCGCCTCGGCGCCGTCCCGCGGCGAGTAGTCGCCGATCTCGACGAGCGAGGCGTCCAGGCCCGCCGCCTCGACGGTCGCCCGCCAGCCCGCCAGGCGGTCGATCGCACCGGGCATGTCCTGGCGGCTCGCGATCATCGCCGGGGCGCGCCGCCCGAGGCCCAGCAGGTGCTCGGTGACCTGCCGCGCCGCTCCGACGTTGTCGACGTCGACGAAGTGGCTGTCGTGGTCGTCGAGGCTGAGCGGTCGGCCGCCGAAGACGAGGGGCACGCTCGCGCCGATCCGGGCGTAGGAGTGGTCGCCGCTGTGGTGCGACACGACGAGCGCGCCGTCGACGTTGCCGCCGAGCAGGTAGCGGCGGGTCTTGTCGGGCGTCGCCTCGGAGGCGATCACGATGTTGAGCATGTAGTCGGTCGCGGCGAGGCGGGTGGCCGCGCCCTGGACGACGGCGGCGAGGAACGGATCGCCGAACACCTTGCCTATCGACTCGGGCACGAGCAGGGCGAGGACCTGGGTCCGCCGGCTGGCGAGCGAGCGGGCCGCGCGGTTGGGCACGTAGCCGAGCTTCTCGATCGCGAGGCGGACGGCGGCCTGCGCCTCGGCCTTCACCTTCGGCGAGTCGTTGACGACCCGGCTGACCGTCGCCCGGGACACTCCGGCGAGCGCGGCGACGGCCTCGAGCGTCGGTGCGGCCGGTGCGGTGTCGTGACTCATGCGTGCCTCTCGAGCGGTGGACCCCCGGGCCCGAGAGTAACCGAGCGGGCGGGTGGCGTTCGAGACGCCCCTGCGGGGGCGCTCGCTCACCGGCCATGCCGGCCGGGCGGCGTCAGGAGACGAGTCTGCAGGTCCGCCCTGCTGAGGACGGTGGGTCTCGATACGCCCCTCCGGGGCTACTCGACCAGCATGGAAGGCTGTGCCCGCCACCTCCGGCACGCGGAAACAGCTCCGGCACGCGGGAACCGGCCGAATCGACGAGCCAGAAATGGAACCGCGAGCCGAACCTCCGTCCCAGCCACCTCCGGCACGCAGAAACAGGTTCGGCACGCGGGAACCGGCTGGTTCCGCGTGCCGGACCCGTTCTCGCGAGCCGGAGGTCCAGCCGGGCTTCGGCTGCCCCCTGGGTCAGCCCTTGACCGCGCCGCCCATGATGCCGGCGATCAGCTGCTTGCCGGCCAGCACGAACAGCACGAGCAGCGGGATGATCGAGAGCACGGCGCCGGCCAGCACGATCGAGTAGTCGACGTAGTAGCCGGACTGCAGCTGCGACAGGGCGGTCTGCAGCGTCGGGTTGGTCGGGCTCAGCACGATCAGCGGCCAGAGGAAGTCGGTCCACGCCATCATGAACGTGAACAGCGCGAGGATCGCCATCGCGGGCCGCGCGGCCGGCACCGCGACGGTCAGGAAGGTCCGGAACTGGTTCGCTCCGTCGACCCGCGCCGCCTCGATCAGCTCGTCCGGGATCACGTCCACCAGGTACTGCCGCATGAAGAACACGCCGAACGCGGTGACCAGCGTCGGGACGATGACGGCGCCGAGGGTGCCGGTCCAGCCGAGCTGACGCATCAGGATGAACAGCGGGATGATGCCCAGCTGGGTCGGGATCGCCATCGTCGCGATCACGGTGATCATCAGGCCGTCCCGCCCGCGGAAGCGCAGCTTCGCGAAGGCGTAGCCGGCCAGGGTCGAGAACGAGACGACCGACAGCGTGATGATCCCCGAGACGACCACGCTGTTCAGCAGCGCCGTCCAGAACGGGATCGCCGTGAACACCTGCGCCGCATTCGCGAGGAAGTTGCCGCCCGGGATCAGCGGCAGCGTCTCGCCGCGGGTCGCGTTGCTCCCGCTGGCCACCACGAAGGACCACCAGAGCGGGTAGGTCGAGCCGAGGATGAAGGCGCTGAGCAGTCCGTAGGTGAGGAAGCCGGGGCGGTCGACGCGACCGGCGCCGGAGGAGCGCGGGCGCCGGGCACGACGCTCGGCCACGGCGGGCACGGCGGCGGGAACGGTGGGGATCGTGGCGGTCATCGGTCGCTCACCTTCTGCGCCGGTCGGCGCGTGCGCGTTCTCACGCGGTTCTCGACGGACGCGATCCGTCGCGAGATCGCGAAGTTCACCAGTCCGATCAGCACGATCAGCAGGAAGAGCAGCCAGGCGACCGCCGCCGCCTCGCCGAAGTTCTGGCGGAAGAACGCCATCTCCCAGAGGTAGAGGACGGTCGTCTGGAACTGGCGGTCCGAGCCGCCGATGCCGCCGGCGTTCGAGACGTCGAACAGGCGCGGCTCGGCGAAGATCTGCAGCCCGCCGATGGTGGCCGTGATGATCACGAAGATCAGGGTCGGCCGGATGCTCGGGATGGTGATCGAGGTGAAGCGGCGGAACGAGCCCGCTCCGTCGAGCGCGGCCGACTCGTGCAGGTCGCGCGGCACGGCCTGCATCGCGGCGAGGAGGATGAGCGCGTTGTAGCCGGTCCAGCGCCAGTTGACCATCGAGGCGATCGCGATGTGGCTGGCGAGGCGGTCGTTGGTCCAGTCGATCGGGGCGATGCCGACCAGGCCGAGCAGGTTGTTCGCCAGGCCCTCCTGGTCGCCGAAGATGCTCGAGAAGATCAGCGCCACGGCGACGGGCGAGACGACGTAGGGCAGCAGCACGCTCATCCGCCAGAAGGTGCGGGCGCGCAGCGACTGGTCGAGCACCGCCGCGAGCACCAGGGCGACGGCGAGCTGCGGGATCGTGGAGAGCAGGAAGATGCTCAGCGTGTTGCCGATCGAGTTCCAGAAGAAGCGGTCGCCGAGCACCGCGGCGAAGTTGCCGAGGCCGACGAAGTCGCCCTGGCCCTGCAGCAGCTGCCAGTCGTAGAGCGAGACCACCAGCGTGTAGACGAGCGGGAAGGCTCCCGTGATCGCGAACAGCAGGAAGAACGGCGAGATGTAGAGGTAGGGCGACGCCTTGACGTCGAAGCGGCTCATCCGCTGCTTGGCCGTCAGCGGCAGGCGGGGCGCGGGGCGGCGGCCGGGAGGCGGCGCGGCCGATGCGGTCGGCGGGGTCAGGGTGCTCGTCATGGGTCGCTCTCGTCGGTCGCTCTCGTGGGGGGACGCGTTCGTGAGACGCGTCGTGGGACGCGTCGTCGGACGCGTCATGGGAAGGGGAGGGAGGGCCCCCGCCCGGCCTGCTACCGGACGGGGGCCCTGTCGGAGGGGAGCGGGTCAGTCGACCAGCTCGTCGAGGAGCGAGAGCGCCTCGTCCCAGCCCTTGTCGCCGTCGAGCTCGCCGCGGTCGACCTTCTGCAGCACCGGGCCGAAGACGTTCTCCTGGATCAGCGAGTCGTCCGGACCCTTGTACTGGGCGACGACGCCCTGGGCGCGCTCGGCGAGGATCGCGCCGGTCGGCGAGCCGTTCAGCGCCGGGTCGGGCGCGGCGGCGGAGGCGAGCTGCTCCTGGGCGGAGACGGTGCTCGGGAACGGACCGGTCGCGTCGAACGCGGCGATCTGCTGCTCCGGCTCGCTCAGCCACGAGGCGAGCTCCGCGGCCTCGGCGGGGTGCTTCGACTGCGTCGGGACGGAGAGGAACGAGCCGCCCCAGTTGGCCGCGCCGCCGGGGAAGACGTCCGCGAAGTCCCAGCCGGTGGCCTCGGGATCGCCGCCGCCGGCCTCGACCTGCGCCTTCACCTGGCCGAGCATCCAGCCCGGGCAGACGAACGTCGCGAAGGTGCCGTCGTTGAACGACTTGCCCTTGTTCCAGTCCCAGGCCTTCTGCGCGGCCGAGAGTCCGGAGGCGGCGCCGTCGGTGATCCAGCCCCAGCGCTCCTGCAGCTCGGCGTTGTCGTCGATGTTCAGCTCGCCGTCGGCGGTGTAGTAGCCCTCGGGGAGCTGGTTGACCATCGCGTTCCAGACGAAGCCGGACTGGTCGTACCAGGCCTTGCCGGTCGCGTCGTGGTACTGCTTCCCGGCCGCGAAGTAGTCCTCCCAGGTCGCGTCCGCGCCGCCGAGCAGCTCCGCGACGGCGGCGCGATCGGTGGGCAGGCCCGCGGCCTCGAAGGCGGCGGTGCTGTAGCAGAGGCCCTCGGGGCCGATGTCGGTGCCGTAGCCGATGACGCGGCCGTCGGGGTCGACGGCCTGCTCGTACTTCCAGTCGACCCAGTCGGCCTTGCGGTCCTCGATGCCGTGGTCGCGCAGGTCGACGAACTGGTCGGAGACCTCCATGATCGAGCCGAGCCAGCCCTCCTCGATGGCGACGACGTCGGCGAGGCCGGAGCCCGCGGCGAGCTTGGTGAACGCGTCGGTCCGGGCGTTGCCGCCGGTGTCGATGTTGTTCGGGACGATCGTGACGCCCGGGTGGGCGGCCTCGTACTCGGCGTAGAGGTCGTCGAACCCCATGGCGCCGAACGTGGTCACGGTCAGTTCGATGTCGCCGTCCTCGGCCGCGCCGGATCCGGACGAGCAGCCGGAGACGAGCAGGGCCAGGGTGGCGGCGCCGGCAATCGCCGTGGCGATCCTGGCGCGTCGTGATTCGAGCACGGTCACTCCTTCGTGATGGGTGTCAGGGCACCCCTGGGGGCGCTCCCACGGTGCTGTGCTGCCGTGCGTGAGAGCGCTCTCACGAGGTGTGAGGCGAGCATACGGAGCGGGTCGCGGGGAGGTCAAGACTTTTGTGAGAGCGCTCTCTTTTGCGGTCGCGGCGTGTCCTGGAGGAGGTTCGGCTCGCGGAATCGGCCTCGGCACGCAGAGTCGGGCCGGGCTCGCGAGCCGGAGGTGCTTCCGCGAGCCGGAGGCCGCACCAGGCGAACTCCGGCACGCGGAACCACCCTCGGCTCGTGGAAACGAGGCGGAATCGCGAGCCGGAGCTGCTCCCGCGAGCCGGACATGACGCCTGGAGACGCCCGGCACGCGGAACGGCCTCGGGCACGCGGAAACCGGACGAAACGACGTGCCGGAGCGGATTCCGCGAGCCGGAGACGTGCGAGCTCGAGATCCGCCGGGACCTCGGGCGACTCCGCACGGATCCGGCACGCGGAACGACCCTCGGCACGCGGAGATCCGGCAGAACCGCGAGCCGGACGTGATCTCGCGAGCCGGAGGTAGCCCCGGACTACTCGGGCACGCGGAATCACCCTCGGCACGCGGAAACCCGCGGAAACGACGAGCCGGAGACTGTCGCGCGAGCCGGCGGTGACTCCGCCGCAACTCGGGCACGCGGAACCACCCTCGGCTCGTGGAAACCTGCCGAAACGACGAGCCGGAGACGATCGCGCGAGCCGGCGGTGACTCCGCCGCAACTCGGGCACGCGGAACCACCCTCGGCACGTGGAAACCTGCCAAAACGACGAGCCGGAGACGATCGCGCGAGCCGAAGGCGACTCCGCCGCAACTCGGGCACGCGGAACCACCCTCGGCACGCGGAAACCCGCGGAAACGACGAGCCGGAGACTGTCGCGCGAGCCGGCGGTGACTCCGCCGCAACTCGGGCACGCGGAATCACCCTCGGCACGCGGAAACCCGCGGAAACGACGAGCCGGAGACTGTCGCGCGAGCCGGCGGTGACTCCGCCGCAACTCGGGCACGCGGAATCACCCTCGGCACGCGGAAACCCGCGGAAACGACGAGCCGGAGACTGTCGCGCGAGCCGGCGGTGACTCCGCCGCAACTCGGGCACGCGGAATCACCCTCGGCTCGTGGAAACCTGCCGAAACGACGAGCCGGAGCTTATCGCGCGGGCCGAAGGCGACTCCGCAGCACCTCGGGCTCGTGGAACGCCCTTCGGCACGCGGAGACCGGATGAAATGACGAGTCGGTGACGATCGCGCGAGCCGGCGGTGGCCCGCGGCGACTCCGGCTCGCCTCATCACCTTCGGCACGAGACCGGACGAGACAGCGCGCCGGAGGTCGCCTCACGAGCCGGAGGCGGCCGCGTCGATCGCGGCGTCTCGGGTCCGCCTCTTGACGTGGCACTTGTTTTTCACAAGCATGAGCGCAGACGCCGCAGTCCGCGGCTCCGCCGAGAAGGAGAGACCGCCATGACCTCGATGTTCGTCAACCTGCCCGTCACCGACCTCGAGCGCGCGAAGGCGTTCTACGTCGCGCTCGGCTTCTCGATCAATCCGGCGTTCTCCGACCACAACGCGGCCTGCGTCGTGGTGGAGGAGGACCACAACTACTTCATGATCCTGGTGCGCGAGTACTTCCAGACCTTCAGCGATCTGCCGATCGGCGACCCGGCCGTGAACCCCTCCGTCTCGACCGCGATCTTCCTCGACACCCGCGAGGCCGTCGACGCCACCGTGACCGCGGGGCTCGCCGCGGGCGGATCCGAGTCACGGCCCGCCTCCGACTACGGCTTCATGTACCAGCGCCAGGTCGCCGACCCCGACGGCAACCTGCTCGAGTTCGGCTGGATGGACCCCGTCGCCGCGGCGCAGGGGCCGGAGGCGTTCACCGGCGAGCAGGCCTGAGGGCGATGGCCGCACGCGACTACGGGCAGTACTCGGCACTCACCCGCGCGGTCGAGCTGGTCGGCGAGCGCTGGGCGCTGCTGATCGTCCGGGATCTCCTGGTCGGGCCGCGCCGGTACAGCGAGCTCGCGCAGGGGCTCGCTCGCATCCCGAGCAACGTGCTGGCCGGCCGGCTCAAGGAGCTGCAGGCGGCCGGGATCATCCGGCGGGCGCCGCGCTCGCGCATCATCGTCTACGAGCTGACGCCCTACGGCCGCGAGCTCGAGCCGATCGTGCTCGCGCTCGGCGCCTGGGGGTTCAAGGCGCTGGGCGATCCGCGCGAGGAGCAGGTGATCACCCCGGACTCGATGACGGTGGATCTGCGCACCGCGTTCCGCCCGCAGGTCGCGGCCGAGCTGCCGGCGACGGTGTACGCGGCGCAGGTCGGACCGGCCGGGCTGCTGATCCGCGTCGACGGGGCGGTGCTGGACGTGTCGCGCGGCGAGGTGCCGGGCGGTGAGGCCCCGGTGGACCTGGCGTTCTCGACCGGCGCGGACATCCGGCTGCTGCTGTCGGGCGAGCTCGCGCCGGAGCGGGCCATCGCGACCGGCGCGGTCACGGTGCTCCGCGGGCGGGACGCGCTGCTCGGGCGCTTCGCGAGCACGTTCCACCTCGCGGCGTGACAGCGCCTTGCGGATCGAGCAGTCCGCGCAGCGGACCCCTGCATGCTGATCGAGCAGTCCGCGCAGCGGACCCCGTGCAGCGGACCCCACGCATGCTGATCGAGTAGTCCGCGCAGCGGACGTATCGAGATCCACCGCCGCTCGGAGGGTGGGTCTCGATACGCCCCTCCGAGGCTACTCGACCAGCATGCAGAGGCGCTCCGGGAGCTGCTCGACCAGCATGTCGGGGGCTGCTCGGCCAGCATGCGGGCGGAAGGGCTGGCCGCTGAGCGAGGGGCGGGTGGCCGCGCACGGCGCCTCCGGGGCCGCACGGCCGGGAGCCGACTGGGCGCGCGGCTCGCCCGGCGTCTGCGGGTGCTGGAGTGGCCGTTGCCCTCGCGCGCCGCGGGGCCGTCCACGACCCGCGGAGGAACCCCCATGCCGTCATCGAAGCCCGCCAGCCGCACCACGAGTGAGCAGCGGAAGGAGCACGCCGAGCAGTACTCCGCCGCGGCGCGCTACGCCTCCGAGGCGTTCGGCACCTTCCTGCTCGTCGCGGGCGGCGTCGGCACCGCGATCTTCGCCTCCGCCTTCCCGGACAGCGGCAATGCGCTCGGCGTCGGCTTCCTCGGCGTCGCGCTCGCCTTCGGGCTCACGCTGGTCGCCGGGATCTACGCCGTCGGCCACATCTCGGGCGGCCACTTCAACCCGGCCGTCTCGATCGGCTTCGCCCTCGCGGGGCGGACGGAGTGGCGGCACATCCCCGGCTACATCGTCGCCCAGCTGATCGGCGGCATCGCGGGCGCCGGAGTCGTCGCGCTGATCGCGGCCGACGGACCCGCCGGCTACTTCGACGCCGCCCGCGACGCGGGCTTCGCCTCGAACGGCTTCGGCGCGCACTCCCCCGGCGGCTTCGGCCTCGGCGCGGTGATCCTCGCCGAGGTCGTGCTGACGGCCGTCTTCGTCGGCGTGATCCTCTCCGTCACCGCGAAGAGCGAGTACAAGTCGGTCGCCCCGATCGCGATCGGCCTCACGCTGACCCTCGTCCACCTGATCAGCATCCCGATCAGCAACACGTCCGTGAACCCGGCCCGCTCGATCGCGGCCGCCGTCTTCGCCGGGCCCGACGCGCTCGGCCAGGTCTGGGTGTTCCTGCTGGCGCCGGTGCTCGGGGCCGCGATCGCCGGCCTGGCCTCGAAGACGCTGCACCGCACCCGCTGACGCGCGCCGCCCGGCCGGTCGCCACATCGACGACGCAGAAGTTGCGGTAGTCGAGCGCGACTACCGCAACTTCTGAGGAATGGGGGGCCGCCCGGTGGGCGGGGCGAGCAGCAGGACGGAGGCGGGCCCCGGGCTGGAGCGCTCCGGCCGTGCAGAACATCAGCCGAGGGGGCCGCTCGACCGCGATGGGCGATGAGCGCGCCTCTCAGCTGATGGTGTGTCGCACCGATCGCGCGGGATCTCGATACGCCCGCAAGCGGGCTGCTCGATCAGCATGCGGTGGGAGCGGTCGCGACACCTTTGCTGGTCGAGTAGCCCCGGAGGGGCGTATCGAGACCACACGCGCTCAGGACGGGGGATCTCGATACGCCCGCAAGCGGGCTACTCGATCAGCATGCTGCGGCGGGCGCGTCAGCCGAGGAGCATCGCGAAGCCCTGGGCGGGGAGGGTGACCGGGGTCGTACCCGTGGCGGGCGACTCGCTCACGAGGGTGCCGTCCTGCGCGTAGACGCGGAGGGTGCCGGTGCCGTCGACCGTGGTCGGCTGGGGCGACGCGGTCGAGTTGCGGACCAGCTCGGTGCGGCCGGTGTCGCCGACGAGGACGAGGCGCGAGACGACGGGGCGGACCAGCAGGGCGTCGAGCTTCGTCTCGCCGGAGAGGGCGCGGACCTCGACGGTGGTCGCGCTCGCGGGGAGCGTGCGGCGGAGCTTCTGCGGCAGCAGGATGCCGGACGCCTCGGTGATGCCCTGCGCGCCGACGGTGCTGGTGAGCACGTCGAGCGGGCGGCGGCCCGAGTTCCAGAGGCTGATCGGGGTCTTCTCGGTGCCGCGCTCGGCGGCGAAGATCACGGCCTCGACGAGACGGTCCTGGGTCGCGGAGCCGACGGGGATCGTCGCCGCGCGGCGCCAGTTCGTGAGCGACAGGTACGAGCCGGTCCAGCCGGACTCGCCGGTCCAGGCCGACTCCGGGGTGACGACCGTGCCGCCGCGGGCCGACTCGGCCTCGACGAGGCGGAGGCCGTCGCGGCTCGCCTGGGTGGTGACCGCCGTCGCGCGGGCGGCGACCGACGGGTGCGCGTCGAGCGCGAGCATCGACAGCAGGCCGTGGATGGTGCTCTCGGCGCCGCTGTTGCGGTTGACGCTGCCGTCGGCCTGGACGCCGTCGTAGGTGACTCCGGTCGCCGGGTCGTAGACGGGGGCGCCGCTGAGGTTGAGGCCGAAGAACCAGGCGCCCTGCACCCCGGCGAGGTCGAGGTAGGCGCTCGAACCGGTCGCGTCGGCGAGGGCGAGCGAGTTCTGCAGCCGGGAGTCCGCGCCGTAGGCGATCTGCACGCGGTCGGTCGGCGTCGGGTTCCAGCCGTTGTCCGGGCCGCCGGCGGTCAGCAGCTCGGGGGCGAAGCGCGCGGCGTCGACGACGGCCGGCTCGAGGAGCGACGCGTCGCCGAGCGCGACGGACGAGGCGGCCAGGCCGCCCGCCATCTGCGACGACCAGGAGTGCCAGAGCGAGCGCGACTTCGTCCAGGGCAGGATCGCGCCGTACGGCCAGGCGGTGGTGTCGCCTTGAGTCGTGGTGCGGGCGTAGGTGGCGACGCCCTCGGCGAGCTTCGCGGTGCTGGCGCGCACGGCGGCGTCCTCCGGCGCGGCCTCGACGTAGGCGGAGAGGCCGAGCAGGGCCTCCGCGGTGGCGTCGGCGCCGTCGACGATCAGCCAGGCGGGCACGTCGACGCCGTCGGCGACTGCGTACTCGCCGTACCGGGTGAGCACCTCGCGGTCGACGGCGGAGACGCCGAGGCGCAGGCGCTCCTGCAGGAAGGCGGCGAAGTCGGGGTCCTCGTCCTGGAACGCGGCGTAGCCCTCGCCGAGCGCCCAGAGGGTGCGGGCGAGCCAGTAGCTGTCCTCGGAGTCGCTCGGGTCGGGCAGCTCCACGGGCTCGGCGCTGGGGTTCAGGTCGCCGTCGGGCTGCATCCAGAGCACGACGTTGCCGGCGTCGTCGCCGTCGGTGGTCTGGAAGTAGGCGAGCGAGCGGAGGGTCTCGTAGGCCTTGTCGCGGCTCGCCGTCGAGCCGGTCTGCTGCCAGTGCCGGAGGTAGACGACGGCGGCGCGGGAGACGTCGTCGGTGTTGTAGGCGCCCTGCGCCCAGTCGCCGGTCGCCGGGTCGAGGGGGCCGCCGCCGACGCGCTCGAAGGTGCCGCCGTCGCGGGCGTCGGCGTAGGTCCACGGGAGCACGAGGTCGGGCTCCTCGGCGAGGCGGTAGGTGCTGTGGCCGGCCTGGGGCTGCGGAGTGGCGGTGTCGAGCAGGAAGTCGAGGTGCGCGGTGTTGGTCAGCGTCTCGGCGGCCTGGGCGGGGGCCGCGCCGACGGCGAGGCCTCCGGCGGCGAGGGCGGTCGCGGCCAGGACGGCGGCGGCGCGGGGTCTGAAGTTCGTCATTGAACTCTCTCCTTGTGGGGGGGTGGCTGGGGGTGGGGGATCTCGATACGCCCGCTGCGCGGGCTACTCGATCAGCATGAAACGGAGGGCGCGCGTGGCGCGGGCTCGGAGGGGCATCGCCCGCGGGAATCGGAGGGGCGACCCATGCTGGTCGAGTAGCCTCGGAGGGGTGTATCGAGACCCGGCGCCTGCAGAACGGCGGATCTCGATACGCCCGCGGAGCGGGCTACTCGATCAGCATGAAACGGCGCCCGCGTCGCGCGCTCGGCAGGAGGGCGCCCGCTCTGCGGGCTCGGACGGCGCCCGCTCCGCGGCCTCGGAGGGGCGCCCGCCGCGCGGGCTCCGCCGCGCCTACGCGTCCGTGCGGAGCAGGCGGGCCGCGCCGATCTTGGAGTCGGCCATGCCGTAGAAGACGAAGTGGCGGCCGTCGATCTCCTCGATGGCGGTGGGGAAGACGACGTTGGGGACGATGCCGCTGCGCTCCTCCTCGGTCTCGGCCTCGAGCAGCGGCTCGGAGGTGCGGGCGATCACCTTCGAGGGGTCGTCGGCGTCGAGGAGGATCGCGCCGGCCGCGTAGTTGACGTGCTGCTGCTGCGAGAAGGCGCTGTCGATGGTGCCGGTGACGCCGTGGTGCAGCAGGAGCCAGCCCTCGGGCACCCGCAGCGGCACGGGGCCGCCGCCGATCTTCAGCTCCTCGTAGGCGAACTCGGGGCCCGCGACGAAGCGGTGCCGGGTCCAGCGGGTCAGGTTCGCCAGGTCGCGGTCCACCTCGGCGACCGGCACGTAGCTGATCCAGATGCTCTGCCGCGGGTCGTCGACGCCGGCGGGCAGCCGCACGCCCTCCCCCGGGCGGGTCTCGCCGAGGTCCCACATCGGCCGGTGCAGCACCGCGAACGAGCGCGTGCCGTCCGGCGCCGCCACGATCTCCGGGAAGAACACCGTGTCCTTGTTGTGGAAGAGCCCGAGGTCGATGTCGAGGTCGTCGTCGTAGGCGAAGGTCACCGGGCCCAGGCGCCGCCACTCGCGCAGGTCCTCCGAGACGGCGAGCGCCGTCCGCGGCCCGAGCGGCCCGTAGGCGACGTAGGTCATCACGTGCAGGCCGAGCGCCTCGATGAAGGTGACCCGCGGATCCTCGACGCCGGAGTGCGTCGCCCCGCGTTCGAAGCCGCGGTCGGGCGCCAGCACGACGCCCTGGCGCTCGACGCCGACGGGCACGCCGCCCTCGACGAGCACGCGGGCCAGGCCGATCCGCGAGACGTTGCCGGCGGCGACCATCCGGGGCAGGAGGTAGAGCTCGCCGTCGGGTCCGCGTCCGCTGCCGGGGTTGAGCACCCCCTCGGCCTCGAGCGGATCGCCGGCGAGCGGCTCCATCACGACGCCGACGCGCTCGAGGCGGTAGGGCACGGCGGTGCGGGTGCTGGCGGTGGTGCCGGGGGTGGGAGTCATGGTCATCCTTTCACTCCGGATCCGAGATCCGTCGAGACGAAGTAGCGCTGGAACACGATGAAGAGCACGACGACGGGGGCCGCCAGCACGACGGCGCCCGCGAGGATCGCGCCGAACGGGTTGTCGGTCGACGACGCGACGTTGGAGATGTAGTTGGCGAGGGACACGGCGAGCGGCTGCAGCGACGCGTCCTTCGTGATCAGGAACGGCCAGAGGAACTCGTTCCACGGGCCGATGAAGGTGAGCAGCACGGCCGTGACGAGCGCGGGGCGCACGAGCGGCAGCGCGATGTTCCAGAGCAGCTTGATCTCGCCCGCCCCGTCGATCCGCGCGGCCTCGAACAGCTCCTTGGGCAGCTGCAGGAAGTACTGCCGGAAGATGATCACCGCCGTCGAGTTGATGGCGAACGGCAGGATCATGCCCAGGTGGCTGTCCGCGAGGCCGTAGTCGCGGGCGATCAGCACGTAGAGCGGGATCTGCAGCAGCTGGAACGGGATGACCTGCACCAGCAGCGCGAGCGCGAACACGGCCTTCCGGCCGCGCCACTCGAGCATCGCGAGCGCGTAGCCCGCCAGCACCCCGAAGACGATCGTGCAGAGCAGCACGCCGCCGGTGAAGATCCCCGAGTTGATCAGGCCGGTGAGCAGGTTGATCCGCTCGTTCACGTTCACGTAGTTGTCGAGGGTGAGGTTGCCCGCCTCCGGGATCGCCCCGGCCAGGGTGGGGTCGGGGTCGGTCTGCAGCGAGCCGATCACCATGTAGTAGAAGGGGAACAGGAAGACGATCGCGCCGAGCGCGAGCACCACGCCGCGGAGGATCACGGCCGATCGGCTCGAGGCCGGGCGCTTCCGCCGGGTCGGCGGGGCGGCGGCGGCGGGGACCGCGGAGGTCGCGCCTCCGGCACTGGCGAGCGTGCTCATGAGTTCCTCTCCCCGGCGAAGCGGTTCTGCAGGTAGGCGATGACGAGCACGAGCAGCACCAGCACGACGCCGATGGCCGAGGCCACGTCGGGCTGCCCCTGCTGGATGCCGAGCTGGTACATCAGCAGCACGGGCGAGGCGGAGGCGCCGTTGGGCCCGCCGCCGCCGGTGAGCAGGTAGGGCTCGGTGAAGAGGTTCGCGCCGGTCACGGTGGAGACGAGCAGCACCAGCAGCGTCGCCGGCCGCACGCTCGGCACGGTCACCGACCAGAACTGCCGGATCCGGCCCGCACCGTCGGTCGACGCGGACTCGTAGAGCTCCTTCGGCACGTTCTGCAGCGCCGCGAGGTACAGCAGGATGTAGAAGCCGAGCTGCTTCCAGGTGACGTAGAGCGCGATGATCGGCATCGCCAGCTTGTCGTTGATCAGCCAGGACGGGTCCGGCGCGAGCGGCCCGAGCAGGCTGTTCACGAGTCCGTTCCCGTTGAAGAGGAACAGCCAGACGCCGACGACCGCGACGCTCGCGGTGACGTAGGGCACGTAGAAGCTGACCCGGAGGAACGTGCGCAGGTGCACGACCTTGTCCAGCGCCGAGGCGAGCAGCAGCGAGAGCACCACCGTCAGCGGCACGTTGATCACCAGGAAGATCCCGATGTTGCCGAAGGAGCGGATGACCTGCGGGCTCGAGAACGCGGTGACGAAGTTGTCGAAGCCGACGAACGGGCGCTCGACCTGCACGCCGGGAGCCGCGAAGAAGAAGTCGTGGAAGGCGATGTAGACGGAGTAGCCGACCGGGAACGCGAAGACCGCGAGCACGAACAGCAGGTACGGGCTGCCGAGCAGCAGCCCGAACGGCTGCGGACCGAGGACGCGGCGGAGCAGGCTCCGCTTGTCCTGGGGCCGCGGGGCTCCGGCGCCCTGCGACGCCGGAGCCTTCGGGGCGAGAGTCGTCATCTCACTGCCGTCCGGCGTCTCACTGCTGGCCGGCGAGCCCGGTGACGGTCTCCGCCGCCCCGTCGAGCGCCGACTGCACGTCGCCGTCGCCGAAGATCACGGTCTTGCCCCAGGCGTCGCGGATCGCCTGCAGCATCTGCACGGTGTTCGGGCCCGAGGGCACCTCGATGGTGCGGCTCGCCTGGTCGCCGAAGCGCTGGTAGGCGGGGTTGGCCTCGAAGTAGTCGGCGTAGGTGGTCTGCAGGTCGGTGCGCAGCGGCATCTGGCCGGTGGTCTCCAGCAGCGAGCGGTCCTGCTCCTCGCTGGTGGCGAACTTCAGCACGTCCCAGGCGGTGCCCTTGTTCTCGCAGGCGGAGTAGAGGCCGACGTTCTTCGCGTCGCTGAAGGTCCAGGTGTCCTCGGCGGGCGTGCCGTCGGGGGTGGGCACGGAGACGGAGCCCCAGTTGAGGTCCTTGTAGACCGAGACCGCCCACGGGCCGACGATCGACATCGCGGCCTGGCCGTCGGCGAACGCGTCGCCCTGGTACTGCTCGCGGCCGGCGAGGCCCTGGTCGTAGAGGCTCTTCCAGAAGTCGGCGACCTGGTAGCCGGCGTCGTCGGCGAAGGTGGCCTTGCCGTCCTCGACCAGCCCCGTGCCTCCGGTCGCCGCGGCGTAGAGCGGCATGAAGTCGAACTGGGTCTGGAAGAACTCGCTGGTCGGCGCGGGCTGGATCGCGGCGGGCGCGGCTCCGGACTCGACGAGGGTCTTCGCGGTGGCGGTGAACTCGTCGTAGGTGGCGAGCGAGGGGTTCTCCGGGTCGAGGCCCGCCGCGGTGAAGACGTCCTTGTTGTAGAAGATGACGACCGGGTTGCTCTTCCACGGCATCTGGAAGTACTCGCCGTCGGCGTTCTGGTACTGCTCGGCGAGGTCGCCGCTGCGGGTCTCGATGTAGTCGACGCCGTCCTCGAACTCGGACAGGTTCACGAGTCCGCCCTGGCGCTCGAACTGGCCGACCGCGCTGGGCGCCGTGTTGAAGACGAGGCAGGGCGCGTTGCCGGCGGTGATCGCGGCGCCGATGACCTCCTCGCTGCTCTTGCCGGCCGGGATCTCCTGGCCCGTGATCTGCTCGTCGGGGTGGTCGGCGTTCCAGGCGTCGACCATCGACTTGCCCCACTGCACCTCCTGCTCGTTGTTCGAGTACCAGATGGTGATCGGGCCGGTCGCGGTCAGGTCGGTGGAGGCGCCTCCCCCGCCGCCGCTGCAGGCGGTCAGTCCGAGGGTCGCGAGCGAGGCGATGCCCACTCCGGTCAGCCAGCGTCTCTTCATCGAGGCCATGGTGTTCTCCTTGTTCTGCGCGTGCGCGGCGGTGCGCAGGCGCGTCAGTGGATCGGGTTCAGGGGGTCGGGTTCAGAATTCGGGACCGCGGTGCGGCGGTCGAGTGGCGGACCACGAGTCCTGCGGGCTCGAGGTCGACGTCGGGGGCGGTGCCGTTCTCGATCAGGTCGAGGAGGGCCCGCGCGGCCGCCTCGCCCCAGCGCGCGGGGCGCGTGCGGGCCGAGGTGAGCGAGGGGTAGACGTGCGCGGCGATCTCGGAGTCGTCGAAGCCGGTGATCGAGAGGTCGTCCGGCAGGCGCAGCCCGCGGGTGTGCGCGACGCCGAGGCCGGCGATGGCCATCGGGTCGTTGGCGAAGACGATCGCGGTGGGCGGGACGGCGGAGTCGAGCAGGGTCTCGGTGGCGCTCGCACCCTGGCCGGCGCTGAAGTCGGTGACGACGACGGGGCCCGGCTCGAGGCCGGCGTCGGCGCAGGCGCGCTCGAACGCCTCGCGGCGGCGGAGGGAGTGCAGCAGGTGACCGGAGCCGGCGACGTGCGCGATGCGGCGGTGGCCGAGAGCGGCGAGGTGCTGCACGGCGCCGGTGATGCCGGCGGTGTCGTCCATCACCACCGCGGGCGAGGTGGAGCCGTCGAGGCGGCCGAGCGTGACCGCGGGCAGGCCGAGCTCGGCGAGCAGCGCCGGGCGGGCGTCGGCCTCGCGCAGGTCGCTGAGGAAGACGCCGTCGACGCGGCGGTCGGCGGCGAGGGTGCGGTAGACCGCCTCCTCCGAGGCGCCCGGGTCGACGACGCTGAGCACCAGTACCCGGCCGTGCTCGGCGAGCACCCGCTCGACCCCGGAGATGAAGGCGGGGAAGAACGGGTCGGCCGCGATGACCTCGGGGTCGCGGGCGACCACCAGCCCGACCGCGAAGGAGACGCTCGTGGACAGCGAGCGGGCGGTGAGGCTGGGGCGGTAGCCGAGCTCGCCGGCGACGCGCAGGATCCGCTCGCGCGACTCCGGCGAGACGCCCGGCCGGTCGTTCAGCGCGAACGAGACGAGCGCCTTGCTGACGCCGGCCGCGCGGGCGACGTCGAGGATCGTCGGTCGTGCCGCCATGGCCGCGCCTCCTGCTCGTCGTCGAGTCCGGATCTGAACCGGTTTACTTAACCGGTTCAGGCACCGTAGCAGCCGCGTGCGGGCGGAGGGAAGCACCGGCGCCGCGCTGACCCCCGGATCGAGACCTCCGCGGATCCGCTGAGGCGTCCCGTTGCGGTCGAGGCGTCCAGCAGCACCGGGACGCCTCGACCACTCCGGGACGCCTCGGCGCGGACCGGCGCCAGCAGCGCCCGTCGAAACCCGACGATTGCCGGAGAGGGTCTATGCATACGCATTGAGGGTGTGAGACAGTCGGTTGTCGCGACAGGCA
This sequence comes from Rathayibacter sp. PhB152, assembly GCF_003751395.1. NCBI lineage: Bacteria > Bacillati > Actinomycetota > Actinomycetes > Micrococcales > Microbacteriaceae > Rathayibacter > Rathayibacter sp. PhB152. Next base: position 335,930 of record NZ_RJUT01000001.1, on the reverse strand, counting down.
ACCCGAAACTGCCATCGTGACGAAGAACCGAGCGGCACGGGCATCCCGAGCGGCGCACCTCGCGTGCGGCGCTGTCCCGTCGCTCTCACGCCCGCCGCCGGCCCGCCTCCTTCCGGAGCGCCCGGGCCCGCGCTCCTCACCCCCAAGGACACCCTGATGAACGACACCCGCCTGCGCTCCACCCTGCCCACTCCGCCCACCTCGCCCGCCCTGCCCCGCCGCAGCGTCCTCTCCGGCGCCGCCTGGTCCGTCCCCGTGATCGCCGTCGCGATCGCCACCCCGGCCGCCGCCGCCTCGACCGCCCCCGAGGCCGACAAGGGCCCGATCACCGGCACCATCGCGTTCACCCCGGTCCAGTACCGCGGCACCCGCGCCGGCGACCGGGTCGAGTTCCCGGTGCTGACCGGTGTCGTCACCATCTCCCGCGGCCCGCTGCCGGCCAAGGTCTTCCTCAACTTCTCCGAGGTGAGCGAGGGACGCGTCGACCTGCGCCGCGACGCCGGCCGCTACGTCGCGGTCGACCCGGCGACCGGCCGCTTCGAGGTCCACGGCGTCTACAACGCGATCGTCGGCGGCGACAACCCGTTCGGCTTCGTCTACGCGGGCGTCGAGGCGGAGGACGCCGACGGCGCGGTCTTCGGCTACACCGTCGCCGAGCTGATCGGCTGACCCGCCGACGATCCTGCGCGGCCGGCGCGCGTCACCGGGCCAGGGCTGCCAGCTCGGCCCGGTTGCGGGCGCCGGCCTTGCGCAGCAGGTTCGACACGTGGAACTTCGCCGTGTTGCCGCTGATGCCGAGGTCGTCCGCGATCCGCTGATTTGAGGCGCCGAGCGTGATCAGGTTCAGCACCTCGCGCTCGCGGGCACTGAGCTCGGCGAGGTCCAGCCCGTCGGGCTGAGCCGGCGGATCGAGCGGCAGGCGGATCGACAGGGTCGAGCCCCAGCCCGCGGTCGACGCGATCGAGAGCTCGCCGTCGAGGCCGCGCACGCGCTCCGCGATCGGCCGCAGCGCCTCGTCGCGGGTGGTCAGCTCGCCGCGGCCGTCGTCGCGGATCTCGACCAGCAGGTTCAGCCCGTCGCAGTCCCACTGGATCCGCACCCGCCGCGTCTGCTCCGACTCCACGAACGCCAGCACGGCGCTCCGCACGATCGCACGCGCCGCGTGCGCGACTTCGCCGGGCAGCGCGCGTCCGGTCGCCGGCGGCTCGACGAACTGCACGTCGAGATCGCCGAACCGCACGAGCGGGCGCAGATCGCGCCGCAGCCGGGCGAAGGCGCCGACGACGGGCTCGAGCATCGCACTGCGCTGCTCGTCGGAGGCGGTGCGCAGCTCGACCAGCGCGTTCGCGGCGATGTCGATCGCGACGGTGCGGGCCGCCCGATCGTCCAGGCGCTCGGCGCGCAGGGCGGCGAGAACCGACTCCAGCGCCACCGCGTGCCGGTCGGCCTGCTCGGCGACGGTGCGCGCGTGCTGCTGCAGCAGGGCGCGGGAGGCGGGTGTCTCGGCGGCGGTCTCGGCGGGCTCCATCCCTCGAACCTACCCGGCCTACCCGCGCACGGCGCCACCCACCCGATCGGGTAGGCGGAACCGTTCCAACGGGTGGTGGGAGCCGGCGTCCCCCGCGCGCAGGCTTGCTGCATGCCCGCATCCACCGACGTCACCACCGACCCCGCCCAGGCCCTCGCCGCGATCGTTTCCGAGGTCTCGACGGCGACCGCCGCGCTCACGACCGACCGCCTCGAGCCCGTCGCCGAGCTGCTCGCGGACGCCGAGCGCGTCTTCGTGCACGGCGCCGGTCGATCCGGCCTCGCGCTGCGGATGACCGCCATGCGCCTGATGCACCTCGGTCTCGTCGTGCACGTGGTCGGCGACGTCACCACCCCCGCGATCCGCGAGGGCGACGTGCTGCTCACCGCGAGCGGCTCCGGCACCACCGGCGGCATCGTACGCGCCGCGCAGTCCGCCGTCGACGCCGGCGCGCGGGTCGCGGCGATCACCACCGCCGCCGGATCCCCGCTGGCCGAGCTGGCCTCCGCCGTCGTGATCGTGCCGGCCGCCGACAAGCTCGACCGCTCGGGCGCCGCCTCGGCGCAGTACTCCGGCGGCCTCTTCGAGCAGGTCGTCGTGCTCACCGGCGACGCCCTGTTCCACGCCCTCTGGAAGCGCGGCGGCGCGAGCGCCGACGAGCTCTGGCCGCGCCACGCGAACCTCGAGTGACGACCGGCCCCACCCTCCTCACCACCCCCACCCCGACAGGAAGAAGCACCCCGTGAAGCTCCAGTTCGCCATGGACACCCTCAGCACCGACGCCGCCCTCGAGCTCGCCGCCGCGGCCGCCCCGCACGTCGACATCCTCGAGCTCGGCACCCCGCTGATCAAGAGCGCCGGCCTCTCGGCCATCACCGCCGTCAAGGAGGCCCACCCCGACAAGACGGTCTTCGCCGACCTGAAGACCATGGACGCCGGCGAGCTCGAAGCCGACATGGCCTTCAAGGCCGGCGCCGACCTCGTCACCGTCCTCGGCGTCGCCGGCGACAGCACCATCGCCGGCGCGATCGCCGCCGGGAAGAAGCACGGCAAGGGCGTGGTCGTCGACCTGATCGGCGTCCCGGACAAGGCCGCCCGCGCCCGCGAGGTCGTCGCCCTCGGCGCCGAGTTCGTGGAGATGCACGCCGGCCTCGACGAGCAGGCCGAGGAGGGCTTCACCTTCGAGACGCTCCTGCGCGACGGCGAGGCCTCGGGCGTCCCGTTCTCGGTCGCGGGCGGCGTGAGCACCGCCACCATCGAGTCCGTGCAGCGCGCCGGCGCCGTGGTCGCCGTCGCGGGCGGCGCGATCTACGGCGCGCCCGACGTGGGTGCGGCGGCTGCCGCGCTGCGCGCCGCGATCGCCTGATCGCCGCCATCGCCTGATCCCCCGGGGCGGCGCCGCGCATCTGCGCAGCGCCGCCCTTCCTCCTGCCACCCTCCGATTCCAGCCCGCCACCCTTCAGGCGGCCGGCGTCGAGTCGCCGATCCGGGACAATGACGGGATGACTGAACGCGACATCGAGCTGCCGACCGGCTACGAGCCGTTCCTGCGTTCGCTGACGTCGCGCGTTCAGGATGCGCAGCTGCGCGCTCAGCGCACCGTGAACGCGCAGCTCATCAGTCTGTACTGGGAGCTCGGCCGCGCGATCCTCGATCAGCAGGCCAAGGAGCCGTGGGGCACCCGGGTCCTCGACCGGCTCGCGGAAGACCTGCGCCGGGAGTTCCCGGCGATGACGGGTCTGTCTCGCAGCAACCTCTTCTACATGCGCGCCCTCGCCGCCGCCTGGCCCGATCGGGAGAAAGTCCCACAGGCTGTGGGACATCTGCCCTGGGGCCACGTCCGCCTGCTGCTCGACAAGCTCTCCATCCCCGAGGTGCGCGCGGCGTACGCCGCCGCGGCGGCCGAGAACTCGTGGACACGGTCGATGCTGCTCACCCATGTGAAGAACCAGACCCTGGAGCGGGCCGGTCGGGCACCGTCGAACTACGTCGACAGGCTCGCGCCCGCCGACTCGGCCCTCGCGCGGGAGATCGCCAAGGACCCCTACGTCTTCGACTTCCTCAACCTCACCGAGGATGCCGCCGAACGGGACATGGAGAACGCCCTCCTCGACCGCATCGCCGAGACCCTCCAGGAGCTCGGCACCGGATTCACCTTCGCAGGCCGCCAGGTCCACTTCGGCGTCAACGGCCGAGACTTCTTCCTCGACCTGCTCTTCTTCCACACCGAGCAGCTCCGGTACGTCGTCGTCGAGCTGAAGAAGGGCGACTTCGAGCCGGCGTTCACCGGTCAGCTCGGGTTCTACATCGCCCTCGTCGACGAACGACTCCGACGCCCGAGCCACGCTCCGACCATCGGCATCCTGATCTGCGGCGACAAGGACGAGCACATCGTCAGGTACGCCCTCAGCCAGGCAGCATCGCCCATCGCCGTCGCGACCTACACCTACGACGCGCTACCCGACGCCGAGCGCCTCGCTCTTCCCGACGAGCAGCGCATCATCGCCGCCCTCGACGCCAGCGGGGTCGTCGACGAATAGTCCCACAGCCTGTGGGACTATTGATCATTCCTCACGACGATCGACGTGGGCGAGCTCGATGCCGGCGCGATCGCCGCTGGTAAGAAGCACGGCAAGGACGTCGTCGTCGACCTGATCGGCGTCCCCGACAAGGCCGCCCGCGCCCGCGAGGTCGTCGCCCTCGGCGCCGAGTTCGTCGAGATGCACGCCGGCCTCGACGAGCAGGCCGAGGAGGGCTTCACCTTCGAGACGCTCCTGCGCGACGGCGAGGCCTCGGGCGTCCCGTTCTCGGTCGCGGGCGGCGTGAGCACCGCCACCATCGAGTCCGTGCAGCGCGCCGGCGCCGTGGTCGCCGTCGCGGGCGGCGCGATCTACGGCGCGCCCGACGTGGGTGCGGCGGCTGCCGCGCTGCGCGCCGCGATCTCCGGATCGCCGCCATCGCCTGACTGCCCGGCCCGCGCTAGGGAAGTCGCGGTGGCGCGATCAGTTCGACGAAGCCGCCGAGCGCACCCTCGAGATAGACGATGCGCGTACCCGCTCGGGCGCCGCTGGTCATCCGGTGGGGCGGACCGACCGGCCGCCAACCGTGCTTGGCACACAGGCCCAGCACCCGGTCGAGGTCCGAGACCGTCAGGGCGATGTGCACCGTGCCGATGTCCGCGGGTGAGCCGGCTGCTCGAGCCGACCGAGGGGGGTCGTACTGCAGCAGCTCGACCCGGTGGTCTCCGAGCGTCACCACCGCTCCCCGGGTCGTCGTTCCGTCGACGCCCGTGGTCGCGACCGTGGTGTCGGCATCGAGCGTGAAGGTGCGGTCGAGTGTGAAGCCGAGACCCGAGCACCACAGTTCCACCGAGTCGTCGAGATCGGTCACGGTGAGGCCGGAGTGAGCGACGGCCGAGACGAGTGGTGATGTCATCCCATGAGTATCCGGCTCGACTCGGCGGTCCCTCGAGAACGGGAGCGTGCGTACAGCCGTCGCGCATCGAGCAACGAAAGACCTCCCCTGCTGCGAGTCAGCGAGTGAGACGCTCTCGACGGAGTGAACGCCTCCTGCCGGGCCGTTCCTGCGAGGAGGCGCGCGAACACGATGCCCCGACGGCGCCGGAGAAGCTTCGCGCTCCTCGATGAGCGAGAAGACATAAGCTCGCACACATGGCAGCCGGCGCAGTGATGTACAACTTCGCGATACAGCTGGCCGATGTGGACCGCGGCGTCTACGAGGACATCACGCTGCGGGCCGCTCGGCACCCTTCCGAGACCGACGCGTTCATGATGACGCGCGTGCTCGCGTACTGCCTCGAATACGTGGAGGGGATCACCTTCAGCGAGGGGATCTCGTCGACGGCCACCGAGCCGGCGGTGCTGGTCCGCGATCTCACCGGCAGGCTGACCACGTGGATCGAGGTGGGCGCGCCGGATGCCGAGCGACTGCACTTCGGGAGCAGGCTGGCCGACCGCACGACGGTCTACACGCATCGCAACCCGGAGAAGGTGATCGCGGCGTGGTCCGGGAAGCGAGTCCACCAGCTCGAGCAGATCACCGTGCAGAGCTTCGACCAGGGATTCCTGGATGCCGCGGTCGCGGTACTCGAGCGCCGCAACACGCTGACCGTGTCGGTCGTCGAGGGGCAGCTGTATCTCGAGTTCAACGGCGTGACGTCGAGCAGCGACATCCACGTGCATCAGCCGGGCTGAGCGTCGGCACCCTCGACGCGAACGGAAGGACCGACTCGAGGCGTTGATCGCGCCGACGTGGTCCTCGGAATCGCGGTACCGGGACCTGGTGCGGCCAGGCCGGCTCGGGAGCCGGAGGAGAGCCCGCACCCTTCCTGCTGCGATCCGCGAACGTCATCCGCGCCCCTCCTCCTGCCGGCGTCCCGTCGAACGCCTCACCGCGCTGGAGCGGCACACGCGCCCTGCGCCCTCCAGCTGCCGGCCGCGTGTGCCGGACGGACTGTCACCCGGACTCACTGCGGCTCCGAGGACATGCGAGCATGATTCCGGCGCGAGCGGCACCCCCTTGGACGAGAGACGGCCCGGCAGTGACCCTGGGTGCATGACGTCTCAGACGACCGTCCTCCGCGACGACTCCCTGTCCCTGCTGACGCGCGGCTACGGCTTCGGTGCCCGGATCTGGCGTCGCGCCCGCACCGACGCTCGAGCGGTGCCCCTTCGTCTGCTGGGACGCGACGCGCTCCTGGTCCGCGGCGCCGAGGCCGTCGACCTGTTCTACGACGACGCCCGCATCGCTCGACACGGCGCGATGCCTGCGATCGTGCAGCAGACCCTGTTCGGGAACGGCTCGGTGCACAGCCTCGACGGCGACGAGCACCGGCACCGCAAGGCCGCCTTCGTCGACGTCGCCTACGAGGACGCGCAGGTCCAGCGGCTGATCCCCCTGCTCGAACGGGAGTGGCGGATCGAGCAGGAGGCGTGGCTGGCGGGCGGAACCCGGAGCGCCTACGACGCGGCGGTCGGCGCGTTCGGCCGGGCGAGCATGAGCTGGGCCGGTCTTCCCGGGACTCGGCGCGCGAAGACCCGGTGGGCCGCACGTCTCGCGCAGATCGTCGACGGGTTCGGTGCGCCCTACTCGCCCGAGTACCTCCTCGCCGCCGCGAACCGGCTGTGGTCCGATCGGCACGCGGAGCGGCTCATCGAAGCGGTGAGAGGCGGCGCTCTGTCCGCCCCGCCCGGCACCGCGCTGCACGAGTGGGCGTGGCATCGCGATCTGTCGGGGGAGCTGCTGCCGGACCGCCTCGCGGGCATCGAGCTGCAGAACAGCATCCGGCCGATGATCGCCGTCGCCCGCTTCGTCGCCTTCGCCGCGAAGGAGCTCCACGACCGGCCCGAGTGGCGGCAGAGGATCGCCGCCGAGGCGGAGGAGTCCGGCGCGCCGAGGGCGGGCCGGCTCGCGACCGCTTTCGCGCAGGAGATCCGGCGAACCGCGCCCTTCGTGCCGATGCTGCCCGGCTGGGCGATCACGGACGTCGAACTCGACGGCGCCCGACTGCCCGCCGGAGGACGAGTGCTGCTGGACATCCTGGGCACCGACACGGACGAGCAGTCCTGGCCCCGCGCCGACGTCTTCGATCCCGAGCGCTTCGTCGGCATCGACGACTACGAGTCCGTCTCCGTCTTCATTCCGCACGGCGGAGCGGACGTCGCCACCGGCCATCGCTGCCCCGGGGAGAAGCCGGCCATCGCCGGCCTCGCGACGGCGATCGCCGCGCTCAGCGACCCACGGCTTCGGATCCTGGGCAGCGGGCTGAGCGTGAACCGACGTCGACTGCCGACCATGCCGACCTCAGGAGGCGACGTGCGATCCGCCGACGCACCCGCACGCTGCCCGTTCCACTGACCGGACTTCACAGCCGGGGCCGGCCGCGTCATCTCCCGGCTCGACCGGACGGCTGCCGGTCAGGGCATCGGTGCGGTCGCGGATGCGCGGGCGGTTCCGAGCCGAGGGTCGGGAACACGCGGTAGCGGGTCGCCGGCTGAGAGGTCCCGTCCGCACGGCACCTTCCTGCTCACCGCCCGGGCGACCGATTCCGCCGGCAACACGACGACGAGCAATCCGGTCACGGCCGTGCTGCGGTAGTCCGCGATCCCGGCGGATCGACCCCGTCCCGCCCCAGCAGCACCGCGTTCAGGCTCCACCCCGCAGCGGTGACCGCGACCACGGCGCAGGCCATCGCGGCCAGCTGCGCGGGCTGGGTGAGGATCCCGAGGCTGACGATCAGCGTCGTCGCGCCGGCGGGCGGATGCGGGAGCTGCAGCAGCGACAGGACGAGAGTGGTCACCGCGACCGACACCGCGCCGGCGAGCAGGTACGGCACCGTGATCCCCGCCTCCGGGACGGACGCTCCCCCGCCGGGCCCCAGCAGATGGAAGCAGGCGACGCCGGCCAGCAGGCCGACACCGTGCCCGACCAGGGCGTTCACGGGTCGCGATGCGGGCTGCTCCGGGGACTCGAAGAAGAGCATGATCGTCGGCCCGAGACTCGGGAAGAGCCACGGCTGCCGAAGCGCGAGGCCGATCGCGGCGCTGAGCGCCAGCACGACCAGGCACAGCACGGCCGCGTACACCGCGGCCCCGGTCCGGCGTCGGCGCAGGCGCGCGATCGGGCGCGGGCCGCTCACGTCGCGACCAGCAGCGCCTGCGGTGCCGCCTGCTTGATCCGGGTCAGCAGCCACGCCTCCTGGATCGCGGTCTCGGCGCGGTGGTCCTCGAGCAGGGCGAGCAGCTCCTCGTCGCGGAGGGCGAGCGCGGCCTGACGGAGCACGGTCCCGGTGACGTCGACGAGCGACGCGAGCAGGTGCAGATCCTGCAGGTCGCGGAGCAGCCCCACCGGTCCGGTGCGCCCCTCGGTCAGCGCGTCGGCGTGGAACCGCGCGGGCTCGCCGTCCGGTCGCTCGCCGTACCGGTCGAGCATCGGAGCGAGGCGGTGCGCGTGATCGTCGCACTGCTCGGCGAGTGTGAGGCAGATCCCGTGCACGTCGGGCTCGTCGCCGTGGTGCTCCGCGACCAGGTGGAACGACTGTGCGAGGACCCGCTCGCCGGAGTGGAGGAGGCCGAGGTAGAGGTCGACGTTCACGAGCGCTCCTCCGCCGTCGCCAGCTCGGGCGGAGCGGTGGGTCGGATCAGCTCCCGGGCCTCGCCGCCGCGGGTCGGCGGGACGCCCTCGGGGTCGGCCGGCCGGGACGCGGTCGTGGTCGGCGCGGGCGCGGGCCCCCTGCCGTCAGCGACCTTCTCGATGCGCACGGCCGCGACCTTGAAGAGCGGCTGCTTCGAGACCGGGTCCCACTCCGTCCGGGTGAGCTCGTTCGCGGCGGTCGGCGTCTCGCCGGGTCCGCTCCGCTCCTCCTGCCAGTAGCCGTAGTGGAAGGGAGCGAAGACGCAGCCCTCGCGCACGTCGCCGACCCGCGCGGGCACGACGATCTCGCCGCGCGCAGAGACCACGCGCACCACGTCCCCCTCGGCGACGCCCGCCCGCCGGGCGTCCGCGCGCGACAGCTCGACCCACGCCGACGGCGCCGCCCGATTCAGCTGCGGCGCCCGGGCCGTCTTCGTGCGGGTGTGGAACTGGTACGCCGTGCGCCCGGTCGTCAGCCGCAGCGGATACTCCTCGCTCGGCAGCTCGTGCGCCGGCCGGTACGGCGCCGCCTTCAGGATCGCCCGACCGTCCAGCCGCCTCGCGCGGTAGGCCTCGGGGGTGGTCGAGGCGCCGGTCAGCAGGTCGTGGCCGAAGGTCTCGGCGCGATCGACCGCGGTCGGGAAGACCCCGTCGCCGTAGAGCCGGACGGTGCCGTCCGGGTGCTCGTCGTTGCACGGCCACGGGATCCCGCTGCCGCCGCGCAGCCGCTCGTAGCTGATCCCGGTGTAGTCGCAGAGCCGGCCGCGCGTGCACTCCTGCCAGGCGCGGAAGCCGTCCTCCGGTCCGCTCCAGTCCAGCAGCGGCGATCCGTCGTCGCGCCGGAAGTCCATCCGCCGTGAGTAGTCGAGCAGGATGTCGAGGTCGCTGCGCGCCTCCCCCGGCGGTTCGACGGCCTTGTCGGAGAGGTGGACCGTGCGGTTGACGTTGGTGAAGCAGCCCTGCTTCTCGCCCCACCCCGCGGCGGGCAGCACCACGTCGGCGAGCCGGGCGGTCTCGGTGAGGTACAGGTCCTGCACCACCAGGAACAGCCCCGGTGTCGTGAGGACCTCGCGGATCCGCCGCGCCTGCGGCATCGAGACGAGCGGATTCGTCGCCTGGACCCAGAGGAACGGGATCGACCCCTGCTCGACGTAGCGGAAGATCTGCATCGCGTGCGTCGGCGGCGACCAGTGCGGGATCCGGTCGGGATGCACGCCCCACAGCTCCGCCAGCTCGCGGATGTGCTCCGGGTTCTCCCAGTTCCGGAAGCCCGGCAGGTCGCCGTCCGCCCCGGACTCGCGGGTGTTCTGCGCGGTCGGCTGCCCGTTCATCTGCAGGATCCCGGAACCCGGCCGGCCGATCTTCCCGGTCAGCAGGTGCAGGTTGTTGACCTGGCACGCCGCCGCGGTCGCCTGGCTCGACTGGTAGAAGCCCTGCAGCACCGTCGACAGGACGCGCGGCGACTCGCGGAAGATCGCCGCGGCCCGGCGCACGTCGTCCGCGTCCACCTCGCAGACGCGCGCGACCTCCTCGGGCGTCCACGGCTCCACCGCCGCGCGCAGCTCGTCGAAGCCCACCGTGTGCGCCGCCACGTACTCCTCGTCGACCCCTCCGCTGACGATCAGCTCGCGCACCAGTCCGTTCATCAGCGCCAGATTCGTGCCCGGCTGCACGGCCAGATGCACCGTCGCGTGCCGGGCGACCTCGGTCTCCCGCGGGTCCACGCAGACCACGAGGGGCGGGTTCGGGCCGGCGAGCCGGTCCAGCACCCGCATCCAGAGCACCGTCTGCGTCTCGGCCATGTTGTGCCCGAAGAGCAGCATCGCGTCGCACTCGTCGATGTCGGCGTAGCTGCCGGGCTGCCCGTCCGAGCCGAAGCTCTCCTTCATCGCCGCCGCCGCCGTCGCGGTGCAGAGCCGGGTGTTCCCGTCCATGTGCGGGGTGCCGATCCCGGCCTTCCCGATGATCCCCAGCGCGTAGTACTCCTCGAGGAACAGCTGCCCGCTGGTGTAGAAGCCGTGCGAGAGCGGCCCCTTCTCCGCCAGCAGCGCCCGGCTGCGCTCGACGATCCGCGACATCGCGGTGTCCCAGTCCGTCTCGACCAGGCGGTCCCCCTCGCGGATCAGCGGCCGGGTCAGCCGGTCGCCGTTCGCGACGCCCTGCCAGCTGCCGAAGAGGCCCTTCGGTCCGAGCCGCCCATGATTCACGATGTCGACGGAGCGGCCGCGCACGCCGACCATCCGCCCGTCCTTGACCGCGATGTCGGTGCCGCAGCCGTTGCTGCAGAGCACGCACGCCGACTGCACCCAGCGGTCGACGTCCTCCTCGGCCACCCCTTCGGCGAGCACCGAGTCCACGCGCACCGGCCACCTCTCCCCCTGCGCGTACGGCGTGCGGGTGCCCCAGATCTCTGCAATGCGATCGATCATGCGCGCACGCTACGCCCGGAGCGGCAGCGGAGGAACGTGGGTTGACAGTCGCTCGGGCACCGCCGCGCGAGTGCGCCCCGTGATCCTCTGCGGCCTCGATCGTCGGGGCGGTCAGGGCGGTGACGAGCGGGCCGGGCGCCGTCTCCGCCGACTTCACCACCGCCTCCCCGGCGACGATGGAGGCGGTCGAGCGGATGATCGACGCCGCGGGCGCCCGCTTCGCCGACGTCGCGATCCTCGGCCCGGTGCCGGCCAAGGGCGCGCGGACCGAGACGATCGTCAGCGGCGCCGCGGCGGGCGACGTGGCGGCCTGGCTCTCCGCGCTCGGGGCGGAGGTCGAGCGGATCGACGGCCCGGCCGGCGTCGCCACCTCGCGCAAGCTGCTCCGGAGCGTGCTGATGAAGAGCCTCGCCGCGGTCGTCGTCGAGGCCGTCACGGCGGGCCGCGCCGCCGGCTGCGAGCCGTGGGTGCGCGAGCAGATCGCCGCCCAGCTCTCGGGCGACGTCGAGGCGAAGATCGACCGCTACGAGACCGGGAGCCGCAAGCACGCCGTCCGGCGCAGCCACGAGATGGCGTCCGTCGTCGAGTACCTCACCGCGCTCGAGGTGCCGGCCGAGATGTCGGCGGCGTCCGAGCGCTTCCTGCAGCGCCTCGCGGACGAGGAGGCGGGCGGGCGCTGATGCGGGCGGGCCGGCCGGCGGGTTCCGGGGCTCACACCCCGAGCCAGTCGAGCGCCCGCCCGAGCAGCCGCAGGTACCCCGCCGAGGAGTAGGACGCCGCGTCGTGCCCGAGTGCGTCGTACACGGTCCGGCCGCCGCCCTCGCGCGTGAGCGCCCAGGCGATCGGGTGCCGCTCGCCGTCGTGCTCGTGCGTCGCCAGGATCCGCGCGGCCGGCGCGACCTCGAGCCAGGAGTACCGCTCGTCGTCCACCTCGAAGTCGTCCAGTCCGTCGCTGATCGGATGGCCGGCCTCGATCGCGACGCTCGCGCGTCCGTACTCCGGATGCATCGTCCTCCCCCGCACCCAGCGCCCGCCAAGGAGCGCCGCCCACTCCGGCGAGTCGCCGAAGCTCGTCGCGCTGACGTGCACCCCGAGCACCGGCACCGCCGCCCGGTCGAGCAGCGCGAGCGCCGCCGCGCCCTCGGGCCGCGGACTCGCCCCGCCGTCCCGCGGCTGCCCGACGTCGACGACGAGCAGCCCCGGCAGCTACACCCGCCCGGCCCCGAGCTCGGCGAGCGCCCGGTCGACGTCGCCCCGCACCGCCACCTCGCACCCGCGCGCCGCGAGCAGCCCGGCGAGCGCCGCCGCCGTCTCCTCGAACGGATGCCACGGATCGGCGTACCGCCCGTCCCCCCGCAGCAGCAGGGCGGTCCCGGGCGCACCCCCGGTGCGCGTCGACTCCGTCACGGCTCCCCCTTCCGGCGATCCGCGCAGCGCGCGCGGGATCGTGCCTCCTCCGAGTCGACCACATCCCGCGCCACGGATCGCGTCAGCCCGCTCCGTCCCCCTCCCGACATCCGGCGCCGACGCTCCCGCCTCGGGGCCGCCGAAGCGATGGGGCTGCCTAGGGTTGCGTGATGCCTGGGCGTCTCGATCGGATGATGTACGTGGACGACTCGGGCCATCCCGCCTCGGGGCTCGTCGTCTACGGCTGGATCGAGTTCGCTCCCGACCACTGGGCCGGAGTCCTCCGCACCTGGCTCGACCTGCGCAAGCGGCTGTGGCGGGAGTTCGGGATCCCCCTCGTGCAGGAGCTGCACACGACCGAGTACGTCAACGGGCGGGGCCGCATCTCGAAGCGGATCCCGGAGAGGCACGTCCACTCGGGCGCGGAGTACTGGAAGGACTTCGGCCGCGAGGTCGCCGTCGAGTGCCTGCAGACCCTCCGATCGATCGAAGGACTCCGGGTGGGAGCCGTCTGGCGGAGAGGCCGGGCGCAGGACATCGCCCGCACGCGGCAGGACACCTACGCGGCGCTCGTCACCCGGGTGGAACGAGAGCTCGCCGCCGAGCAGTCCCTCGGCATCATCGTGATGGACGGGAACGGCAGTGACCCGAGCTATCGGTCGACCCATCGGAACCTGAAGCTCTCGGAACGCCGAGTCATCGAGGATGCGATCCATCTGGACTCCCGCGCGTCCCAGCTCGTTCAGATGGCGGACCTCGTCGCCTGGTCCGCGTACGCCCACATCGAGCGGCACCCCCGCAACCGGTTCGCGTGGAGCTGGTACAGCGATCACCTGAGCGAGCGTGATCCGTCGAGGGCGCCGTGCGAGGTGTAGCAGGTGCCGCGGGAGGCGGACTTAAACAGCGAGACCCCCTTATCCACGTGTGCGGGGGGGTCTGCACGGTCGATCATAGATCGCACGCCGACCACTGTCGAGCCGATGGCCAGGACGACGCCGCCCCTGGCGCGTCGTGCGCCCGGGGTCCCGGGTCCTCCCGGCGCCGGTGATCTCGATGCGCCCGCCGCGCGGGCTACTCCATCGGCAGGGGCTGTCAACGCCCTGATGCTCGCGGGGCGGGGCGGCCTACCGTCGTCGGACCCGGGTGAGCGCTCGGGTGCGGACGAGCAGGAGGCGGCATGAGCGCGTACACGGGCGGGCGGCGGCGCGGGGGCCCGAGCCTTCACCGGCACGAGGTCGAGGGGGTGCACCGGATCGAGCACGCCTTCACCAACGTGTTCCTGCTGGAGGAGGGGAGGCGGCTGACCGTCGTCGACGCGGGACTGCCCGGGACCTGGCCGCACCTCCTCCGGACGCTGAACGTCCTCGGCCGCGGGCTCGGCGACATCGACGCGCTGGTGCTCACGCACGCGCACTTCGACCACCTCGGCTTCGCGCGGCGGCTGCGCGAGCGCGGCGTGCCGGTGTGGCTGCACTCCGCCGACGCCCGGCTCGCCGCGCATCCCTACTCCTACCGCCGGCAGCGCACGCCGCTGCTGTACCCGCTGCGCCACCCGTCGGCCGTTCCGGTGCTGGGCGCGATGGCGCGGGCGGGGGCACTGCGAGTCCCTCCGCTCACCGGCACGACGCCGCTGGAGCCGGGTGCCGTGCTCGACGTGCCCGGCTCGCCCGCCGTGCTGGCGACCCCCGGGCACACCGACGGGCACGTCTCGCTGCACCTGCCCGAGCGCGGGGCGGTGATCGGCGGCGACGCCCTGGTGACGCTCGACCCGTACTCGGCCCGGACAGGTCCGCATCTCGTGGCCCGGGCGGCGACCGCGGACACGGCGGTCTCGCTCGCGTCGCTCGAGGTGCTGGCGGCGACCGGGGCGGACGTGCTGCTGCCGGGGCACGGGGTGCCGTGGCGGTCCGGAGTCGCGCAGGCGGCGGACGTCGCCGCGCGCCGGCCGATCGCCTGAGCGCGAAGACCCGCGCGATCTCGATCGCGTCGCTTCGCCGCCGGGCCGCCATGTCAGAGAGAACTGGCCGCCTCCCCTCATCGGGGATGACGACCAGTCGTGATGCTCGGATCCTAGCGAGGTCGACCGAGGATCGCCGATGGGAGGCGACGCGGCCGCAGGCCGTCGAGCAGCACGTCGAGCAGCACCGCCCGGTCGCCGGGAGAGCCGAGGCGGACGGCGTGCTCGATGCCGCAGACGAGGTGCTCGAGGTGATCGATCGTGAGGTCGGGGCGGACGGCGCCCGCGGCGCGCGCCGCCGCGAGCACGGTCGCGAAGGACTCGAAGATCTCGCGCTTGGCCGCGCGGACGGACTCGGCCTCGTCCTCCGGCGAGAGCAGCACGGCCTGCAGCCCGCCGTCGGACAGCTGGAGGTCGAGCGCCTCGCGCAGGTACACGGCGAGGGCGGCGCCGGGGTCGGGCAGGGCGGCGGCACGGCGCGAGACGGCGAGCATCGCGTCGAGGGTGTCGGCGGAGAGGGCCTCGACGAGCGCGTGCACGGTCGGGAAGTGCCGGTAGACGGTGGCGACGCCGACCCCGGCCTCGCGGGCGACCTCGTTCAGCCGGAGCGTGCTGCGGTCGTGGGTGCGCGCGACCTCGAGGATGCGCGCGCGGCTCCGCGCGGCGTCGGATCGGAGGACTGCCATGCGCCCCATCCTACGCAAGCGGATGAGTCATCCGTTTCGTGCTAGCGTCCGATGCGGATAGATCATCCGCTTCGAGAGACGAGGACCGCATGACGAGCGAGCACCCGAGCTGGGACACCGACCGACTTCCCGACCAGACCGGGCGCACCGTCGTAGTGACCGGCGCGACGGCGGGGATCGGCTACTTCGCGGCCGAGCAGCTCGCGGGCGCCGGCGCGGACGTCGTCCTGGCGTCCCGCTCGGAGGGCAAGCTCCGGCGGGCGGCGGACACCCTCCGCGGCGTGGTCCCGCGAGCCCGGATCCGGACCGTCGTGCTCGAGCTCGGCTCGTCCGCCTCCGTCGACCGGGCCGCCGCGGAGCTCGCCGCGCTGCCGCGCCTCGACGGGATCCTGCTCAACGGCGGCGCGATGAGCATGGACCCGCGCGCGGTCACCGACGACGGGCTGCCGCTGCTGCTCGGCACGCACGTCGCCGCCAATGCGCGACTGGTCGCGCGGCTGCTGCCCGCACTCGCGGCCACCGCGGCCGAGCACGGCGGCCGGAGCCGGATCGTGCACACCTCGACGGGGTTCGTGCAGCAGTTCCCGACGCGCGTCGACGACCTGCGCCGGGTCCCGCGGGTGGGCATCAGCGCCTACACGAAAGCCAAGACGGCGACCGAGATCTGGGCCTTCGAGCTCGACCGCCGGCTGCGCGCCGCGGGCGTCCCGGTCGCGTCGATCGTCACGCGGCCCGGAGTGGGCGTCGACGCGAAGACTCCGGAGCGCGCGGGGATCCGCGACGCGACGACGCCTCACCAGCGCAATCCGTACACGCCGTGGGCGCAGGGCAAGGACACCGCCGCCTGGTCGGCCGTCCGGGCGCTCACCGATCCGCGGCTTCAGGGCGGGGAGTACGTCTCCCCGCGGGGCCGACTGCGGGGAGCGCCCGTCCTCGTCGCGCCGCCGACCCGGACCGCCGCTCCCCCGGCGGACGCGGCGGACAGGCTCTGGCGCCAGGTCGAGCAGCTCGCGGGGGTCGGCGTCGATCTCTGAGGCGCGACATCCGCAGACGCCGAATCGTCCCACGCGGCGGCCGCAGTCGCTCCCTCGACGATCGTGGCCCGCACAACATGAGCTGAGAGAGGAGGGCCTCCGCTGTCAGGGGAGGCCGGTGCGTTCTGGCTGATGTTGTGCGCGCCGATCCCCTCGCCGGCCGCGGCGAGCCGCCGACCGGCCCCCGCGACTCTCCGGAAGTCGCGGTAGTGGCGCGCGACTACCGCAACTTCTGGAGAGTGGAGGGGGCGCGGGCGATCCAGCCGGTGGCCTCCTCGAGGGCGCGGGTCACCGCCAGCAGCTGGGCCTCGCGGCCGTGGCGGCCGACGACCTGGACGCCGACGGGCAGGCCCTCGGGGGTGAAGCCGGCGGAGGTGACGACGACGGGGTGGGCCGTGAGCGTCAGGCGGTTGGCGAGCATCTGCCAGGTGAAGTAGCGGTCGAAGGCGTGGCCGTCGACGGAGGGCACCCACTCGAGCTCCGCGGGCGGGGCGACGACCGGGGTCGCGGGCAGGATCAGCACGTCGTGCGTCTCGAGGACGCGGGCGGTGTCGCGGAAGAGGCGGGTGCGGCGCTCGTAGGCGTCGGCGAGCTGCGTCGCGGTCGTCGCGCGGCCCTGCTCGACGTTGCGGACGTAGTCGGGGCGGAAGCCGGTGGCGCCCGCGTCGACGGCGTGCCGGCCGCCGAGGAAGAACTCGAAGGTCTCGATGGTCTCCCAGGCCTCGTCGGCGCCCGCGAAGTCGGGCTCGTCGGCGTCGAGCACGGCGCCGAGCCCGGACAGCTGCGCGGCGAAGGCGGCGTGCACGGCTCGCACGTCGGGGTCGATCGGCAGCCCGCCGGCGTCCTCGCTCCAGGCGATCCGCAGGCCGTCGACCGCGACCGGGCGCGCCGCGTGCACGGGCAGCGACGACAGCGGCCAGACGCTCTTCTCGACCGAGAGCGCGTCGAGGAAGAGAGCGGCGTCGGCGGAGTCGCGGGCCATCGGGCCGGTCACGCCGTGCGGGGTCCAGGCGTTGCCGGTGCGCCCGCTGGCCACGCGGCCGGGGCTCGGCCGCACGCCGACGACGTTGCAGAACGCGGCCGGGTAGCGCAGGCTGCCGCCGCTGTCGGAGCCGTCGGCGATCGGCAGCATCCGCGCGGCGAGGGCGGCGGCCGCGCCTCCGCTCGACCCGCCGGCGTGCCGCGAGAGGTCCCACGGGTTCACGGTGGTGCCGAACACCGGGTTGAAGGTGAGCACCCCCTGGCCCATCTCGGGGGTGTTGGTCTTGCCGATGATCAGGGCGCCGGACTCGCGGAGCAGCGTCGCCAGGACGCTGTCGTGCGCGGCGGGCGCGGCGTCGGCGAAGGCGGCGGAGCCGTTCGTCGTCGGGAAGCCGGCGACGTCCATGAGGTCCTTCACCGCGGTCGGCAGGCCGTGCAGCGGGGGCAGCGCCTCGCCGGCCGCGAGCGCCTCGGCGGTGCGCCGGTCGGCGGCCTCCGCGGCGGCGAGCGAGACCGAGTCGGGCTGCTGCGAGACGACGGCGCGGATCGCGGGGTTCCGCTCCTCGATCCGCTCCAGGTGGGCGCGCATCACCTCGACGGCCGAGACCTCGCGGGAGGCGACGGCCGCGGCGAGCGCGACGGCGCTGCTGTCGGCGAGGTGCGCGGCGAGGCCCGCCATCAGCGCCCGCCCTCGTGCCCGTGCTGCTGCTCCGCGTGCTCGTGCCCGCCGTGGGCGTCGGAGGCGGCGTCCGTGTGGCACGCGTGCGCGTCGCCCGCAGACCCGGATCCCCCGGCCCCCGGCGCGCAGTGCGCCGACTCCGACGCCGGCACGTCCAGCGACGGGTTGCGGTCGAAGAAGCCGTCCGGCTCCAGCCGCAGGCTGATCCGGTCGACGGGCATGATCGGCCACTGCTCCGGGCGCGGGAAGTGGTGCACGCCGAGCACCGGCCAGAGCACCAGGCGCTCGTTCTCGAGCGAGCGGTCGGCCTGCTGCCAGACGTGCACGCCGTCGTCGCCGAGCTCGCCCTGGTTGGGGTACTCGCCGGCGATGAAGCGCTGCTCCGGGTCGAAGGCGCTCGCCCAGAGGTGCTGCCCGACGAAGGGCGCCTTCCGCTCGACGACGCTGCCCGGGCGGGCGTAGAGCTGCGCGGTGTTCTGCAGCGCGAGGCGGTAGGCGGTCGCCTCGCCGTAGCGGTTCTGCGCCGACTCGCTCTCGATCCGCCAGTGCAGGGCGCGCGACGGGTCGGCGCGGCGGGCGGCCACCGCCTCCGAGGCCAGCGGCGTCTCGACGGCGAGGCACGCGTTGCCGTAGGGGTTGGTCGTCTCGTCGGGGTCGGCCTCGGCGTGCACCTCGACCAGGCGGTTGAGCGGGCCGTCGATCGCGGTGTCGAGCCGGACGGCGAAGTAGTGCTGGTGGATCGGCGCCTGCACGTTCGGCGCGACCATCCGCCCCGAGCGCGGCGACTCGCCGTCGGCGATGCCGCTCACCGACATCAGGCCGGTCAGCTTCACCTCGAGCTCGACCGAGCCGTCCTGGTAGAGCGACCAGTAGAAGCCGTAGTCGTAGTTCGCGACGGTCGCGAAGCTCGAGATCACCAGGCGGCGGCTGCGGCGCACCTCGGCGCTGCCGGTGCGGGTGTTGACGTGCTTCCAGAGGATCGAGTCGTCCTCCTCGTGCAGGCAGATGCCGTTGACGATGGTCTGCGGCTCGCCGTGGCCGTCGAGGTAGTCGACGTCGAAGTAGCGGATCTCGCCGAGGCAGTCGCAGCCGAGCTCGAGGCTCGCGGTGAGCGGGCCGGCGCCGTACTCGCCCCAGTCGAAGAAGTTCTTGCGGTAGGCGGTCGGGTCGCTGTCGAGGTACGGCACGTACATCTCGTTGACGGCGGCGCGCGCCAGCACCGGCCGCTCGACGTCGCCGTCGCGGTAGGTCAGGTCGTGCAGCACGAGGCCCTCGCGGTGGCTGAAGCCGACCCGGAACGACCAGTTCTGCCACTGGACCCGGTGCCCCTCGATCGCGAAGCCGGGGCCGTCGGCCTGGACGATGTCGAGCTTGGACACCTCACGGTCGGGTCCCCAGGTGCCGGCGGTGTAGACGCCGGTCTCGCTGGCCATCGGGATCACGCCGTGGTCCTCGATCCGGATCACCTCGAGGGTGTCGAGGTCGAGGATCGGCACGAGGCCGGCGACCGGGCGGGCGTAGCCGTTGTCCTCGGGGAACTCGCGGTACCAGACCGTGCCCCAGCTGAGCCGGCGGTCGGCGAGGTCGTCGGGGACGAAGCCGGTGATCGACTCCGGGTCGACCCAGACCAGCGAGGTGTCGGTGATGCCGCGGAGGGCGAGCGCCTCCTTCAGGAGCGGGGAGTTGCGGGCGGCCTGGGCGATCAGGCGCGCCTCGTCGCTGGAGACGCCGGGGCGGCGGTGGTCGACGTCGGTCCAGACCTCGACGATCGCGGGGCTGTCGGGGCCGGCCGTCCAGCCGCGCACCTCCCAGGCGGCGCGGGCGTCCGGGTCGAGCACGACCAGGCGGACCGGGCGCGCGCCGCCGGGCGCGATGCCGCGGGCCTTCTCCTCGTCGAGGCTGATGCCCCAGAAGCGCGGGCGGGCGCCGATGCGGTCGCTCGCGCGGACGGCGGCGACGAAGGACGCGATCTCGGCGGCGGCGAGCGGGTCGAGCACGTGCGGGTGAGTGGTGGTGGCGGTGGAGGCGGAGCTCATGGCGGCGGCGGTCCTTCGGTTCGGGGCGTCAGGCGTGCGGAAGAAGAGGAGAGTTCAGCGGGAGAAGAGGAGCGGAGTGACGGGGCCGGTCCGCCGGGGCGGGCGCGGTTCCCGGCCGCGACGGCCGAGAGCGGTCAGCCCGCCCCCGCGACGAGCGCGCGGCCATCGGCCCGCGGGTCGCTGGCCGCGTCGAGCCGCCCGTCGCGATGCAGCCGCACGAGCTGCACGTGCCCGGCCTCGTCGATCGGCCCGGAGGCTTCGGCGACCGGCAGCCCCAGTGCCTCCGCAGCAGCGACCGCAGCGGGAACCCCCGGCTCCGCCACGAGCGTCAGCTCCTCGTGCCCGAGGTCCCGCGCCCCGACGACGAAGCGCGGCCGCTCGAGCACGGCTCCCGGATCCGCGGCGGGATCGAGCAGCTCGCGCACGAGCTGGGCGAGGATCCACGGCTGGGCGCTGCCGCCCTGGCAGCCGAGGCCGAGCAGCAGATCCCCGCTCTCGGCGATGACCGGCAGCAGGGTGTGCGGCGGGCGCAGGCCCGGGCCGACCCGGCCGGGGTGGGCGGGGTCGGTGCTGAAGGCGGAGCCGCGGTTGTGCAGGACGATGCCGGTGCCGGGGTCGAGGATCCCGGAGCCGAAGAGCTGGTAGACGCTCTGGATCAGGGTGACGACGGTGCCGTCGGTGTCCGCCGCGGTGACCGCGACCGTGTCGCCGAGCGCGCGCCCGGCCCGCGGCAGCGAGCCGCGCGAGAGGGAGCGGGGGTCGAGCATGGCGGCGACGTCGATCGCTCCGCCGCGCGGGTCGCCGAGCGCGGACTGCCGCACGAGCGCCGCGTCGCGGACGGCCTCGACGAGCTGCGCCGTGTCGCCGGAGAGCGCCTCGGGCAGGACGCCGAGCAGCACCACGCCCTGGCTCGGCGGCGGGGCCACCCACCAGCGCACGCCGCCCTCGCGGGAGGCGGCGGGCTCGACCAGCTCGGCCTCGTGCGCCGCGAAGTCGGCGGGAGTGTGCGCACCGCCGAGGGCGGCCAGGCGCGCGGCGAGGGAGTCGGCGATCCGGCCGCGGTAGAACGCTCCGGGGTCGTCGACCAGCTCTGCCAGTGACGCGGCCAGCGCCGGCTGGACCAGCAGGTCGCCCTCGCCGAGCAGCCCGCCGTCGCCGTCGCCGAAGACGCCGCGCATGCCCTCGTCGGCCAGCAGCTCCTCGCGGCGGAGGGCGATCGCGCGGCCGAGTCCGGCGGAGATCGGGAAGCCCTCGGCGGCGAGCGTCGCGGCCCGGCGGAGCGGGGTGTCGAGGCCCAGGCGGCCGCCGAGGCCGGCGATCGCCCGCCAGCCGGCGACCGCGCCGGGGATCGTGACGGTCTGCGGGCCCTGGCGCGGCATCCGCTCCTCGCGGGAGAGCGCCGCGACGTCGATGCCGGCGGGCGCTGCTCCGGCCGAGAGCACCGCGACGACGTCCTCGCCGGGGCGGCGGACCAGCGCGATCAGGTCGCCGCCGAGGCCGCACTGGTGCGGGTAGACGACCGTGAGCGCGGTCGCGGCGGCCAGAGCGGCGTCGATCGCGTCGCCGCCGTCGGCGATGGCGCGGGCCGCGGCGTCGAGTGCGGCGGGGTGCGGCGCCGCGACGGCGACGCGGGCGGGAGGCGGGGAGAGGGTCATGCGGTCACCGTCCGGTCCGGGCTGAGGAAGTCGAGGTCGGGGCGGTCGACGCCGTCGACGAGGTCGGCCAGCGCCTCGCCGATCGCGGGGCCGAACTTGAAGCCGTGGCCGGAGCAGGCCGCGGCGACCAGCACCTCGGGCCGACCGGGCAGCGCGCCGACGACGAAGCGCTTGTCGGGGGTCATCGTGTAGAGGCAGGCGACGGCCTCGCCGCCGGCCGTCTCGATCCCGGGGACGAAGCGACGGAGCAGGCTCTCGAGGTGCGCGATCTCGGCCGCGGTGGGCGGGGCGACGGGGACGGCCGGGTCCCAGACCGGCCCCGCGTCGACGCCGATCTTGGCGCCGGAGCCGGCCGCCTCGGGCAGGCCGAAGACCAGCCCGTCCGGCAGATCGACGGAGAAGCAGCCGAGCGCCGGCGGCTGCGCGACGCTCTGACCGGCGGGAACGGTGAGGGTGAGGATCCGCTGCACCTCGAAGAAGCCGGCGGTCTCGGGCAGCAGCCGCTCGACCCAGGCGCCGCCGGAGACGACGAGCCGACGCGCGCGCAGCTCGCCGGCGGAGGTGCGGAGGGTGACGACCCCGGCGCTGTCGCCGGTGCCGATGCTCCAGTCGAGCACCTCCTCGTCGAAGCGCAGCTCGGCGCCGGCGGCGGTCGCGGCGGACTGCGCGAAGGCCAGCGCGCGGGCGGCCTCGACGACGCCGGCGTCCGGATCGTGGACGACCCCGTAATCGGCGGGCGGGGCGAAGGAGGTGTCGGGCACGGGCACCGGCCGGCTGCGCCCGCCCTGCAGCGCCGCCTCGCCGCGGTGCGCGTAGAGGCCGCCGGTCGGGTGCACGAACGGCGCCCCGGCCGCGGCGGACCAGCGGTCCCAGCCGCGGAAGGCGCGGTCGACCAGGTCGTTCCAGACCGGGCTCGGGTAGGCGCGGCGGATCATCCGGGTCGCGCCGTGCGAGGAGCCGCGGACGTGGCCGGGGCCGAACTGCTCGATCCCCACCACGCTGCGCCCGCGCACGGCGAGCTCGTAGGCCGTCGCGGAGCCGTGGATCCCGAGGCCGACGACGATCGCGTCGTGCACGGTGACGTCGAAGGCCGTCACGAGGTCACCCCCGCGACCGCCGTCAGCAGCGCCTCGACGTCCGACTCGTCGGTGTAGACGTGCGGCGACACCCGGACGACGCTCGCGAGGCCGCGCGCGCCGAGGTCCCACTGCGCGTGCGAGGCGGGCACCGCGAGCGAGTCGACGGCCGCCTCGCGCAGCCGCGCCGAGACGGTCTTGCCGGGGACGCCGTCGACGGTGAAGGTGACGATGCCGGAGGGCGACACGGGCGGATCCGCCACGGTGACGCCGCCGATCGCGGACAGCTCGGTGCGCAGCCGGGCGCCGAGCGCCACCAGGTGCGCCTCGGTCGCCGCCGTGCCGCGCTCGTGCGCCTCGCGCAGCGCCTCGCCGAGTCCGAGGCGAAGGGCGACCGACGACTCCCAGGTCTCGAGGGCTCTCGCCGTGCCGTCCATCGTCCACTCCTGCTCGCTCGTCCACTGCGAGCCTCGCACGTCGGGTGCCCAGGCCCCGATGCCGTCGAGCAGGCCGCGGCGGAGGAAGACCAGCCCGGTCCCGCGCGGCCCGCGGAGGAACTTGCGGCCGGTGGTGACGAGGGCGTCGCAGCCGATCGCGCGGACGTCGATGTCGAGCTGGCCGACCGACTGGGTCGCGTCGAGCACCGTGATCGCGCCGTAGCGGCGGGCCAGCGCGCCGATCGCGGCGACGGGCTCGACGAGTCCGGAGGAGGTGGGGACGTGCACGGCGCTGATCACGGTGCGGCCGCTCGCGGTGGCGAGGGCGCTCTCGAGCGCCTCGATGTCGAGGCCGCCGCTGGAGTCGTTGGGGAGGAGCGTCAGCCGGACGCCGTCGTAGCGCTCGAGCGCGAGCAGCCGCAGCGCCTGGCTGACGTAGCTCGAGCGCGGGGCGAGCACGGTGTCGCCGGGGCCGAGGCGGAGGGCGTCGAAGACCGCGCGGAGGCCGCTGGTCGCGCTGTCGAAGAAGGCGATCTCGTCGGTGTCCGCGCCGAGCAGCGCGGCGGCGGCACCGTAGGCGGCGTCGACCCGGTCGGCGACGTGGTTCGCGGCCTCGTAGCCGCCGATCCGCTGCTCGAGGCGGAGGTGCGCGATGACGGTCTCGAGGACGGAGTCGCTCATCAGGCCCGCGCCGGCCGCGTTGAAGTAGTGCCGGCCGGCCGTTCCGGCGGTGCGAGCGCGCTCGGCGGCCACATCGATGGACGTCCGGGCGGGGGCGCCACCGGTGAGGCCGATCGTCATCTGCAGGTCCCTTCTCGCGGTCGCCGTACCGCCGACCCCTTAATGGATCCCATCGTACGCAGGTTGTATCCATTCTGGCTACCGCCGGATACGCTGGCGGCATGAGCCCCTCCGCCGTTGAGCACTCCGCCGAGCAGCGCGCCCGCGAGCTCGGCCTCGCCATCCCCGACTACCTCGACCCGCCCTACGGCGGCCGCTACGGCGGCAGCACCCTGCGGGCGTTCCACCGCACCGGCGACCTGCTCGAGCTCAGCGGCATCACCCCGGAGTCCCGCGACGGCGCCCTGCTGCACCCCGGCGCGGTCGGCGTCGACATCACCCTCGACCAGGCGCGGGAGGCGGCCCGCTACACCGCCGTCAACGCACTCGGCATGATCCGCGCGGCCCTCGGCTCGCTCGACGAGGTCGTCGCCCTCTCCCGAGGACTGTGCTTCGTGCTCTGCCCGCCCGGCTTCGAGCGCCTCAACGAGGTCTCGAACGCCGCGAGCGACCTCCTCCTCGACGTCTTCGGCCCCGACGCCGGCCGCATGGGCCGCGCCTCCATCGGCGCCACCGCCCTCTCCCGCAGCGCCTGCTTCGAGCTCTGGCTCAGCCTGGAGTGCCGCCCCCGCTGACGCCCCCCGGCCGAGACGTCCTCGAACGGTCGAGACGTCCAGGAGCAGCGGGACGCCTCGACGGTTCGAGGACGCCTCGGCGGCGCACTCCAGGTCCCCGCCGGGGGCCGCAGGCGGCCGCCCTAAGCTCGAGGGCGTCGGTGGTCGGTGCAGCCCAGCAGGAGGACGAGTCGTGGACGTGGTTCTCGGAGTCGACGTCGGCACGTCCAGCACGAAGGCGATCCTGGTCGGCCTCGACGGGCGGGTCGTCGCCGAGGCGGCCCGCGCGCACGTCGTCGACCGGCCGCGGCAGGGCTGGGTCGAGATGGACTCCGGCGTCTGGTGGGCCGAGTTCCGCAGCCTCGTCGCCGAGCTGACCGCCGCCGCGCCGCTCGGGGTCGTCGTCTCGGTCGGCGTCAGCGGCATGGGCCCGTGCGTGCTCCTGACCGACGCGGCCGGCGACGAGCTCCGCCCCGCGATCCTCTACGGCGTCGACACCCGCAGCGTCGGCATGCTCGACGAGGTGACCGCGCTGCTCGGCGGCGAGGAGGCGATGCGCGCCCGCACCGGCTCCGGGCTCTCGGCGCAGGCCGCGGGCGTGAAGCTCGCCTGGGTCGCCCGCCACGAGCCGGAGCTCTGGCGCCGCGCGGTCCGCTTCACCATGCCCTCCTCGCGGATCGTCGAGCTGCTCACCGGCGAGTACGTGCTCGACCACCACTCGGCCAGCCAGTGCACGCCGCTCTACGACGTCGCCCGCGAGGAGTGGATCGACGAGTGGGCCGCCCTGCTCGCCCCCGGCCTCGCACTCCCCCGCCTCGGCTGGCCGGGCGAGACCGCCGGCCGCATCACGCCCGAGGCCGCCGCCGCGACCGGGCTGCCGGCCGGCGTGCCGGTCGTCTTCGGCACCATCGACGCCTGGGCCGAGAGCCTCAGCGCCGGGCGCCGGCGACCGGGCCGGGTGTTCCTCCAGTACGGCACGACGATGTTCCTGGTCGCGCCGATGGCCGCCCCGACCCCGCTCGGCGGGATGTGGACGACCGTCGGCGCCGCCCCGGGGGAGCCGACCGCGGCCGGCGGCATGGCGACGTCGGGCGCCGTGACCGACTGGCTGCGCCGGCTGACCGGCGCCTCCTGGGCCGAGCTGCTCGACGAGGCCGCGCGCTCCGGACCGGGCGCCGGCGGACTGCTCGTGCTGCCCTACTTCGCCGGCGAGCGCTCGCCGTTCGCCGACTCCGACGCGCGCGGCGTGATCGCCGGACTCGGCGTCGGCTCCACCCGGGGCGACCTCTACCGCGCGGTCCTCGAGGCCACGGCCTTCGCCGTCCGGCACCACCTCGAGGTGCTCCGCGAGCACGGCGTGCGGGTCGAGGCGCTGGTCGGCGCGGGCGGCGGGGTCGCCGCGGAGCTCTGGCCGCAGATCGTCAGCGACGTCTGCGGCCTGGAGCAGGTGATCCCCACGGTCTCGGTCGGCGCGGCCTACGGCTCGGCCGTGCTCGCGGCGGGCCTGGTCACCGAGGTCGACATCGAGGAGTGGAACCCGGCGGCGACGACCCTCGTGCCCGATCCGGCCGTCGCCGCGCTCTACGACGAGCTGTACGCCGACTTCCGCCGGCTCTACCCCGAGACCCGCGCCACCGTGCACCGCCTGGCGCAGCGGAGCCGCGGGGCCGCCCCCTACGCCTGAGCGTCCACGCCCTTCGGCGCGCTCCCGTCGTACCCGCAGATCGCCGCGACCTTGCCCGCCGACGCGCTCGACGGGTCGAACTCGTAGCCGAGCCACTCCCGCGCCATCCGCCGCGCCACCTCCGGCCCGACCACGCGCTGGCCCATACAGAGCACCTGCGCGTTGTTCGACAGCACCGACCGCTCCACTGAATAGGAGTCGTGCGCCGTCACCGCGCGCACCCCCGGCACCTTGTTCGCCGCGATCGCGACGCCCAGGCCCGTGCCGCAGATCAGGATCGCGCGGTCCGCGGACCCGTCGGCGATCATCCGCGCGGCCGTGACCGCGATGTCCGGGTAGTCGGTGTGGCTGTCGGCGTCGACGCCGACGTCGGTCACCAGCGAGACGCGGTCGTCCTTCATCAGGTCGGCCTTCAGCGCCTCCTTGTAGTCGTAGCCCGCGTCGTCCGATCCGACGACGACCCGATAGGTGGTGGTCATTCCGCTCCTCCTTCTTCAGTGGCTTCCGTAGTGGCTTCCGTGGTGGCTTCCATCGTGGTATCCGCACCGGCGCGCTCCGCGAGGACGTCGCCGACCGCGGTCAGGATCATCCCCATCGAGGTCGCGCCCGCGTCCGGTGTGCCCAGGCTCTTCTCGGCCAGGGGCCGCGCGCGGCCGACCTTCGGCCGCAGGTCCGCCGTCGCCGCGGCGCGCTCGACGGCGACACCCGCCGCCTCCCGCCACGCCTCGACCAGCGACGAGCCGCCCGCCACCCGCTCGCGCAGCACGCGGGCGAACGGCAGCAGCGCGTCGAGCATCGTCTTGTCGCCCTCGCTCGCGCGCCCGAGATCCACGATCGACTCCGCGAAGGCGTCGGCGCCGGCCACGACGTCCGCCGCCGAGTACTCCTCGCGCCCGTCGGTGAGCGACGCGCCGAGCGCCTCGAGCGCCGCGCCCCAGAGCACCCCGGAGGTGCCGCCGGCCTGCTCCGCCCAGGACTGCCCCGCGCGGGACAGCAGCCAGGCGCCGCCCGCGCGCTCCTCGATCCGGTCGAGGCGCCGCGTCGCCGCGCCGATGCCCTTGAGCATCCCGCGGCCGTGGTCGCCGTCGCCGGCGACCGCGTCGATCCGCCCGAGGGTCTCCTCCTCGCGCTGCAGCAGCTCGTGCATCCGGGCGAGCGCCGCGCGCACGGTCTCGCCGAGCGCGACGGCCGCGCCGGTGGCGGAGGGAGCGGACTCCTCCTCGCCCGCCGCCGCGTCCTCGCCCGAGGGCGCCAGCAGCGCCGCGACCGGCGCCGCGACCCGGCGGTAGGCCGGCGTGTAGGCGTCGGCGCGCCAGAAGCGCTCGAGCTCGTCGTCGAGCCACTGCAGCGTCAGCGAGACGCCGCCCATGTCGAGGCTGGTGACCAGCTCGCCGACCTCGGGCTCGACGGTCTGCAGCCCGGCCTCCTCCAGCCGGCGCGCGACGTGGCGCCAGAGCAGGAAGAGCTCCTCGTACTTCGTGGTGCCGAGCCCGTTCAGGATCGGGGCGACGCGCGTCGTGCCGCCCTCCGCCCCGGCACCCTCGGGAAGGTCCGCCAGGAGCCGGTCGACGAGCATGTCCGCCAGCTCGGCCGCGCGCAGCAGCTCGATGTCGCGGATGCCGGGCTCGCCGTGGATCCCGAGCCCGAGACCCAGGTGACCCTCGGGCACGCTGAACAGCGGCTCGGCGGCACCGGGCATCGTGCAGCCCGAGAACGCGACGCCGAGCGTGCGCGTCGCCGCATTGCTCGCGTTCCCGACCCGCTCGACCTCGTCGAGGGACAGCCCCTCGGCCGCCGCCGCTCCCATCGCCTTGAACACCGGGAAGTCGCCCGCGATCCCGCGGCGCTTCCCGATCTCCTCCGCCGAGGCGATGTCGTCCGTGACGACGACGATCCGGGTGTCGATCCCCTCCTTGCGCAGCCGCTCGGCCGCGATGCCGAAGTTCATCGTGTCGCCGGCGTAGTTGCCGAAGCTGAACACCACTCCGCGCCCCTGATCGGCCGCCTTCGCGACCGAGTAGGCCTGCGCCGCGGAGGGCGAGGTGAAGATGTTGCCTACCACCGCTCCGGTCGCGAGACCCGGGCCGACCGTGCCGCTGAACGCCGGGTAGTGCCCGGAGCCGCCGCCGATGACGAGCGCCACCTGCGGCTCCGCGCCGGCGGTGCGGTGCGCGACCACTCCGCCCGGCACGCCGCGCAGGCGGTCCGCGTAGAGGGAGAGGAAGCCGGCGAGCTGGTCCTCGGCGAACTCGTCGGGGTCGTCGTAGATCGTCGTCATGCCCTTCAGCTCCGAGCGTCGGCCGCGACGACCGCCTCGGTCAGCGACGGGACGATCGAGACCTTGACCGAGCCGCCCTGGCTGTCGGCGACGAGGTCGAGCGCCTCCTGGAACTGCTCGAGCGGGAACTGGTGCGTGCAGATCTCGTCCATCGGCAGGATCCCGCTCTCGAGCAGCTTGATCGCGGCCGGCCAGCAGTTCGGGCCGAGGTGGGCGCCGAGGACGTTGAGCTCCTTGTCGTCGCTGATGATCGACCAGTCGACCGACGCGTTCGAGCCGAAGACGGAGTACTCGACGTAGGTGCCGAGCTTGCGCAGGATGTTGAGGCCCTGCGAGACCGCGGACGGGTGGCCGGTGGCCTCGATGTAGACGTCGGCGCCGTAGCCGCCGGTGAGCTCCTTGACGACGGCGACCGCGTCCTGCTTCGTGATGTTGATGACGAGGTCGGCGCCGGCCTTGGTGGCGAGCGCGAGCTTCTCGTCGCTCATGTCGAGCGCGATGACCATCTTCGGGTTCTTCTGGCGGGTGCCCGCGATCGCGCCGAGGCCGATCGGCCCGGCGCCCGCGATGACCACGACGTCGTCGAACTGGATGCTGCCGCGCTCGACCGCGTGCATGGCGCAGGACAGCGGCTCGCTGAACGCGGCGACCTGCGGAGCGAGATCGCGGCTGACGGGGTGGGTGAGCGCGCGGGTCGGGACCAGCACGTACTCGGCCATCGCGCCGTCGAAGCCCTTGAAGCCGAACATGTCGTGCGGTCCGCACATCCAGTAGGCGCCCATCAGGCAGTAGCGGCACTCCCAGCACGGCACGATCTGCTCGCAGGCGATGCGGTCGCCGAGCGCGACGCCGCGCTTGGCGAGCGCCGCGTCGTCGCCGGCCACGACGGTGCCGACGAACTCGTGGCCCGCGATGCGGTCGCGCTCGGCCCAGGCGGGGCGGTTCTCGTCGCCCCAGAACTTGGCGGCGCCGTGGTAGCACTTCAGGTCGCTCGCGCAGACGCCGACCGCGTCGACGCGCAGCAGCAGCTCGCCGGCCGCGGGGACCGGCACGGGCACGGTCTCGAGGCGGTAGTCCTCCGGGCCGTGCACGACGACGGCGCGCATGGACTCGGGCACGTCGGAGCCGTCGGAGTGCCGCGACTGCGGGGCCGTCTGCGGGGAAGGAGTGGTGATGGTCATGGGAAGCCTCCGAGGGGTTCGCGGGACCGCTTCGTCGCGGCCTTCCCGAACCTACCCCGTCCAGAACACTTGTCAAGAACAGAATTTCTGTTCTCCGCGGGACGTGGCCGATCTGCCGCCAATTCCGTCGCGGCCCTTGCGGAAATTCTGTGTTGAACATAATTTCTTCTCCGGAGGCGGGTTCGCCCACCTCCCGCAGCGACGGAGCCGCCCCCGGGGGACGCCGTCACGAGCACCACCACGACCAGCACTCCCGACCAGCGAACGGACACCGCGATGACGCGTGCACTCCCTCCCACCACGAGCAGGCCCCCGATCGGCGCCTCCCGGAAGCGCCTGATCCTCGCCGCGGTCGTCGTGGTCGTCCTCGCCGCGATGGCGTTCAGCACCAAGGTCGTCGGCGCCGACTCCGACCTGGGCGCCGGACCCGCCGAGTTCTCGGCCGAGTCCTGGGCCGCCGAGAACTTCCCCGTCATCCAGGAGGGCATCGCCGACCGCGCGGTCGACGCCGCCACCCTCGCCACCGCGATCGCCGCCGACAGCGCGGGCGCCGCGACCGAGTACGGCGTCCCCGGCGGCACCGGCCCCGAGTTCGCCACCACCTTCACCGGCACCGTCGGGGCCGGCCAGAACGGCATCTACCCCGTGACCGTCGAGGGCGTCCCCGGCGACGTCCTGATCCGCGTGCAGACCGGCCCCGCGATCAACGGCACCGACCTCCGCGACGCCACCGGCACCGTCGAGTTCGGCCAGTTCACCAACCAGATCGACTACCAGGACGCGGCGAGCGCCCTCAACGAGCAGCTGAAGACCACCGTGCTCGGCGCGGTCGACACCACCGCGCTCGAGGGGAAGACGATCCAGGTCACCGGCGCGTTCCAGCTGATCAACCCGGCCGGCTGGCTCGTCACGCCGTCCGAGCTGGTGGTCCAGTGAGCACCGCCGCGGCCCCGGTCGCCGGCATCGGCGAGGTCGTCCTCGAGGCCGTCGACGTGGTCAAGACCTACGGCGCCACCCGCGCGCTCAAGGGCGTCGGCTTCTCGGTGCACCGCGGCCAGGTCACCACGCTCTTCGGCGAGAACGGCGCCGGCAAGTCGACGCTGATGAAGATCCTGTCCGGCGTCGAGCAGCCCACCTCGGGCGAGATCGTGCTGAACGGCACCGCGGTCGCCTTCGAGGACACCGTCGACGCCCGCGAGCACGGCGTCTCGATCATCCACCAGGAGCTGAGCCTCGCCCCGAACCTCTCGGTGCGCGACAACATCTTCCTCGGCCGCGAGATCACCGGCCCGTCCGGCGTCGACTACGCCGAGGAGGCGCGCCAGGCCCGCGCCGTGCTGGAGGAGCTCGGCGAGGACATCGATCCGCTGACCCTCGTCGCCGACCTGCGGCTCGGCCAGCAGCAGCTGATCGAGATCGCCCGCGCCCTCTCCGTCGACGCGCGGATCCTGATCATGGACGAGCCGACCAGCGCGCTCAGCGCCGCCGAGGTCGAGGTGCTCTTCACCGTCATCCACGACCTCACCGCCCGAGGCGTCTCCATCGTCTACATCTCGCACCACCTGGAGGAGGCGCTGGAGATCACCGACCACGCGGTCGTCCTCCGCGACGGCTCGGTCACCGCGACCGCCGTCGCCGCCGACATCGACCTCGCCTGGGTCGTCCGCGCGATGGTCGGCGAGGGCTTCGACCTCGGCTCGCCGCCCACCGGCTACCCGTTCGGCGACGTCGCGCTCTCGGTGCGCGGCGTCAGCGTCGCGGACCCGTCGATCCCCGGCCGCGACGTGGTCGACCGCATCGACCTCGACGTCCGCGAGGGCGAGATCGTCTGCCTCTACGGGCTGATGGGCGCCGGCCGCACCGAGCTGCTCGAGGCCATCGCCGGCCGCACCCCGGTCACCGCCGGCACGATCTCGAAGAACGGCCGCGACCTGGCCGGGATGTCGATCGCCGAGCGGATCGGCGCGGGCCTCGGCCTCGTCCCCGAGGACCGCCAGCGCGACGGCCTGGTGCAGACCATGACCGTCGGCCGGAACCTCTCGCTCGCGAGCATCGGCTCCTTCGTGAAGGGGCTGTTCCTCTCCCCCCGCCGCGAGGTCGACCTCGTCACCGACTCGATCCGCACCGTGCACGTGAAGACGGCGGGCGGCGAGGCGATGATCGGCTCGCTCTCCGGCGGCAACCAGCAGAAGGTCGTCATCGGCAAGATGCTGGCCACGCAGCCCGACGTGATCCTGCTCGACGAGCCCAGCCGCGGCATCGACATCGGCGCCAAGGCCGAGGTGTTCCGACTGCTCTCCGAGCGCGCCCGCGACGGCCTGGCCGTCGTCTACACGACCTCCGAGGTCGGCGAGTGCCTCAGCATCGCCCACCGCATCATCGTGCTGAGCCGAGGCCGGATCGCGGCCGAGTTCGGCTCGGACGTCTCCAAAGAAGACATCATGGCCGCCTCCGGTGAGGCCGTGATCTCGTGACCACTACGGAACGGAAGCCCTCAATGACCTCCACCGCGACCGGGCAGCGACGCCCCGCGCTCTTCAAGGACGGTTTCGACCTCGGCCGCCTGCTGCTGCAGGGGCGCGCGTTCTTCGCGCTGATCGCGATCATCGTCGTGTTCTCGATCCTCTCGCCCAACTACTTCACCGTCGGCAACATCCTCACGATGTCCTCGCACGTGGCGGTCTACGCGATCCTCGCGATCGGCATGCTGCTGGTCATCCTCAACGGCGGCATCGACCTCTCGGTCGGCTCGACGCTGGGCTTCTCGGGAGTGATCGCCGGCTTCCTGATGCAGGGCGTGCAGATCGGCGGGAGCACCCTCTACCCCGCGCTCTGGGTCGTGGTCGTGCTCTCCTGCGCGGCCGGCGCCCTGATCGGCCTGATCAACGGGATCCTGGTCGCGCGGTTCAAGGTCGCCCCGTTCGTCGCGACCCTCGGCATGCTCTACGTCGTCCGCGGCGTCGGGCTGCTGATGACCAACGGCCTCACCTACAACGACCTCGCGGGGCAGCCCGAGCTCGGCAACACCGGCTTCGACTGGCTCGGCTTCAACCGGCTGCTCGGCCTGCCGATCGGCGTCGTGATCATGATCGTCGTCGCGATCGTGGTCAGCCTCCTGCTCAACCGCACGGTCTTCGGCCGCTGGCTCTACGCCTCAGGCGGCAACGAGCGCGCCTCGGAGCTCTCCGGCGTGCCGGTGAAGCGGGTCAAGGTCCGCGTCTACGTGCTCTCGGGCCTGTTCGCCTCGATCGCCGGCCTCATCCTCTCCTCCGAGCTCACCAGCGCCAGCCCCACCGCCGGCAGCTCCTACGAGCTCACCGCGATCGCCGCCGTCGTCATCGGCGGCGCGGCCCTCACCGGCGGAGTCGGCACCGTCCGCGGCACGCTGCTCGGCGCGTTCGTCATCGGCTTCCTCTCCGACGGCCTCGTCATCATCGGCGTCTCGTCGTACTGGCAGACCGTCTTCACCG
Organism: Rathayibacter sp. PhB152; assembly: GCF_003751395.1. Taxonomy (NCBI): domain Bacteria; kingdom Bacillati; phylum Actinomycetota; class Actinomycetes; order Micrococcales; family Microbacteriaceae; genus Rathayibacter; species Rathayibacter sp. PhB152. Next base: position 302,866 of record NZ_RJUT01000001.1, on the reverse strand, counting down.
GCGCGGTGATCGTCTTCGCGGTCCTGCTGAACGCGGTGCAGTACCGCGGCAAGCCGCGCAAGGGCGGCGGCGGCTCCGGCCCGCGGCCCGCCTCCGACGCGGGCGCTGCGGCGCCCGTCCCCCAGACATCGGGCACCCCGGCCGCCTAGGCCGGCCTCCCGAGAGAAGACCTCGGTCGGCCACCGCCGATCGGACCACAGTGAAAGGAACAGACCAATGAACCGCAAGCTGGCAACGGTGCTCGCCGCGGGCGCGGGGCTCACCCTCGTCCTGTCCGGATGCTCCTCCGACGCGGGGACCGCGGGAGAGGCCGCCGGCACCCCCGGCGCCTCCGAGGGCGGCCTCATCTCGATCATCGTCAACGACCCGGCCAACCCCTACTGGCAGACCGAGGGCGACGTCGCGTCGGCCGAGGCCGAGGCGCTCGGCTACACCGCCAACGTGGGCGCCTCGAAGGGCGACACCAACACCGAGAGCACCCTGATCGACACCGCGATCACCAACAAGTCGGTCGCGATCATCCTCGACCCGGCCAACGCCTCCGGCTCGGTCGGCGCCGTCAAGAAGGCCGACGCGGCGGGCATCCCCGTGATCCTGGTCAACGCCGAGATCAACGAGACCGGCCTCGCGAAGGCGCAGCTCGTCTCGAACAACGCCCAGGGCGCGGCCCTCGGCGCGCAGCAGTGGGTCGCCGACGTCGGCGACACCGCGAACTACGCGGAGCTGTTCGGATCCCCCTCCGACAACAACGCGCAGACCCGCTCCAACGGCTACGCGACCGTCATCTCGCAGTACCCCGGCCTCGTCGAGGTCGCGAACCAGGTCGGCAACTGGAACCGGACCGAGGGCCACGACAAGATGCAGTCGATCCTGCAGGCCAACCCGGACGTCACCGGCGTCATCTCCGGCAACGACGAGATGGCGCTCGGCGCGATCGCGGCGCTGAAGGAGGCCGGCAAGCTCGAGCAGGTCAAGGTCGGCGGCTTCGACGGCTCGCCCGACGCGGTCGACGCCATCAAGGCCGGCGAGCTGCAGTACACCGTGCTCCAGCCCGTCGCGACCTTCGCGAAGGAGGCCGTCCAGCAGGCCGACTCCTTCATCCGCACCGGCGAGACCGGCGCCTCGGAGGAGAAGCAGGCCTTCGACTGCATCCTCATCACGAAGGACAACGTCGACAAGATGACGGCCCCCTTCACCCTCTCCGAGTAACCCGCCCGTCTCCCCCCTCTCCGCGAGATGCCACTTGTGAGCGCCTTCCACGGCGTGTCGCGCTCACAAGTGGCATCTCGCGGAGGGGGAGGGGACCTGCACGACGCCGAGGAAGAGGGCACAATGACGCACGTGACTCCGCCGCCCAGTGCCCCCCGGCGCTCCGACACCGTCAGGTTCCCCCTCGACGTCGTCTACCAGGCGGCGCGGATGTACTACCTCGAGGACGCGACGCAGGTCGAGATCGCCGCGCGGCTCGACGTCTCCCGGCCCACGGTCAGCCGCCTCATCGCCGAGGCCCGGCGGCTGGGCCTCGTCCAGATCAGCGTGATCGACCCCTTCGTCGACGAGAACACCGGCCTCGCCGACGCCCTCCGCGAGGCACTCGGCCTGAACGCCGTGCACCTCGCCCCCGTGACGCACGCGGCCACCCTCGGCCGCGACCTCGCCGTCCCGGTCGCCGCCGCCCTCGCCGACATGCAGCTCGGCGTCGGCGACGCCCTGCTGATGTCGCTCGGCCGCACCGTGCACGACCTGGCCAGCTCGGGGATGCTGCCGCCGCTGCCCGGAGTGACGATCGTCCCCGCCGTCGGCGGCCAGGCCGAGCCGCAGTCCTGGTTCCAGACCAACGAGATCACCCGGATGGCCGCCGCCGCGACCGGCGCCCGCTCCAGCTTCCTCTTCGCGCAGGCCCTGCCCAGCCCGGCGATGCGCTCCGGCCTCGAGGCCGACCCCGCGTTCCTCCAGGTGATGGACCTCTGGAGCAGCGCCAAGGGCGCCCTCCTCGGCATCGGCGCCCCGACCGCCACCCGCCACGAGCTCTCCTCCGGCCTCCCCAGCGACCGGCACCTCTTCGACGAGGCCGCCGGCGACGTCTGCCTCAACTTCTTCCGCGCCGACGGCTCCGCCGTCGAGTTCCCCGGCAGCGAGCGCATGGTCCGCGTCTCCCGCGCCGACCTCGCCGCCCTCCCCCACGCGGTCGGCGTCGCCGTCGGCGTCGACAAGGCCCCGAGCATCCTCGGCGCGGTCCGCGGCTCCCTGATCAACGCGCTGGTCACCGACGCGGTGACGGCCCGCGCGGTCCTCGCGGCGGTCTGACGCCCGGGATCGCGCCCGACCCTCCGCCGCACTGACGACGGCGGGTCTCGATACGCCGCTCCGCGGCTGCTCGACCAGCATGCAGAGCGCGGGTCCGTCCCCGGAAACCTGCTGATCGAGCAGACCGCGCTTTCAGGTCGCGCGCAGACCGCTGGTCCCGTCGCGGAATCATGCTGGTCGAGTAGCGCGCACAGCGCGCGTATCGAGATCCACCACCGCACGAACGCGTCGGGCTCGAGACGCCCCTCCGCCGCTACTCGAACGGCGACAGCCTGTCGCGGCACTCGCACCGGCCTCGACCCGCGTCCCTCCGCCCGAGGAGCCAGCCGCTGAATCTGCGACCGCCGGCCGCATCGGTCGCCGGTCCAGTGAGTCTTTGTGAGATCCCTTGCCCTCTCTCTGCGGGGCAAGGGCCGAATACCCGCAGTGTTAACGTCAGCCGAACCGTCCCGCTCGTCGCAGTGCGAGGCCCGAAGCCAGGACAGCACCGGGGGCACCATGCGTTCTCCACGATCGTCTCACCGAGTCGGAACAGCAGGAGGGTTTCTGGCTTGCGTCCTGCTCCTGTTCCTTTCGGCTTGCGCCGGCGGAGAAGGCCCTTCGGCTCCGAGCGGCGATACTCGATCAATGACGATGGGCGACGCGGACTTCCCGGCTCGCGCAGCCTCGTTCGTCGGGCGTGGGTCCGTGAACCCGGCCTCCCTGACGACGACCGCCGCTGAGGCCGATCACCCGGTGAGCATCGAGCTCCTGCAGCCCATCGCGGGCGACGCATCCTCCTATGCAGCTGCCGGAATCGACCTCGTCACCCTCGAGCTGGGGTGGGACGCCTACCAGCCCACCGCGACCTCGACCAATCGGGACTACGTCGCACGCCGTCTGGCCGAGGCCCGCGGCTACCGGAGTGCAGGCATCGAGGTCGTCCTGGACCTGGGCCTGCAGTACCCACCGGCCTGGGCGTGGAAGCTGCCCGGCAGCACCCGGTTCACGAATCAGTACGGAGAGCAGTGGCGCGGAGACATCGGCAGCGACGCACTCGACGCGGTCTGGAACCCGGCGGTCCGGAAAGCGCAGAGCAGCTACGTCTCGGCGGTCGCCAGGGACTTCGCCGGCGTCGTCGATCGAGTCCGCGTGGGCGGTCTGCTCTCGGGCGAGCTGCGACTTCCGCCGGCACACTCGGCCGCACGCGTCGACAGCCTGTGGGCGTTCAGCCCTGGGGCTCTCGCGGCGGCTCCGGACCCGAGATGGCGACCGGGGTCGGGGACGGCTACTCAGTCGCGCCAGTGGCTCGAGTTCTATCTCTCGTCGGTGAGCGGATACGGCACGTGGCTCACCCGGACAGTCGGCACCGCCTTCCCGCGTGCCCCGATCGACGTCCTGCTCCCGGGATGGGGGGTGCGTCCCGGCGACATCGATCGAGTGGCGAACGCGCGGGTCTCCAGCTCCGCGGTCGCGAGCACCGGCGATGATCTCGCCGGTGGGATCGACTGGCCCCGACAGCTCCGTGCGATCGACAAGCTCGGGCTGAACGTCACTGCCGTCACCACCTGGCTGGATGCGCCGTCCTACGGCACGGCCCCGCGGGACCTCGCGCCGGCCGACTACCTGGCGCCGCTCGTCCGCGAGCTCGGGATGCCGCTGAGCGGGGAGAACACGGGGGGCGGGGGCGACGCTGCAGTCGACCGAGTCGTCTCGCAGGTGAATCGTCTCGATCTCGACCGTGTCACCTGGATGCCGGACAGGGCGGGCGCCCTGCCGCCGCAGACTCTGTTCGCGGCGTTCCCGGACTAGAGCGCATCGGAACAGCGCCGCCCGGTTCCCGTCTCGGTCACCCGGCGATTCTTCCGGTCGACGCCGATCGCCCGAGCAGGACCCAGGCGCACAGCACGACGCCTCCCGTCGCCGCGACCCACCAGAGCCACCCGATCTCCCGGCCAAAGGTGGCGAAGACGAGGACGAGGAGCACGGCCCCGACATCGACCCTGCGCACGAGCGACCACGGCTGCCACGAGCGCAGGTCGACAGCGAGAACGGCGACTGCGAGGACTCCGAACACTGCAGCGGTGGCTGCGAAGCCGACCGCCCCGGCGCCGTCTCCCACTGCGAAGAGCGCGAACGGCTGCACGGCCACCAGCGGAACGAGAAGCGCGAAGAGCCGTCCGTATCTCCTTCGAGCTTGGCGAGCGCAGGCCAGTACCGTCGCCACAGCGACGGAGAACCCCGTGATCGCCGTCAGCGGGAGCAGTCGGCCGACCTCGACGGACCGCTCCGGAGAGATGATCTCGAGCGCCCACGCCGGGGTGGTGGCGATCAGGATCGACACCGGAGCGGCGACGACGACGATCAGACGGACGACCCGGCGGAGATGACTCCTCGCCTCTTCTGCAGAGACCGCGCCGGCGATGATCGGGAAGTAGGTCATGGCGAGGGCAGTGCCGAGGTACAGCGGCACGCGTCCCAGCAGCGCGGCCACCTGGTAGTCGCGGGCGTCGATCGCCGACATGCCGGTCATCGCGATCACGACCGTGTCGGCCGTGCCGAGGGCCGCCAGAGCGAGCTGGGCGACTCCGAGCAGGACGCTGTGCCGGAGCAGTCCGCTGTAGGTCGTGAGCGCCGCACGGCGCAGAGGAAAAGCGACCCGGCATGCGATGAGTGCGGCGACGAAGAGGACGGCGTTGCCGGCGATGAAACCGACGACGGGAGACAGCGGATCCGCTGCCACGAGAAGGAGCAGCAGCAGGGAGAGCCCGATCCGCACCACCATCTCGACCAGACGGAGAGCGGAGATGGAGAGGAAGCGGCTCTGTCCCTGCAGGAGTCCGAGCGGCGCGGCGATGACGGACAGCGCGAAGGCGGCGGCTGCCGTCGCCGCTCCGAGTTCGACGCCCGAGGTCGGCGTGACGAGCGCGAAGGCCAGCCCCGCGAAGACGACGCCCTGCAGCACTGAGGCGACGAGGCCGAATCCCAGTGCTTCGCTCACCGCTCGGGTCGTCCGAGCAACAGCGACATGCCGGGCGACAGCCCAGGGGATCGCGGCCATGCCTCCCGAGCCGAGCACCAGGAGCAGGCTCTGCGCGGAGGCGTAGGCGACGTAGTCGGGCGCCGTCAGCAGGTGGATGAGGACGAGCGAGAAGGCGTAGTTCGCGATCGAGACGACCAGAGTCGTCGCGGACACCACCGCGGACTGCCGCCGGACCCTGTCGGCGTCGGCATCGACGGTCGTCGGCTCGTCAGCGCGCAGCTCCCGGTCGTGGGCGCCGTTCATCGTCTCTCTCACCGAGAGGCCTCCGCGGAGACTCGGTCGCGCACAGCAGCGCGGTAGAGGTCGCCCTGCTGCTCCGCCGCGTTGTCCCAAGTCAGGGATGCGACGTCCGCCGCACCGCCTCGACCGAGCGACGACCGCAGTTCAGGATCCGCGCCCAGCTCGAGGAGAGCGCGAGCGTAAGCCTCGACGTCGTACGCCGCCACCCGCCGTCCGGTGCCGTCGTGCACCAGGTTGCGCAGGCAGTCGATGTCGAAGGCGACGACCGGAGAGTGCACCGCCATCGACTCGGCGGCGACCATCCCGAACGTCTCGTAGCGGCTGGGCATCGCGACGATCTCGGCCGCGGCGAGCCACGCGAAGCGGTCCTGGTGTGCCACCGGCCCGACGAACTCGATCCGATCAGCGATCCCGAGGTCGGCGGCGAGCGCCTCGAGCGCGATGCGATCGGGTCCCTCGCCTGCGAGGAGGAGGTCCTGCTGGAGGCCGGCTCGCGCTGCGCTAGCGAAGGCGCGGAGCAGCAGGCTGATCCCCTTCTGCGCGTCCTCGAGCCGACCGAGGTACCGGATTCCGCGACGTCGACCGAGGGTCGGGGTGGCGAACGCCTGCGGCGGCAGGGCGTTCGGCACGACATGCACCGCAGCTCTGCTGTTGCGCTCGCGCAATCGCGCGCCGAGGTCGTCCGAGACGGCGATCAGGGTGCGGTGCGCCGCGAGACCGTACTGCTCGAGGCGATCGAACGGCAGGTGGTACTGCCGAGCCTTCTCCGCAGCGAACAACCACTGAACGACGCCGATGACGGGGACCGACGTCGTGCGCGGAAGTCCCCAGGTCGAGATGGGGGCGCCGAAGTCCTCGACGACGAGATCCGGCGCGTAGCGGCTCACCGCGCGGCGCTGCGAGGCGAAGTAGGTCGCAGCGGCGACGTCGCGGCCCGTTCCCGCACCGAGGTGCACGTAGCGGACTCCGTCCTCCTCGTACGGTTCGCAGCCGGCGAAACGCGCGCACGCGACGACGATCTCGAAGTCGTCGGCGAGACGCTTGTTCATCTCGAGGGTGCGCACCGATCCACCACCGGCGCCGGGCTTGCGAGGATCCTCGTAGCCGAGGTGCAGGATCCGCGGTCGAACGGTCGTCATGATTCATCTCCTGACGGTGCGGTCGAGTCGACGGCCGAACCGGTCCATTCGCGGACGTCGTAGAGCTGGAGGTCGTTCTCCCGACCCTGGATGGAGAGGACGCGCGTGCCGTTGGCGCGGACCTCGGCGGCGAAGTCACCGTCAGCGAGTCCGTACCCGTACTCGACGAGGCGGTCGGAGAGCAGCACGTAGTCGACCGCGTTCGCTTGGAGGTCAGGCACTGTCACCCACTGACCGAGGTCGTATCCGGTGAGGACGAATTGAGCGGTCTCCTCGGTCACCGCGATCGTGCTGTCGGGCGCCACGACTCGAGGGAGCTGCTCGAGCATCTGGGAGTACACGTCATCTCGTGCGGTGTGCACCGAGAACCAGGCGAACGCCTGCGCAAGGAGAACGAGGGCGATGCCGAAGGCCGCGATGCGGCGCACAGAGCGGCGAGCGATCGCGGATCGGATCATCAGCGCGGCGACGCACGGCACGGCAGCGATGTAGAACATCTGCTCTTCGAGCGAGCCGAACACGACGGCGTAGCCGACGTAACCGCATGCGCAGACCGCCCAGATCGCGACGATCCGCGCGGCGGATCGGCCGGTGGGCGGGAGCGTCGTCACCGTCTCGTGCCGACGGAGGACTCTCCAGAGCAGGGAGAGGGCGCTCAGTCCTCCGAGGACGAGCACCGCGTAGGTGCCGCCGAGTTCAGCCCCGTTCGGGAGCACTCGCTCCCAGAACGAGTGCTCGACTCCCTCCGCCTTGAATCCCGTCGACTGCTGCAGACCGAGCAGCCGCATGAGGCCGTCGGTCCGCATGTGCCACCACAGCCCTAGTCCGGCCCAGTCGATCATGGCCACGTTGACGAGCCCGTACCCGAGCAGCGTTCCGCCGACGGCGGCCAGAGGCCATCGACGCTGTCCTCGCGTTGCGGTGAGAGCGACGAGGACGAGAGTGACGAGGACGACGATCCCGAAGGTCTCCTTCGTCGCGATCGTCGCCGCGCCTGCGACGGCGGTCAGGAGGGACCATCGTCCGCGTGAGGCCGGCGGAGCCGTGACCGCCCGGACGGCCGCAGCGATCGCGAGTACCGCGAACAGCTGCGCGAAAGCCTCCAGCATCACCCGGCTGTCGAAGCTGACGATCAGCGGGTCGAGTGCGACGACGGCCGCGCCGACCAGGGCGTACCGCCGGAATCCCGACTGACGCAGCACCAGATACACCAGTGCCGCGATCAGCGCCCCGGTGACCGCCACGAACGGCCGCAGTCCGTCCACCAGTGCGGCGGTGTCCTGCGTGGCGAGAAGTCGTGCCGGGCCCGCCAGCAGCAGGAGCGCCAGCGGAGGATGCAGAACGAACGGCATCCCGTGCAGCAGCGGGCCGGCACCTAGGGTCGTGTCCCTCGCGATCGCCGTGTAGGTCGTCTCGTCGATGAACAGGTCGTAGGAGGACGCGAGATGGAACAACCGGAGGAACAGCGCAACGGCGAGGACTCCGAAGGCGGTCGCGACGGTCGTGACCGGTCGTCGACGGGGACGCTCCTCCCGATGCCTCGCGACGTGCGCTGCAGCGGACACGGGGAGGCGGATGCCGGCGGCATCCGGGGCGATCGTCGTGCTCACTGGTCCGCCAGCGCGTTCCGGACATCCGCCCGCTTCAGGCTGAGGTAGTCGCGGGTGCGCGCGACCTCGATCGTCACTCGAGCTCGCTGAGGCGAACCGATCGCCAGACCGAGCGACTGGACGAGCTGCTCCGCTGCGACGACGTCCGTGTCGAGGCAGAGGATCCGGACGTCGTCGCCGTCCCGGATCCACAGATCGGAGCGGCGCAGACGCTGAGTCCACCCCGCCGGCAGCACCTCCGTCGGCAGCGTGAGCACCGTCGCCGCATCGGACAGCGTTCGCGCTCCCTCACCGGACGCGTTCAGCCGGTCCTCCTCGACGTCGAGCGCGAGCAGGATCCGGTCGGCCATCGCCTCCCAGGTGAAGGTCGCGGCCCAGTCGCGGGCCCGGCGAGCGTACTGCGCTGCCGTGCGAGCGTCGTCGAGTTCGTCGAGCCGGTCCGCCAGGGCGGCGGCGAGATCGCCGCCCTCGTCGATGAGCCAGCCGGTCTCACCGTCGACGATGGAGTCGCGCAGGCCCCGCCGACGGAACGCGAGCACCGGGACTCCCTGTGCGTTCGCCTCGACGACCGACAGGCCCCATCCCTCACCCTCCGAAGCATTGACCGACATCCAGGCGCCGGCGAGGGCACGGTCGCGGGCTTCGTCGTCCAGGTCTCCGCGGATGTCCACCGCATGTGCGACTCCGAGATCCTCCGCCAGGCGCAGGAGCCCCTCCCGCTCCGGTCCGCGCCCGATGAAGGTCACGGTGAGAGCGGGGTGCCGTTCGAGCACCGCCGGCAGCGCGGAGATGACCTGATTGACCTGCTTGTGCGGCACCAGGCGTCCGACGGAGACGACGGACGGATGCTCCGAGCGCGCGACACCTCGGGCACTGTCCACCGCCAAGCCGGGCGGCGCGACCCACAGGCTCCCGCGCAGGCCGAGCCTCCGGCGGGCATCCGTCCGCGTGGAGGGCGACACAGCGACCACCGCGCGCCGACCGTAGACACGTCGACTCGCGCTGCTCTCGAGCCAGCGGCCGAGTGCCGCCACGGGTGCAGAGAAGTACGCACCGAACTGGTCCTGGTGCACGTGATGCAGGAGCATGACGACGGGAGTGCGCGACGCGACCGCCAGCGGGGTGAAGAACGGGATGCCGTTCTGCGAATCGATGACCGCGCCCACCTCGCCGTGGTGCCGCAGCAACCACGCCAGGGCATGCGCGTAGACGGTGAACCGTCCCCCGCCGCGAACGATCCGGTAGCCGTCGCGTCGCTCGTGGCGCGGACGACCCGCCACCGAAGCGGCGAGGACGACGACGTTCTCGCCGCGCTCGGCGAACCGTGCGGCGAGCTCCTGACAGACGAGTTCGGCCCCACCCGCCTCCGGGTGGTCCAGGTCACGCCAGTTGGCGATGACGAGGAGACCCGTTCTGCGGTCGCGCCGGCCGTCACGCGACACGAGCGAGCTTCCTGGTCAGGCGGTGGACGCGAGCGATCTCGCGGAAGGACGCCGTCCCGTGCCTCATCAGGGAGAACGACGAGCCCGGGCTGTCCGTCCACGTCACCGGCAGCTCCATGAGCTTCATCCCCGCGGCACGAGCACGAGCGAGGATCTCCACATCGAACGCGAACCCGTCGACCCAGGCCTCGGCGAAAAGGTGCTCAGCCACCTCGCGTCGGAACATCTTCATTCCGCACTGGGTATCGCTGAGCGGCCCGACCACTGTGCGAGCTGCGACATTGAAAGCACGGCTCCCGAGCCTGCGGACCAGCGGCTGAGCGACGGCGTACTTGCCGCCGAACGCACGCCGCGACCCGATCACGCCGTCCCACCCGTGCTCGAGCAGGGACAGACCGGTCGCGAGGGCATGAGGCGGCACCGAGGTGTCCGCGTCGACGTAGGCGATGGAGCCCGCGGTCGCGCGCGCCACTCCGGCTCGGACCGCTGCGCCCTTCCCCGGCGTCCGGCAGTTGACGATGTCGATCCGCACGCCTGAGCGCCGCACCCTGTCGACGGCCTCGACCGTGGCATCGACGCTGCCGTTGTCGACGACCAGCACACGGATGCGCCCGGGCTGCGAGGAGAACTCTCGAGAGAGCGCCTCGAGTGCCTCACCGATCCGGGACTCCTCGTTGAAAGCCGGGATGATCACGTCGAGGTCTGCGGGATCCTCGGGTGCCGCCGCGACCGGCTGCGGAGCCGCCAGCCGTCTGAGGAGAGCGTCTCGGGGCGCTCGCGGAATCGGGACGGACCGTTCCTGCAAGGAGGCTTCGGTCAGTTTTCGGCGTCGATGAATCAGCGCTTCGGGCATAGCACTCTCCAGAAATTGATGGCGCGCTTTCGGGTCGCACCGTCATCAAAATGATCGAGCACGTCATCGGGCTCACTGCGCTCCCGCGCAGCTGCCAGCGGCGCCTCTCGGCCTCGCTGGATCGATGGAGCAGAGGAAGTTCCGGAATCCGGGTACTGATTCCGGGCTACGCGTCGACCGGGTACGTCGCCGCCCTGCTCCGATGAGTCGCGCTCACGACGTTCCACGAGCGAGACGTCCCCGAGGAGCGCAATGGAACCGATCAGGGAATCGGGCGTTGCGCGCACACCTCATCGGCAGGGTGACCGGAGGGGGGAGTGCCCCACGTTCGGGTGAGGAGCACGCTCGGAACAGTATCCGACATATGTGTTTGTATCCACAGGGTCGCAAGAACGAAGCGGATCTGGAGACATTGCGTCTCATTCACAGGCGCTGCTGGCCGGTCCTCTCGGGTCGATGCCGTTGTCCTCCGCCGTCGCTTCACCAGCACGCAGGCCCGAGCACTGTCAGCGCGGCGGCCCCGTGAGCAGCGTGACGGCGCGCTTGAGCGGCGGCGGCTCCAGCACGCGCACCCCGGCCTGGGCGCAGGCGGCAGGGCCGTCCAGCTCGCGCGCCGCGTCGACGGCGAAGTCGTCGTTCCCGCCCTTCGGCGCGAACAGGGCCCAGGAGTTCGGTCCGGCGGCGCTCGTGTACCGGGAGGAGTACCGGATCCCGTCGAATCCGGCGGCGTGCAGAGCCGCCGCCCACGCCTGAGTGACGTCGTAGTCGGTCATCGTCGTGAGCTCGCGCGTGACGCCGTGCTGGTCCGCGCTCTGCGAGGTGACAGCGGCGCAGGTGAGCCCCGGCGGAGGACGGACGGCCGACACTCGGAACGCGGCCGCCGCGGCGGGCGTGATCACCTGATCGGGAACGACCCGGTCACCGAGGCTCTCCCGCACCGCGGTCCGGACGTCGTCCGCGACGTAGCAGGTGCCGTCCGCGCCGCTGTCGGGCAGGTCGAACCGGCCGCGGCCGCTCGTGCTGAACCACCACGCCGCGAGCTCCGTCGAGTGCGCCCGCCACCGCCACTCGGGCTCCGGCTCCACCGCCGGGAACGCCGTGAGGTCCTGATCGGCACTCGGGCCCTGCTGGGCGACCTCCGCGCGGCTCATGGCGCCCAGAGCGCGCCGGCGCTCCTCGCGTGGACGAGCACCTCCGCGATGCGTCCCTGGCGCAGCGCCTGAGCAGGAGTCGCCCCGTCGAGGTACGGCATCGGGCTGTTCAACCAGAGCGCGTCACCCCACTCGTCGATCGATCGGGGGTCCAGTGCGGCGAGAACGGTGCGGAGCTGCGGCAGCAGCGCTCCGCCGGGACCCTCGAACTGGAACGCCGGGTACAGCCGATGACCGTCCGTCGTGCGGACGCAGAGGAGATCGCGTCGCTCGATCTGGCCGTCGATCGACTGCCGGGTCACCTTCCGCCACGCCCGCAGACCGGCCGTGTCGTAGAACGGGCCGATCTTGGCGTCGTAGTGGTTCGCGCCGGGAACGCTCGCGAACATCCTCGAGACGACGCCCTCCATCCCCCCGCTCCGACCGGCGACCAGATCGAGGTCCAGGCCGGTCGCGTGGCGACGCACCGCCTCCAGGAGAGCGCGCAGCTCCGGTTCCGCTTCGTCGATCGATTCGCCGGTCCGGTTCTGCCTGACGGTTCGATCCCTCGAGGCGTCGTCGGGCACGACGGACGCGGTCGGCACGGCTCGGTCCGAAGGGCCTCCGCCTCGCGCTCGCAGGACTCGCCCCGCTCGCGCGACACCGAAGACCCCGCCGACGCCTGCGGCCGCCCGGAGGCGATCCGCCCCGCTGAGCTTCCGCCCGCGCGCCCGACGGAAGGCCGCACCGCCACCTCGAACCCGCCCGCCCATGTCTCGACCCCCCGTCAATCGCGTCAGGTCAAAATTCTACCGGCGTCAGTCGCGTCAGGTCAGTGAGGAGGATCAGTGGCGCGGGACGTCGGGCAGGACACTCCGCATCAGCAGCCCGCCCACCGCACCGGCGGGCGGGTGCCCTGCTGGGGAACCCCTGGCGGCGCGGCCCCGACCTAGCGTGGTGGGCATGGAGCACCCCCGGCCCCCCGTCCCGGAGCAGCGTGTCCCCGAACAGCGCGTCCCGGGACAGCCCGCGTCCCCGCGGCGCACCCTGTTCCTCGCGCCGCTGGGGTTCTTCCTGATCACCCTCGACATCCTGATCGTCAACGTCGCCCTCACCCGCATCAGCGACGACCTCGGCGGCGGCACCACCGGTCAGCAGTGGATCATCGACGGCTACACCCTCCTGTTCGCGTCGCTGCTGCTCTTCGCGGGCAACCTCGCCGACCGCCTCGGCGCCAAGCGCGCCCTCGGCAGCGGGATCGCGCTGTTCCTGCTGTCGTCGATCGCCTGCGCCCTCGCGCCCACTGTCGGGGCGCTGATCGCCGCCCGCTTCGTGCAGGGCGCCGCGGCCGCCGCGATGCTGCCCTCCTCGATGGCGCTGATCCGCGAGGCGTTCCCCGACGCGCGCGAACGCGCCCGCGCCCTCGGGATCTGGGCCGTCGGCGGCGCGGTCGCCGGCGCCGTCGGCCCCCTCCTCGGCGGTCTGCTGACCACGATCGACTGGCGACTCGTCTTCCTGATCAACATCCCCGTCTGCGCCGTCATGCTCGTGCTGCTGCGCCGGGTCGCCCCCTCGCCCACCACCTCGCCGCCGTTCGACGGGGCCGGCCAGGTCCTCTCCCTCGTCGGACTCGGCGCGCTGATGTACGGACTGATCGAGGGCGGCGCGATCGGCTTCGACGACCCGCTCGTCCTCGGCTGCCTCGCCCTCGCCGTCCTCGCGCTGTCCGGCTTCCTGCTCGTGCAGCAGCGCGCCCGCCATCCGATGATGCCGCCCGACCTCTTCCGCAGCCGGAACATGCGCCTCGCCCTCCTCGTCGGCTTCGCGTTCATGGTCGGCAACTTCGGCTCCGTGTTCGTCGTCAGCCTCTACCTCCAGCAGCACCTCGGCCTCACCCCGCTGCTCGCCGGACTCGCCTTCCTGCCCTCCGCGGCCTTCGCCGTCGTCGGCAACATCGTCAGCGGCCGCCTCGCCAACCGCTTCGGCCCGCGCCTGCCGATCGTCGGCGGGCTCGCCACGATGGCCGCCGGCCTCGCGGGACTGCTCGCCACCGCACCGCTCGGCTCGCCGCTCCTCGTCAGCGGCCTGCTCGTGCTCACCGGAGTCGGCGGCTCCGTCGCCATGCCCCCCGCGACCGCCGTCGTCCTCGCCAGCGTCCCGCCGCACCGGGCGAGCACCGCCAGCGCCGTCTTCAACACCTTCCGCCAGGTCGGCGGCGCCGTCGCCATCGCCGTCTTCGGCGCCCTCCTCGCCGGCAGCCGCGACTTCGTCACCGGGATGCAGACCAGCATGCTGATCGCGGCGGCCGTCCTGCTCGCCGCCGCGACGGCCGCGGCCTTCCTCAGCACCCGCGAGCAGAGCGCCTAGCTCCCCCGCGGTCGGATCCTGACGCAAAACGACAGATGGCGAATAGCGCCCCGGAAACCTACTGTGGAGGGGCGGTCGAGGAGTGGGGGCTCCGGCGACGCCGCGGGGCAGACCGACGCGGACGTCGGTGCCGAGGTGCTCTCGGCCGCATCGGGGGACTGCGGCCGAGAGCACCAGCCCCGACGGGATGGGCTTTCGGAGAATCATGCTGATCGAGTAGCCCGCGGAGCGGGCGTATCGAGATCCACCCGCGCCGGTCCTGGAGCCTGCAGACCCGCCCTGCTGATCACGGCGGGTCTCGATACGCCCCTGCGGGGCTACTCGACCAGCATGTCTGCGGGCGTCTCTTCCCAGGAGATCCACCTGCACGCTGCATGGCGACGGCACTCGCCCCCGGGGATCGACCCGTGGGCCCGCTCCGCCCTACGCTTCGACGATGACACGCACTGACGCGCCGGGTCGTCCTCGCAACACGGTCGGGCTGATCGGCTTCCTGCTCGCGGTCCTCCAGACGCTGACGCAGATCCTGCTCGCCGGGGTCACCACAGCGATACCGGTGCTCGCCTACGGCAACGGCATCGACGCGACGAGCATCGGCGCGCTGTTCACGGGCATCGCCCTCGTTCAGCTGCTCCTCGCCGCCGCCACCACCGGGCTCGGCGTCGCCGGCGTGGTCCGGCAGGGACGCCCGCGGATCCTCGCCGCGATCGCCCTGGGCGTCGGGGCGCACGGCGTCCTCGTGGGCCTGGCGACGCTGGTCCTGCCCCCGCTGGTCGGACTCGTCCTGCAGTGATCGCGCCGCGGTCTCCGACGGCCGCCACGTCACCGGCCCGCCGGAGGACGACCGCCCCTCGCCGACCGCCGATCGTCCGATTCCGGACATGACCGCTAGAGGACGTTGCCTCCTCGCCCCGGACCCTGCCACTGTCGCAGAGCGACCGATGACGGTCCACGACTCGAAGGACCGGAGTTCACCGATGAGCGATTCCCTGTCGACCGATCACCCCACGAGCGAGATGACGCCCGAGGTGCTGGCGGCGTTCAGCGACGCCTGGTCCCGCCACGACCTCGAGGAGCTGATGAGTCACGTCACCGACGACTGCGTCTACGGCGCGTCCGTCGGTCCCGAGCCCGGCCGGACCTGGACCGGGAAGGAGCAGGTCCGCGAGGGCTTCGCGCTGATGCTCGCCTTCGACACCGGCCAGGAGCGGCACGAGGAGGGGGAGCCCCTCATCGCCGGCACGCGCGGCGCGGCCACCTGGTCCTTCACCGGGACCGGCCCCGACGGCGAGCCCCAGGTCACCCGCGGCTGCGACATCTACGAGTTCCGCGGCGGCAGGATCGCCCGCAAGGACGCCTTCCGGAAGGTCTACAAGGCCGACGCGCCAGCCGACTGACGATCGCAGCCCGCACGCTGCCTCATGGTGGTCGAGCAGCCCCGCAGGGGCGTATCGAGATCCGCCGCGATCAGCTGGGCGGTCTGCAGACTCCCCTTCCGACGCTGGTGGATCTCGATACGCCCGCTTCGCGGGCTACTCGATCAGCATGCCTTCACCCGCACGTACAAGGCGATCTCCGTGGAAGCGACGCCTGAAGACATGCTGGTCGAGCAGCCCCGCAGGGGCGTATCGAGACCCGCCGTCGATCAGCAGGGCGTGTCTGCAGACTCCTCTTCTGACGCTGGTGGATCTACTTGGAAGAGACGCCCGCACACATGCCGGTCGAGCAGCCCCGCAGGGGCGTATCGAGACCCGCCGTCGATCAGCAGGGCGTGTCTGCAGACTCCCCTTCTGACGCTGACGGATCTCGATACGCCCGCTCCGCGGGCTACTCGATCAGCACGCATTCACCCGAGCGATTCCGGCGAGCCCAGGCCTGTCCCGCGACCCGAAGCACGCCCGCCGCCACCTCCGGCACGTGATTCGACCTCCGGCACGCCGTTCCGCGCGAATCAAGCGAGCCCGGGCCCGTTCCGGGAGCCCGAGCGCGCCTGCCGCCACCTCCGGCACGCGATCCGAACCCCGGCTCGCCATCCCACGCGAATCAAGCGAGCCCAGGCCCGTTCCACGAGCCCAAGCACGTCTGCCGCCACCTCCGGCACGTGATTCGACCTCCGGCACGCCGTTCCGCGCGAATCAAGCGAGCCCAGGCCCGTTCCGCGAGCCGGAGGGTGTCCGCCGCCACCTCCGGCACGTGATTCGACCTCCGGCAGGCCGTTCCGCGCGAAGCCAGCGAGCCCGAGCCCGTTCCGCGAGCCCGAGCGCGCCCTCCGGCCCGCGACCCGACCTCCCGCACGCCGATCCGCGAAGAATCTCGCGACCCGGATGAACGCTCACGCGGTCCGCGCAGTACCCCTCTTCGAGTCGCCGATCTGCGGCGACCGGAAGTCTCGAGGAGTTCATGATGAGCAGGACCTTGAAAGTCGGCATCACCGCTGTCGCCGTCGCGAGCGTGATGGCCGTCGCCCCCGTGCTGGCCGGCGCGAGCACTGTCGCTCCCGCCGCCGCGACCAGCGATGCCAGCAGCGCCCTGGTCAGCGCCGCCCGCTCGGTGGCCGCCAAGCTGCGCGTCGTCGGTCTCGCCGACGAGGGCACGACGCTGGTGCAGTTCAACCCCCTCAAGCCCGGCACGGTCTCCGGCAGCGTCGCCGTCACCGGTCTGACCGGCGGCGACACCGCGCTCGTCGGCATCGACTACCGCGTCCAGGACGGCAAGCTCTACGGCGTCGGCAACACCGCGGCGAGCGCCGGCGTCTACTCCATCGACGCGACCACCGGCGTGGCCACCCCGGTCACCCGCCTCACCGTGGCGCTGAGCGGCACCACCTTCGGGGTCGACTTCAACCCGGCCGCCAACGCCCTCCGCGTGATCAGCGACACCGGCCAGAATCTCCGCCAGCCGTTCGCGACCCCGGGTGCCGCGACCGTGGCCGACGGCGCGCTCAGCTACGCCGCGCCCGCCGTCGCCACCGGCGTCAACGGGGCCGCGTACACGAACAACGATCTCGACCCGAACACGGCGACGACCCTCTTCGTCCTCGACACGGCGCTCGACCAGATCGCGATCCAGTCCCCCGCCAACGCCGGCACGCTGGCGCCGACCGGGAAGCTCGGCGTCGACGCCGCGGGTGTCACCGGCTTCGACATCTACTCCGTCCTGCGCAACGGCGGCTCGATCGGCTCGATCGGCCTGGCCGCGGTGAACGGCTCGCTCTACGAGGTGGGCGTGCTCAACGGCACGGCCACCCGCCTCGGCACGATCGGCGCAGACGTCACCGACATCGCGATCCCGCTCGTCCAGCGCTGACCCGACTGGTCAGGAACGGCACCGACGCCGGCCGGCGCTCCACGGTGAGTGCCGGTCGGCGTCGTGCTCGGCATCGAGGTCACCGCTCCGACGGCGACGTGCGCGCCCGGAGGACGCCGAGGGCGACGAGTGCCGCGGCGAGGCCGGCCAGGACGAGCCCGGCGACGCCGACCGCGCCGGAGAGCTGCTCGGCCCCGGCCGCCGTCGCCCGGGCGCTCGTGATGCTGCCGGCGACGAGTGCGCTGAGGATCGTGCCGCCGGCGGCGATGCCGACCGCGGTCGCGAGCTCGCTCGCCGTGTCCACGAGGGCCGCGCCGACGGAGGTGCGCTCGGCCGGGAGCCCGCGGAGCACGTTCGTCCCGGCGACGACGCCGACCACGCGCATCCCCGCCGCGACGAGCACGAGGGCGACCAGCACCCAGCCGTAGCCGAGGCGGCCGAGCAGCCCAAACACAGCGAGCCCGGCGACCACGGCGCCCGCGCTCAGCGCGGCGGCGCGCTCGAGGCCGACGCGCGTGACGAAGGGGCCGACGAAGCGACCGCCGGCGAGGAGGACCACGACCTGCGGGAGCAGGCCGAGCGCCGCGGCGGCCGGGCTCCAGCCCCAGGCGAGCTGCAGCTGGAGCGTGACCAGGTAGGAGAGCCCACCGACGGAGAGACCGGTCGCGGCCTTGAACGCCAGTCCGCTGGAGACGAGCGGCAGGGCCACGAGGCGCAGGTCCAGCAGCGGATGCCGGGCGGTGCGCTGGCGGAGCACGAAACCCGCTCCCGCGAGGGCCGCCGTCACCACGGTCGCCCACGGCGCCCACGGTCCGATCCCGGTCCCGGTGCCGTCGGCGTCGGTGCCCGTGGAACCAGTGCCCACGAACAGCGTCGGCGCGACGAGGGCGGCCGCGATCGTCACCGTGCCGAGCAGCGCGCCGACGACGTCGATCGGGTCGCGGTGCAGGTCGCCCGGGGCATCGGCCGGCACGCCCAGGCGGATGCCGATCAGCGCGAGCACCGCGATCGGCACGTTCGCCAGCAGGAGCACCTGCCACGGCGCGACCGCCAGCACGAGACCACCGGCGGTGGGGCCGACCGCGAGGCCGACGAGCCCGGCGGTCGAGACGACGGTCAGCGCCCGGACCCGGAGGTCGTCGGTCCCGAACAGGCGGAAGGCGAGCGCCATCGACCCGGGGGTGGTCATCGCCGCCGCGATCCCCATCACGGCCCGGACGGCGATGAGCTGCTCCGTCGTCGTCACGGCCGCGGTCGCCAGGCTCGCGGCGGCGAGCAGCACCAGGCCGGCGAGCATCACCCTGCGGCGTCCGAAGCGGTCGGCGACCGCGCCGAAGAGGAGCATGAGGCCGCCGAACGCGACCGAGTAGGCACCGGTCACCCACTGCAGGCCGGCCGTCGACGCGTGCAGCTCGCGGCCGAGCGTCGGCAGGGCGATGTTCAGGACCGAGTTGTCGAGCATCTCGAACAGGAAGACGGCCGAGAGGCCGGCGAGGGCGATCCACGCATCGCGCAGGCGGCGGGGAGCCGTGTCCCGCGGGGCGGATCGGGGGGTGTCGAGCACCATGGGCGCACTCCTTCACAGGGAAGAAGTGGCGGATCTCTCGATGCCGCGTGCGCCTGCAGACCGGCGCGGCCTGCGTTTTACCTCAGATGCGACGACGGTACACCCGGGGCGGGGGTGCGCGCGACGAGCGCCCCGCGGCACCTTCTGCCGAGGACCGGAAGGCGCCCGGGCGGGGATACCGTCGTGAGCGGGCCGAGCGGGTGGCGCTCGGCGAGACGAGGAGCGAGCGCATGCTCATGAGACATCGGGACCGCGAGCCCGTGATCCATCCGACCGCGTCCGTCGCGTCGTCCGCCGTGATCGTCGGCGCCGTCCGCCTCGGGCCGGGCGCTCGCGTCCTCCACGGAGCGGTGCTCTCGGCGGAGGACGGCGAGATCGTCGTCGGCGAGGACACGATCGTGATGGAGAACGCTCTGATCCGCGCCCGGGCGGGCCACCCGGTGAGCATCGGGGCGGCCGTCATGATCGGCCCGCACGCGCACGTGAACGGCAGCACCGTCGAGGACGAGGCGTTCATCGCCACGGGCGCCTCCCTCTTCCCCGGCAGCCGCATCGGCGTCGGCGCCGAGGTCCGGATCAACGCGGTCGTGCAGGTCGACACCGTCCTCGAGCCGGGCGCCGTCGTCCCGATCGGCTGGGTCGCGGTGGGGACGCCGGCGACGATCCTCCCGCCGGAGCGCCACGAGGAGATCTGGGCGATCCAGCGCGGGCTCGACTTCGTCGGGACCGTCTACGGCGTCGGCCCCGGAGTGCCGATGCGGGAGCTCATGCGGCAGCAGTCCGAGTTCTACGGCGCCCACCTCGGCGACCAGGAGATCGACGGCCGCGAGCGCTGAGGGCCCCGTCCTCCCGCGGGCGGATCTCGATACGCCCGCGGTGCGGGCTACTCGATCAGCAGGGAGCGGAGCCGGCCGGCTCCATGCTGGTCGAGTAGCCCCGCAGGGGCGTATCGAGACCCACTGTCGCCAGCAGGGCAGGCCTGCAGACCTCTGTTCCGACACCGGGGGATCTCGATACGCCCGCCGTGCGGGCCACTCGATCAGCACGAGACGGCTCCTCGCGGCCGCGAAGGCGACCGGGGTCGTCCGTGTCAGTGCGCCGCGTCGTACGCGGCCTGCACGTCCGCGGGCACCCGGCCGGAGCGCGGGACCTCGTAGCCGTGCCGCCGCGCCCAGTGCCGGATCGCGGCGAGCATCTCGGGGCTCTTCCGCCCGGCACTCGCGGCGATCGACGTCACCCGGGAGCGGGCCGGCACCTCGGACAGCGGCCGGGCCGCGTCCACGAACGGCGCGAGCGCCCGGTGCAGGTGCCCGATGTTCGCCGCCGACAGGTCGATCTCGTACGCGTCGTCCCCGACGGAGAAGGACACCGTCCCGCCGCGCCCGGCGGCGATGGGCGCACCGGTGAGATCGTCCACGAGCACGACCTGGGAGACCACGGATCCGACGACCTTTCACGGGAGGAGCAGTGCGACCGGACGGACGCACGCGCACGTCCATGGAACCAGATGCGGGCCCACGGCGGGGCCCGGCGCGCGTCGACGAGGGGACGGCGGCCGGCGGGAGAGCCGTCGAAAGCTACTAAGAACAGTCTCCGATTAGCACCTTTAGCGGTGTCCTGTGCGATTCGCCCCCGCCGCCGCCGGGTCGTCACGGCGCCCTCAGAAGCAGCGGTCGAGGCGAGTAGTGGCCGGAACGCGTGAAGTCAACTAAGTTGACTTCACTGCTCGACCACCCAGAAGGAGGACGCATGTCCACGACCGCCCCACTCACCGCCCAGAGCTCGATCGGGGAATGGCTGAACCACCCCGAGGGCTCCGCGCTCATCCGCGACGTGCTCGGCGGCGCCGCCGGCGGCTTCGACGAGGCGAAGCTGGCGCCGGTGCGCTCGCTGCCGCTGCAGCAGCTGGTCGCGCTGAGTCAGGGGCAGCTCCCGCAGAGCGTCGTCGACGATCTGGTGCTGCGGGCGAACGGCGGCGTCGTGCCCGAGGCCGTGGAGAGCGCGGGCTGGCGTGAGAGCGTCACCGCCGGGCGCTTCGCGGGGAGGACCGTGATCGTCACCGGCGCGGCGTCCGGGATCGGCCGCGCCACCGCCTCCCGCATCGCCCGCGAGGGCGGCCGGGTCGTCGCCGTGGACATCTCGGCCGAGCGGCTCCAGGAGTTCGCGGCCTCGCTGCCGGACGCCGAGATCGTGCCCGTCGCCGGCGACATCACGAAGCAGGACGACATCGACGCGATCGTCGCGGCGGCCGGCGAGCGGATCGACGGCCTCGCCAACATCGCCGGCATCAACGACGACTTCTCCCCCGCCCACGAGACCTCGGACGCGGTGTGGGACCGGGTGATCGCCATCAACCTCACCGGCGGCTTCAAGCTCTCCCGAGCCGTGCTCCCCGCGATGCTCGCGGCCGCGGCCGGATCGATCGTCAACGTCGCCTCCGAGGCGGGACTGCGCGGCAACGCGTCCGGCAACGCCTACACGGTCTCCAAGCACGGCGTCGTCGGGCTCACCAGGAGCGCCGCGTTCATGTACGCGGGCAGCGGGATCCGCGTGAACGCCGTCGCGCCCGGCGGCGTCGCCACCGGCATCCCGTTCCCGCCGAACGTCTCCGAGGCCGGCAGCGCCCGGCTCGCCCCGTTCCAGAGCGCGATCCCCTCCGTCGCCTCCGCGGAGCAGCTGGCGGCGTCGATCACCTTCCTGCTCAGCGACGACGGCGTGAACATCAACGGGGCGATCCTGCCCAGCGACGGCGGCTGGTCCGTGCAGTAGTCAGGCGGACGCCGGCGGGCCGGACCGGTCCGCGGGAGTGAGCAGGCCCTGCAGCGCGTCGCCGTAGCGCTCGACGATCTGCTCGTGGTCGGTGGCGAGGAGCACCTCGTCGCCGACCACCCACATGGAGTGCAGCAGTCCGCCGACGAGCGCCGCGGCCAGGCGTGCGCGCAGGTCCGCGTCCGGCCCCGTCATGCGGGCCCGCAGCGGAGCCACGAACGCCTCCTCGTGCACGGCGTGCAGCCGGGCGCCGATCGCGGGCTCGCTCCCCCCGCGCACCAGCGCGAGGAACACGGCCTGCGTGTCGCGCTCGTCCGCGAGCAGGGAGGCGACGAAGCTGCGCCCGAAGTCCCGCAGCGGCACGTCCAGCTCCGGGCGGTCCTGGATGCTCACCTGCATCACGTCGAGGAACAGCGCCTCCTTCGACCCGAACCGGCGGACGACGACGGCGGGATCCACCTGCGCCTCCGCCGCGATCTCGCGGACGGTGACCCGCGAGTAGCCGCGCTCCCGGAACAGCCGCTCCCCCGCCGCGCGGATGCTCGCGCTGAGGGCGGCGGGAGAACGGCGAGGCACGGTGGTCGATCGTATCCGAAGGGCTGCACCGGCCCTCCGGCGACGACAGCCGCTCCCGCACGACTCCCCTCGCCGGCGGAGCAGCTCGACCGTGCCGTCCTCGAGGCTTTCGAGGTGACGGCACCGCGCGACTCCAGCTGGTGGCGCGGCGTCACCGGGAAGGGTGGGTGTCCTGGGAAGCGACGCCCGCACACATGCTGGTCGAGTAGCCCCGAAGGGGCACATCGAGACCCACCCACCCCGAGGACGTCGGTCTCTTCATGCCCTGCGCCGACGCCGAGGCACCCCTCCCGCTCAGGGTCGCCTCAGCGCGCCAGCAGCCCGAACGACCCGATGACGACCGGCACCACCGCGACGGCCAGCAGGAGGTAGGACAGCACGAGCCCCACCGTCGACTCGCGGCGAGGGCCCTCGCGTCGTCGCGCCACGTGACCGACGACGACGCCGACCAGCGGGAGGACGTACTGCAGCGTGGTCGCGATCCCGATCACCAGGGGATCGCCCCGCCATAGGTGAGCCACCGCCAGGTATCCGATCGCGTACGACACGACGGCGAGAACGCCCAGCACGAGCGACGCCCGTGTCCACCCGCGTCCGGTCCGTCGTACGGTGCCCGTCTCCTTCATCACACTCATGCCTCCACTGTACGAACCGACCCTCGCGTTCCGCGGGCTCGGACCCGCACGAGGGCGAGGCGGAGGCGCGACGGGGTGGCGTCGCCCGCGATCGAGCCGGGGGTCACCGGGGCGAGGGAGAACGCAGCGGCCTCACCCGGCGGTGATGCCGTCAGGACGAGGACGTCTCAGCTCCGCGGCGAAGAAGCCGGTGATCCGGTCGAGCGCCTCGATGACCACGGCCCGATCGCGCCCGGCGAGGAGATCGTGGTCCGAGCCGACGAAGACGTGGTGCTCCGTGCGCACGCCCCCGCTCCGGAGCCGCGCGGCGAGCTCGGCGCCCTCGGGGGCGAGCGTGTCGTCCCCTCCGGTCAGCACGAGCGTCGGCGGCATCGCCGCAGGCAGCGCGAGGTCGCGGGACGGCGACGCGAGAGGCTCCTGCTGGCGCGGGACGTCCGGGAAGTACGCCCAGCCGACGAAGCGCTGCACGAACGGGCTGATCGCCGGACGACGGACGCCCGACGTCCGGTCCGTCCGGATCACGTCCGTCACCGGGACGACGAGCGCGACGGCCAGCGGAGCCGGCAGCGACGCCGCGTGCAGCTGCTGGCAGATGTTGATCGCGAGCTTCGCCCCGGCGCTGACGCCGCCGAGCAGGAGCCGGTCCCCGGACCATCCGGCGCCGGTCTCCGCCTGGAGCCAGCGGGCGATGTCGCAGGCCTCCTCCTCGGCGACCGGATACTGCACGCGCGGCCCGGTGTCGTAGTCCGGCAGCACCACGACGGCACCGAGCCGATCGGCCATCGCCCGCGCGATGTGCAGGTCCTGCTCGGGGTAGCGGTTGACGAAGCCGCCGCCGTGCAGCTGCAGCACGACCGGAGCGTCCGGGTCGTCGACGGCGGGACGCTGCACCACCGCGCGGACGACGCCGTGCCGGGTCGGGATCCGCAGGCCGGTCGGGGAGGGCAGTCGGGTGCTCGGCTCCGGGAGACCGCGGGGCGCTCCGACGCGGGCCCGCGACCCGATCTGCGCGAGGGACCAGAACAGCGGGCTGAGGGGACGGCGGACGGTCACGCCTCCACCGTAGGGCGCGGGCGTCTCGCCTCCAGAACCTCCGCGCCTGGTTCCTCGAGCAGGTCGGACCGTCGTTCCGCTTCGACGCCGCGGTGCGCCGGCATCTCGCAGCCGACGGGGGGACGCTCGCCGACGCCGTCGCCTTCTGGCACGCCTCCCGATCGAGCGAGCCGCGGCCGATCGATCCGCAGTTCGAGCTCGACCGCTTCACCCGCGCGTGGCACGCCGAGCACCCGGACGGCGACCGCGCCGGGCTCCTCGTCGCCTGGCAGGAGTACCGGGCGCTGCCCGCCGAAGCCCGCCCCCGCGCCTGAGGGTCCTGGTCGGAGGGCGCTGCGGTCGATCCGGGACGCACTTGACTCTGACGCTGCGTCAACCCGTAGCGTCGCTTCCATCGCCCCGGGATCCGCCCGGGAGGCGGGAACGGAGGACGCGGTGGAGGACGAAGGGCCGGCGCAGGAGTGGTCCGCGCACGAGGTGGCGCGGCTGGCCGGCACGACCAGCCGGACGCTGCGGCACTACGGCGCCGAGGGGCTGCTGCCGCCGAGCCGGCTGGGCGCGAACGGGTACCGCTACTACGACGCGGCCGCGCTGGTGACGCTGCAGCGGATCCTGCTGCTGCGCGACCTCGGTGTCGGGCTGTCCGAGATCGGGCGGATCCTGCGCCGCGACACCGAGCCGGCGGTGGCCCTCGAGCGGCACCTCGACGTGCTGCGGGAGGAGCGCCGGCGGCTCGACCGCCGCATCCGCGCGGTCGCCGGGACCGTCGCGGCGATGAGAGAAGGGAACGGGCCGATGGCCGAGGAGATGTTCGACGGGTTCGACCACGCGGAGCACCGCGAGGAGGTGGAGCGCCGCTGGGGCGCGCCGGCCTACGCCGACGGCGACCGCTGGTGGCGCTCGATGACCGCGGAGGAGCGCGAGCAGTGGCTCCGGCGGCAGGCGGACCTCGCCGGCGCCTGGACCGCCGCCGCGGCGAGCGGCGCGGACCCGGCCGGCGAGGAGGCGCTCGCGCTCGCCGACCGGCAGCGCGCATGGCTCGCCGAGGTGCCGGGCACGCCCCGCGACGCATCCGGCGCCCCGAGCGACGAGTACCTGCTCGGCCTCGGCGAGATGTACGTCGCCGACGAGCGCTTCGCCGCGCACTACGGCGGGGCGACCGGCGCCCGCTTCGTCCGCGACGCGCTGCGGGCGCTGGTCGAGCGGGGCTGACCCGACGGCGCTCCCGGCGGCGCACCTCCGGCTCGTGGAATCCCCTCCGGCTCGTCGTTCCAGGCGTTTTGAGCGAGCCCGAGCGCATTACACGAGCCGGAGCGCACCCGCCCACTACCTCGGGCACGCGATCCGCCCTCCGGCACGTCGTTCCGCGTGTTTCCAGCGAGCCCGAGCGCAATTCACGAGCCGGAGCACGCCCCCACGGGGGACCTGCGGACCTGCACTCTCCGCAACGGGTCCTCGATGCGCGCCACGGCCTTGGCAGGACGACGGCCGCCGAGTTGGATGGCAGGATGCTGACCCTCCTCCCGCCGATCTCGGAGCCGTGGACGGTCACTGGCCTGGGCCGCACCGACGACGGTCCGCTCGACGAGGTGCTGATCGCCGTCGACCGGGGAACGCCGGAGCACCGCTTCACGATCCGCACGATGCGGCGCACCGGCACCCGGCTGGGACCTCGGGGCTCCGTCCACGGGACGGTGACGGACTCGGTCGCGACCGCGAGCCTGGCCGTCGGCTCCCTGCTCCTGGACGTGCTGCCCATCGGCCTGCCGACGCACGAGGCGCGCGCCGCGATGAGGGCGACGGAGGAACGAGCCCAGGCTCTCGCCCGCGACCGGGACGGGTGGGACGTCACCGCGCTCCCCCTCGACGGCGTCGACTACGCCCTGTTCACCCGCAGCATCCCCGAGGGGAGCGTCGCCCACTCCGACCTCGGCTGGGCCACCGTCGCGATGTGGAGCCGCGGCCCTCTCCACGAGGGCCCCTTCCGACTGGCGGACGTCG
Organism: Rathayibacter sp. PhB152; assembly: GCF_003751395.1. Taxonomy (NCBI): domain Bacteria; kingdom Bacillati; phylum Actinomycetota; class Actinomycetes; order Micrococcales; family Microbacteriaceae; genus Rathayibacter; species Rathayibacter sp. PhB152. The sequence goes on along the minus strand of NZ_RJUT01000001.1, from coordinate 276,849 downwards.
AGCCGGGCGACGACCTCGGTGAGCACTGACGTGGCCGATCCCCGTTCGGGACGGCGCGGCGCTACTGTTCGGGCATGATCTCCCCCGAGCACTTCCTGGCGTTCGCGCTCGCCTCGGTGGCCCTGATCGTGATCCCCGGGCCGAGCGTCCTCTTCACGATCAGCCGATCGATCGCCTACGGCCGCCGGGCGGGGATCCTGAGCCTGCTCGGGAACGCGCTCGGGATCATGCCGGCCATCTTCGCCGTGGCCTTCGGCGTGGGGGCCGTCGTCGCGGCGTCGGTCGTCGCCTTCACCGTCCTCAAGCTCGCGGGGGCCGTCTACCTGGTGTGGCTCGGCGTGCAGGCGATCCGCCACCGCCACGCGCACGCCGGCACGGCAGCCACCGCCCCGGCGTCGTCGTGGACCCTCCTGCGCCAGGGCTTCGTCGTCGGCCTCACGAATCCCAAGACCGTCGCCTTCTTCGTCGCCGTCCTCCCCCAGTTCGTGGACCCGGCCGCCGGCCCCGTCTGGGCGCAGCTCCTGCTGCTCGGCTTCACCTTCCAGGCCCTCGCGCTGATCTGCGACAGCGTCTGGGCCCTGGCCGCGGGCACCGCGCGCTCGTGGTTCGCGTCGTCGCCGAAGCGGATGTCGACCCTCACCGGCACCGGCGGCGTGATGATGATCGGCCTCGGCGGCACGCTCGCGCTCACCGGCTCGAAGAGCTGACCCGATCCACACCCCGACCGAGAGGGACACACACCCCACCCAACCCTCTGATCACTCTCACTCGGTGACGTCCGCGGCGCCGGTTTCGTCTCACCGGAATGCGACAGCCCTCGGGCGACTGCGGACGGAGTCGTAGGGTTCCCGGCATGGAGCTGCCCTCTTCTCACGATCGCCCGGTGGACCCGTATCGAGCCCAGCTCGACGCACGATGGACCGACTACCTCCGCACCCGAGCGCCGGCTGACGACCACAGCGACTGGATGCTGGACGCGATGGGCGGATACCGCGACGAGATCGTGCACTTCGGCGGGCAGCTCCTGAACGACGTCTCGATCCGCGAGTGGGACGAAGAACGCGCGCGCCGCGCGTACAGCCGGTACCGGGCGGCCGCGGACGACTACGACCAGGACCCCGCCGCCTGGGAGGACGCGTTCTGGTGGCGGACCCGAGCCCGGTAGGAGGAGGACCAGCGCGCACGACTCCGCGGGGGGGGGGGGGGGGGAGACGTGATCGCCGATCGAGGTGGAGTGTCGCGGGCCGCCGGACGACACTGGATCGATGACTCCTCCTTCGCACCCGACGCGACGCCCTCCTCGTCGTCGCGGTGAGACGAAGGCGCTGCGCGTCGGGGCGTCGATCGTCGCTCTCGGCGTCGGCCTGTGGGTACTCGCGAACGACGCCGAGGTGTGGCCCGAGGCGGCGGGCGCCGCTACGGCGCCCGCCGTCGAGCCGACGTTCTCGCCGACCGGCGCGGTCTACCGCCACGGGTACTGGGGGCCCATCGAGGATCCGACGACGGCGCTGCCGATCCAGTGGCGGGACGGCGGTCGCTCGTTCGTGATCACCACCGGAGGGAGCGGGCAGTGCCTGAACGAGCCGGTGCTGCTCGAGGTGCTCGCTCCCGACCGGCTGCGCATCGAGACGAGACTGCAGTCGGATCCGGAGGGGATCGGCTGCAGGGAGAGCCACGTCCTCGCGAGCTACGTCATCGACACGCCGGCCGGGATCGACCCGGCGCGGACCGTCGAGTTCGAGCGGACGAGCGCCGAGCGGGCCGGCACCTCGAGCCTTCACCTCGATCCGCTCCCCTGAGGAAGCCGGGACGGAGCGAGCCGGGACCGAAGCCGCTTCTCCAGCAGAGGCGCCCGACGCGGTCGCCCCGCTGCGAGCGATCGGAGGGTGCACGGCCGCGAGCGCGTCCGGACGGACCGCCGCGGGCATCGCGGGCGCGACGGCCCGGCGCCTAGGCTCGCGGAATGGCGAAGCGGAGGGTGTCGGAGCGCGCGCAGGCGCTGCTCCTCGCCCGGCCGTGGACGCTGGCCGTGCTCAGCGGCGTGTTCGTGGCGATGATCGTCGTGCTCGCCGCGGACGTGGGCTGGGACCCGGCCGCGGTCGTCGGCGGGGGCCGCCGGCACGCTCCGCTGTGGCTGGTGGCGGGGATCGGGCTGCCGTTCTTCGGCACCGGAGTCGTCGTGGGAGTCGTCAAGCAGGTGCAGCTCGTGCGGGGGCGGCGGCGCGCGCCCGTGTCGCCGAGCCCGGAGGTCGAGCGGCTGCGACGGGAAGGCCCCGGCTGGCTGAGCCGCCGGGAGGACGAGGCGCGCTCGCGTCGACGCGCGCCCTAGCCCCCACGCCCCCTGCCGAGAAGGCGCCGAGCCGAGGAGGCGCCGAGCCGAGAAGGCGCCCTGCCGAGGAGGCGCCTAGCCGAGCAGCCGCCCCGCCGCTCGTCGCGCGGCCGCCGCCCACGGGCGAGCGGGGTCCGCCTGGGCGCCGGCCATCGCACCGTCGTAGAGGAGGCACAGCTCGAGGGCGGCGGCGTCCGCGTCCTCGACACCGGCGTCGCGCAGGAGTCCCGTGAACAGGTCGCGGACCCACTCGCGGTGGCGCAGCGTCACGGCGTGCGAGACGTGACCCTCGCCGTACTCCGCCTCCGCGTTGATGAAGGGGCAGCCGTGATAGCCGGGCTCGGCGAACCACTCGCCGAGCAGGTCGAACACGGCGAGCAGGCGCTCCGAGGCCGTCCGTCCGCGCCCGGGCAGCTCGGCCGCCACATGCGCCTGCCAGGCGGCGCTCCGCCCGCCGAGGTACGCGACCACCAGGTCGTCCTTGGTGCGGAAGTGCGTGTACAGGCTCGCCTTCGAGATGCCCGCCTCGGCGGCGATCAGGTCGACGCCGACCCCGTGGATCCCCTGCTCGTAGAAGAGGCGGTCGGCCGTCGCGATGGCGCGCTCGCGGGCCGGTCGGCGGCGGACCTTCGGGGACGGAGTCGAGCTCATGGGTTGGACTTTACCAAACAGATCTGTACAGTCACATCTCGTAGCCGAACAGATCGGTTCAGATAGGGACGATCATGACCGACCAGCAGAAGACCGACCAGCAGAAGAGCGCCCAGCAGAAGACCGCCCTCGTCACCGGCGCCACCAGCGGCATCGGCCGCGCCGCCGCCGAGCAGCTCGCCGCGCGGGGCCTGCACGTCCTCGTCTCGGGCCGCAGCGCCGAGCGCGGCGAGGCCGTCGTCCAGGGGATCCGCTCGGCGGGCGGCACCGCCGACTTCCTGCTCGCCGACCTGCGCGACGAGGCGAGCGCCCGCGACCTCGCCGGCCGGGCGACCGCGGTCACGGGGCGCGTCGACGTCCTCGTCAACAGCGCCGGCGTGTTCCCCTTCGGGCCGACCGCCGAGACCACGGAGGAGGGCTTCGACGACGTCTTCGCCCTCAACGTGAAGGCGCCCTACTTCCTCGTCGCCGCGCTCGCGCCGGCGATGGCGGAGCGGGGCGAAGGCGCGGTCGTCAACGTGACGACCATGGTCGCCGAGTTCGGCGCCGCGGGGATGGCGCTCTACGGAGCGAGCAAGGCGGCACTCGTCCTGCTCACGAAGGCCTGGGCCGCCGAATTCGGCCCGGCCGGCGTCCGGGTCAACGCGGTGAGCCCCGGCCCGACCCGCACCGAGGGCACCGCCGCGATGGGCGAGGCGCTCGATCAGCTCGCCGCCGCCGGCCCCGCCGGTCGCCCGGGCGAGGCGTCCGAGGTCGCCGAGGCCATCGTCTTCCTCGCCACCGACGGCGCCTCGTTCGTGCACGGCGCGGTGCTCCCGGTCGACGGCGGCCGGATCGCCGTCTGAGTCCGGAGCCCGCGGTCAGCCGGCGCGCAGGGCGAGAGGGACAGCCGGAACGGCACGCCGTGCGAGGCGAAGAGCGGGTCCGCGATGAAGCAGCGCCAGAGGAGCACGGGCGTATCGAGCGGAGAGGGCGCCTTCGGCGCCAGCGCAGGGCGGGGAAGAGGCCGACGTGCATGCGGTGGTGGGTCTCGATACGCCCCTACGGGGCTACTCGACCAGCATTTCTGTGGGCGTCTCTTCCAAGCGGATCCACTGTCCTCCGGAGCCGGGTCTCGATACGCCCGTCGGGCTACTCGACCGGCGGGCAGTGCCCTGCTGCCGCCTCGACCGGCAGGCAGTGCCCTGCTGCCGCCTCGACCGGCAGGCAGCGCCCTTCGGGCTACTCGACCCCGACGGCGCCCCGTGAGAGGCTCGCCCGGTGGACGGCGGGGACGATCAGCGCGACGGCGCGGAGCCGAGCCCGGTCGAGACGACCGAGCGGCTCCTGCTCCACCGACCCGCCGAGACGGACCTGGACGAGCTCTTCGCCCTCTACTCGGATCCCCGGCTGGCCGAGGGCGATCCCCTCCTCCTGCATCCCTCCCGCGCGCACACCCGCGCGATGCTCGACCGGCGGCGGGAGCAGTGGGCGCGCGACGGGCTCAGCAGCTGGGTGGTCCGCGAGCGGAGCCCGCGCGGCGGACCCGGCCTGATCGGCGTCGGCGGCTGCTCGCTCCTCGCGGGCACCGCGTGGAACGTGGCGTTCACCCTTCACCCGGACCACTGGGGCAAGGGCTATGCGCAGGAGATCGCGACCGCGGGCATCGCCCGAGCGACACTCCTCCGCCCGGATCTGCCGATCACCGCGGTCGTCGCGGAGCAGAACCGGCGCTCCCACCGCGCCGTCGAGCGCCTCGGCCTCGTGCGGGCGTGGACGGGCCCCGACGCGCACAGCCCGGACCCGACGGCCCGAGTCGTCCTGTACGCCGACCGCCCGCTCTCAGTGGAGCAGATCGACCGGCTGACCGGCTGACGCCTCCTGTGGTTGGGTTGCCGCACCGACGACACCCGGAGGACGACGATGCCCGACCACGACGAGACCTGCGCAGCCGAACTCCGGAGCCGAGCAGCGGCGGTCCCGGCATGAACGGCGTCGGCCCGATCGACGTCGCCTTCACCGCGCCGATCGGCGTCACCGTGAAGGGCGACCTCTGGTCCTGCGTGGAGGTGCCGGACTCCGCCGCGCTGTTCGGCACCGGCAAGGCCGTGAAGGTCGTCGCGAGCGTCGACGGCGAGCCGCTCACCGCCGGCCTGATGCCCACGGGCGCCGGCGGCCACATGCTCTCGATCAGCGCCAAGCTCCGCAAGAAGCTCGGCAAGGACCTCGGCGACGAGGTCGCCGTCCACCTGACGGAGCGCCTGACCTGACGGCCGGACCGCGGGAGAACGGTGGATCTCGATACGCCCGCGGAGCGGGCTACTCGATCAGCATGTATCGACGACCGGCCCCTGTGCATGCTGGTCGAGTAGACCCCGTATCGAGACCATACGTCCAGCAGAACGGCGGATCTCGATACGCCCGCAATGCGGGCTACTCGATCAGCATGGGACGGCCACTCCCGCAGCACGTGGTCACGGCAGGACGCCGTCCGGGCTCCGCCACTCCGGGTGGCGGGCCTCGACCGCGTCGGCGGTGGCGTACTGGGTCTCTGTCGTCAGGGCGAACGGGCTCTGGACGTCGATCTGCACGTAGTCGAGGCGGTCCCAAACGGAGACGTGCCAGTCGCCCGGGGAGTCGCCGTCCCAGGTCGCCGTGCCCTCGGCGCCCGGCCGGGTGAACCACAGCTCGGCGCCCTCGCCGGTCTCCGCGGCGTCCTGCGTCAGCTCGTCCGCGACCCAGCCGTCGGCGAGCAGCTCGCTGCCGATCGCCTCCTGGATCTCCCGACTCGCCTCGGGCCCCGCCCCCTGCGGCACCAGGCGCAGGAACAGTTCCACGAAGCGCTCGTCGTCGTGCCGCGCCGAGGGCTTGCCACCGCGCACCGACACCCGGAGGTCCGCGCCGATCACCACCGGATGCAGCGACTCCGCGGCACCCACCGCGCCGTCGCCGAGCTCCTCCGCGGCGAGGATCTGCTCGTCGACGCCCGCCGTCGGCCCCGCCGCGCACCCGGTCAGCAGCCCGAGCAGCACGACGCCCGCGACCGCCGCCCGCCTCGATCTCATCCGCTCACCGTATCGACAGGTGCAGTCGGGCCCCGCGAGGGCTATGCTCCGCGAGACGCGACCCGACGCGGATGGACGGATCCTGGCCGGCCACGATCGTCGGTGCGCCCGCATTCGGAGACCCCTTGGACGCTCGACGACGCCTGCTGGTGGGAGCCGGAGCGGTCGCCCTAGTGCTGGTCGCGGGGGCCCTCGTGCTCGACGCGACCGCCGGTAGCCCCGGCGACGGCACCCGGATCAGCGCGGGCGCGACCAGCTCCGCGACCAGCTCCTCCCCCGGCGCGCCCTCCTCCGGCACCACCTCCTCCCCCGGCGCCGCCGCCACCCCGAGCGCGACCTCCGCCGCCACCGTGACCCCGCAGGACCCGTCGAACCCCGCCGCCGTCGCCGACCCCTCCGCCCCGCTCGAGGTCTCCGGCCCCGCCCCTGTCGACACCGGCCTGCCCGATTCCACCCCGCGCGCCGCCCTCGTCTCCCTGCCGCTGCCGGCCGCCGCGAGCGCCACCCGCGCGCTGGTCGCCGGCTACCCCTCCGCCGTCGTCGCCCCGCTGCCCGACTCGGTCGTCGCCTCGAGCTCGGTCGAGCCCGCCGGCGACGCGCTGCGCTCGGGCCTCACCGCGACCGTCGCCCTGGATGCGGAGCAGATCGTCGAGAGCTACCGCCGCTCGCTCGCCGCGCAGGGCTTCACCTCCGCCGCCGTCGACGCCCCCGCCGACGGCGCCGCGATGGTCTTCACCGCGGGCGAGGACAGCGTGAGCCTCTCGGTCACCCCCACCGGCACCCCGCGGATGAGCTACTCGCTCATCGCCGTCCTGCACCCGAGCGGCGGCTAGACGTGTACATCTCCCTGTCCGACCGGCCCGAGGGCGCCGCGGAGCAGCCCGCGCGCGGCACCGGCCCGTCGCGCATCGCCCCCGCCGTCATCGCCCTCGGCATCGTCAGCCTCTTCACCGACATCTCCTCGGAGTCGACCGCCGCGATCCTCCCCTTCTACATCACCGCCGCGCTGGGCATGTCGACGCTCGCGTACGGCTTCCTCGACGGGCTGTACCAGGGCGTCAGCGCCTTCGTCCGGATCGGCGCCGGCTGGACCGCCGACCGCACCGACCGCCCCAAGCTCGTCGCCCTCGCCGGCTATGGGGTGTCTGCGATCGCGCGCCTGGGCCTGCTGGTCGGCAGCGGCCCCGCGGCCCTCACCGCGGTCGTCACCGTCGATCGCCTCGGCAAGGGCATCCGCACCGCGCCCCGCGACGCGATGATCTCCGCCTCGTCCGAGCCCGCGTCGCTCGCCCGCTCCTTCGGCGTGCACCGGATGCTCGACACCGTCGGCGCGACGATCGGGCCGCTCCTGGCGTTCGTCGTGCTGCTGCTCGTGCCGGACGGCTACTCGACGGTCTTCGTGCTGTCGGCCGCGTTCGCGACGCTCGGCGTGGTCGTGCTGCTGCTGTTCGTGCCGGACGTGCGGACGCGCATCGCCAGCGGCGCGGCGCGGACGAAGCTGCCCTGGCGCCGCCTCTGGGACCGGCGCCCGCGCCGCCTCCTGCTCGCTGCCGGCCTGCTCGGGCTGCTCACGGTCGGCGACGGCTTCGTCTACCTGGTGCTGCAGAGCCGCAGCGGCTTCGCGGCGCAGTGGTTCCCGCTGCTGTACGTCGGGACGAACGCCGCGTACCTCGCGCTCGCGATCCCGTTCGGCCGCCTCGCCGACCGCTGGGGCCGCGCGCGGATGTTCGCCGCCGGCCACGTGCTGCTGCTCGCCGTCTACGTGCTCGCGGCGTCGCCCGCCTCCGGGCTGGCCGTGACGATCGCCTGCCTGCTGCTGCTCGGCGCCTTCTATGCGGCGACCGACGGCGTGCTCGCGGCCGTCGCCGGGGCGAGCGTGCCCGCCGAGATCCGGGCGAGCGGGATCGCCGCGGCCCAGACGGTCGTCGCGGTCGCGCGGCTGTTCGCCTCGGTCGGCTTCGGAGCGCTGTGGCTGTGGCTCGGCCGGGAGGGCGCGATGATCGCCGTCGCCGTCGGCCTCGCGGTGGCGCTCCCCCTGGCGGTGCTGCTGCTGCGCGAGCGCTTCGCGGAGAAGAAGGAATGACGGCCGGTCAGGCGGGCCGCCTCTCGGACCGCGCGCGCTGGATCATCGCCGTGCTGGCCGCCGTCGCCCTGCTCGGCGGCGCGGCTGTGTACGGGGCCGGCGCCTGGGCGCGGTACCAGGCGCGCGCCTCGGCCGACTCAGCCGTCGCCGTCTCGACCGGCGCCCCCGCGGACGGCGACCGGATCGTCTTCCGCAACACCGCGAGCGGCCAGGGCTACGGGCTCGTCGCCTCCGTCCCGCTGGCCGACCCGGGCGCCGCGCGCACCCTCACCGACCGCGCCTGCGACCGCGTCGCCGCGACCGAGTCGATGGAGCTCTGCCTGCGGACCGACCGCGGCGTGCTGACCACCTTCGAGGCCGTGCTGACCGGCGCCGACGGCGAGACCCTGCAGACGTGGCCGCTGCCCGGCATCCCCAGCCGCGCCCGCATCAGAGACGGGATGCTGAGCACGACCGCGTTCGTCACCGGGCACTCGTATGCGCCGACCACGTTCTCCACGCAGACCGTCATCCGCTCGCTCGACCCGGCCGTCCCGGACCCGGGCGATCTGGAATCCTTCGCGCTGAGCGTCGCCGGGGCGCCGCTGACGGCCGCCGACCGGAACCTGTGGGGGGTCACGTTCGCGGACGACGGGGACACCTTCTATGCGACCGCCGCGTCGGGGTCGCGGACGTGGCTGGTGCGCGGGAGCATGTCGGCGCGGACGATGACCGCGATCCACGACACGGCCGAGTGCCCGTCGCTGTCGCCGGACGAGACGCGGGTCGCGTACAAGAAGGACGTCGGGGACGGGGTGCCGGACTGGCGGATCGCGGTGCTCGACCTGGCGTCGGGGGTGGAGACGGTGCTGCCGGAGGAGCGGAGCGTGGACGATCAGGTGGTGTGGCTCGACGACGGGACGCTGCTGTACGGGCTGCCGCGGGAAGGGGCGGCGGGGGATACGGATGTCTGGTCGATCTCGGCCAGTGGGGCGGGTGATCCCGAACTGTACCTCGAACACGCGTGGTCACCGTCGGTCGTCCGACCTTGAAGCGAAGCCCGCACCGCCGGCCACGGAGGCGCTAGGACTGAACCTCAGACGTCTCGAAAAACGCCATAATTTCGCCTTGGGCGACAGAGTTGCTTAGCTCGTATTCGAATCGAGTCGACTTCGCGGCCCACCTCCCCCACCATGGGTGTCCCGATTTAGATGCACGCCTCGACCGACGCTCGCCTCTAGGTCACTCAGAGTTCGTGCGCCACAATGGACTATGGCCTGACCGATCGTTAGGAACCGATCGTTCGCAACGTTGTGGTCAGCAGTCAGGTAGCCTTGATGAATCGGAACAAGCGAGTGCTAGTTCCTCAACACTCAGAGAAAAGGTGCTTCAGTTGGCAGGAAAATCCGTCGCGGCCAGCGTCGCAGTGGCGCTTCTACTTACACTAACCGCATGCGGCGCTGCAAGTCCCGATAGTGCCATAGACGGAAATGCCTCAATGCCTGCATCTTCGGACGAAATAAAAGGGGAACAGTACGAGGATGTAGCCGAAACACTGCGCGACGCTGGCTTCACAAGGATCGAAGCAGCCCCTCTTGGCGATCTGGTAACCGGCTGGCTAAAGAGCCCCGGCGAAATCGAAGAGGTAACGGTCGGCGATAAGAGCTCTTTTCGAGAGGGAGATGCATTCCCCACTAGCGCACAGATAGTGATCTCGTATCACTCATTTGACGACAAGACGAAATCATCGGACAACTCGACGCCCGAAGCGTCGAGTTCGCGCGAGGATGTACTAACAGTCGAAAACAGCGAGGACTTCGCCGCCTTGGTGTCCGGACCAGTCTCCGGCTCCTCGGTGCGGGAATTCGTGGAAAAGTACAGCGGAGCATCGATTCAACTTGATGGCCATATAACCTTCCTTATTGATAGCGAAAGAGCCGTATATTCTACAGCCACCATTGTCGCAGGCGACGTCGACGGCTTAGAAACAGGTCCACGCTTCAAAATCACTCCGATTCTTCTTCCGGAGGACTCACCTCTTCAGCAGAAAGATCTGACTGAGGGGCAGAGTATTCGCCTAACGGCTTCCGTCGGGTACTTTTATACGTTTGAGGAGAGCTCAACCTTCGTCCCCGAACGTGATTCCAGAGTTGTACTTTCAGTGGAAATGGGCTCGCTGGAACTGAGGAACTGAAGGAGCCGAGTCGTCGGCCCTACTCCAAACGACCATGTCAGAGCAGCTCGAGCAACTGGGATTTCTTGCGGTCGTACTCCTCCTGAGTAATGGCGCCGGAGGTCAGCAGGCCGTGAAGAGCTGCAATTCGCTGCGCAACGTCAGGGCCCGATCCGCCAGCGGGAGTGACGGCGTCCGAAGCAGTCAAGCTCGGCTGGGCCGATTCCTCGCTCCTGAGCACTTCAGAAGCCGTCTGGGCCGCTAATGCGCGGTGTTCCTCCACTAGAGACGTGACTGTCGACGCGCCGATCCTCGCCCGGTGAAGGTCGAGCGCGAACACATACTCGCGACCATATGCCGTGATTCTCAGCGCCCCGCCCTGAGGCGAGTCGACGACGTCTGCAGTCTCCACTGCATCGAGGGTGATTGCCGCTTCGACGCCGCGGTGCGTCCACTCCACGGCGTCGTCGAAGACGGTCACTACCGCTTTGTCCCGCTTGTCACCAAACGGGGACGACCACAGCTTCTGGTGCGAGCTCGCAGGTTGAGCATCGGCACCCGCTGCCGACGCGGAGGGCTCCTTGGTTGCGGGAGTGGACGGGGATCCGGTTCCCGCCAGCGACACCGCGCGCCGGATGGCCGAATCCAGCCGTCCCCGCGCAAAGCCGAGCTCTCCTTGCGAGGTTTTGCCCGTCACTCCCAGGAGGGAGTTAGACGTCGTGGCGCCAGAGATTGTCGCGACGGCGCCGGACCGCTCGCCCGTAACGGACACCGAGATGTTGCCGTCCCAGTGCCGATAGGAGCTCTTCGCCCGCAGCAGCACGAACCCGGACGCCGGATCGGCGTTCTGCACTGCCATGCGGCATTGCGCTGCCGCCGTCAGCACAGCTCGGAAAACCACCTCCTCCGACACGCCCGGAAACGAAAGACGCCCGTTGCTCAGCGCAGAGGAGAAGAAGCCCATGCTTTGATAATGCCGCACATCACCAACAACCGAGGCTCGCTGGTGCAATAACGATCCGCGAAGCTTTCGGGTGCGGACCGCGCGATGAGTCGTCGCCTGCGCGAGCCTCGCGGCGCCAGTGACCGCTACATCCCACAGCCGTAGGGGCTGAACACAACCGCTCGAGAGTCCAGAGGACGTCTCGCTGGCCCTGGTAATGAAGGATCGTCGCACGCTGAGCGATACTGTGACCCGGGCGGGACGCCTGACGGGTCCGAAACCCGGCGCATGTCGGCGAGGTCCCCTTGCCGCCTGCGTGAGACGAGGGCCTTGAAGGAGACACTCTGTGAAAGCTGTGGACGCCAACCTGTTGGAGTTGCTGAAGAAAGCCGACCGCTTCGTCGTGCCGATCTACCAGCGGGTGTACTCGTGGGGTGAAGCGGAGTGCGGACAGCTCTGGAACGACATCACTAGGGCAGGCGCACGCGATGAGCTGAGCAGCCACTTCACTGGATCGATCGTCTACATCGAGCGAGGCCAGGGGACGCGGACATCGAGCGAGCCCGACCTCCTCATCGACGGTCAGCAACGAGTCACGACAGTGACGTTGCTCCTCGCAGCTGTCGCCGCTCGTCTGGACGAGCTTCCCGAGGAGGAGCGGGAGCCGGTGGCTGGGTTCGCCCCGCAGAAGATCCGCGGGCTGTATCTGACGAACCAGTACGAGTCCGGGGACGGGTTCTTCAAGCTGATTCTCTCGCAGCGGGACAAGGAGGCACTGAAGGCCGTTATTCAGAACGCTCCTCTGCCGACCACGACCTCACGGGTCGTCACCAACTACCTCTACTTCGTCGACCTCCTGCGCGGTGCATCTAGCGACGCCATCATCGACGTCTGCCGCGGCCTGGCCAAGCTGGTCGTGGTTGACGTGAAGCTGACCCGGGGCACCGACGATCCGCAGCTCGTTTTCGAGTCGATGAACGCGACCGGCAAGAAGCTCTCCCAAGCCGACCTGATCAGGAACTTCGTACTGATGGACCTGTCGCCGTCCAGGCAGGAGCGGCTCTACGAGGCCTACTGGTTCCCCATGGAGCGACAGTTCCAGGGGGCTGACGAGAGCCGGTTCGACGAGTTCGTGCGCCACTTCCTCACCGTGAAAACACTCGCGATCCCGCGCATCGATGAGATCTACGACGCCTTCAAGAGCTATGCCTCGGATGAGGATCGGAACGGGACCGACCGCGACCAGCTGGTGACCGACCTGAACCGCCACGCCGGCTGGTTCGCGGCCATGGCGCTCGGCGCGGAGACAGATCCCGCACTGGCTAAGCGCTTCCGTGAGCTCGACCAGCTGGCTACAGTCGCTTACCCCTTCCAGTTGCGCCTCTACTCGGACTACATCGCGGGCGTCCTCGACAGCCGCGAGTTCGTCGAGATCCTCGACGCGATCATCGCGTACCTGTTCCGCCGCGCCGTCTGCAGGATCCCCACCAACAGCTTGAACAAGACCTTCGCGACCCTCTCCTCCTCCATCGACACCGCCCACTATGTCGAGAGCGTCTGCAGTCGGCTCCTGACGCTTCCGGACTACAGGCGTTTCCCCACGAACGAGGAGTTCGAGGAGGCCTTGAAGACCGCCGACATGTACCACCTCAAGCGACGCGGCTACTTCTTCCGCGAGATGGAAAACCACGGCCGGAAGGAAGAAGTCTCCACAGCGGAGTACACCATCGAGCACATCATGCCCCAGCACATCACCCGCGACTGGCAGCAGGAACTCGGAACCGACTGGGAGGCCGTCCACGACCGCTACCTGCACACGCTCGGCAACTTGACCCTCACCGGTTACAACCCGGAGTACTCAGACCGGCCGTTCCGCGAGAAGCGGGACATGCCGGGTGGATTCCGCGACAGCCCCCTCCGCCTCAACAAAGGACTCGGGCAACTCGAAAGGTGGGAAGCGTCGAGTATCGAGCGACGCGCGGCCTCGCTCGCGGCGCAAGCCAGAAGGATCTGGGCCATGCCGGCCCTCGACGAGCCGGTACTCGCCCAGTATCGCGAACGGTTCAGCGACTCCAGGCGATTCGACTGGTCCCAAGCGCACTCCATCCTCGACGCGCTACCCACAGGGCGCTGGACGAGTTACAACAACCTCGCCGAAGCAGTCGGCACCGGCGCACAGGCCATGGCGCGACATCTCGCCGGATGCAGCAGGTGCGTGAACGCTTACCGGGTGCTGACCTGGGACGGCACCATTGCTGAAGAGTTCCGCTGGCCCGACACGGAAGACAAGCGCAACCCCGCGGACGTGCTCACGGCGGAGGGAGTGACTCTCACAGGAAGACGGGCCGACCCGGAGCAGCAGATCTCCTTGGAAGAACTCCTCGCGCTCATCGGGGAGGACGAACGGTAGCGCCACTGGTAGTCCTGTCGCGCGCTTGCTGATAAACAGCGTGAGACGCCCCGGAGGAACGCGCGCTTCGAACATCGTGCGCGCGCCACAAGTGGGTAGATCGTCAGGCATCAGTTTCCCGCGGCGTGATATAGATGGCGGCCGGTGAACCACAGTCCTGTCTGCATCGATCTGCGGTAGGTTCCTAGGTACCCGATCGGCTTCACGAACACCTCAACTTTCCATGACTGCACACCGCTGACTGGGAGCTTGTTACCCCGATTCCTCAGATCGCCATACCAGGAGTCCGCCGTCGACGTGACGAACACGGCCGTCCGATTCTCTGACGAAGTTGGGACAAGGAACGCCGAAGGATCAGAATCGCCGCCCTCACCCAGATGGCCGTAGAGATGAAGAGAATCACCTGGGTGAGCGGGGTCAAGCGAGAAAGAATATTTGTTGACTCCGCGAGTCGGAGTCTCGACCTCGCGGAGCCACTGCTGCCAGCGTCGCGGCAAGGGTCGAACGTGAGGTGGCAGTTCAACCCAGTCTGGCTTGGGCCGTCCAACAGGGTACCGGCCGCGACGAAGAAGAGCAGCACCAAGGAAGATGTCAAGATTGCCGTCTGAGTCCCATATTTCGGAGATTAGCCTTAGGGTAGGATCGTCGGTGGGCTTTCCCTTGTCGTACCACCAGGCGAGCCCTAGATCTGGACGGGTCCAACCCAGGCGATACATCAGCAGAGTTTGCAGGGCTGTCCAATAACCCCTCAATTGAGGATGCGGATCTCCGTCCCTCGGTGCGGCGGGAACGGCTCGCTGGCCGTGTTCCAGCGCGACCGCACGGAGGGTGTCGGGGACACCCCAGTACCACTCGAATTGGCCGCCCCACAGAGTGGGCGGCTGTTCAGGAGACGCATATTGGCGCGGAAATGCGGTGCGTTCGATATCTTGCAATATCTCATCCTCCATATGTACCGCCGATTAACGGAATTGGCAGATTCTCCTCACAATGGTGCAGGTTCCCCTATCCATGCCGTTTGAAACTGGCTCCGCTTTGCGGGGACGGCGTCTGGGTTGAATGCCGTACTCGGTTTCATGGAAGCAGGGCTTCTAGCTGATCTATGCCGCACGTTCGGCTTCGCTCCGAGTCTTCTCATACAGCCCCATCTCGACAAGCACGCCCACGATCGAGGCGAAGTCGCCCTTTTGCAGAAGCGCTTTCATGGCGTTGCTGTGGCCGGCGGCGGAGGCGTAGATGACGTCTTCGAGTTCGGCAGCGATGGTGGGTGAGGTTACGAAGTCGATGGGAGTGTTGGCCATCGCTTCGGCTTGGATTCTGGGGTTGTCGACAACGTGACGGAGGATCGTCTCTGTGGCGCTGACGCCGTTGATCTCGTCGACATCGGTGCCGGCGAACAGGCCGTTGATCTTGTCGATCACGTCCTGCAGCAGCCCGTACTTCGCCTCTCTCGGCTGAGCCGACCCTGCCGCAGTGACGCCGGCCAGCTGACCCGTCTCGCCTGTCGTGAGGCCGAGGTTCTGAGCATCGAGCTTTCGGAGGCGGTAGTGGGTGAGGATGATGTCGTCGGTATTGATCGCCGAAGGCTCTGCGTCCTGGCGCTCGATGACGCGGCGGTAGACGCGCAGGAAGATCGCCCACTTCTCGATGTCGGTGTCGCCGTAGTCCATGATCTGCGACAGGAAGTCGTAGGCCTTCACGAACGCGAAGACGGTCTGGCGGAACTCGTCAAGGCGGCCCTTCTCGAGGTCGTCGGAGGTATCGACGGCGTCGCTCCAGCGGGTCCAGAACACGTCGCGGGACGCCTTGATGTGCGAGTACAGGGTGTTGTGGCTGGACTTGGTGAGCCACGCGTCGACGACGGCGTCGACGTCGTGGGGGTCGATGATGCTCATGCTGCGCAGCTTGCCGAGCATGTCGTGGATGATGTTCGGGTCTGACGGCTTGGTCAGTTCAGCGTCTTCGTAGTAGGTCTGGAACGCTTCGAGAATCTGGTCCGGGTCGTTGACGAAGTCGATGACGTACGTGTTCTCCTTCCCGGGGATCACCCGGTTCAGTCGAGACAGCGTCTGGACGGCCGTGATCCCGGAGAGCTTCTTGTCGACGTACATGCCCACCAGGAGCGGCTGGTCGAACCCTGTCTGGAACTTGTTCGCGACGATCATCACCTGGAACTCATCCTCCGCGAACGCCGCCTCCAACGACCGCCCCTTCAGGCCCGCGTTCATCGACGTCTCCGTGAAGTCCTTCGGCCCAGACTCCGCGTCGAGCACAGACCCGGAGAACGCGACGAGTGCCCCGAGCTGACCGTCGAGCTTGTTGTCCTTCAAGTAGGCGTCGATGGCGAGCTTGTAGCGCACGGCCTCCTTGCGGGACCCGGTGACGACCATCGCTTTCGCGCGGCCGCCGAGCTCGCTGCGGACGTTCGTGCGGAAGTGCTCGACGATCACGGCGACCTTCTGAGCGATGTTGGTGGGATGCAGCCGTACCCACCGCATCACCTCACTGCTGGCCTTCACCGTGTCGATCTCCACATCCACCCCGGTCGCACGGTCGGTGTGGGCGAGGGTGAACGCGAGGTCGTAGGGGAGGTAGTTCTTCAGCACGTCGAGAATGAAGCCCTCCTCGATCGCCTGCTTCATCGAATACAGATCGAACGCACGCTTGGTGCCCGTCTCGTCCTCGCGGCCGAACAGCTCGACCGTCTTCCCCTTCGGCGTCGCCGTGAACGCCAGGAACGAGATCGTTCCGACCCCGACCTTCCGCGCCATCACATCTGCAAGCACATCCTCGACATCCGCAGACCCCTCCCCCGCCTCATCGGCATCTGCCGCGCCGGCGGTGAGGACCTGCTTGAGAGAGGACGCGGCCTCGCCGCTCTGCGAGGAGTGCGCCTCGTCCGCGATGACCGCGTACCGGCGACCGGCAAGACCCGCGTGCTTCTCGATCGTGGCCAACGCATGCGGGAACGTCTGCAACGTCACCCCAATGATCTGCTTCCCCGCCAGCAGCGCCTCCGCGAGCTGCGCGGACTTCGATGCATCTCCACCGCGCGTGATCGGCTGGAACACACCCGACGTAGTTTCCAGCTGCTCGACAGCGCGCTGCAGCTGGCCGTCGAGGACCTGCCGGTCCGAGACCACGATGACGCCGTCGAACACCTTGGTGCCGTCCGCGTCGTGCAGCTGCGCCATCCGGTGCGCAGCCCACGCTATGGAGTCGGTCTTCCCCGAGCCGGCGGAGTGCTGGATCAGGTAGTTGTGGCCAGGGCCTTCCTCCAGCACGGACCGTTCGAGCTTCGTGACGGCCCGCCACTGGTGATACCGCGGGAACCGCAGCGACTTCGCGTACGTTTTCTTCCCATCGATGGGGTCGGTCTTCTCCTCGAACCTGTAGTGCAGGAACCGCCCGAGAAGATCCAGCCACGTACCCCGGTCGAGGATCTCCTCCCAGAAGTACGCGGTCGGGCTCGTCCCCGGAATTGCCGCATTGCCCGCGCCGTTTGCTCGGCCGCGGTTGAAGGGGAGGAAGCGCGTGTTCGGCCCGTCGAGCTTTGTCGTCATGTGCACCTCCTCGTTCGTGACGACGAAGTGCACGAGAGCACCACGTCCGAACGTCAGCAGCGGCTCACCCTCCGGCTTCCGGTCCTGGGCGTACTGCTTCAGACCGGCAGAGAGGCTCTGCGTCAGATCGGTCTTCAGCTCGATCGTGGACACCGGTATGCCATTCACGAACAGGGCGAGGTCGATGCGGTTGCCGTTCTTGCTCGAGTAGACAACCTGGCGCATCACGCGCAGACGGTTCGCCGCGAAGCGTCCGGCCGTCTTCGGATTGAGCGAGGTCGCGGGCCGTGCCTGGAAGAGCGAGAACTTCGCGTTCAACACTCCGACGGAGGCTTTCAGCACGTTGAGCGTGCCGCCCCCATTCATCGGATCGTTCGTCTGCGCCGTGGTTATGCGATCGAGGATTTGCTTGCGTCCGAGCTCTCGAGATGCCTCGTTCGCGCCCGGCTTCACCAGCTTGTCGAGCTGCTCCGGCTGCGTCTCCTCAAACCACGCGAACACGTCGGCGGGAAACAGTGCCCGCCCCTTGTCGTACCCCTCGTCATCAGTGGAGTACTCCCACCCGTGCGCCGCGAGGTACTCACACAGCTCAATTTCGAACGCGTCCTCGTGCTGGATCGCCATCAGTTACCCCCGGTCAACGCCCGCCGCCGTCAGGCCACGCCGCGCACATTGATCTTGCCCGTCACCGCTGCCGAGATGAGCGCGGCCCGCCGCTCCTTCGACAGCGCGATTGCCTCGCGCGCATCCGCGATCGCGGCATCAAGCTCTGCAGTTTCCCGATCGAGGTAGCCAATGATCAACTCCTGCTCGTCGACAGGGGGCGCAGCGATCCCGAGAGCTGCGGCGTCCGCTTGATAGATAGTCTTATGCGTCGACCCATGTACAAGCGAACCGAAGAAAGGCCGCATTGCAAGGAATTGATACCAAAGATATTTCGGAAGCAGTGACGGTTTGCAGATCCAATTCCAATAATCTTGGCTGGTTGCCATCGGTTGCGGCATAATACCCGAGAATCCAACTGACGCCGTTCGGGAAAGAACCACCGTTCCAGCAGGAAGAAGTTCCGCTGCAGAGTTTTGAAGGCCTAAAAGGCTGATTTCGGTACTAGTTTTTCCAAGGTAAGTTTGGCCTCGTCGAAGTTGCCATACATCGGCGAGCGTGAACCATGGTATTGAACAATTTAACCAGTACTCTCCTTTCGACCTACTAGGAGTATGACCGGTCTTCATGGTGGCGAAACGGCGAATGTTCCCCGCTTGCCAATGAACTGGCACGTCGCCGAGCCAACGAACACCACTCTCCCTCGTCTTGCTCGTCGGATCGAGGCCTTTGCTTACGATACGACTGATGGTCGCGGCGCGGCGCTCGGCGAGCAATGCGATGAGCTCCTCCTGATCCGCGATGAACGCATCGATCTCCGCCGTCTCCCGATCGAGAAAGCTCACCAGTCGCTTCTGATCTTCCTCCGTCGGGACCGGCGCGTGCATAGAACCAAGAGCTCCGGATGCAATCTCTAAAAACGTCGTTCCCTGACCACGTCGCATCATTTCCGACTTCGCAGCCTGAAGAATGTAGAGCAGAAAGCCCGGAATAAGGGAGCGGTTCGGAATGAGGGCTTTGCATCCTTGGTTGAAAGCGGTCAATTCTGTGCTGAGCGCCACATAGCCAATCGGCGCACGAGTTGACACGAGGACCGATCCGGGGCCGACAGCTGCGGATCCCCCAAGAAGGCCTTTTACCGTCAGTGTCCTGCCGGTTTTACCAAGAAATCCACCATTAACCGAGCCGAGGTCCACCGGTGTCGCCCACGCGATCGGACCGTCCCAGTTCAACGGATCGGGCGATGGTGTGCCGCCGTTCACTATTCTGGCAACGTGCCGTAGTGGAGCCCGCTTCCAGGTGAACGGCAGCGCACCGAGCCAATCGGTTTCGACGGACTCGTTGCCTGATCTGGGTCGATGGTCCGTCACGCTTTCACCGCCGCGAGTCGGGTGCGGATGCGGCCGAGTACCGCTTCGAGGTCGGCGTCGATCGCTTCGAGCGAGCGTGGTGGCACGTACTGGTAGAAATGCCGCGTAAAGGGGATCTCGCAGCCCTCCTTCGTCTTCGACTCGTCGATCCACGCATCTGGGGCGAATGGCGTCACCTCGCGCTCGAAGTACTCGTGGATGTTTTCGGTCCATGGGACGTTCTCGGTGTCGCGAAGTGTGGCGTCAGCCTCAGGGTGACCCTTTGCGTCCTTCACGATTGGCGCGTTCTCGTCTCGCTTCGACAGCGTGCCTAGGATGACCTTGTATTGCGCGGGAGTCATCGTGACGCCGTTGCCGTCGAGCCGGCGCTTGAGTTTCTTGCGGAACTCGGCGAGGTCCGTGGTCGGCCCGATCTCCGCCTCCTCCACTGACACGACGAAGTCCTTCCACTCCACCTTTGCCAGGGCCTTCGTCTCCCGCGCGACGGCCAGCCGGTCCGGTGTGAGTGCCCAGTTCAGCCGCAGCGGCCGCTCGACCGTGATGGTGCGGTAGAAGAAGTCCTCCGTCGCGAAGGTCTTCGAACGCGCCTCGTCCGTTTCACCGCTGTAGAGCTTCACCAGCGTGGCGATGTCGTCGGGGCCCAGCTCGTTGCGCTTGGAGCCGAGGCCCTTGCGCATCTTGCGGAACAGCTTCGTCCCGTCGATCAGCTGCACCTTGTCGACTCGATCGGCGCTCTTCTTCGTCGCGAGTACCCAAATGTAGGTCGCGATCCCGGTGTTGTAGAACATGTCGGTCGGCAACGCGATGATTGCCTCGAGCAGGTCGCGCTCGAGCACCCACTTGCGGATATTCGACTCCCCCGACCCCGCACCACCCGTGAACAGAGGGCTGCCATTCAGCACGATCGCCGCGCGCCCACCGCCCTGCTCGGCGGTCCGCATCTTCGAGATCAGGTGCATCAGGAACAGCATCGAACCATCCGACACCCGCGGCAGGCCGGCGCCGAAGCGCCCCGCATAACCGCGAAGGGTGTGCTCGTCGGTGACATCCTTCTGCTGCTTCTTCCAGTCGACGCCGAACGGCGGGTTGGAGAGTCCGTAGCTGAAGGTCGCGCCAGCGTGGCCGTCGTTGATGAGGGTGTCGCCGAAGTAGATTGCGTCGACCGACTGGCCCTTGACGGTCATGTCTGCCTTGCAGATCGCGTACGACTGCGGGTTGATCTCCTGGCCAGCGAGCGTGAGTACAGCCGACGGGTTCGCGCTGCGGATGTGATCCTCAGCGACCGAGAGCATGCCGCCGGTGCCAGCCGTCGGGTCGTAGACCGACCGCACGACGTTCGCCTTCGCGAGGGTGTCCGATTCCGGGGCGAGCAGCACGTCGACCATCAGCTCGATCACGTCCCGGGGGGTGAAGTGCTCACCGGCCGTCTCGTTCGACGCCTCCGCAAACTTGCGGATGAGCTCCTCGAAGATGTGCCCCATCTCCTCGTTCGGCACCTGCGCCGGCGAAAGATCGACCGCCGCGAAGCGCTGCGCGACTAGGAACAGGAGGTTGTGCTCGTCAAGCTCTGCGATCCGGTCAGAGATCTTGTACTTGTCGAAGATGTCCTTCACGTTCTCCGAGAACCCGGAGACGAAGTCGAGCAGGTTCGCCGCGAGGTTCTCCGAATCGCCGAGGGCGGTCTTCAGGTCGAACTTCGACTCGTTCCAGAAGGAGTAGGAGTGTCCCGCCCTGTTCCGCAGCAGCGACGCCCGCACCGGAATGCCGTCGGCCGCGGCCTGCTCCACCGCCGCGAACACTGCTTGCTTCGTCGGTTCAAGCACCGCGTCGAGGCGACGGAGCACTGTGAAGGGCAAAATGATGTCGCCGTACTGGTGAGCCTTGAAGCTCCCCCGAAGCAGGTCAGCGATCGACCAGATGAACGTGGCGTGATTGTTACTCAAGTCTGACTTCCCTCGTTGGCATGTAGCAGGATCCTATTGACCCAGGGCGACGCCTCGGGCCGTGCTCCCTGGTCCCTGCCTCTTGCACCACATGGGAGGCGCGACCCCTACCGCACCCGCCTTCTCCTTCTCCTCGGCCTCTCCGTCGGCGGCGCGTTCCCCGCCGTCGCGACGCCCACGCTCGTCGGCCACGTGGTCGGCACCATCGTCGCCCGGGGCTCCGTCGGTACGATCGGGCAGCTCGCCGTCGTCATGACGCTCGTCGCCGTGGCCGACGCCGGGGACTCGCTCGTCACGCGCTGGTCCTCGGCATGGATCGGGGAGGGCGTCATCCTCGATCTCCGCACACCCGTCTCCAACCACGCGCGGAAAATGCCGGTCGCGTGCTTCGTCCGCACCCGCACGGGCGCCCTCGTCAGCCGACTCAACAACGACGTCTTGGGCGCACCAAGCCATAACGGCAAGCTTGTTATCTGGCTCGAGTCGTGCGGCGGATCACGACTGTCGGGCTCTTCTCCTCCGTGGGGCTGCACATCATCGGACCCTCCGTCGTAGCCGCTCTGTCGCGACGATCCTCGCCGGACAAACAGTCGACACCATCGTCGACCGGGTCGAAACCCTCACGAAGTAGACGAGCGTCTTGAGGCTCACGACCGCACGGCGCCTCCTATGCTCGAGCGGGTGCATGCGCGATGACCTCATCGGCGGCACCTGAGGAGTAGGCAATGCCCGACGGTGAGATCCGGTACGAGACCAAGACGGTCACCACCATCCGAGGCCTTGAAAGCCGTTCGATCACTAAGTGGGAGAAGGAGGGCTGGGAGCTCGTCTCCCAGCAGGAGCAGCCGATGCTGCGGACGAGCCTCACCTTCCGACGCGTTAAGCCGAAGCCACCGTGGCTCCTCATCGGAGGAGTCGGAGGCGTCCTCGTGATCCTCGCGGCCGTCATCACCGTCGTGAGCCTGATCACGGGGGACGACGAGGAGCTTGCAGCTCCTTCAACGTCGCCTACGTCGGCCGCGCCCGCACAGACCCCGACTTCAGCTCCTACGCAGGCGCCAGCGGCAGTACCGACCGAGCCCGCCGACGTCTCCACCTATAACGGCGTGCCCTACGAGATCGTGTCGACGGACCGCGGTCAGAGCAATGCCGGTCTCACCCAGTACTGGATGTTCGCGGAAGGAGTCGAAGCGTCCACCACAGCCGGCCGCGATCAGATCAAAGCGATAGTCGACGACCTCGCGCGCGCCGAGGGATCCAGCTCGCTCTTCGTCGAAGTCGTCAGCGACAGGGACATCGCACTCGCAGAGTCGCCTTCGACGTACGAGGCCTTCATCGCGGAGCGCGGCTTGGACTACGCACAGAAGACGATCCCGGATATCGAGAAGACCGGATGGCTCGCCTCCTACGCCGGAGGCTTCGACTACGACACGGGAGAGGCGAGCGACTCCGCGTTCGAGATCACCTGGCTGGTCGCGTCGGATAACCCTGAGTTCGAGGTGTGGCAAGCAGCAGCGACGCGGTGACCGCGTCACTTCAGAACGTCTGCGCGTCGAAATCGACTGGTGCGATCGAAGTGGTGTCACGCGATCAGGGCTCGCGGCAAGGACTTAGAGCGAACGGGTGAGGGGTTCGCTTTGGTCCGCCCGGTTCAGCCCCGGTTCGCCGACGGCGGCTCAGGCCGAGCGCATGGCCACCCGGTGGGACCTTCTCCGCAGGGGAATGGCACCGTTCTGCACAGGAGCGGGGCGTAACGTGCTCATAGGTCGTGCGGACTGCAGCCCGCTGCGCCGTCTCGGTGGGCTAGGAGCGGTCGGGTGGGTCGATCAGCGTAGTGACCGCCTCGCGCGCAGCGCAGCGTGCATCGCGGCCGTCTACAGCTGCTCCACGCCGGGATCACCACGACGCCCCGAACACCTGACACAACTTCGGCATCCCCGTAGCTAGACCCCGTCCTTCGCCAGCCGAGCCGTCCCGTAGCGCAACTTTGCTCGTCGGCGGCGGCATAAATCCCGCCCCCTTCTCGCCCCCCCCCTGCACCGCAAGTAAGGACCTCACCACATGAGCATGGAAGGCGTCGCCTGGAGCTCCCTCTACCGGATCTCTTCCGCCCAGAGCGGCAAGCACGGCATCTCCCGCGAGTCCGTGCGCCGCATCATGACCTTCGCGGTCCCCTACCGCGCCCGTCTCCTCCTCTTCATCGGCCTGTCCGTCGTCGGTGCGTTCCTCGCTGTCGCGACGCCGGTGCTCGCCGGCCGGGTGGTCGACACGATCGTCGCCCGGGGTGCGGTCGGGACGATCGTGCAGCTCGCCGTGGTCATCGCCGTCGTGGCCGTGGCCGACGCCGGGGTCTCGCTCGTCACCCGCTGGTACTCGGCGCGGATCGGCGAGGGCGTCATCCTCGACCTGCGCACCGCCGTCTTCAATCACGTGCAGAAGATGCCGATCGCGTTCTTCACCCGCACCCGCACCGGCGCCCTGGTCAGCCGGCTCAACAACGACGTCATCGGCGCGCAGCAGGCCTTCAGCGGCACGCTCTCCGGCGTGGTCACGAACGTCGTGGCGCTGGTCCTCACCCTGATCGTCATGCTCAGCACGTCCTGGCTGGTCACCGTCCTCGCGGTGATCATGCTGCCGATCTTCCTCATCCCCGCGCGCCGGATGGGCAGCCGTCTCGCCGCGCTCCGCCGCGAGGCAGCCGACCACAACTCCGCGATGAGCACGCAGATGACCGAGCGCTTCTCGGCGCCCGGCGCCACCCTGGTCAAGCTGTTCGGCCGACCCGACGAGGAGGCGGAGGAGTTCCGCGTCCGGGCCGCCCGCGTCCGCGACATCGGGGTCCGGGCGGCGATGCTGCAGCTGGTCTTCGTCACCGCGCTGACGCTCGTCTCCGCGCTCGCCCTCGCGCTCGTCTACGGGCTCGGCGGCGTCCTCGCGCTCGGCGGGCAGCTGGACACCGGCGCGGTGGTCACCCTGGCCCTCCTCCTCACCCGCCTCTACGCACCGCTGACCAGCCTCGCGAACGCGCGCGTCGAGATCATGAGCGCGGTCGTCAGCTTCGAGCGCGTCTTCGAGGTGCTCGACCTGCAGCCGCTCATCCAGGAGAAGCCCGACGCGGGCACCGTCCCCGACGGCCCGGTGTCCGTCGAGTTCGACGACGTCCGCTTCGCCTACCCGTCCGCGGACAAGGTGTCCCTCGCCTCCCTCGAGGAGGTCGCCGTCCTCGACACCCGCGGCGGCGAGGAGGTGCTGCACGGCCTGTCCTTCCGGATCGAGCCGGGGCAGACCGTCGCGCTCGTCGGCACGTCCGGGGCCGGCAAGTCGACGATCGCGCAGCTGCTCTCACGCCTCTACGACGTCGACAGCGGCGCGGTGCGCCTGGCCGGCACCGACGTCCGAGACGTCACCTTCGCCTCGATGCGGCACACCCTGGGCATGGTGACGCAGGACGGCCACCTCTTCCACGAGACGATCCTGTCCAACCTGCGCCTCGCCCGGCCGGAGTCGACCGACGACGAGGTGTGGGACGCCCTCCGCCGCGCACGGCTCGAGCCGCTGATCCGCTCGCTGCCCGACCAGCTGGACACCCTCGTCGGCGAGCGCGGCTACCGCTTGTCCGGCGGCGAGCGCCAGCGGCTGACCATCGCGCGGCTCCTGCTCGCCCAGCCGCGTGTCGTCATCCTCGACGAGGCGACGGCGGCGCTCGACTCCACCTCAGAGGCCGCGGTGCAGGCGGCGCTCAGCGAGGCCCTCGAGGGCCGGACCGCGATGGTGATCGCCCACCGCCTCTCCACCATTCGCAGCGCCGACCTGATCCTCGTGATCGAGGACGGCACGATCGTCGAGCGCGGCACGCACGAGGAGCTGCTCGCCGCGGCGGGGCGCTACGAGGAGCTGCACCGCACGCAGTTCGCGGTGCAGAAGGACGTGGCGGCGGAGGAGGAGGCGCTCAGCGGGTCCTGACCCCGAGCCCTCTCACCAGCGGTCGGGGCAGTCGGGCGCTGTCCACCTCAGCGGCGCCTCCCTCTTCTCCTAAGGACCGTGCGTGCCCTATTCTCATTCTCAGGACGTGGCAAAACGTTTTGTCATCTCCTCGCGTGGCGACACCGCTCGCGACAGCACTCGATGAGGAGCACGCATGAAGACACCAGCCATCACTCGCCGGACGGTCCTCCAGGTGGCCGCCGGCATCACGGCCGTCGGCGCGGCCTGGGCGCAGCAGCCCGCCGCCGCCGCGGTCGAACCGGCGCTCGAGACCGCCGCCGGCCGCTACGTCATGGTGGGCCTGCTGTGAGCGGCACGAGGGACGACCTCAAGGTCGCCGCGGTCGACCTCGCGAAGGGCATCTTCGCCTCGAACGTCTACGACGTCACGCTCTGGAAGGTCCGCGGCAGCAGAGTCACGGCTCAGAGCGACCTCGGCGCCGTGATCAACGACATCATCGCCGACGTCAAGCGGAAGCAGCCGGACCCGGCGGACAAGCCCGGCGCCGTGGTCTACATCCCGCCGGGCAGCTACTCCCTCAAGACGCGGGTCGTCGTCGACGTCAGCTACCTCACGATCCGCGGGTCGGGGCACGGCTTCACCTCGCTCAGCATCCGCTACAACTCCGACACCGCGGCCTGGCAGGAGCTGAACCCGGGCGGGAGCCACGTCAAGGTCGAGAACACCGACGGCCACTCGGAGGCCTTCCTCGTCTCGCGCACCGGCGACCCGCGGCTGAGCTCGGTGACCTTCGAGAACTTCTGCCTGGACGGCGTCTCCTTCGGAGCCGATCAGAACTCGTACCGCAACGGCAAGGTCGGCATCCGCTTCGCCACGGCGACGGACGCGACGCGCGTGCGCGGCATGGGCATGGTCTATCTCGAGCGCGGCCTGATCGTCCAGGACGCCGATGCGCTCGACGTGTCGGGCAACTTCCTCGCGGAGTGCGGCAGCTGCATCGAGCTCGTCGGGTCCGGACAGGCCTCGAAGGTGGCCGACAACCACCTCGGAGCCGGGCCGATCGGCTTCTCGCTCTTCGCGGAGTCGCACAACGGGCTCCTGATCACCGGGAACAACGTGTTCCCCCGGGGCATCGACTCGGTGCACCTGAAGAACTGCTACCGCTCGGCGATCACCTCGAACCGGTTGCACTCCTTCTACCCGGGCATGATCACGCTCGAGGGCAACTGCAAGGAGAACCTGATCGGCTCCAACGTGCTCGAGCGGCAGGTCGAGACCTACGGGCCGTTCCTCGGAGTCGGGAACGGCCGGGACGACCTGTTCGGCGTCGTGCAGATCAACGGCGACGGCAACACGGTCACCGGGAACCACGTCTCGCTGATCGTGCCGCCCGAGCAGGTCGCCCCGGCCGGCGCGACGGCGGCCGTGTTCCGCGTGCAGTCCGGCGATCAGAATCAGATCGGCGTGAACCACGTGATCACCAACCTCGCCGTGCACACCGTCGTCCTCGACGCCGGCACGACGAACTCGCACGTGTTCGACAGCGGCACCGAGGCGCAGTTCAGCACGGCGAGCACCAGCTACGGCTTCCGTCCCACGCCCTGACCCCCCGACTCCCGGGGGGCGGAGGGGGCGCCGCGCGCGTCCCCCTCCGCCCCTCAGGTCCATCAGCACCACATGAATCACCCGCACCACCCGCACACACGAGAGCGAGACCCCATGCCCGGCGACAACCACTACGACGTCACGACCTGGCCCGTCGGCGATCCGACGCGGGACGTCGGCGAGGTGCTGAACAGCATCCTCGACGACATCCGGGCGCGGCAGACCGCCGCCCGCGAGCAGCAGGGCGAGCAGCAGGGCGGCAGGCCCGGCGCCGTGATCCACCTCCCGCCGGGCGACTACCCGCTGCGCACCCAGGTCGTCATCGACGTGAGCTTCCTGCGGATCCAGGGCGCCGGCCACGGCTTCACGTCGTCGAGCATCCGCTTCAACGTGCCCGAGGAGGAGTGGCCCGACCTGCACGAGCTGTGGCCGGGCGGCAGCCGCATCCAGGTGCTGCTGGACGGAGGCGCCACCGAGGAGGAGGGCGCCGCGTTCCTCGTCCGCCGCGAGGGCAGCCCGCGGATCAGCTCGGTGGAGTTCATCGACTTCTGCCTCGACGGTCTGCACTTCGAGGCCGACGGCTCGGACGCGCACCCCGAGAACACCTACGTGAACGGGCGCACCGGCATCCTGGTCACGAGCGCCAACGACTCGTTCCGCGTCACCGGGATGGGCTTCGTCTACCTCGAGCACGCGCTGACGATCCACCGCGCCGACGCGCTCTCCGTGCACGACAACTTCCTCGCCGAGTGCGGCAGCTGCATCGAGCTGCTCGGCTGGGGCCAGGCGTCGAAGGTCACCGACAACCTGCTCGGAGCGGGGCCGCGCGGACACTCGATCCGCGCCGAGAACCACGGCGGGCTGCTGATCACGGCGAACAACGTCTTCCCGCGCGGGGCGAGCAGCGTGCATCTGAGCGGAGTCACGCGCTCGAGTGTCGTCGCCAACCGCCTGCACTCCTTCTACCCCGGCATGGTGCTCCTCGACGAGGGCAGCTCCGAGAACCTCGTCTCCGCCAACCACCTGCTGCGCGACCACGAGCCGTGGACGCCGTTCCTCGGGATCGACAACGGGCTCGACGACGACTTCGGCCTTCTGCGGATCGATGGCAGCGACAACTCCGTGCTCGCCAACCACTTCTCCGAGGTCGTGGACGCGGGACTCGTCCGACCGGCGGGGGCGACGCCCGTGATCGTCCGGCTCGTCGGCGGCTCGGGCAATCAGGTCTCGGGCAACCACATGGTCGGCAAGGACGTCCGCGCCGCCTCGGGCGGATCCGCCTTCGAGGCGCAGGTGGACGCGCTGCTCTCGACCGCGACGTCGGACCGGCTGGAGCTCGTGACGGTCCTGATCGAGGCGGCGTCGACGCGCAACACGGTCCTCGATTCGGGGACCGAGGACGAGGTGGTCGCGGACCGGGCCGTGAACGCGGTGCGGGCCACGCCGTCGATCCCGGGCTGACGCGCGAAGGGGGGAGCCGTCGGATCGACGACTCCCCCCGCGCTCCGGCGATCGGTCCTGGTCAGACGATCCTGCGCCCGACGAGGTCGCCGCCTCGAGCGTGCACCCCGGTGACCGGCCGGATCGGCCCGCCCAGCACGCCGGCCGACGTCACCGCCTCCAGCACCGGTCCGTCCAGGACCACCGCGACGGCGCCTCCCGCGTGGGGTGCCGCCCACGGCTCACTGCCGTCGCGCTCGAGCACGATCTCCGAACCGGTCCAGACCAGCGCGGTCGCGGGAGCGAGGTCGAGCCGCTCCCCCGCGGCACCGGGTGTCCAGTCGAGGCGCACCGGCTCCGGGCCGAGCTCGTCGAGCGCGACGGGGTCCCCGCCCGCCCAGGCGGGGTGCGGCAGCAGGACGAGCCGGTCGTCGCGCACGGCGAGCAGGTGCGGCAGGCTCAGGGCGCTGCTCCAGCCCGCCTCGGCGTCGGCCACGTCGCGCATCCAGAACATCAGGCAGGGCCGGCCCTCGGCGTCCCGGAAGAAGGAGGGGGCGTAGTAGGAGTCGCCGAAGCTGAGCCGCCCCCAGTCGCGGGCCTGGAAGCGTCCGTCGGCGTAGTCGCCGATGCCGTACGCCGCGTAGTAGAGGACGTCGTCGTCCCAGACGGAGCTGATCAGCACGTGCCGGCCGTCGACCTCGACCACCTGCGGGCACTCCCAGAGCGCCCCCGTCCACACGGGTTCGCGCTCGGCGGAGGAGCGGCGCGCAGCCACCCCGTCCTCTTCCCACGAGTCGAGGTCGCTCGACGTGTAGGTGATCGCCAGCGCCTCGCCCGCCGAGGTGCCGGCGCCGATGAACATGCGCCAGCCGTCGCCCTCGCGGAGCACGAACGGATCGCGGAAGACGACCACGTCCGGGTCTGTCGGCGGCTCGACGAGCACGTCACCCTTCTCCCACTCGTCCCAGCTCGCATCGACCGGGCGAGCGACGCGGACCCTCCCCCGCGCGTAGTCCCCGGCGACGGTGGAGGTGTAGAGGATCCGGGCGCCGTCCTCGGCCACGACGAGGCTGCCCGTCCAGATCCCGCCGTCGCCGTCGCCGGGGGCGAGCGCGACGGGGCGGCGCTCCCAGTGCAGGAGGTCGGTGGCGACCGCGTGGCCCCAGTGGCAGTTCGGCGCCCACACCGTGCTCCCGGGGACGTACTGGTGGAAGAGGTGGTACCGGCCGTCGTGGAAGGTCACGCCGTGCGGGTCGTTGATCCAGCCGGTCTCGGCGGTGAAGTGGATCCGCGGACGGAGGACGGAGGAGCCGAGTCGCTCGACGGCGGCGGCGGAGGTCGTGGTCATGATTGTGACAATACGTTTTGGCAAAACGTATTGTCAATCGCGCGCTTTCGTTGCATGCTGTCGTCGTACGGTCGCACCGACCCGGCCGCACCCCCCTCCCGCAGTGCTTTCGATTGGAGCCGAAGTGATGTCGCTTCGCAGATCTTCCCCCCGACCCGCCCGCCGCCTCCTCGCGGTCGGCGCCGTCGCCCTCACCGCCACCACCGTCCTCGCGGGCTGCGGTGCGGGCGGCGGCACCGGCGCCTCCGGCGGCGCGGACAGCGTGACCGTCCTCGTCGAGGCCGGCGGCCACGGCGAGCTGCAGCCCATCGCCGACCAGTACACCGAGGAGACCGGCACCTCGATCGAGTTCGTCGAGCTCCCCTACGACGGGCTCTACAACCGCCTCAACAGCGAGTTCTCCTCGGGCAGCGTCTCGTTCGACGTCGCCGCGCTCGACGCGATCTGGCTGCCCGCGTTCGCCGGTGCCGTCACTCCGCTCGACGACCTCTACACCGACGAGGTCACGGCGGACCTGTTCCCGTCGCTCGTCTCCGAGGCGACCGTGGACGGCAGCAAGGTCGGGATGCCGGCCTGGACCAACTCCGAGATCCTCTACTACCGCTCCGACCTCTTCGAGGACCCGGCCCAGCAGGAGGCCTTCAAGGCCGAGTACGGCTACGACCTCGTGCCGCCCACCACCTGGCAGCAGTACACCGACGCCGCAGAGTTCTTCACCCAGGACACCGACGGCGACGGCACTCCGGACCTCTACGGCACTGACGTCAAGGGCGCGGTCGAGACGGAGTTCCTCGCCACGCTCTCGCAGACCGGCGAGACCACCATGGTCACCGGCACCGACGGGGACGTCTCGCTCGGCGACGAGAACAGCCGGAAGGCGCTCGACTTCTACACCAGCCTCCTGCCCTACGCCCCGCCCGGCGCCGCGCAGCTCGACTGGGCCGGCGCGCAGAACCTGTTCAACCAGGGCAAGACCGCGATGATGCGCTTCTGGGCGCACGCCTACCGGCAGATCCCGGCGGACGCGGCCGTGGCCGGGAACGTGGGCGTCGCCCCGATGATCGGCGGCGAGGCCGGCCCCGCCGGTGTCCCCGGCGCCTGGTATC
The DNA here is from genome assembly GCF_003751395.1 of Rathayibacter sp. PhB152. Taxonomy (NCBI): domain Bacteria; kingdom Bacillati; phylum Actinomycetota; class Actinomycetes; order Micrococcales; family Microbacteriaceae; genus Rathayibacter; species Rathayibacter sp. PhB152. Next base: position 246,314 of record NZ_RJUT01000001.1, on the reverse strand, counting down.
TGTCGGTGGCGAAGGCGAGCGAGAAGCAGGAGAAGGCGCTCGACTTCGTGCAGTACGCCTTCGACCACAACGAGCTCAGCGCCGACACCAGTCTCGGTCTCGCCTCGCGCATCTCGGTGCTGGAGAAGTACTCCACCGTCGAGGGCTACGAGAACTACGGCCCGCTGCTCGAGACGCTCCAGGCGCCCGCCACGCTCCCCCGCCCCGCGGTGGCCGAGTGGCAGCAGATCGTCGACACCGTGCTCGTCCCGATGCTGCAGAAGTCCGTGGAGCCCGGCGCGGACAATGCCGCGCTGCTCGACGCCGCGCAGCAGCAGGTCGAGTCGCTGGTGGCCGAATGACCTCCGCCGTCGACGTGACCACGGCGCCCGGCGCCCGGTCGGGGGCCTCCCCCGCCGGGCGCCGGCCCCCGCGCCGCGCCCTCACCGACCGCCGCTTCGCCGCCCTGATGATGGTGCCGGCGGGCCTCTTCCTCGCCGTCTTCGTCGGCTGGCCGCTGCTGCAGTTCGTCGGCGACTCGTTCTTCGAGATCGACCCGATCGCCGGCAGCCGCGAGTTCGTCGGCCTCGGCAACTACCTCACCGCGTTCGGCTCGCCCGACTTCGTCAACGCCTCGTGGCGGACCCTGGTCTACACGATCGTGGTCGTGACGCTCGAGTTCGTCCTCGGCCTCGCCGTCGCCCTGCTGTTCACGGCGCTCGGCGACGCCTCGCGGGTGTTCCGCACGATCTTCCTGTACCCGCTGATGATCGCTCCGATCGTCGCCGGACTGCTCTGGCGCTTCCTCCTCATCGACAACTTCGGCATCGTCAACGAGGTCCTGAGCCGCGTCGGCATCCTGTCCTCGCCCGGTCAGATCGCCTGGCTGAGCGACCCGTCGATCGCCCTGTTCTCTGTCGCGATCCCCGACATCTGGCTCACCACCTCGTTCGTCACGCTGGTGCTCTTCGCCGGCCTGCAGAACATCCCGGGCGACGTGATCGAGGCCGCGCGCCTGGACGGCGCCCGCTACCCGTCGATCCTCTTCCGCATCGTCATCCCGCTGCTGCGACCGGTGATCGCGGTCGCGCTCATCCTGCGCGGGATCGACGCCGCCCGGGCGTTCGACGTCATCCTCATCCAGACCAACGGCGGACCTCAGCAGAGCACCGAGACGATGTCGCTGCTGATCTACCGCACCATGATCCGGTTCGGCGATCCGGGGCTCGCGAGCGCGATGGGCACGGTGTACCTCGTCGTGATGCTGGCCGTCGCCCTCGTCGCGATCCTCACGATCTGGCGACCCGGAGGAGAGAGCACCTCGTGAACGGACTCGAAGCCACCCGCGTCGGCCCCCGCGCGATCATCTGGATCGCGCTCGCCCTCGCCGTCGTCCTGTACGGATTCCCGTTCGTCTACATGCTGCTGACGTCGTTCAAGACGCCGCTCGAGACGATCGCCGTTCCCCCGCGGATCCTGCCCACGCAGTGGACGCTCGACAACTACGTGGCGGCCCTCAGCCGCGACGGAGTGGTCGCCTCCTTCATCAACAGCGTCGTGACCGCGGTCCTCAGCACCGCCGTCTCGCTGGTGCTCGCGATCCCGGCGGCCTACGCCGTGACCCGCTTCCGCACCCGCCTCGGCCGCGCCTTCATCGTGGGCGCGCTCGTGATGCGGATGGTGCCGCCGATCGTCATCGGCGCCCCGATGATCTCGATCTTCCGCACCCTCGGCATCGCGGACACCTCGCTCGCGCTGGCGATCGCGCACACGACGATCTCGCTCCCGCTCTCGATCTGGCTGATGTCGAGCTTCTTCGAGGCGGTCCCGGGCGAGCTCGAGGAGGCGGCGAAGATCGACGGCGCGTCGCGGCTCGGCGCCCTGTGGCGGGTCGTCATCCCGGTCACGGCCGGCGGAGTCGCGGTGACGGCGATCTTCGCGTTCCTCGCCTCCTGGAACGAGTTCCTCTTCGCGCTGCTGCTCACCGCGGTCCGCGCGCAGACGACGCCGATCGTGATCGCCAACTTCCAGACGCAGTTCGGCCTCGACTGGGGCGCGATGACCGCGCTGGCCGTGCTCTACTCGCTCCCCGTCATCCTGCTGACCCTCGTCCTGCAGCGGCACATCGTGGCCGGCCTCACCCTCGGGGCGGTCAAGGGATGAGCGGGCCTGCGGACGGTAGTGTCGAGCTCCGAGCGTGAGGGATGTGGGAGACGTGACCCCTAAGGCAGTCGGCATCCGCGACGTCGCTCGCGAGGCGGGCGTCTCCGTGACCACGGTCTCCCACATCCTCAACGACGTCGAGTCGGCGCGCGCGAGCGACGAGACCCGCGAGCGGGTCCGCGCCACCGCGGCTCGCCTCGGCTACGGCGCCAACCGCATCGCGCGCAGCCTCCGCCGCCAGCGCTCCGAGATGATCGGCTTGATCAGCGAGGAGATCGCGACCACCCCGCACGCCGGCCGCATCATCCTCGGCGCGCAGGAGGCCGCGCAGGCGCACGGGCTCACCCTCGTCGTGATCAACACGATGCGCGACTCCGGAGATCTCGGAGCCCCCATCCGGACCCTGATGGACAACCAGGTCGACGGCATCCTCTTCGCCACGATGTTCCACCGCGAGGTCTCGCTCCCGGAGTCGCTGCACGCGGTCCCGTCGGTGCTGATCGACGCGCGCGACACCGAGGGCCGCATCCCCTCCGCGGTGCCCGACGAGCTCAGCGGAGCGCGGGCGGCCGTCACCGAGCTCGTCGCCGCCGGTCACCGCCGCATCGGGTTCCTGACGAACCGGGACGATGTGCCCGCGACCCGGCTCCGCCTCCAGGCGTACCGCGAGGTGCTGACCGAGGCCGGGATCGAGATCGACGAGTCGCTCATCGTGGAGGAGATCTCGGAGAGCCCGGGCGGCTACCGCGCCGGCACCCGGCTCCTGGGTCGCGCCGACCGGCCGACCGCCCTGTTCTGCTACAACGACCGCATGGCGATGGGCGCCTACCGCGCCGCCGCCGAGCTGCACCTCGAGATCCCGCGCGATCTCTCCGTCGTCGGCTTCGACAATCAGGAGATCATCGCCGAGGGCCTCCACCCGCCGCTCACCACGGTCGCCCTCCCGCACTACGAGATGGGGGCCTGGGCGGTCGACACGCTCGTCCGGCTCATCGCGGGATCGGCGGAGGAGCTGCTCCTCGCCTCCCACCCGGTGCTGCTGCCCTGCCCGCTGGTCCGGCGCGAGTCCGTGCTGGCGCCGCAGGTCTGACACCCTCCCCTCCCCTCGGCCCCGCCCCGGGGCGCCGTCCGGCGCGCCCGCACTCTCCTGGAAAGGCGCCATGTCCTCCCACTCCGCCCGCCCCGTCCTCGTGCTCGGCGACGTCCTGATCGACGAGATGCGGGACCCCTCCGGCTCCGTCGACGTCCCCGGCGGCTCCGCGCTCAACGTCGCCGTCGGGCTCGCCGTCCTCGGGACTCCGGCCCTGCTGGCCGGCATGGTGGGCGACGACGACGCCGGACGCCTGCTTCGCGACCACCTGCGCAGCCACGGCGTCCCCCTGCTCGCGACTCCGGCGCCGCGGGGCACCGGCCGGGCGGTCTCGGACCGCACCGACGGCGAGCCCCGCTACTCCTTCTCCGCGGCCTCCCGCTCGCGCACCCTCGTCCCGACCGGCGAGCTGCGCGCCGCCGCCGCGCGCGCCGAGCTGATCGTCGTCAGCGGCTTCCCGTTCGACGACCCGGCCGAAGCGGCGACTCTCGACGCCCTGGTCCCCGCGGGCACTCCGCTGGCGATCGACGCGAATCCGAGGCCCGGGCTGCTGCACGACCGCGACGCCTTCGCCGAGGGCCTCCTCGCCGCGGCGTCGCGCGCGGCCCTCGTCAAGGTGGGCGCCGAGGACGCCGAGCTGGTCTTCGGGGCCGACCTCGCCTCGGTGACCGAGCTCCTCCTCGACGCCGGCGCCGGCGCGGTGCTCGAGACGGCGGGGGCCGAGGGAGCCGCGTACGTCCGTCGCGGGCACCGCGAGGCCGTCCCGGTCGCCGCTGCCGCTGGCCCGATCGTGGACACCATGGGGGCGGGAGACGCCGCCTTCGCCACCGCCGTCGCGGCGCTGGTCGCCGGTGCAGCCGATCCGCTCACCGTGCTGTCGCGGGCGATGGCGGTCGCCGCCGCGACCGTCCGCGCGCCCGGCGGCCTGCTGCGCCTGCCCGCGTGAGGGCGCAGTTCATGCTGGTCGAGTAGCCGCGCGGCGGTGTATCGAGACCCACCGTCACCCGTCGGCTGGTCTGCACACCCGCCCTCTGACGCTGGTGGATCTCGATACGCCCGCTCCGCGGGCTACTCGACGAGCATGGACCGCGACGGACGCACGAGGAGCCCTGCGTCAGCGGCTCTCGGCTCGGCCCCGCCCGTCCTCCTCCCCGCCTCCGGGCGGCCACTGCCCTATCGTTACCGCTAACACGGGATCAGGCGGCGGGGGACGAGCATGGCCGACAGGCAGCGCGCGGCGACCATCTACGACGTCGCCCGGGCGGCGGGGGTCTCGCATCAGACGGTGTCGCGGTTCCTGACGGGGACCGGCGGCATCCGCCCGGCGAACCGGGTCCGGGTCGAGGAGGCGCTGCGGACGCTGAACTACCGGACCAACGCCACCGCCCGCTCGCTCGCCACCCGGCGCACGCACCGCCTCGGGGCACTGGTGCACGAGCTGTCCGGGACCGGCCCGGGCAAGACGATGCAGGGGGCGAGCGACGCCGCCCGCCGGGCCGGCTACTCGCTGGACATCATCAGCCTCGACACCTCCGACGACGTCGAGCTCGCCGACGCTCTGGACGCGCTCGGCAGCCGGGACCTGGAGGGCATCCTCGCCACCGCGCCCACCGACGAGGTCGATGCGGCGCTGCGCACGCTCGATCTCCCGATCCCGATCCACATCGATCGCGGCGGCGAGCGGACGGACGGCTCGTCGGTGGTCGGCACGCGGCTCGCCGTCTCGCACCTGCTGGAGCTCGGCCACCAGCGCATCGCGCACCTCGCCGGCCCCGAGCGCTGGATCTCCGCGCAGGACCGCGCGCGCACCTACCAGCAGTGCATGGCCGAGGCGGCGCTGCCCACCCGTCCGCTCGTGCACGGCGACTGGTCCTCCCGCTCCGGCTACGCGGCCGCTCCGCAGCTCTTCGCGGAGGCCGGCGTCACGGCGGTCGTCGCGGCGAACGACCGGATGGCGCTCGGGCTGCTGCTCTGGCTGCACGACAACGGCCGGCGGATCCCCGAGGACGTCAGCGTCGTCGGCTTCGACGACATCGCCGAGGCGGAGTTCTTCCACCCGCCGCTGACGACCGTCCGCCAGGACTTCACGGCGATGGGCCGCGCCTCCGCGCTGGCGCTGATCGCCCTGGTCGAGGAGTCCGACCGGGCGGGCGCCGTCGACTACCCGGCGCCGGAGCTCGTCGTGCGCGCGTCGACCGCCCCTCCCGCCTGAGGGATCCGCGAGCCCGCGGAACCTCGACCGCGGACCCTCCGATCCCCGAATCGTGACCGGTAACGATTAATCCTTGCGGAGTCGCGGACGGCGCTCTACGGTGATCCTGTCGCACAGTTCGTTACCGGTAACGAAACCCGGATCCACGACGCGACGCGCCTTCTGCAGAGCAGCAGAGGATTCACGCAGGGATGAAGACACCGATGAGAACGACGAAGTTCCGCAGGCCGCTCGCGGCCGTGACCGCCCTCGCCGCCGCCGCCCTCCTGGCGGGCTGCACCGGCGCGACCAGCCCGGCCGCGACAGGCGACGCCGACGGCCCCGTCACCCTCGAGTACTGGTCGTGGGCCCCCAACATCGAGAAGATCGTCGACGTCTGGAACCAGGCGAACCCCGACATCCAGGTGGAGGTCAACACCTCGACCGGCGGCGCGGAGATCGTCGCGAAGCTCAGCGCGGCGAAGCAGGCCGGCACCCTGCCGGACCTCTCGAACACCACCTACGAGAACCTGCCGAACCTGATCACGAGCGAGATCGCCTCCGACGTCACCTCGATCATGGGCGACCGGGAGGCGGAGACGGCCGGCCCCGCCTGGGAGCTGACGACGTTCGACGACGTGAACTACGCCGTCCCGCAGGGCACCGCGCCGATGTTCCTCTACTACCGCACCGACATCTTCGAGGCCAACGGCCTGGCCGTCCCGACCACCTGGGACGAGTACGCCGACGCCGCCCGGGCCCTGCACGCCGCGGACCCGACGAAGTACCTCGCGACCTTCCCCGCGAACGACGCGCAGCTGTTCGCCGGGCTCAGCCAGCAGGCCGGCGCCGAGTGGTGGAGCCAGGAGGACGGCACCTGGACGGTCGCGATCGACGACCCCGCCTCGCAGAAGGTCGCCGACTACTGGCAGGGCCTGGTCGACGACGGCAGCCTCGCGACCTTCAAGACCTTCACTCCGGAGTGGCAGGCCGCGCTCGCCGACGGCACGCTGGCCAGCTGGCTCGGCGCGGTCTGGACTCCCCCGCTGCTGCAGAACAACGCGCCCGACACGATCGGGAAGTGGGCCGCGGTGCCGATCCCGCAGTGGACCCCGTCCGACCCGAGCTCGGGAGTCCTGGGCGGCAGCGGCACGATCGTGACCACCGGCTCCGACCACCCGGAGCAGGCGCGCGAGTTCGCGCTCTGGCTGAACACCTCGACCGAGGCCCTCGAGGCGTACATCGAGTACGCCAGCATCTGGCCCGCCGCGCTCTCCGGCCGCGAGCTGCCCGAGCTGCAGCAGGCCCCGGCGCTGCTGCCCGAGCAGACCGACTTCTACGCCACCGCCGACGAGATCGACCAGATGACGGCCTCGGTGACCTGGGGGCCGAACGTCTCGGTCGCCTACGACGCCTTCAACAACGCCTTCAGCGCCGCCGTCAACGAGAAGGGCAGCTTCGCGGAGGCGCTCGCGAGCGTGCAGGAGGCGACCGTCGCGGACCTCGAGAAGTCCGGCTACGACGTCGCCGGGCAGTGAGGCTCCCGTGACGACCACCGCCGCGCCCCGGACCGGGCGCCCCTCGACCCTCGCCCCGCGCGCGGCACCCTGGTTCTTCGTCGCCCCCGCGGTCCTGCTCGCCGTCGCGCTCCTCGCCCTCCCGCTGCTCTACACGGTCTGGCTCAGCTTCCGCGGCAACACCGTCAGCGGCAGCGGGCTGGGCGTGAAGAAGGAGACGTTCGTCGGCTTCGACAACTACGCGCGGACCCTGTCCGACCCCGCGCTCTGGGCCGGCTTCGGCCGGATGCTGACCTACGCGCTGCTCTCGGTGCCGGTCACGATGATCCTCGCGCTGGTGTTCGCGCTGCTGCTCGACAACCTCTCCACCCGCTTCGGCCGGTTCTCGCGGATCGCGATCTTCGTGCCCTACGCGGTGCCGGGCGTGATCGCCGCGCTGATGTGGGGGTTCCTCTACCTCCCGGGCGTCAGCCCCTTCGTCGACGCGGCGACCGCTCTGGGGCTGCCCGCTCCGGTCTTCCTCGGACCGGACTCGGTGTTCCTCTCGGTCGCGAACATCGCGATCTGGGGCTCGGTCGGCTTCAACATGGTGATCCTCTACACCTCGCTGCGCGGTCTGCCGTCCGAGATCTACGACGCCGCCCGCATCGACGGCTGCTCCGAGCGCCAGCTCGCGCTGCGCATCAAGCTGCCGCTGATCGTGCCGGGAGTGATCATGACCGGGCTCTTCTCCGTCATCGGGGCGCTGCAGGTCTTCTCGGAGCCGAACACGCTCGTGACGCTCACCACGGTGATCGGCTCGGACTGGGTGCCGATGATGCTGATCTACCGCGACGCCTTCGTGACCAACGACCTGTTCTCCGCTTCGGCGACCTCGGTCGTGGTCACCCTCCTCACCCTCATCGCCTCGCTCGGCCTGCTGCGGTTCCTGCAGTCGCGCGCCTTCGGAGAAGACTGATCATGACCGACACCCTCACGAAGCTCCCGCCCGTCCTCGAGGATCCGCGCCGGGCCGCGCAGTCGGTCCGCTCCCGCCGCCGGGGCCCCACGGTCACCCGGCCGCGGGCCGCGTTCTGGCCCACCGCGGTCCTGCTCGTCGGGGCCGTCTACTGTCTGCTGCCCGTGTTCTGGCTCTTCACGGCAGCGACCAAGCGCTCGGGCGAGCTGTTCACCACGTTCTCGCTCTGGCCGAGCTTCACCGGCGGGTTCCAGGAGAACTTCGGCCTGCTGCTCGGGGTCGGCAACGGCGCGTTCTGGTCCTGGTGCCTGAACAGCCTGATCTTCGCCGGCGGCGGCGGGCTGCTCGGCACCGCGGTCTCCGCTCTCGCCGGCTACGGCCTCGCGAAGTACTCCTTCCGCGGGAAGAAGCTCGTCTTCAACTTCCTGCTGATCGGCGTGCTCATCCCCGGGGTGATCCTCGCGATCCCGCAGTACCTGCTGCTCTCCTCCGTCGGGATCGCCGGCACCTACTGGTCGGTGCTGCTGCCGTGCATGATCAGCCCGTTCAGCATCTACCTCTGCCGCATCTACGCCACCGCGGTGGTGCCCACCGAGATGCTCGAGGCCGGGCGGATCGACGGGGCGAGCGAGTGGCGGATCTTCTCGCGGATCGCCGTCTACCCGATGGTGCCGGGTCTGATCACCGTGTTCCTGCTGCACTTCGTCGGCATCTGGAACAACTTCCTGCTCCCCTTCATCATGCTCTCGCGCACCGACATGTTCCCGCTGACGGTCGGCTTCTACTCGCTGATGAACCAGGGCAACGACCAGCCCAACACCTACAACGTCGTGATCATGGGCTGCCTCGTCTCGACCATCCCGCTGATCGCGCTCTTCCTCTTCCTGCAGCGCTACTGGCGCCTCGACCTCGTCAGCGGATCGCTCAAGGGCTGACCGCCCCGCCCCGCCGACCGCCCTGTCCGACCGCTTCTCCGCGCCGACCACCTCCCACACCGAAGGATCGACATGACCACCACCGAGACCGCCACCGCCCCGACGACGACCGGCAGCACCCTCCCCGACGGCGGCTGGCCCGTCATGCTCACCCCGTTCCGCGAGGACCGCTCGCTCGACTTCGAGCAGGTCGACGCCCTCACGGACTGGCTGATCGACAACGGCGCCGCCGGCATCTTCACCGTCGCGCTCTCCAGCGAGATGTACGACCTCACCGAGGAGGAGCGCCTCGCCCTCGCGACGCGGGTCGTCGCCCGCTCCGCCGGCCGCGTTCCGGTGGTCGCCTCCTCCGTCTCCTCGGGCACCCCGGAGGAGCAGGCCGCGTCCGCCGCCGCGATGGCCGCGACCGGGGTCGACGCGGTCGTCCTGATCTCCTCGCTGGTCGGCGGGCTCACCACCACCGAGGAGGAGTGGCGCGCGACGGTGCAGCACATCCTCGACACCGTGCCGGGGGTCGACTTCGGGATCTACGAGTGCCCGGTGCCGTTCAAGCGCCTGCCCTCGACCGAGAACGTCGCCTGGATGGCCGGGACCGGCCGCTTCGTCTTCTACAAGGACACCTCGCACTCGCTCGACACCATGCGGGAGCGGCTCGCCGCGATCGCGGGCACCCGGCTGAAGCTCTACAACGCGCAGATCTCCTCCCTCACCGACTCGCTCCGTGCGGGCGCCGCGGGCCTCAGCGGCTACGCCGCGAACATCTACCCGGAGCACGTGGCCTGGCTCTGCGAGCACTACGACGACGAGCCCGCCGAGACGGCCGTCGCCGTGCAGCGCCTGCTGACGGTCGCCGAGCACACGATCAACTCCCGCTACCCGACCTCGGCGAAGTACTACCTCCGGCACAGCTCGCGTCTGGCGATCGAGCCGATCAGCCGCTGGAAGCCCGAGGGCATCGGCGCGCACGAGGGCGCACCGCTGCTGGAGCTCGCCGCCTACATCCGCGACCTGCGCCTCCCCGGGGCGGCACGGGTCGACGGCGCCCGCTAGATGCTCGTCGGGGCGTACCCGTCGCTGCCGGAGCACGCGCGACGCGACGCGGCGGCCTTCGACGCCTTCCACGAGCGGATCGCGCTCGTCACCGGGTGCTCGGGGTTCGAGATCCCGTTCGGCAGCGCCTTCGTGCCCGACGAGGCGAAGCTGCTGCGGCTGCTGCGCCGCGGGGGGACGCACGTGCTCACCCTGCTGCCGGCGGTGCTCGAGCGCGGGATCGGGCTGGCGGATCCGGTCGAGGAGCGCCGGGCGACCGCGCTCGCCCTCGTGCGGCGGGCCGTCGCTGCCGCAGTATCGGTGAACGAGAGCGAGCGTCGCGCGGTCGTCGACGCGGTGCTGCTCCACTCGGCGCCGCGGACGACCCGCGGCTCCGCAGGGACGGCCCGGGCGGCGTTCTCGCGGAGTCTCGCCGAGATCGCCGGCTGGGACCCGCACGGCGTGCGGTTCGTGATCGAGCACTGCGACTCCTTCGAGGGACCGGACCCGGCGAAGGGCTTCCTCGACCTGCCGACCGAGCTCGAGCTCACCGCCCGCCACGGCCTCGGCACCGCGATCAACTGGGGCCGCTCCTACCTCGAGACCCGCCGCCTCGACGGCCCGCTCGAGCACGCCCGCGCCGCGCGCGACGCCGGCACCCTGGCGGTGCTCGGCGTCTCGGGAGTCAGCGACACGGCGACGACGCTCGGCCCCGCGTTCAGCGACAGCCACACCCCCGTCCGCACCGACGACACCGTCCCGAGCCTGCTCGATCCCGACACCCTGCAGCGCTTCCTCGGCGTGGCTCCCGGAGCGCGTGTCGTCACCAAGGTCGCGGGCGGCCCGCACGCACTCGCCGCCTCGGCCCACGCCGCCCGCCGGCCCTTCCCGCCGACCGAGCAGCCCCACAGGCTTCCCCTGCCGACCGAGCAGCCCCGCAGGCTTCCCCTGCCGGCCGACCAGCCCCGCAGGCCCCACATGCTGGTCGAGTAGCCCCGCAGGGGCGTATCGAGACCCACCGTCCCCGGCAGTTCCGGCCTGACGACACGACGCCGACCACATCACCGCTCTCTGGAGACACGCCATGACCCACCACCCCGCCGACACCCGCTACGACCGCATGACCTACAACCGCTCGGGCCGCAGCGGCCTGAAGCTGCCCGCGCTCTCGCTGGGCCTGTGGCACAACTTCGGCGAGACGAAGCCGATCGAGACCCAGCGCGCGATCGTCCGCCGCGCCTTCGACCTCGGGATCACCCACTTCGATCTCGCCAACAACTACGGCCCGCCCTACGGCTCCGCCGAGACGGCGTTCGGCCGGATCCTCGCGGAGGACCTGCGCCCGTACCGCGACGAGCTGGTCCTCTCCACGAAGGCCGGCTACGACATGTGGCCCGGCCCCTACGGCGATCACGGCTCGCGCAAGTACCTGCTCTCCTCGCTCGACCAGAGCCTCGGCCGCCTCGGCGTCGAGTACGTCGACGTCTTCTACTCGCACCGCCCCGACCCCGAGACCCCGATCGAGGAGACCATGGGCGCGCTCGCGACTGCGATCCAGCAGGGCAAGGCCCTCTACGCGGGCGTCTCGAACTACTCGCCCGAGCAGACGATCGCCGCCCGCGACGCGCTCGCCGCGTACGGGGTGCCGCTGCTGATCCACCAGCCCCGCTACTCGATGCTCGACCGCCGGCCCGAGGAGTCGGGCCTGCTCGATCTCGTGGAGCGGGAGGGCATCGGCGCCATCGTCTTCTCCCCGCTGGAGCAGGGGCTGCTCACCGACCGCTACCTCTCCGGCGAGATCCCGCCGGACTCGCGTGCCGCGGTCGGGCACTTCCTGAAGCCCGGGGCCCTCGAGGGCGACTACCAGCGGCTGATCCAAGGCCTGAAGGAGGTCGCGGACGGGCGCGGCCAGAGCATCGCCCAGCTCGCCCTGAACTGGGTGCTGCGCTCCTCCGCTGTCACCTCGGCGATCATCGGCGCCTCGAGCGTGCAGCAGCTGGAGCAGAACGTGGCGGCCCTCGACGCGCCGCCCCTCTCGGCGACCGAACTCGTGGCGATCGAGGATCTGCTCCAGCACTGACACCGTGCCGACCGGCGTGCTCGGATGCATCCACACGTCGGTTCCCGGCCCCGCGAGTCGAGGGCGTCCTGAGGGACGAGGCGCCACGCGGCATCGGACATCGACGTCCGCTAGCCGACGATCCTGTCCAGGGTCGCGGCGGGAAGATCGAGCCGGTTCAGCAGGCGGAGGACGACGAAGACGCTGGGGTTGTCCTGGTCGCCGCGCTCGATGCGGCGCAGAGTCGCGGTTCCGACGCCTGCGTCGCGCGCGAGGTCCTCCTGGCGGAGCCCCCGCTCCAGCCGGGCTCGGCGCAGGTGCGCTCCGAGCCGGCGTGCGGAGTCGGTGGTGGGGTGGAGAGGTCGAGGCATCGGCGATCGGCCCTTCGGTGCTCAGTCGGACGGGATCGGGGTGCCGCGCCGGCCGTAGGCGCCGGCGGCGAGGAACGCGGCGGCCAGCAGTGCGGCGACGAGCCAGAAGGCGTTGAGGAGCCCGAACGACTCCGAGAGGCCGCCGATGACGGGCGGGCCGGCGAGGTTCGCGAGGTAGCCGACGGAGGCGACGATGCTGACGCGGGCGGCCGGGTTCGGACCGCTGTCGGCGGCGGCGGACATGCCCAGGGGGAAGCCCATCGAGACGCCGACCGCCCAGAGCACCGTCCCGAGGAGGATCAGCCAGGTGGGCCCGCCGAGGATGAACAGCACGAGCCCCAGCACCCCGACGGCGGCCGTGATCCGGATGGTGGCGACGCGGCCGATGCGGTCGACGACCGGGCCGCCGACGACGCGGGCGATCGTCTCACCCAGGGCGAAGACCGTGAAGAAGAGCGCGGCGACCGTCTCGGTCTGTCCGTGGCCGTCGCGGGCCGAGAGGGACAGCCAGCTGTTCGCGGTCCCCTCCCCCAGCTCGGCGCCGAACATGACCACGCCGATGAGCAGAAGCCGCCAGTCGGCCAGGACGCGCAGCCGCTGACGCCAGCCACTCGAGGCCGGGGCTCCCGCGGCGCTCGCCTCGACGGCCTGCGCCGCCGGAAGGTAGCGGACCGCGATCAGGCCGGCGATCGCGATCAGCACCGCCTCGGCGCAGAACTGCCACTCGAAGCGGATCCCGGCCGCCGATGCGCCGGCGCCGATCACGGAGCCGAGGATCGCGCCCGCCGACCAGGCCGCGTGCAGCAGCGGCATCAGCGTCTTCTGCACGGCGGCCTCGACCGCCGCACCCTCGACGTTGATCATCACGTCGAGCGAGCCGACCCCCAGGCCGACCGCGACGAACCCGACGATCGTGATGCCGAGGGAGCCCGCGACTCCGGCTCCGAGACCGACGACGGCCACGCCGGCAGCGGTCGTCAGGAGGGCGCCGAGGATCGCGCGCCGGGCACCGAGCTTCGACAGCAGCAGCGCCGCGACGCCCAGGCCGGCGATCGAGCCGACGGTCACGCCTGCCAGGGCGAGGCCGATCACGGCGTCCCCGATTCCCAGGGAATCGCGGATGCTCGGGAGTCGCGGACCCCAGGTGGAGACCGTGACGCCCCCAAGGGTGAACATCACCATGACGGCGTTCCGCCACGCGGCGATCGAGTGGCGAGAGGGGGCGAGGGCGGTGCCGTGAACGTTCACAGGCCAGACGCTAGCAGAGGTCGACGCAGAACCGTGAACGTTCCGATTGCAGCAGGGAAGGAGAGCTCGGGCGAGCGCCTCGGTGCGCCGACCCGTGCAGTCGCGGTCAGGCGGAGTCGCGCAGGAGGAGTGTGAGCCCGACGACGGACTCCCCCACCGGCCCCGTTCCGCCGTCGGAGAAGGCCCGCTCGAGCAGCATGACGGCCGCCTCCGCGAGCCGAGCCTTGTCGATCGCCAGGGTCGTCAGCTCGGGCGTGACGAGTCGGCCGATGTCGAGGCCGTCCACGCCGATCACCGCCACCTCTTCGGGCACGCGGCGCCCGGCCCTCGCCAGCGTCTTGAGCACGCCCAGCGCCATGACGTCGTTGTAGACGAGGACCGCGTCGAGCTCCGGGCACCGCTCCAGCAGCTCGCCGGCCCCGCGCATCCCGCCCTCCATGCTCTCCTCCGCGACGAGTGCCGGCAGGTCCCGCCAGGACAGGCCGTGCTCCTCGAGACCTGCCCGGAAGACGTCGCGGCGGACGTCGGTCCCCACCTCCGAACCGAGGAACGCGATCCGGCGCCGGCCCTGCGCGACGAGACGATCGACGGCCGCCCGGACCCCCTGCTCGACCTCGAGCACGACCCGCCCGTTCAAGCGCTCGTCGGCGGGCCCGTCGATCATCACCAGCGGCAGTCGTCGCTGCCCGCCCCGCAGCACGTCCTCGGGCAGCAGCGACAGGGTGTCCGTGCGGCAGCCTGTGAGCACCAGCGCGTCGACGCCCGAGACGATCGTCGCGAGCTGCCCGCGCGCCTTCCCCCGGTCCGTGCCGACGTCGCAGAGCAGCACGCCCCAGTCCCGATCGGCCGCGACCCGGTTCACCGCCGCGGCGAGTTCCGCGAAGTACGGGTTGCTCAGGTCCTCGAGCACGAGCCCGATGATCGTGCGGCGCCCGCGGACCATGCTCTGCGCCGCCCGGTTCGGACGGTAGTTCAGCTCCCGCGCCGCCGCGATCACACGCGCCTTCGTCGTCGCCCGGACATCCGCCATGTCGTTGAGAGCACGGCTGACCGTCTGCCGCGACACGCCTGCGACCCGCGCCACGTCGATGATCGTCGCCGGAGCAGGAGGAACGGACATGGCACGAGGGTACGCGCTGGGCGCGCCCCCTCTCAGGGCCGTCGGAGTCCCCGCTGCGACTCACGGCCGTCCGGCCCGGGGCGGACGTCCGGTGTCGAGACTTCACGCGCCCGTGACGCGGGGACCGTCCGCTCTGCGTCCGCGACCTGCTCGTCGATTGCGCTCTCGACGTCCAGCAGCAGCCATTCCGAGGTCCCCGCCGCGGCTCAGAACAGCCGGACCGCGTCCTTCGGCTCGTCCAGCCCGCGCACCAGCGTCGGGATCCGCTTCTTGAAGGCGAAGAACCCGCGCGAGGCCGAGGGCCAGGCGGTGCCGTCCCAGCGGCGGCGCACGGTGACGAGCGCGATCCCCTCCTGAGCGAGGGCGGAGCGGAGCTCGTCCAACCGCTCCTGCACGGGACCGACCGGCGCGTACGGGACCACGACGGTGTCGAGCCGCTCGGACGCGGCCCAGTCGACGACCGTCGCGGGGAGCGCATCGGCCAGCACCCGCGCCGGCCGGCCGCCCTTGTCCGGCGTGTGCTCGGCGGCGTCGGCGATCGCCGCGGCGGTGAAGGCGTGCACGGCATCGGAGACCGCGAACGGCGAGCGCTCCCCCGGGTCGGCGACGACCGCGGTCGCGATCGGCCGCTCCGCCAGTCCGGGCTGCTCGGCGAGGAGGCTCCCCGCGTCGAGGTCCTCCTCGTGCAGCAGGAGTCCGGGGCGGGTGCCGAGGGTGCCGACGACGTCGTCCGGCTCGATCGGCGTGCGGGGCGGGAAGTGCTCCTCCCCCAGCGCGGGCGCCGAGCCGGCGAGGCCCTGCGGCGAGAAGCGCCCCTCGGTGTACTTGGCGATGTTGGACGCGGTCGCGAGGTACGTCTTGCCCGGGGTCTGCAGGCCGGCCACCCAGCGCCAGGACAGGGTGTTGGAGGCGGCGTCGCCGTCGAGCAGGTGCCGGTAGAAGAAGTCGGCGCCGAGCTGCCAGGGCAGGCCGAGCGTGAAGACCCAGATGCTCGCGAACCACATGCGCGTGTGATTGTGGAGGTACCCGGTCTCGACGAGCTCCTGCACCCAGGCGTCCATCGCGTCGATGCCGCTCCGGCCCTCGATCGCGTCGGCGTAGCCGGTCGGGAGGTGCCCCTCGAAGTCGCGCACCTCGCGGCGGTAGCGGCGCCACACCTCGGGGTTCTGCTCGAGCCAGCCCTTCCAGTAGGTGCGCCAGAACACCTCCTGGACGAACTTCTCCGCGGCGGTGAGCTTGTGGCGGGCGAGGACCGCGGCGACGACCTCCCGCTCGGTGACGAGCCGGTGGCGGAGGTAGGGGGAGAGCCCGGAGACGTTGCTCCGGGACGGTCCGTGGTCGTGATTGCGCTCGCGCGTGTAGGCGGAGCCGGCGCGCGCGACGAAGTCGTCGAGCGCCTCGAGACCGGCGGCTCGGGTCGGGATGAACATCCCGCCATCATGCGTCGCGCTCCGGGGCGGGGGCTGACAGCCGCGGATCGCCTCGTCGCCCGCGACCGCGCGCACCCGCGGCCGTCGGTCATGCTGGGGAGGTGGAGAGCGTCGCGGAGTGGCCGACCGGCGAGTGGCTCGTGGACCCGGTGACGCAGGTCGAGTGGGGGCGGCGTCGAATGCTGGCTTTGTCGGGAACAACGGCAGTCGGGATCTGCTCGTTACTAGTGTGAAAGCCCCACGTCATGTGGGGCTTTTGCAGTTTCCGGGGAAGCGATGCCGCAGAGGCGGCCGGATCGTTACCGCCCTGCGTCTACACCGCCAGCGGTGGGCACAGACCGTGACCGGCTCGGACCGGCTGCGCGGACCTCGTGCGCTATTCGTCGATCGCGTCGTCAGTGAGATCCGCCTCCGAGGCACGTCGAGCAGAGTTCGTATTGGTCGTGACCACTCGACTCGTCACGCCTGCGACGGTGGACTGCCTGATGAGCCGAGTCTCTGCAATGTTCGAAGTCACGAGCATCAACTCTGCGTTCTCCTCGCATCGCGATCTGCCGCTCGGTGCGTACAGGCCTCAGATCACATCCTCTGGAACGAATCTCCCGCCGAGGATATCGGTCGGATCGTGGCGACCTTCCCACCACCGCTCCCTCGAACGCTCGAGGGCGAGAGTCTCTTCGACCTCGACATCCAGAATAGTCAGTGTCGAGTAGTCCTCCTTGGTCAGGGCGCGCAACAGGATGTTCGGATACTCGTCCCACCCGAGAGCGCCCTGCAGGAGGACATTCTCACCTGCTTCCAGGCAATAGCGAAGGATGCTGTCGGCGATCGAGGCCGATTCCTGATGAACGAGAGTCGCCAGCTCCATGGGCTGAATCGACAGACCGTCGGAGAGTGGAATGTCGAGAAGATCGTTGAAGGTCCCCTCGTCGAGGGCTCGATGAAGCAACAAGGACTTCACCTCGTCCGGGTCGATGTTGCGATAGTCCGAATCCAGGTAGCCCTCCTCGCGCAGAAACGAGGTCTTCCCGGCTCCAGGGGGACCTGCGGTGACGACCGCGATCGCCCCGGCCGTCGATACATTCTCCTGCCGCCCCAGATAAGCCCGAGCGATGTGGGCGGCACGGACGACTCACTGACCGGGAGTGAAGGCATGCCATGTCGCCCTCGGGCTGTCCCGCCCCAGAATCGCCCCTGGCTTGCACATCGCTTCGAGCTCGTCGGCAACGTAATCGCGCCGCGCGTCACTCATGCTTTGCCGCGATCATCTCGTGCCCGGCGATGATCACGTCCAGCTCCTCTTCCGAGATGCTTCCGTTGATCACCAGTCTCGTCAGCTGATCCCACGATCCCGGTACGTAACCCCAATCAGGAGCATCCTCCGGAAAAAGACCCTGCTGGTAGGGATAGGCCGCCAGCAGCTCGATCAAGGTCTGGCGGTCCAGATTACCCGCGACATGATTCGCGTAGAGCTCCTCGGGATCGAGGGCGAACGCCGCGGGGTCGTCTCGGACTGCCTGTATATGGCGGTACACCGCAGTCTGCGGCTTGGCGACAAGTCGCGAGATGTCCCGCTGAGTCATTCCAGCGCCACTCGCCCAGTAGATCAGCCGGACGGTCACTCTTTCGGCGGCGCGCTGGCGCGCAGCTTGCCCCATCAGAGCAGAAGACAGGAAGAGCTTCACTGCGGGGCCGCTCGGCACCGGCCTCTCGGCACTGTGACGAGCAGTGACGCCGCCCATGCGCCCGTCCTCCATCAGTGCCGGCAGAGCAGTGAGCCCCGAGATCGAAGGGGTCGCCTTCAAGCACTCCGCCACCTCGAACAGGACGTCCGCCGACTGGGTGAATCGGCTTCTCAAGGCATCCAGGAACTCGGAGGAGTAGGTCGAGTTCTGCTCCTGGATGGACTCGAACCACGCCCACGGCGGACGAGCATCGCGTTCCTCCGCCCGGGGCTCGAAGCCGACACCCACCATGCAGGCCGCTGCGGACAGCACGAGGTGACGTTCTTCTGATGTTCCGGAGCCATCGACATGCGAGCGCGCGACGCGAGCGAGAACCGACCGGGCTTCGTCCACGTCCCCTCGGTCGAGTAGTTCGAGGACGTCAGCCGCAAGCTGTCGGGCTGTGATCGCCTGGTACGCCAATCCTGGCCTCCACATCTGATTCAATCTGAATCATGACTCTACGCCGGTCGGCCAGCGGGCGGTAGCTCCGTCCAGAGCGCGCGCGGCGACGTCCGGGCAAGTGCGAGAGTCCAGCCTTGACCCGTTGTGGCCCGCCGATGTGACTCGTCACACGGGACAGAGTCGACCAGCCCCTCAGCAGGCGCGCTCGTTGCTCTCGGGCGAAGCGGAACGTCTGCTCGCCGGCATCTGGGAGCAGACGCAGACCGGTCTCTGAGCAGGTTCGCGCTGTCGACACGGTCGTCAGACGTCCGGATCGCCGCGGAGGAACGACTCGACAGCCTCGATGACCGCGCTGCCCCGGTCCTCGCGAATGGCGGTGATCGGCGTGTCCTCGTGGAGCACAGGGTTGCCGCCGAGGAACCACTGGCGCGCGACGTGCTCCGACTCCGACTCGGACAGCGCGACCCAGACGCGATGGCCGAGCTGCAGCCGGCGCGTGAAGTCCGTGGACGGGCGCGGGCCGTCGGGTTTCGCCCATTTGCTGGGCAGCTTCCGGTCCTTCGAGCCGGTCATCGCCGCGACGAGCGTCGGGCCCAGACCCTGGACGAGCACGGCAGCGACCTCGTGGACGTCCATCCGCGCGGTTCTCGCGTGCTGACCTGTCGTCACTGCAGTGGGCATGGCACCCTCCTCGGGAGCATCGTTACCCCTACTTTACCCCCGGGTTCTCCGACGGCGGCGGTGTGACGAGGCCCTCCCGCCGTCGCCGCGCACCTACCCCTTCGCCTGGAAGTACACGTCCACGAAGTAGTTCGTGGAGTTGTACGACGACGACGGCATGACCCCGCCGGATCCGTAGCGGTAGACGCCGTTGTCGCCGGAGGCCGAGGTCAGCGCCCCGTTGGTGACCGGCGAGGCGAGCCCTGCTCCCGTGGCGGCGTAGTAGCCCGCCGGCGCGAGGTACGAGACCGTGTAGCGCGCGCCCGGCACGAGCTCGACCGGTGTCGCGAAGGCGGCGCTCTGCCAGCCGGTCGCCGTCTCGCCGGTGAAGGTCACCTGCGCGATCCGCGTGCCGGAGGCGTCCCACAGCGAGCCGACGTGGGTGCCCGTGTTGCGGGAGCCCTTGTAGAAGGCGATGCCGGTGGCGCTGCCCGCGGTCGACGCGGTGAAGGACATCCCGACCTCGACCGAGGACGAGTCCTCGGCGGAGGCGGTCGCGGGGGTCGCGTCGGCGAACAGGCGCGTGCCGGACGGGGTGACCGGCGTGGGCGTCGGGGTCGGCGTGGGCGCCGCCGACGGCGTGAACGAGACGTCGACCAGGTAGTTCGTGGTCGAGCGCTGCCCCGCGAAGCCGCCGGAGTAGGTGTAGGCGCCGGAGTCGCTCGCGGTGACGAGCGGGCCGCGCGTGGATCCGGAGCCGAAGCCGTTGATCGTGGCGGAGTAGTTGCCGGTGGTCGTCGTGTAGGCGGCGACGTAGTCGGTGCCGCCGGTCACGGCCACCGGGGTGGCGAATGTCACCTGCTGCCAGCCGGCCGTGCTCTCGGCGGTGAAGGTCGCCCGGCCGATCTCGGCGCCGGTGTCGGCGTTCGAGAGCGTGCCGACGTGGGTGCCGGTGTTGCCGGGGCCCTTGTAGAAGCGGAGCGAGGTGACGGTGCCGTTCACGAGCGGCGCGAAGCGCACGCCCAGGGTGACCGGGGTGCCCTCGGCGACCTGCGCGATGCCGGGGGTCGTCGAGTCGTCGAAGAGCCGGCAGGGGCAGGCTCCCGCGACGGTGTCCGGCGCCTGGGTGGTGAAGGTCCAGCTGCCGCCGGCGGTGACGGTGCCGCCGCCGCTCGCGGTGCCGGCGAGCGTCGCGGTGTACCCGGTCGACGCGGCGAGCGGGGCGGTGGGCGTGAAGGTGGCGGTGCGAGTGGTGGCGTTGTACGCGGTGCTGCCCGCGACGCTCGCGCCGGCGGCGGTCTTCAGGGTCATCGCGACCGTGCTCGCCGTCACCGCCTTCGAGAAGACGGCCGAGACCTTCGTCGACGGCGCGACGCTCGAGGAGCCGGCCAGCGGTGCCTGCGAGCCGACGCTCAGCGGCGTGGCGTCGACCGTGCTGTAGACGGCGTCGACGTAGTAGTTGTTCGCGCGGTAGCTGTCGGTCGGGAAGCCGCCGGTGGTGCTGTAGACCCCGGCGGGCGTCGCTCCGAAGCCGCCGGCGACCGTCAGCGGGGCGGCGGCGTAGCCGGTGCTCGACCAGAACCAGTCCGCGGCCGCGTAGCGCCCGGCCGTGGTCGTGTACGAGACGACGTAGGTGGTGCCGGCGGTGACGGCGACCGGCGCGCCGAACGTGGCGGTCTGCCAGCCGCTCGCCGTCTCGTTCGCGAAGGCGACGGTGGCCAGCTGCCGGCCGTCGACACTCCAGAGGGCGCCGGTGTGCGGGCCGGTGTTCGCCGCGCTCTTGTAGAAGCGGACGCCCTGGATGAAGCCGTCGGCGCTGGGGGTGAAGCGCAGGCCCAGGGTGGCCGGATCGACGTCGCCGGAGTCCGCGGTCTTCGGCACCTCGGCGCCGAAGACGGTGGCCGTGCCGGTGATGGTGACGGCGCGGCTCGTGACGGCGCCGATGTTGGCGCTGTCGTCGACGGCGCGCACCCGGATCGAGCCGGTGCCGGTGCCGTGCTGGACGTAGCTGTAGGTCCAGGACGTCGTGCCGGTCGCCGGGTGCCAGGTGGCGCCGTCGGTCGAGACCTCGACGCCGGCGACCTTGCCCGCGGCGTCGGACGCGGTGCCCGAGACCGAGACCGTGCTGCCGTTGGCCTTGCTCGTCGCGCCCGACGGGTTCGTGACCGAGACGGTCGGGCCCGCGGTGTCGGTGCTCTTCGTCGCGGCGACCAGGCCGCTCATCAGCGTGGTGGGCTGCACGCCCATGTCGGCGAAGAGGTTCACCTGCGCCTGCTGCATCCGGACGTCGGCGGCTGCGCCGTTGCCGTCGTGCTCCTGATCGAGGCCCCAGGTCCACTGCACGGAGCCGGCCGAGAAGACGAGCGCGCCGCTCGCCGCCTTGTACAGGGTGAGGTTGTGCCGGGTGGTGCCCGCGGCGACGGTGGTGCCGAAGTCCTGCAGGTACTCGGGGACGGCGCCGGTCGTCGTCGAGAGGCGGATCAGGCCGGGCGGACGCGAGCCGTTGTCGACGTCCTCGTTGGACTCGTAGCCGATGGTGTGCGGGGCGAGCGCGGCGCTGCTCCCGGTGGCGAGGCCGGTGAGCGAGGTGTTGCGCCAGAGCCGCAGCTTCCCCTCCGCGGCGCTGACCGTCACCGGCAGATCGGAGTAGTTCACCATGTAGAGCGTGCCCGCGAGGCTGTTCTCGGGCCGGCCGCCGCCGTTCGCCACCGAGGCGAAGCGCGGGTCGCGCCAGGTGCCGGTGGACTCGGGCGACGGGTCGGTCTTGGCGTTCGCCCAGGTCTCCTTGTAGGTGACGACGGTGCGGTAGTCCTGGCCACCCGCGGTCGGCGAGGGCTCGTAGCGGGTGCGCCAGTAGTTCTCGTTGCCGGAGAGGAACTGCAGGTTCACGCCGGCGTCGCGCGCGGCGGTGACGTTCGCGCGCTGGGCGCCGGACCAGTACTCGTCGTGGCCGACCGAGAGGAAGCTGCGGTGCTGCTTCAGCGCCGAGCCGAAGCGGTCGGTGTCGACGCCGCTGAAGTAGCTGACGTCGTAGCCGTTGCGCTCGAGGAAGCGCACCAGCGGGAACTCGTTGGCGAAGTAGAAGTCGCGGCCCTGGTTGTCGCCGCGGGTGGTGACGGGGCGGTTGTAGCTGAGCTTGTAGGCGCGGCCGTTGGCGCCGCCGCTGTAGAAGTTCGAGCCGCCGTAGGTGTTGTAGGCCTGCCAGGTCGGGTCGGAGGTCTGGAAGAGCACGGCCGAGGTGCTGGCGGTGTCGCGCACGACGAAGGTGATCTGGCTCCGGCCGCCCGTGTCGGCGCGGGTGAGCAGGGCGACGTAGACGCCGGAGACGGCGGTGCTCGGCACGTCCCAGCCCGCCGAGACGGCCCACGTGCCGCAGTCGTAGAGCTCGGTGGTGACGTCGGAGAGGCACTCGGGCTGGACCTGCGGGAGGGCCGCGGTCGGGGTCACCGAGGTGATCAGGCGGGCGCCCTTCCCGGCGTACCAGCCGGTGCGGTAGACGTCGATGGAGTACGCCGCGGCGTCGGTGTCGATCTTGAAGTCGATCCGCTGGCCGACGTTCACGCTGATGTCGGTGGAGTAGCCCTGGATCGACGGGTCGCCGGCTCCGGTGATGTCCCAGACGGAGGGGTCGGTGCCGGGCTTCGCGTTCTCGCAGACGATGGCGTTCTGCCCGGGCGCGCAGGCGGTGTCGGCGCTCGCGGTGGGGACGACGAGGCCGACCACGGCGAGGGCTGCGGCGGCGGCGATCGCGAGGAGCGACGCGCGGAGGCGGCCCCGGCGGGTCGGCGGGAGGAGCCGCGGCGTCAGGGGGGTGCGAGGCGTGAGGGGTGTGCGGGGCGTCAGGGGGGTGCGCGGAGCGGGGGCGGGGTCCATCGGGGACGCCTTTCGGGGGTCGTTCCCGCGTCGGGTACGCGGGAGCCGGCGACGGGGCGCGTCCGGGGACGTGCCGAGCCCGGGTCCGCGAGGGTCCTGCAGCTCCCCCGCCAGGATCGGGGAAGAGGGGGACGCCGGGCGGGTGGACCGGGAATGCCGAGCAGGACGACGGTACCGGAAGCAGAACGCGCCAGGGGGTCGATTGGGCAACGATTCGTGGTAATGCGCTGTGCGGCGCCGGACTTCCGATGTCGACGTGACCGGGGCGGGGACATCCCAAGCCGCTCGTCGCCGATCCGACGCCGGATCGTTACCGAGAGAGCGCTCTCTCACGACGTACTCTGGTCGGACGCAGCTGGGGGGCTACTCCCCCTCGTCGCTCCATCACTCAACGAGGAGGAACCATGCGGTCATCCCTGCACCGTCGTCTCACCCTTCCGGTCGCCGTTCTCGCGGCCGCCGGAATCGCCCTCGCGGGCTGCTCCAGCAGCAGCGACCCCAACGACCCGAACGCCGGCGGTGGCGCGAGCTCCGGCGGCGCAGCGGGCG
Organism: Rathayibacter sp. PhB152; assembly: GCF_003751395.1. Lineage (NCBI taxonomy): Bacteria > Bacillati > Actinomycetota > Actinomycetes > Micrococcales > Microbacteriaceae > Rathayibacter > Rathayibacter sp. PhB152. The sequence goes on along the minus strand of NZ_RJUT01000001.1, from coordinate 223,013 downwards.
ACGGCTCCGTCACCGTCTACGGCACCATCAACGGCGACGAGGCGACCCTGCTCGAGCAGTCGTGGGCGGACTGGGAGAAGGAGTCCGGCATCGACATCAAGTACACCGGCGACAAGGGCTTCGAGCAGCAGATCGGCATCAAGGTGCAGGGCGGTGACGTCCCGGATCTCGCGATCTTCCCGCAGCCGGGACTGCTCGCCGACACCGTCGCCTCGGGCAAGGTGAAGGAGCTGCCCGAGGGCGCCCTCGCCAACGTGAAGCAGAACTGGTCGGAGGACTGGCAGAAGTACGGCCAGGTCGACGGCACCCAGTACGGCGCGCCGCTGATGGCGAGCGTGAAGGGCTACGTCTGGTACTCGCCGGCGAAGTTCGCCGAGTGGGGCGTCTCGGTCCCGACGACCTGGGACGAGATGGAGGCGCTGGGGAAGACCATCGCCGAGAAGTCGGGCGGACCGTCCTGGTGCGCCGGCTTCGCCTCCGACGCCGCGTCGGGCTGGCCGGGCACCGACTGGATCGAGGACGCGGTGCTCCGCGAGTCCGGTCCGGACGTCTACGACTCGTGGGTCGCGGGCGACACCCCGTTCACCGACCCTTCGATCAAGACAGCGTTCGACAAGGTCGGCTCGATCCTGCTCGACCCGACGCTCGTGAACGCGGGCTACGGCGACGTGTCGTCCATCAACTCGACGGCCTTCGGTGACGTGGCGCAGAACATGGCCAACGGCACCTGCGCGCTGACCCACCAGGCGTCCTTCTTCGAGGGCTTCCTCACCGGAGCCGACGCGACCGTGGCCGAGGACGGCGACGTCTGGGCGTTCCTCACCCCGCCGATCGACGCGGACGACGACCAGGCCGTCACCGGTGGCGGCGAGTTCGTCGCCGCGTTCGCGGACGACGCGGACACCGCGAAGGTCCAGGAGTACCTGGCCAGCGCCGACTGGGCGAACAGCCGCGTGAAGCTCGGCGGCGTCATCTCGGCGAACACCGGCCTCGACCCGGCGAACGCGAGCAGCGACCTGCTGCGCAGCTCCATCTCGATCCTGCAGGACCCGGGCACCACGTTCCGCTTCGACGCCTCCGACCTGATGCCCAAGGCCGTCGGCTCCGACAGCTTCTTCAAGGGCATGGTCGACTGGATCGACGGCTCGAGCACCGACCAGGTCCTCGACACCATCCAGGCGGGTTACACCTCGTAGCGCGCTTGCTGATCGAGTAGCCCGCGCAGCGGGCGTATCGAGATCCGCCGTCTCCAGCAGGGTGGGTCTCGATACGCCGCCTGCGGCGGCTACTCGACCAGCATGGAACGGCACAGATCGGGCTACCCGCCCAGCTCACGCTGATCGAGCAGCCCGCGCAGAACATGCTGATCGAGTAGCCCGCGCAGCGGGCGTATCGAGATCCACCGTCGCCAGCAGGGCGGGTCTCGATACGCCGCCTGCGGCGGCTACTCGACCAGCATGGACAGCGACACAGCCCGCGCAGCGGCCCTCCGCTTGCTGGTCGCGCAGCGGGGCCTCAGCAGGTCGCCGCCGGGTACGGGGCGGTCGTCGTGGTCGTCGCGGGGGTGCCGCCGACCGTGGCGGTGCTGGTCACCGTCGCCGTTCCGGCCGGCATGCTCGTCGCGCGGACGGTGAAGGCGGCGCTGGCGGACTTGCCCGGCGCGACCTTCGGGAACGACTTCGTGCCGTGGCTGGTCTCGACCTTCAGGTCGGCCGGGACCGTCGCGTCGTTGCGGGCGCTGACGGTCAGGACGATCTTGCCGGCGACGCAGCGGCTCGACGCGGTGACGGTCGTCGGCAGCGCCGGCGCGAGCGACACCGTGGTGGGCGTGCCGACGGCGACGGGCGCGATGGTGACCTTGTCGATGTTCGGGGCGTACGCCGTGGCGTTCCCGAGGACGATCGGCGCGGTCCCGGTGGTCAGGGTCAGGGGAATGGTGCGCTCCCAGAAGCTGTCCCACGAGATCGTGTAGCGGAAGTAGGCGCTGCCGACGGTGCCGGCGACCCCCTTCTCCGTCACGTCGATCCGGCGGTCGACGACCTGCGGGTTGTAGTCGTGGCGGCCGCTGAGCTCGGCGTTGGAGTAGGTCACCGAGAGGTCGTAGGCGCCGGCGGTGTCGAAGCCCGCGGCCCGCGCGATCTCGAGGGTGTTGGCCGCGCCGTTGCCGACGAAGCCCACGTACTGCCCGCCCGACACGTTGGAGCCGGTGCTCGCGGCGAGCGAGGCGTTCGCCGCCGCACCTGTCTTCGTCGCGTTTTCGGCCTCGATCGTCGTCGCGGCGGAGTCGGAGTCGGCGGCGCGGGTCGTCGTCACGGTGCTGAGCAGCACGCCGGCGGCGGAGCGCAGCTCGATCTCGTTGATGCCCTCGACGAGGTGCAGTCGGGTGGTCGAGGACCAGAGTCCGGCCGATCCGGAGCTGACGGTGCTGACCGTGCGGCCGTTGACGGACACGTCGATGCTCGACGCTCCGCTCGTGCGGTAGTCGAGCGCGACGTCGTAGTAGCCGGTCTTCCACGCGTTCGCGTAGACGTCGGCGCGCTGCTGGCCGGCGATGCTCGCGAAGCCGCGCGCACCCGCCGCGTCGTAGACGACCTTCGCTCCTCCCGCGTAGCGCAGGGTCGAGGCCGGGTACACGGTCCTCTCGCCGTCGGTGACGTCGGTGAGGAGGAATTTGTCGAGGGTGATGTCGGCGTTCGGGAGCGCGGTCGTGCCGTTCTCGCTGGCGCGCAGCGAGAGGGTGTGCTGGCCGGCGGTCAGCTCGACGGTCACCTCGGCGCTGCCGCGGTACTGCCACTTCTGCGTGTTCGTCAGGGCGAGGTCGGCGGTGTACTGCACGAGCCGGTTCTTCGCGCCGTCGACGAAGAGGGCGTGGCGCCCGGGGACGCCGGGCGTCGATCCGATCACCTGGAAGCGGTAGCTGCCGGTGCGCGGGACGGTGACGGTCCAGTCGGCCTTCGAGGAGGCGTTGTTGAACGATCCGACGTCGCGCCCGCCGGAGGCGAGGAACTTCCAGCCGCCGCCGTCGGTGGGGTTCTGCGTGTAGGCCTGGGCGCCGGTGAGCGCCGTGTTCTCGGCCTCGATGCTGGTCTGCCAGCTCGCGGTGGTGCTGACGACGCGGTCCTGGGCGGGAGTGATGACCACCTGGTAGGCGGCGTAGCGGTCGTAGCTCGGGATCGCGAGATCGAGTGAGCCGGAGGCGAGGGCCGCTCCGTCGACGGCGGCGATCACGCGCGGCGTGCCGTGCACACCCTGCGCGCCGGAGAGGGTCGCCTCGCGGACCTCGACGTCCACGGTCGAGCCGAAGACGGCCGGATCGAGCCCGTCGAGATCGAGGGCGACGTTCTGCGCGCCCGAGCCGCCGTAGAGGACGGTCGCGCGCTTGTTCACCGCGTCGACCGCGCCGATGCCCTGCAGGGTGTCGGCGGTGTTCAGCTTCGGGGGCGTGACCGCGACGGTCTTCGAGCCGTCGAGGTCGCCGTACCACTTGAACATCCACCAGCCGGCGTTCGCCGCGTTCGGGCGGGCGCTGTTGTCGGAGAGGTTGCCGGCGTAGTTCCAGTAGGCGACCTGCGCGTCGACCTTCTCGTCCTCGAACATCGCGAGCCACTGGATCAGCTGGCCGGGCGTGCCCATGTCGCGCAGCATCCCGTACTCGGTGATGTTGATCGGGATGTCGGCGATCCCGCGGGCGTCCTCGAGGGCGCGGTAGTCCTCGAGGTGCGAGCGGAAGGTGGCGAGGTTGTCGATGCCGAGCTCGTGCCAGATCATCACCTGCGGGAGCGTGCCGGTGGACTTCGCGTAGTCGAGGAAGTCCGCGGTGCGATCGGCGTGATAGGAGGCGTCGCCGGGTCCGCCGACGTGCGCGGTGCCCAGGCCGTGGCGGGCGTAGACCTTCTGGATGACGTCGTACGAGGCCTTCCAATCGGCGAGGAAGGTGTCCTTCAGCGCGCCCCAGTCGTTGTACCAGTTGCCGCCGTCCGGCTCGTTGAACGGGATGTGCACGTAGTCCTGCGGGCGGTCCGACTTCGTGGCGACCGCCTCGGTGACGAACTCGACGATCTCGAGGTAGTCCCACACTCCGTTCGGCGTGTTCGTGTACGTGCCGGTCGCCTGGTCGTAGGTGCGGGTGTCGCCCGGGCGCTGACCGCCGTTGTAGGCCCAGTCGGGGTAGTAGTCCTGCGTGTAGATGTACATGTCCTCGCCGTGCTTGGCGAAGAAGCCGTCCTCGACCTTGAGGGCGTCACCGCTCGGGTGCTGGGTGCCGAACGGCGCCTTCTGCGAGGTGTTGGTGATGTGCGCTCCGTCGATGAGCGCCTGCGTGGGCGCTCCTTCGTCGCCGAAGCCGTAGAGGGTGCCGGTGGCACCTCCGCGGAAATCGCCGGTGGACCGCGAGAAGTCCACGGCGAGGGTCTCGGAGCTGCCCGCCGCGCTCGCGGGGGCGGCGACCGCGACGAGGCCGAATCCGCTGAGGGCGACGCCGATCGCGGCGGCGCAGGCCAGTGCTCTGGAGGCTTTCATCATCGAATGCTCTTCCTGTGGGAGGGGACGGCGAGGCGCCGCTGCCAGCACGATAGCGATTTCAGACCCGGCGGGCCAGGGAATTCTGAAATCGGTATCGCATGTCCGTCGTCCTCGGCGATAACGGTTTCATCTCGCCCTTGCGCTCAGCTGAAATCGGTATCAGTATCAGTCGAGCTTCCACCGGGAGCGAGCCCTTCCCACTCCACGACGACGAGGAGCCCCTGTGCCGAACGACCTGACCTGGGGAGACCCCGAGGCCCTGCAGCTGACGTTCGCCTGCGACGCCGATGCTCCGTTCCGGCTGGTGGCGCTGACGGCCCGCGGTGTCGCGCTCCGGGCGACGCACGCCGCTCCGTTCTTCGAGATCACCACCGTCGCCGCCGGTCACGCCCCGGCGAGCAGCCGGCTGACCCACTCGCAGCTCGGCACCGCACTGCGCTACGTCTCGCACCGCGAGAGCGTCGTCGACGGCCTCGACGTGCTGGAGGTCACGGCCGAGGCGCCGGGACTGGTCGCGACCGCCGTGCTCCGAAGGGTGCCCGGCGTCGCCGCCGTCACCTCCGAGGTCGTCGTCAGCGCGGTCGAGCGCCAGGTGCTGCGGTCCGTCGCCTCCTGGAGCTGCGACCCGGGCGCCACCGCCGGCACCGACCCCCGCACCGGCACCGACACCGGCACCGACGCGGCCACCGGCAAGGAGTCCTTCGCCCGCTGGTCCCTGCTGCGCGGCCGGAACGACTGGCTCGGCGAGGGCCGCTGGAGCAGCACGCCGCTGCGCGAGGCCGGCCTGGTCACCCTCCGCGAGGACATCACCGAGCACGACCCGCGCGGCGCGGTCGGCGCGGTCTCGACCGGCAGCTGGTCCACCGGAGAGCAGCTCCCGGTCGCCGGCCTCCACGCCCCCGACGCCGCCCTCCTCTGGCAGATCGAGCACAACGGCGCCTGGCGCTGGGAGGTCGGCGAGGACATCGACGGCGGCTCGATCGCCCTCTCCGGCCCGACGGACCTCGACCACGGCTGGCTCTGCGTGCTCGAGCCCGGCGAGGAGTTCCGCTCCGTCCCCGTCACGGTCGCCGTCGGCGCCGACACGACGGCCGCCGCGGACGCGCTCACCCTCAGCCGCCGGGCCCGGCGCCGCGCGCACCCGGACAACGCGGCGATGCCCGTCGTCTTCAACGACTACATGAACACCCTCGACGGCGACCCGACCACCGCGAAGCTGCTGCCGCTCATCGACGCGGCGGGCGCGGCAGGCGCCGAGATCTTCTGCATCGACGCCGGCTGGTACGACGACAGCGGGGTCGCCGGCGGCTGGTGGAGCAGCGTCGGCGCCTGGCAGCCGTCCACGGTCCGCTTCCCGGACGGCCTCTGCGAGGTGATCGAGCGGATCCGCGCGCGCGGCCTGGTCCCGGGGCTGTGGCTCGAGCCCGAGGTCATCGGCGTGGACAGCCCCCTCGCCGGCGAGCTGCCGGACGACGCGTTCCTGCAGCGGGCCGGCGCGCGGATCGAGGAGCACGAGCGGTTCCACCTCGACCTGCGTCACCCCGCGGCGCGCGCGCACCTCGACGCGACCGTCGACCGCCTGATCGCCGACTTCGGCATCGGCTTCTTCAAGCTCGACTACAACATCGACGCCGGCCCCGGCACCGACCGCGACGCCGACTCGATCGGCGCCGGCCTGCTCGGCCACAACCGCGCCTACCTCGCCTGGCTCGACGGCGTGCTCGACCGGCACCCGACCCTGGTGATCGAGAGCTGCTCCTCGGGCGCGATGCGGCAGGACTGGGCCGTGATGTCCCGCCTGCAGATGCAGTCGACCTCCGACCAGCAGGACTTCCGCCGCTACCCGCCGATCGCGGCCGCCGCGCCGATGATGCTCCTGCCGGAGCAGGCCGCCAGCTGGGCGTACCCGCAGGCCGACATGGACGACGAGGAGATCGCGTTCTGCCTGGTCACCGGGCTGCTCGGCCGGTTCTACCTCTCGGGCTACCTCAACCGGATGTCCGAGCCGCAGCTCGCCCTGGTCCACGAGGCCGTCGCCGCGGCGAAGCGGCTCCGCGGGCCGATCGCCTCCTCCTCGCCGCGCTGGCCGCTCGGGCTGCCGGACTGGACGGACGACGCGGTCGCCCTGGCGCTGCGGACCGAGGACGAGCACCTCGTCTCGGTCTGGCGCCGCAGCAGCAGCGACGACGTCGTGCTGCACGTCCCGGAGCTGCGCGGGCAGGACGTCGACGTCTCGGTCGTGTTCCCGGTCGCGCTGACGGCCTGGCCCGTCGAGTGGGAGCCCGGCACCGCCCGCCTCACCGTCCGGCCCACCGGCTCCGGTCCCTCCGCCCGCACCTTCCGCCTGTCCCTCCGCACCACCTGACCCCTGCCGGATCCACCCGTCCCGGCACACCCTCTCCACACACAGAAAGCTCGAGTATTTCGATGAAGAAGTCACTCCTCAGCGCGGCCGTCCTCACCGCGGCCTCCGCCCTGCTCCTCGCCGGCTGCAGCGACCCCGGGGCCGGCGGCGGCACCGCGGGCGGCGACGCCGCACCCGCCTCCTGGCCCGCCCAGGACGCCGACCTGTCCGGCACCGACCTCACCATCTGGGCCGCGCAGAACTCCAACACCGTCCCCGAGTCGGTCATCGAGGGCTTCGAGGAGCTCACCGGTGCCAGCGTCGACGTCGAGACCATCCCCGACCCCTACGAGCAGGGCGTGCAGACCAAGGTCGCCACCGGCGACAAGCCCGACCTCGCCTTCTGGCAGCCCACCGCCTCGCAGCTCACCGCGCTGAACGCCTCGACCAACCTGCAGAGCCTCGACGGAGCGCCCTGGCTCGAGGACGTCGACCCCTCGCTGAAGGACATCACCGGCCTGCTCGACGACACCCGCTACGCCGCGCTGGTCACCACCCCCGCGGTCGAGGGCGTCTACTACAACAAGAAGGTCTTCGAGGCGAACGGGATCACCGAGACGCCGACCGACTGGGACTCGTTCGTCGAGCTCGGCCGGCAGCTGAAGGACAAGGGCGTCACCCCGTTCTTCGAGATGGGCGCCGACCGCTGGGCCACTCAGTGGTGGGTGCAGGTGCAGCTCGCCGACGCCGCGAAGGACGGCCTCTGGGACCGCGTGAACTCGGGCGAGGAGAAGTTCACCGACCCGACCATCCAGGGCACGATCGACACCTACAAGGGCCTGATCGACGAGGGCCTGTTCAACGAGGACATCAAGACCGCGACCTTCGAGGACCAGGGCGCGGCCCTGCTCGCCGGCGACGCGGCGATGGTCGTCCAGGTCAACTCCTTCTTCGGCCAGCTGCAGTCGCTGTCCGACACCGCGACGCTCAACGACACCATCGGCTTCTTCCCGATCTCGCCCTCGGGCAACGTCGGCACCTTCATCCCGGACCAGTCGAACGCGCTCGTCGCCTTCGCGACCGGAGACGAGAAGAAGGAGGCGGCCTCGCGCCAGTTCCTCTCCTACTGGCTCGGCGACGGCTACTCGGACTTCGTCACCGCGCAGGACACCATCTCGCTCCAGCCCTCGGTCACCACGCCCGACACCGTGCCCACCGCCCTCGTCTCGGTCAGCGACTCCGTCGGCGACTCGGTCGGCTCGATGCAGGCCCAGGCCATCGCGAACCCCGACCTCTACATCTACCTCGCCGACATGATCCAGGGCACCAAGACCCCGGAGCAGGTCGCGCAGGCCACGCAGGACCAGTTCGCGCAGCTCGCGAAGGCGCAGGGCGCCACCGGCTTCTAGCCGCTCGACACCGGGGCCCGGCCACGACGGCGGGCCCCGGACCCTCCCGCGCACGACCCCCTCTCTCGAAAGGCAGTGCCCCGCGTGTCCACCACCCGAGCCGCCGCGCCACCCCGGGTCCTCGCCCGCGCCGTGAAGACCGGCGGCATGCCGAGCGGACGCCGCTCCGACCACCCGCTGGTCTTCCTCGTGCCGGCCCTGCTGGTCCTGATCGTCTTCTTCTTCGTGCCGACGGTGTTCAACTTCGTCTACGCCTTCACCGACTGGTCCAGCTTCAAGGCCGCCATCGGCTTCGTCGGCGTCGCGAACTTCGTCGACCTCTTCCAGAGCGGCACGCTGATCCAGGCGCTGCGGGTGACGCTGGTCTACGCGGTGCTCGTCGCGGTGTTCCAGAACGTCTTCGGCCTGATCCTCGCGCTGCTGCTGGAGAAGGACACCCGGGTCAACCGCTTCGCCCGGGTGATGTTCTTCATCCCGGTGATCATGTCCGCCCTCGCGGTCGGCTACGTGTTCCAGGCGCTGCTGAAGCCCGACGGTGCGCTGAACGGGATCCTCTCCTTCGTCTCCGGGCAGCCGGTCTCGATCGCCTGGCTCGGCGACACCACCTGGACGATCGTCGTCGTCGCCCTGATCCACTCCTGGAAGTGGATGGGCCTGTCGATGCTCATCTACCTGGCCGGGCTCAAGACGATCTCGGGTGACGTGCTCGAGGCCGCGCGTCTGGACGGCTCGTCCTGGTGGCAGACCTTCCGCGACATCCGCTTCCCGCTGATCGCGCCGGCGCTGACCTTCAACGTCGCCACCGCGCTGCTCGGCTCGATGAACGGCTTCGACATCGTCCAGGCCACCACCGAGGGCGGCCCCGGCGGCACGACCGAGCTGCTCAACATCTTCATCTTCCGCACCTTCGGCCAGGGCCTGTTCGCCCAGGCGACCACGATGAGCCTGATCCTCTTCGTCACCGTCGCCGTCCTCGCCTTCCCCGTCATCCGCACCCTGCGCCGTCGAGAGGACGTCCTGTGAGCACCGTCATCGAGCGACCGGTCACGTCCGCTCCCGCGGCCCCGGAGTCGCGGGTCCGCCGCTCCCGCCGCCCGCTGCTGCAGCCGATCGCCGCCCTCGCCAGCGTCGCCCTGCTGCTCGGCGTGCCGTTCTGGCTGATCATCAGCACCGCGGGCAAGACCCAGGCCGAGGCGCTGAACCCGAACCTCGCCGCGCCCTCGCAGTGGCAGCTGCTCGAGAACTTCGCGACCGTCTTCACCGACGGCCGCATGGTCCCCGCGTTCCTCGGCAGCGTCCTCGTGATGGTGCCCTCGGTGCTCGGCGTGCTCGTGCTCGGCTCGATGGCCGCCTGGATCCTCGGCCGCCGCACCGGCCGCGGCATGGCCGTCGTCTACGCGCTCGCCATCAGCGGCATCGTCCTGCCGCCCGCGGTCGTCACGGTGGTGCTGTTGCTGCGCCAGCTCGGCCTCGCCGGCACCGCCGTGGGCATGGTCGGCGTGTACATGGGGATGTACCTCTCGACCGTGATCTTCTTCGTCACCGGCTTCGTCCGCACCATCCCCGCGGAGCTGGAGGAGGCGGCCCGCGTCGACGGCGCGCGGCCGATCCGGGTGTTCTTCACGATCATCCTGCCGCTGCTGATGCCGGTGCTCGCGACCGCGACGATCCTGATCTGCCTCTACATCTGGAACGACGTCTTCTACGCGCTCTTCGTGGTCGGCGGCCGGCTCGACACCCTGCCGCTGAACCTCTACCAGGTCGCCAGCGCCGGGCTCTACCTGCAGAACTGGCATCTGATCTTCTCCTATATCATCCTGATGAGCCTGCCCCTGCTCCTGGTGTTCGTCTTCGCTCAGCGCAAGATCATCTCCGGCATCACGAGCGGCGCGGTGAAGTGACCACCGCCGGAGCCCGCGGCACCGAGCCGGTCGCCCTCGCTCCGTCGTGGCTCGCCGGGCACTTGCAGGACGGTCGAGGACGGAAGCGGGACGGCGTGACGCGCGACAGGTCGACGAGGGCCCCGGTCATCGCCGACGTCGCCCGCCTCGCCGGCGTCTCGGTGCCGACCGTGTCGCGGGTGCTGACCGGTGCCGCGCGGGTCGCCCCCGACAAGCGCGAGCGGGTGCTCGCCGCCATCGCGGAGCTCAACTACCGGCCCAGCGCCGTCGCCCGGAACCTCGTCACCCGGCGCTCGCGCACCATCGCCGTCGTCGCCGGCAACACCTCGCAGTACGGCTACGCCGAGGCGATCCGCGGCATCGAGGAGGAGGCGCGGGCCGGCGGCTGGACCGTCACCATCACCGTCGTCGAGTCGGCGGACCCGGAGCACGTCGAGCGGGCGCTCTCCTCGGTGCTCGACCAGAGCCCCGACGGGATCGTCGTCCTCAAGTTCGATCCGCCCGGCGTGGCCGTGCTCGCGGCGATCCCGGAGACCGTGCCCGTCGTCGCGCTCTCGGGGGTCCGCGGGCGACGGCCGCAGGCGGTGCTCGACGAGCTCCGCGCGGCCCAGGCGCTGACCGAGCACCTGCTCGAGCTGGGGCACGCGACGGTGCACCACATCCGCATCCCGCCGTCGCGGCGCGAGGACGGCCGGACGACCGGCTGGCGCCGCGCGCTGAAGGCCGCGGGAGTGACCACGGCGCCGACCCCGCTCGAGGCGACCTGGGAGCCCGAGTCCGGGCGGCTGCTCGCCGCGCGACTGGTCGAGGACCCGACCGTCACCGCCGTCTTCTGCGGCAACGACGAGATCGCGATGGGAGTCATCAAGGGCATCACCGAGGCGGGCCTCCGCGTCCCCGAGGACATCAGCGTCGTCGGCTTCGACGACCACCCGCTCGCCCGGATGTGGACGCCCGCCCTGACCACCGTCCGCCAGGACTTCGCCGGCCTCGGCCGCCGCGGCTTCGGCCTGCTCCTCCCCGCGATAGAGGGCCGCACGGGCGCCGCCTTCTCCTCCGAGCTCCCGGAGCTCGTCCTCCGCGAGAGCACCGCGGCCCCGCGCCCGCGCGCCTGACCGCGGCGGGCGTGGAGAGAGGCACGCCTCCCGGAGGGGCGGGTCTCGATACGCCGCCGCCGGCGGCTACTCGACCAGCATGCATGGCGGCGCAGACCGTCCCCTCCCCCGCGGATCGGGCAGCCCGCCCTCCTGGCCCCCACATGCTGATCGAGCAGCCCGCTCCGCGGCCACCCTCTGCTGATCGAGCAGACCGCCCTCCGGACCCTCACATGCTGATCGAGTAGCCCGCGCAGCGGGCGTATCGAGATCCACCATCGCCGGACACATCGCGATTTGCTCCTGCCGCAGCGTCATGTGGTCTGCTCGAAGCACGTCCCGACCCGACCCGGAAGGCCAGCCATGCATCCGTTCCCGACCCCGCCCCGAGAGGTCCTGATCGGCGACGCCGCGGCGTTCGTCGGCGTCACGCCCCGGACGATCCGCCACTACCACCAGATCGGCCTGCTCCCCGAGCGGGAGCGGGGCGGCGACGGGCGCCGACGGTACGGGCACGCGGAGATCGTCCGGCTGCTCTGGATCCGCCGGACGGCCGACGCCGGGATCGCCCTCGACGACATCCGCGACGCCTTCGCCGGCGCCGAGCCGGTGGTCGCGGACGACGAGGACGAGGTCGCCGCCGTCCTCGCCCGGCTGGAGGAGACCCTCGTCGCGCAGGAGGCCGAGCTGCAGCGGCAGCGGGCGTCGGTGCAGCGCATGCGCTCCCTCGGCAGCCGGCTGGGCCTGCTCGACGACCTCGTCTCCGGCCGCCTCGAGAGCGCGCCCGAGGGCTCGCTGCGCCAGGACGACCTGGACGTCCTGCTGGTCACCGAGCGGGTGTTCGGCCCGCTCGGCGCCGCCATCCAGGCAGGCCGCTTCGCCGCTCTCGCCGCGCACCCCGACCTGCGCGCCGCGTCCGACCGCGTCGACGCCGCCGAGGAGGCCCTGGACGATACCGTCGCTGTCGACGACCCCCGCGTCGCGCAGGCGGCGGCCGAGCGGCACGCCTTCGAGACGGAGCTGCTGCGCGTCTGCACGGAGTCCGGTCAGCTGGAGGAGGACGACGCTCTCGCCGCGGCCTGGGGCGAGCGGCACCCGCCCGAGGACGCCGAGACGCCCACCCCCGCGGCCGATCCGCGCGCCAGGAGCGCGGCGGACGTCATCCGGAGCCTGCCCTATGACTTCTCCCCCGCCCGCGTGCGCTGCATGGAGCTGGCGGTGCAGCTCGGCGTGGAGGAGACGCCGGCGTCCTGACCGCGCGGGGTCAGCCCGCGCGGATGCGGTCGGCGAGCTCCTGCGCGTCCTCGTCGCCGCGGAGGATCTGCACCGAGTCCCCCTCGATCGCCTGCAAAGGCGGGCGCGCGAGTGGACCCGGAACGGGCTCCGGCCCGGGCGCGGGCCCGACGTGCGTTCACTCGCGCGAGCCGGCAGCGCCGAGTGGACGCGTACAGGGGCCTGCTCGCGACACGAGGCCCGTCGCGGGTCCACTCGAGGACTCGTGGTGATCGAGTAAGCCGCGGAGCGGGCGTCTCGAGATCCACTGTGCCCAGGAGGGCGGGTCTCGATACGCCGCCGGAGGCGGCTACTCGACCAGCATGTGCCGGACGCGTGACCTCCCGCACGGCGGACCCGGAGCATGCTGATCGGGCAGCCCGCGGAGCGGGTTCTCCTCGTGCTGAGCGGCCTGCCCGCACGGCCGGCCCGCCTCACGCTGATCGACCTGCCCGCTTCATGCTGATCGAGTAGCCCGCGGAGCGGGCGTATCGAGATCCACCGCGTCCAGCACGCCGGGTCTCGATACGCCGCCGGAGGCGGCTACTCGACCAGCATGGAAGGCGCACGCCGGCGGCTGCTCGGCCGGCGTGCGTCGGCTCACTCGAAGAGGGAGAGGGTGAGCGTGGAGCTGTAGTCGCCGGCGTCGACGGTGGTCGGCGTCTTGAGGGTCAGGGCCGCGTTGGCGGTCCAGGAGCCCTCCTCGGCGACTCCGGCCGAGTCGTTGGTGATCGCGAGGAGCTCCTGGTCGACGAGGCCGACTCCGTCCGGGCCGCCGTCGATGGCGGTGTCGACGACGTCGCCCTCGGCGACGAGGCCGGAGTCGCCGCCGTCGATCAGGTTCGGCGCCCAGCCGAGGTTCTCCGCGCCGATGGTGTCGCCGGTCGACGAGGTGAAGTCGCTGGCGGTTCCGAGCACGTACCAGCCGGCACCGGCGGGGATGTCGGCCGGATCGCGGGTGTCGGTCACCGTCACGGTCGGCAGGGTGCCGGTGAACTGGCGGACCACGCTGGTCGAGCCGTTCTCGGTCAGGGCGGTGGCGTCGCTCGCGACGGTCATCGACAGCGAGCCGGGCGTGGTGAGCGGGGCGATCTGCACGTTGACGTCGACGTCGTCGGCGCCCTGCTGCTCGTCGGCGAACGCGGTGCCGGCGACGCCGAGCAGAAGCAGGCCTCCGGCGAGACCGGCGGCGCCGCGGGTGAGAAGGGGGCGGATCCGTGTGGAGCGGGTGGTCATGGCGGGGGTTCTCCGTTCTCCGGCCGGCCTCGTCGCCGACTCGTCGTCGCGCATCCCGCCCCTCCTGATCGATCATAATCGATCATCGAGGAGGGGCGTTCCGCGCTGCCGAGCAGACTATCCCGTGGTCGCTCCGCGAGGAAAGACCCTGTTCGCAAGCCGCTTCGCGCCGTTGCGCCCGTGAAACCGCTCGGATACGGTGACCACAGCGATCGCTCTCCTCATGTTCTGAAATGATCGGAGTTGGCGCATCGCTCATCCCATTCGACTCGACGACGAGGCGCACTCATGCTCAACCGCTCTCCCCGGCACGCTCGAGGCTCGCAGCCCGAGCCCCCCTCGCCCAGCAGGCCGCACCGCAGGAAGGAGGGGAGGGGACGGACCCTCGTCGCGGCGACCGCGCTCGGCGCCCTGCTCGCGGCGGGGCTCGCCCAGGTGCCGGCCGCCCAGGCCGCGCCGTCGGACGTGCAGGCCGTCACCGTCACCGCGGCCGACGTCGCCGCCGCAGCGGAGAGCGTGAACGCGCTGACCTTCAAGGGCTTCGGCATCCTCTCCGCGAACTCGACCAGCGCGCTGCTGCTCGACTACAAGTCGCAGCACCCCGAGAAGTACTGGGAGCTGATCGAGACGCTCTTCGGCGGCGAGCACCCGATCATGACCACCATCAAGATCGAGATGGGCAACGACCGCAACACCTCGACCGGGCCGAACGTCGCGACGATGCGCTCGCGCGACGAGTACCCGAACGTGCAGCGCGAGCCCGGCTTCCAGCTGGCCGCGGACGCGCAGAAGGTCGCCGAGGGTGACGTGCACGTCAGCATCCTGCGCTGGAGCCGCCCCACCTGGGTGACCAGCGACGAGGACCAGTACATCTGGTTCAAGAACACCGTCCTGGCGGCGGAGCGCGAGTACGGGATCATGGTCGACTCGATCAACCCGGACACCAACGAGACCACGAGCCCGAACGCCGCGCTCTACAAGAAGTTCTCCACCTGGCTCCGCACCGACACCAAGGGCTACGAGGGCGCGAGCGCGCAGGACCCGAGCAACGGCTTCGCCTCGGCGGACGAGGGCGAGCGCTACCGCGCGATCCGCACGGTCGCGGCGGACACGGTCGGCACTCCCCCGACCTCCTTCGGCGACCAGCTGAACTCGACCACCGACCCCTCGCTCCGCGACGCCGTCGACGTCGTCGGCTTCCACTACGCCACCTCGGACGACGCGAACGGGAACCTCAAGAAGTTCGCGCAGACCTACGACAAGGAGATCTGGAACTCCGAGGGCCAGGCGACCTTCTCCAACTCCGCCGACCGCCCGAACAACACCAACCCCGACGGCCAGGGCGGCACCGGGACGGAGTTCGGCGGCACCAACAGCGCGCTCGAGATGAGCAACTGGGTCACCTCCGGCTTCGCGAAGTCGCTCCGGACCCTGAACATCTTCCAGCCGGCGATCGGCTCCTTCTACGACGGCTTCCAGTACTCCTCGAAGGAGCTCGTCAGCGCCCGCGACCCGTGGTCGGGCTGGCTGTACTACGACGGCGGCCTGGCCGCGGTCGAGCAGTACACGCAGTTCGCCCAGCTCGGCTGGGAGAACGAGGACAACACCGCGGGAGTCTGGCGCGGCATCCCGCAGGCCTCCGGCAGCGCGCTCGGCGGCGGCAACCCGCCCAGCGGAGCCTCGACCGGCGCAGTGTCGTACACGACGCTCGCCGCGCCCGACGGCTCGGACTTCTCCACCGTGATCGTCAACGACAGCCCGTTCGAGAAGACCTACGCGATCTCCGCGGAGGACCTCGACCTGGGCGACGACCGCACGATGGAGGTCTGGGAGACCCGCGCGGCCGACGCCGGCGAGGCCTACGACGCGAACTACGTCGTGCCCGTGTCGGAGCTGTCCGCCGTGGACGGCGTCTACACGGTGACGGTGAAGCCCTGGTCGACGGCGACCGCGACGACGCTCGACCACGCGGCGAGCGCCGGCGGTGTCCTCACCCCGCGCGAGGGCTACGGCTCGACCCTGCCGACAGCGCCCGAGTACACCGACGCCGACGGCGGCCGCGACGTGCTCGACACCGACGCGAGCGGCGACGTGAACGGCGTCACCACCGACTCCGTCCTCTACGCGGACGACTTCGACTACGCCGAGGCCGCGGACATCCGCTCCTACGACCCGGCGACCGGGGCGCTGGGCGACTCCGGCGAGTCGTTCCTCGACAGCCGCGGCGCGAAGGCGAAGCCCGCCGGCACCCCCGGCGTCCAGCCGGAGGACGACGGCGCGATCCCGCGCTACACGAACGACACCAACGGCGCCTTCGAGTCCGTGGCCACCGGCGACGCCGCGCGCGACCGCGTGCTGCGCCAGCAGGTCGGCCCGGGCATGAACGGCTCGGCCTGGAACGGCGGCGACCCGAAGACGACGATCGGCGACTACCGCTGGGCGAACTACCGCGCCTCGGTCGACGTGCTCTTCGAGAACGGCGGCACCCCGTACGCGACCCTCGGCGCCCGGGAGCAGGGCGGGACGCCCAACGGCCAGAACGTCTCCGCGGCCGAGCTGCGGGTCGACGCGACCGGCGCCTGGAGCCTGCTGCGCTACGGCACCTCCGTCGCGTCCGGCACCGCCTCCGCCACCCCCGGCACGGCGTTCCGCACCGGCACCGGAGTGTGGAACCGGATCGCCGTGCAGGTGGCGGGCGACAAGTACACCGCCTCCCTCAACGGCGTGCAGGTCGCCGCGTACACCGACCCGGCGCCGCAGGCCGCGGGGCGCGTGCAGCTCGGCTCGGCCTTCACCTTCACGCAGTTCGACGACCTCGTCGTCGAGCAGGTGCCCGGCTTCACTCCCTACTACTCCACTGTCGTCGACGGCATGCACCAGACCAGCTGGAGCGACAGCAGCACTCCGGTGCTGGAGTTCGACGAGCAGTGGACGCACGTCAACGGCCAGGGCATGTTCGAGTGGCAGCGCACGGCGTCGAAGAGCACCGGGAAGGGCGCGGCGCTGACCTACTCCTTCACCGGGACCGGACTCGACGTCCTCGGCAGCAACACCGGGGCGGCGACGCTGAACGTGACCGTGGACGGCGTCCGGGTGGCGACGAACGCGCCGACCTGGGCCGCGGGCAGCGAGCGCACGGCGTTCCAGCTCCGCGGTCTTGCGGACGGCGCGCACACCGTGGTGCTGGAGACGGCGAACGACGGCGTCCTGAACGTCGACGCGGTCGGCGTCGTCGTCGCGAATGCGGACTCGTCGGCGGTCGACACCACCGCCCTCGCGGCGGCGCTGGCGACGGCCGAGTCCTTCGTCGAGGCGGAGTGGAGCGCCTCCTCCTGGGCCCCGTTCGCGAGCGTCGTGGGTTCCGCCCGATCGGCGCTGGCCGACCCGGCCGGCTACGGCCTCGACGCGGAGGGAGCCGCCGCTCTGGTGGCGCGCCTCAGCCGGACCGCCGCGGAGCTCGTGCCCGAGGGCGTGAGCACCGACGTCCGCGACCTCGGCCTGATCGCCGGGACCGCCTCCGCCGGACTGCCGAAGACCCTGACCCTCGAGGGCGCCGACCGCGCCGTGACCTGGGACGCGGGAGCCGCGCAGGCCCTCGCCGGGACGGCGGAGCTCGGCACGGTGCGGCTGACCGGCCGGACCACCGAGAAGGTCGCCTCGACCGGAGTGTTCCAGCGCTTCTCGGTGCCGCTGCTCGTCACTCCCGCCGACCTGCGCTACTTCGTCGACTCGGGATCGAGCGGCTCGGCGGCCGGATCCGCCTACGCGGCCGTGAAGGCGAGCCAGCCGGGGGTCCTCAACGACGCCGCCGACCGGAAGTGGGACGGCGTCTCCGCGGGGAGCACGTGGGGCTTCTCGACCACGTCGACCGGCGCCGTCGTCCCGGGCAACCCCGCGGACTGGAGCTCCTCGTACGTGCCGGCCGACTTCGGCAAGCCCGTCGTGACGCACCTGACCCTGCCCGCCGGCACCTACGACGTCGTCGCCGTGCAGGCGCCGCGAGCCGGACTGACCACCAACGTCGTCTCGACCGTCACCGCGGCCGGCACGTCGAAGCGGGCCACCGCGGTCTCGACCGGGGCGGCCACGCCGGTGCGCCAGCAGGTGACCCTCGCGGCGCCGGGCGTCGTGGACGTGTCCTTCGGGACCGACGGGACGAGCGGCTACAACGCGCGGCTCGCGCTCGTCTACGTGCAGAGCGTCACCCGCGACCTCGGCTACCAGGGCGCGCTCACCGCGAGCGCCGCCCTGCCGACCACCGTGACGGTCGGCGGCGCCTCGACCGGCGTCACCTGGGACGCGGACTCCGCGGCCCAGACCCGCACCGACTACGCGCCGGTGACCCTGCGCGGGACGCTCGCGAACGGCGCGAAGGTGACCGCGCGCTACGAGGTCGTGCCCGAGGGGCTCGTCTACTACATCGACTCCGGCACCGCGGCGACCTCCTCGCCGCAGTACGGCGCGGTGCAGGCGGCCGTCCCGTCGCTGCTCAACGCCGTGTCGGACCGGGCCTCGACCGCCGCCGACCAGTGGGGCTTCGCGCCCGAGGGCATGAAGGTGAAGACCGGGACGGACGTGAACGACAAGTTCTCGACCGGCCTCTACCAGGACACGACGCAGCTGATCTACCGACTGCCGCTGGCCGCCGGGACGTACACGCTGACGGGCGGGTTCACCGAGTGGTGGGGCCTCAGCCGGACGATGAACCACACCGTCTCGGCCGGGGGCGTGGAGCTGGCCAAGGGCAACATCCCGCTGTCGGGCACGAGCACGCCGCTGACCGCGGCGCTGACCTTCACCCTCGCGGCGCCGACCACGGTGGAGTACCGGGTGACGAACGAGGGCGCGGGCGGCGAGAAGCCGGTGATCTCGTGGCTCGGAGTCGCGGCGGTCGCCCCCGCCGCCCCGGCGCTGCCGGACCTGGACGTGACGGTGCAGAGCCGGTGCGTCGCAGGCAAGGTGCAGCTGGGCGTCACCGCGGTCAACACGGCCGACGTGCCGGTGGGGATCACCATGACGACGGCCTACGGCGAGAAGGCGTTCACCGCCGTCGCGCCCGGGAAGAGCGCGTTCCACTCCTTCACCACCCGGGCGAAGGCGGTGCCGGCCGACGCGGTCGACCTGACCGTGACGGGCACCGTCGACGGAGAGGACGTGACGCGGGAGCAGAGCGAGGAGTACCCGGCCGCGAGCTGCTGAGGACCGGTGCGGGAGCCGGCGTCGCCTTCGTGAGGAGGGCGGCGCCGGTTCCGGCGTGTGCGAGGGCGGTGCTGCCTGGGGTGCGCCTGTGGGAGTTCTCAGTGTGCACTCCACGACGCTCGTGCGGGCGGCGGTCGCGCCTACGGTCGAGCACGAGCACGACGGCGTGCGGCACTCCCCCTCGAGATCCGCTCCGACCGGAAGGCACGCCATGACCACCACGCTCGACCGCCCGACCACCTCGTCCACGGCCCGCCGCGGCGCGCTGCCGGGAGCCTCCGCCGGACTGCTCGTCCTCCGCCTCGCGCTGGGCACCGTCTTCCTCGCGCACGGCTGGCAGAAGATCGCCGTCGACGGCCTCGCGGCGACGACCGAGGGCTTCGGAGCGATGGGGATCCCGTTCGCGGCCGTCCTCGCCCCGGTCGCCGCCTTCACCGAGCTGCTCGGCGGCGCCGCGATCATCGTCGGCCTGCTGACCCGGATCGCGGCCGCCGGCCTCGCTATCACGGCGCTCGTCGCGCTCGTCGTCGTCCACCTGCCGGGCGGCTTCTTCGCGGCCACCGGCGGCATCGAGTTCGTCCTCGTGCTGGCCGCCGGCGCGGTGGCGCTCGCGCTGACCGGCGCCGGCCGGCTCTCGGTCGACGCCCTGCTGCGCCGCCGCCGCTGACGCGGATCTGCTCGCGGGAGATGCCCGCGAAATGCTGGTCGAGCAGCCCCGCAGGGGCAGCCCATGCCGGTCGAGTAGCCCGAAGGGCGTATCGAGACCCACCACCGCCCGCTCGGTGGTCTGTCGGCTCCGGTCTCGGCCCGGGTGGATCTCGATACGCCCGCTGCGCGGGCTACTCGATCAGCATGGGGGGGCGCAGTCCGCGGCCAGGGTGCCTGGCCGACCGCCTCATGCCGGTCGCGCAGCCCGCAGGGCACTCCCTGCTGGTCGCGCAAGCCGCAGGGCGATTCATGCTGGTCGAGTAGCCGCCTCCGGCGGCGTATCGAGACCCACCATCACCGAGACATCCGGGAGCAAGCCTCCTCCCCAACCCCCGATCCGCCTGCCCTCTCCCCCGATCGGCCCCTGCCCCGCTTCGATGTCGGTGGCCACTGGTTCAATACGCGTATGTCAGAAGATGAGAATGCGGCAGCACTCGCGGAGGTGCGCAACTGCTTCGACGACTCCGCGGCCGCCGAGCGCGCCGCCTCCCCGACGCGCGTGAGGGCGGCCGAGCGGATGCACCGCGGCTACCGGCTCGCGCTCACCGTGCAGGAGGGCTTCGCCCGCGGAGCGTCCCGGAGTGAGACCCGCGACCTGGCCGAGCGCTCCATCCGCGCCGAGCTCGCGGTGACGATCGGCGTGTCCGAGCGGGAGGTCTGCCGACGCCTCGAGACAGCGCAGATGCTGATGGAGCACCTGCCGCTCACCCGCGCTCTGCTCCGCGACGCGCGGATCCTCTGGGAGGTCGGCGAGGCCATCTGCAGAACCGCTGGCAGCCTCCCCGAGGCCTCCCGCGCGGCACTCGACGAGCGCGCCGCTGACGCCGCCCTCACGATGACGACGACCCAGCTGCGCCGAGCGTTGCAACGCTGGCGCGAGGAGCTGCACGAGCAGCCCCTCGCCGAGCGCCACGCCCGCGCGAAGGAGGACCGCGCCGTCTGGGTCACCCCGGACGTCGATGGCATGGCCACGCTCTGCCTTCACGCTCCCGCACCTGCAGTGACGGGCGCCTACGACCGGTTGCGCCGCATCGCCCGCACCCTCCGCGACGACGGCGATCCGCGCACCCTTCAGCAGCTCAGCGCCGACGCGGCCGTCGAACTCCTCTGCGACGGCGACATCGCGGGAACGACTCCGAACGATGAACACCGGCCCGATCCGACCTTCGTCCCCGGAGTGCGGGCCGAGGTGCGGCTCACCCTCGCGGCGTCCACCGCCGCAGGTCTCGACGACGCACCCGCGGACCTCGACGGCTACGGACCCGTCCCCGCCGACGTCGCCCGCGAGCTCCTCCGAACGGGAGCCTCCTTCACGCGGGTCCTCACCGATCAGGACACCGGCGCCGTCGTGTCTGTCGGCCGCACCTGGCGCGTCCCGCCCGCGCAGATGCGCCTGCACCTCCAACTCCGCGATCAGACCTGCCGCTTCCCCGGCTGCACCCGGACTGCCGCGACCAGCGAGGCCGACCACACCCTCGAGTGGCGCAACGGCGGCGAGACGTCCCTCGAGAACCTCGTCATGCTCTGCACGTCCCACCACCACGTCCGGCACGGAGAGCAGTGGAGCTACGACCGGATCGACGACGACGGGACGCTCGAGTGGACGAGCCCCACCGGCCGGCGGATCAGTAACCGGCCACCACCTCTGCCCGGCCGGCCGCCGGACCGGCCGCCGGGGCCCCGCTTCGACATTGTTCCCGCACCGTTCTGACGGTGGTGGATCTCGATACGCCCGCTCCGCGGGCTACTCGATCAGCATGGTGTGCCCGAGAGGCGTGCTGCTCGATCGGCAAGGTGCGCCCGCGAAGCGTGCTGCTCGATCAGCATGCAGTGCGCGCTTCGCGGCCCGGCAGAGCAGCACGCGTGCGGACCGCGCACCGCCTTCATGCTGGTCGAGTAGCGCGCAGCGCGTATCGAGACCCGGGTCCGGCAGACGGGGGATCTCGATACGCCCGCGAAGCGGGCTACTCGATCAGCAAGGTGCGCCCGCGAGCCGTGCTGCTCGATCAGCCTGCAGTGCGCGCCTTGCGGCCTAGCCGAGCAGCACGCATCCGGACCGCGGACCGCCTTCATGCTGGTCGAGTAGCGCGCAGCGCGTATCGAGACCCGACCCCCGGACGGCGGTGGATCTCGATACGCCCGCGAGGCGGGCTACTCGATCTGCATGAGGCGCGTGCACGGCGCGTCCGCGTGCACCACGGACATGGTCAGGCGCGGGCGGCGGCGAGCAGGGCGCCGAGGCGGTCGAGCTGGGCCGGGTCCTCGAGGGCGGAGCCGACGGCGGCGACGCGGACGCCGGCGTCGAGGAAGTCGGAGACGTTGGCGGCGTCGAGGCCGCCGGTCGCGACGAAGCGGATGCCGGGGAAGGGGCCGCGGATGTGCTTGAACCAGCCCGCGCCGAGCCAGGTCGCGGGGAAGGCCTTCAGCCAGGTGAGGCCGAGCGAGGCGGCGAGCTGCACCTCCGAGGGGGTCGCGACTCCGGGCAGCAGCGGGAGGTCGACGGCGCCGGCGGCGGCGAGGATGCGCTGGTCGAGGCCCGGTGAGACGAGGTAGCCGGCGCCGGCCTCGCGGGCGAGCGCGACCTGCTCGGGGCGGACGATGGTGCCCGCTCCGACGGTCTTGCCGCGCTCGGCACCCAGGCGCGCGACCTCGCGGAGGGCGACCTCGTCCTCCGCGGTCTGCAGCGGCACCTCGACCGAGTCGATGCCGAGGTCCCAGGCGGTCGTCGCGAGGGCGATCGAGCGCTCCACGCCCATCCCGCGCAGGATCGCCATCAGCGGGGCGCCCGCGAAGACCTCGTCGAAGGGGCTCGCGGTCGGGCTCGCAGTCGGGGTGGTCGCGGTGGTGGTGGTGAACGCAGTCATCGTCGTGCCGTTCTCTCGTCGAGGGAGTCGCCCGCCACGGCGAGGGTGAGGGCGGCGCGGTCGTGGCCGCGGCGCAGGCGTGCTCCGGGGTCGGCGCCCTGGAGCAGGGCGGCCAGGTAGCCGCCGGCGAAGGCGTCGCCCGCGCCGACCGCGTCGAGCACCTCCACCTCGTGCGACGGCTCGAAGACCCAGCCGGCAGTGTCGGACCCGGCATCAGCGCAGAACACCGTCGCGCCGATGTGGCCGTCCTTGACGACCAGCTCGGCGACGTCCGGGAACAGCGCCCGGACGTCCTCGGCGGTGCGGGTGCCCCACAGGGTCTCCGCCTCGTCGCGGCCGACGAAGACCACGTCGGCCAGCCGGACCAGCTCGGCGAGGACCGGCGCGGCGTCGGCGACGCTCCAGAGCGCGGCGCGGTAGTTGACGTCGAGGCTCACCGGGATGCCGAGCTCGCGGGCGCGGAGAGCGGCGCGACGGAGGAAGCGGTCGGCCGGATCCGAGAGCGCCGCGGTGATCCCGGACAGGTGCAGCAGCGCCACGTCGTCGAACGGGGCGGCATCGGCGTCGGCGGTGTCGAGGTACGCGGCGGCCGATCCCGCTCGGTAGTAGGAGACTCCGCGGCCGGGGTCCTTCACGTAGACGCCGGTGGGATGACCGGGGTCGCGGACGACGCGCGAGACGTCGATCCGCCGCGCCGCGAGCTGCCGGAGTACCCGCTCGCCGAGCGCGTCGGCACCGAGCCGGCTGTGCCAGCGCACGGGGACGCCGAGCGCCGCCGCGTGCGCGAGCACGTTCGACTCCGCACCGCCCGCGTCGACGAGGAAGTCGTCCGCGTCGGCGACCGAGCCGCCGCAGGGCACCAGCACGGCCATGGTCTCCCCCATGGCCAGCAGCACGCCGCCGACAGCGGATCCGGACGTCACGCCAGGTCCTTCACCGGCGCCGCATCCATGTCGTCGAACGCCTGGTTCTCGCCCGCCATCGCCCAGACGAAGGAGTACGCGGCGGTACCGACGCCGGAGTGCAGCGACCAGCTCGGCGAGAGGATCGCCTGGCGGTCGGCCACGACGAGGTGCCGGGTCTCCTGGCGCTCCCCGAGCAGGTGGATCACGCGCGCGTCCTCGGGCAGGTCGAAGTAGAGGTAGCACTCGGTGCGGCGGTCGTGGGTGTGCGCGGGCATGGTGTTCCACATCGAGCCCTCGTGGAGGGTCGTCACGCCCATCACGATCTGGCAGCTGCGCACGCCGTTCTCGTGGATGTACTGGTTGAGCGTGCGGCGGTTGCTCGTCGCCTGCTCGCCGAGCTCGCGGACGGTGCCCTCGCCGGGCGCGACGAGCACCGAGGGGTAGGTCGTGTGCGCGGGGGCGGAGAAGAGGTAGAACTGCGCGCCCGCGTCGCCCGAGCCGTCGGCGTCCTCGAACGCCACCGCCTCGATCCCGCGGCCCAGGTACAGGCAGGCGCCCGACACCAGCGTGTACGTCTCGCCGTCCGCGGTCACCGTGCCGGTGCCGCCGACGTTGACGATCCCGAGCTCGCGGTGCTCGAGGAAGGTCTCGCTGCGGATCTCCTCGTAGCCGGTCAGCTCGAGCCGCTGTCCCGCGGGGACGGCGCCGCCGAGCACGATGCGGTCGTGGTGCGTGTAGACCAGCCGGATCTCGCCGGCGACGAACACCTCCGGGACGAGGTACTCCCGGCGCAGGTCCTCGGTGGTCATGCCGGGGATCTGCGAGGGGTTGGTGGCGTAGCGCTGCTCCATGGGGAGACTCCTGTCGGGTCGGTTCTGGTCGGGTGGGTTCGGGGAGCCGGTCGGCGTCAGCGCACGAGCCAGCCGCCGTCGACGGGGAGGATCGTCCCCGTGACGTAGGCGGCGGCGTCCGAGGCGAGGAACACGAAGGCGCCCTGCAGATCGGCGGGCGTGCCCCAGCGGCCGGCCGGGATGCGCGCGACGATCGACGCCTCGCGGGCCTCGTCGGCGCGGATCGCGGCGGTGTTGTCGGTGGCGAGGTAGCCGGGCGCGATCGCGTTGACGGTCACTCCGGAGGCGGCCCACTCGTTCGCGAACGCCTTGGTCAGCCCCGCGACCGCGTGCTTCGACGCCGTGTAGCCGGGCACAGTGATCCCGCCCTGGAAGGACAGCATCGACGCGACGGTGATGATCCGCCCCGAGCCCTGCGCGATCATCCGCCGGCCGGCCGCCTGGGTGAGGTGGAAGACCGAGTCGAGGTTCACCTTCAGCACCTCGTCCCAGTCCGCGGCGCTGTGCTCGGCCGCGGGGGTGCGCTTGATCGTGCCGGCGTTGTTGACCAGAACATCGATCCGGCCGAGCTCGGCGACGACCTCGTCGATCGCGGAGTGCAGCTCCTCGGGCGTCGCCGCCGCGAAGTCGCGGCGGATGAGGTGCGCCCGGCGGCCCAGCCCGCGGACCAGCTCGGCGGTCTCGCTCGCGTCGCCGCGGTCGATCAGCGCGATGTCGGCACCGGCCCCGGCCA
Source organism: Rathayibacter sp. PhB152 (assembly GCF_003751395.1). NCBI lineage: Bacteria > Bacillati > Actinomycetota > Actinomycetes > Micrococcales > Microbacteriaceae > Rathayibacter > Rathayibacter sp. PhB152. The sequence goes on along the minus strand of NZ_RJUT01000001.1, from coordinate 197,976 downwards.
GCGCCAGCGCGGCTCCCCGGCCGATGCCCCGGCTGGTCCCGGTGACGGCGGCGACGCGGCCGTCGAGGCGGAAGGCGTCCAGGGTGAAGGCGTCGGCGGTCATGGTCGTCCCTTTCGGAAGGTCGTGGTGAGGGAGCCGATCCCGTCGACGCGGATCGTGACCGCGTCGCCGTCGGCCAGCGGGCGGTGTGCCGCGAGCGCCTCCGGCAGCTTCTGCGGGCTGCCCGTGGCGATCACGTCGCCCGGCTCGAGGGTCATCCCCTCGCTGAGGTGGTGGACGAGCGCCGCCATGCTGAAGACCAGGTCGGCGGTGCTCTGCGAGACGGTGACGACGCCGTCGCGGATCACCTCGACGCGGAGGTCGCCGGTGTCCGCGATCTCGTCGGGCGTCACGAGCCACGGGCCGAGCGGGGCGAAGCCGTCGGAGCACTTGCCGAGCGTCCACTGGCTGGAGCGGCCCTGCCAGCTGCGCTCGGAGACGTCGTTGATCACGGTGTAGCCGGCGATGTGCGAGGCCGCCTCCTCGAGCGGGATGTCCCGCCCGCGGCGGCCGATGACGAGCGCGATCTCGCCCTCGTAGTCGACGTAGGTCGCCGTCAGCGGCAGCGTCACCGGGTCGCCGGGGGCGCCGAGGGTGTTCGGCGTCTTGACGAACACGTCGGGGGTCGTCGGCACGGGCCGGTCCTCGCCGCCGGCGGGCACGTGCCCGCGGTAGTTGTAGCCGATGCAGAGGATCTTCCCCGGCACGACCGGCGGCAGGAGGCGGAGGGAGTCGAGCGGGACGGTCGAGGTGCCCACCGCCCGGGCCGCGGTCAGCAGCGCGCGGTCGGCGAGCAGCTCCGTGACGGTCGCGGCGCCCAGGTCGAGCACGCGATCGCCGGCGAGCACGAGCCCTGTCCGAGCGCCCTCGGCGCTCTCGAATCGGACGAGTCTCACCAGTAGGGCCGCCATTCCGGTCGCGAGACGCGCATCAGCGCCTCCAGGTAGAAGTAGTCGCCCCAGAGCGTGCCCTCGTCGACGCCCACGTTCTTCGGCAGGTCGTAGACGCTGTGCAGCAGGACGGTGTCCGCGGCCTCGGGGCTCTCGGGAGCGCACTCCCGGATCAGCGCCGCGAGGATCCGGTGCGCGGCGTCGCGCCAGCGCGCGGCGCACTCGGCGTCGGTCTCGACCAGGGCCAGCTCGAGCAGTCCGCAGACCGCGATCGCCGCCGCCGAGCTGTCGCGGGGCGCGTCGCTGCCCTCCGCGTAGACGAGGTCCCAGTAGGGCACGAGGTCGCGCGGCAGGTGCGCGAGGAAGTACTCGGCGCAGGCCCGCGACGCCTCCAGCAGCGCGTCGTCGCCGAGCACGCGGAAGCCCATCGCGAAGCCGTAGACGCCCCAGGCCTGCCCGCGCGCCCAGCAGGAGTCGTCGAACGCGCCCTGCTCGGTGCCGCCGCGCAGCGGCTCGCCGGTCTCGGCGTCCCAGTAGAAGGTGTGGAAGGTGGAGGAGTCGGGGCGGAGGATGTTCACCCGCAGCGCCTCGATGTGGCGCGCGACGGCCTCGGCGTAGCGCGGGTCGCCGGTCTGCTCGCCGGCCCAGGTCAGCAGCGGCATGTTCATCAGCGAGTCGATGATCGTGCGGCCGCGCTGCTTCGGGTCGCGGAGGTCGCCCCAGGCCTGCACGATGCCGGCCGTCGGCAGGAAGCGCGTCATCAGGTGCTCGGCGGCCTGGAGCGCCGCGGTGCGGCCGAGCTCGTCGCCGAGCAGCCGGAAGGGCGCGACGCAGGAGAGCGTGTAGAGGAAGCCGAGGTCGTGGGTCTCCAGGTCCTCGCCCTCCCGCACGCGGCGGGCGAAGTCCTGCAGGTGGCCGCGGGCGGCGTCGAGGAAGACGTCCTCGCCGGTCGCCTCCCAGGCGATCCACTGCATGCCCGGCCAGAAGCTCGTCGTCCAGCCGCGGTTGGCGCCGGCGGCGAAGCCCTGCGCCGCGGGGCGGATCGGGTAGCGGCCGTCCGTGGTCGTGTCGTCGGGATACGCGGAGCCGAAGGCCCCGATCATCCGGCGGACGACCTCGAGGGCGTCCGCCACGGCCTGCTCGGTGGTCGTCCTCCCCGTGGTGGGTGGAGTGGTCGTCATGGGGAGAGTCCTTCGTGGGAGGTCAGGCCGCGACCGGCTGGTCGGCGGCGAGCGCGGGGCGGAGGGTGAACCGGGCGTTCGCCCAGACCAGGTAGAGGGCGGGAGCGGCCGAGACGCCGAGGGCGAGCGCGGGCGAGGCGGTGAAGAGGTACGCCTGGAACGCGAGCACCAGCAGCGAGACGACGGACAGGTGCCAGCGGCGGGCGGCGAGGAACACCGCCGCCTTGACGGCCTGCCGCAGCGTCGATCCACCCGCCTCCGCGAGGGCGACGAGCGCCACCGGGACGCAGCCGACCACGAGCAGGGCGATGACCGCGAGGAACGGGATGACGACCACACCGATCTGCGTCGGCGCGAGGAACCGCACGTCGACGAGCACCAGCACGACGACCGCGGTCGCGGCGGCCAGCAGCCGTACGGGGCGGCGCCAGCTCGCGCGCCACGCCCGCCAGAAGGTCCGCACGACCGCGGTCTCGCCGCGCGAGTGCGCCGCGAAGACCGCGGCGGCGCCCATCAGCGCCGGCGCGCAGAGCGGCAGCGCCACCGCGAGGAGCGGCCAGGAGAGCACCGGATCCGTCGTCACCAGCAGCAGCACGAGCGGCAGGCAGGCGACCAGGAGCAGCACGTTCGTCACCAGGATCAGGTAGGCGACGCCGAAGAGCGAGGCGTAGAGGCCGTTCGGGATGCGGCGCACGATCAGCCCTTCAGTCCGCTGGTCGCGATGCCCTCGACGAAGTACTTCTGGCCGAGGAGGAAGATCACGGCGATCGGGACCACCGAGATCACGAGGCCGGCGAACAGCAGCGCGTAGTTGGCGTCGTAGAGGGTGCTGACGAAGCTCTGCAGTCCCAGCTGGATCGTCCAGAGGTCCGGGTTCCGCAGGTAGATCAGCGGCCCGAGGTAGTCGTTCCAGGTGGCGACGAAGGTGAGCAGGGTGAGGCTCGCGATCGCGGGGATCGACAGCGGCACCATGATCCGCGCCCAGATGCCGTACTCGCTCAGGCCGTCGATCCGCGCGGCCTCGGAGAGCTCCTCGGGGATGGTCTCGTAGAACTGCTTCATCAGGAACACGCCGAAGGCGCCGAAGGCCTGGATCAGGATGATCGCCCAGAGGGTGTTCGAGACCTTCAGGTTCGACAGCAGGATGAACTGCGGGATCATGTACGACTGCCACGGCACCGCGATCGTGCCGATGTAGACCAGGAACAGCACGTCCCGGCCGGGGAAGCGCATCCGCGAGAAGCCGTAAGCCGCGAACGAGCCGGTGACCACCTGCAGGATCGTGACGACGACCGCGAGCAGCAGTGTGTTGCGGATCCAGGTGAGCATGCCGGACTGGGTCCAGATCTCGACGTAGTTGCTCCAGACGAAGGTCTCCGGGAACCACTTCACCGGCACGGAGAACACGTCGTTCGGCGTCTTCACCGAGCTCATGATCATCCAGAAGAACGGCAGCAGCAGCGCCGCGGCGGCGATGATCATCACCGCGTAGCCGAGGACGCGGCCGACCCGGCGGGCCGGGGTGCGCCCGGCCTCCTTGCGGCGCGGCGGCAGCGGCTCGTTCACGCCGACGACGGTCGGGGCGCCGTCGGGGATGAGAAGTCCGGTCATCGGGACTCGCTCCTTCGGTTGAGGAAGAACTGGGCCAGCGTCACGAGGATGCAGAGCAGGAAGAGCACGACCGAGACCGCCGACGCGTAGCCGAACTGGTTCTCCTGGAAGCCCTTCTGGTAGATGAACTGCGAGAGCACGAGGGTCGCCTGACCCGGGCCGCCCTGCGTCATCACGAGGATCAGGTCGAAGATCTTGAACGAGTTGATGGTGAGCATCACCGTCACGAAGAAGGTGGTCGGCCGCAGGCACGGGATCGTCACGTTCACGAACCGCTGCCAGACCGAGGCGCCGTCGACGCGGGCGGCCTCGTGCAGCTCGCGCGGCACGGTCTGCAGCCCGGCGAGGAACAGGATCATGTAGTAGCCCATGTCCCGCCAGGTGCTGATGATCACGACCGCGGGCATCGCCCACTCGGACGAGGTCAGCCAGCCGGGCGGGTCGGAGATGCCGATCAGTCCGAGCAGCTGGTTGATCGGGCCGTACTCCGGGCTGAAGAGCAGGTTCCAGACCACGGCGATCGCGACGATCGAGGTGATGTAGGGGAAGAACGCGGCGGTGCGGAAGAACGCGACGCCGCGGAGCTTGTTGTTGAGCAGCAGCGCGAGCCCGAGCGAGACGACGAGTGTCAGCGGGATGTGCAGCGCGGCGTAGTAGAGCGTGTTCAGCAGCGCGATGCGGAAGCTCGCGTCGCCGATCAGGCGCTGGAAGTTCGCGATGCCGACCCAGTTCGCCTGACCGAAGACGTTCCAGTCGGTCATCGACATGTAGAAGAGGGTGATCACCGGCACGAGCGTGAGCGCGGCGAAGCCCAGGAAGTTCGGGAGGATGAAGGTCCAGCCGATCAGCATGTTCCGGACGGCGTACGCGGAGCGTCGTCGTCGGGGCGGCAGGGGCGACGGCGTCGGCGGAGTCGACGGGCCGGCGTCCGCGGCGGCGAGGGTCGTCATGAGACCTCCAGGGTCCGAGGGGGGAAGAAGAGGGGGCGGTGGCCGGCCCGTGCGGGACCGGCCACCGCGGGGAGTCAGTTCGTGCCGACTTCGTTCTTCACGCGGTCCTCGGCGCTCTTCACGGCGTCGTCGAGGCTCGTCGAGCCCGACATGACGGCGGTGTGCAGGTCGAGGAGCACGTTCTGGACGGCGGCCGTCTTGGCCGAGGTCGGGTTCTCCGGCTTGGTGTCGTGCGTGGACCAGGCGAACTTCGAGACCTCGTCGGTCGGCGCGCTGTCGACCGCGAAGTAGGTCTCGGCGACCGCGTCGCTGGTGAGGGCGGGGGTGATGCCGAGGGAGGCGACGACCTCCGCGCCCTCCTCGCTCGACGCGAACTCGAGGAACTCCTTCGCGGCGGCCTGCTTGCCCGAGTCGATGCCGGCGTTGATGCCGAAGCCGGTCGGGTCGCCGAAGGTCACGGGGGTCTGGTCCATGCCGGTCGTCGACTCGTCGAACTGCGGGATCGGGGCGAAGCCCCAGTCGAAGGTGTCCGAGTCGCCGGAGGCCTGCTGGGCGATCAGCGACGCGACGAACCAGGTGCCCATCGGCATCATCGCGGCGTTCTGCTTGCCGAACTCGGCCTGGTAGGTGAGCTTGTTCGCGACGACGGTGTTGTACTCCGCCTGCGCGCCCGCGTCCTGGAGCGCGAGGGCGCGCTCGTAGTAGGGCTCGAGGTAGCCGTAGTCGGCGTCGAGGATGTCGATGTCCGGGGTCTGCGCGCTCGCGAAGCCCTGCACCGTCGACTGCCAGCTGTGCTCGTAGGTGCCGACGGCGCTGCTGCCGGCCGCGGCGAGAGCGGTGGTCAGCTGCTCGGCGGTGGCCTCGTAGTCGTCCCAGGTCCAGGAGCCGTCGGGGTAGGCGACGCCGGCCTGGTCGAAGAGGGCCTTGTTGTAGAAGAGGACCCAGGAGTCCTGGCGGTAGGGCGCCGCCCACTGCTTGTCGTCGACCTGGTAGGCCTCCACGCCGCCGAGGTCGTCGGGCAGCTCGATGTCGGAGACGTCGAGGAGCTGGCCGCCGGCCTGGTAGGTGACGACGTTCTTGACGTTCTTCTGCGTGACGATGTCCGGACCGCTGCCGGCCGCGAGGTCCGCGGTCATCAGGGTGTCGTAGTTGGTCGCGTCGTACTCCTTGACCTCGATCGTGACGTCGGGGTCCTTCTCGTGGAACGCGTCGGCGAGCGCCTGGAACTCCGGCGTCGTGCTCAGGCTCCAGCCGGAGAGGCTGAGCGTGATCGGGCCGTCGGCGGCGGGGGCGTCACCGCCACCGCCGCCCGAGCAGGCGGTGAGGGACAGGGCGGCGACCAGGGCCACTCCGGCTGCGGCGAATCTTCTCTTCATGCGTGCTGCTCCTTTGCATCTGCGTCCGGGACTCCACCTCGGGTCCTCGGGTACCGGAGCTGCCGAGCGGCGCGTCCGGAATCTGGGAGTCGGTGCTCGGTGACGAGGCCGTCGGGCCAGGTCGCCGTCACGGACAGGGCGTCGCCGTCAGTGGCGACATCGACGGCGGCGAGGCCCGCGGAAGGGGCCTCCGCTCCGGCTGCTTCTTCACCGGTGAGGCCGACCAGCGCGACGACGAGGGCGTCGACCTCCGCCGGGAGGGTGATCGTCGGCACGCCGACCGCGGGGCCGAGCGGGCTCGCGCCGTCGCGGGCGACGACCTCGGGGACGGCGCCGGGGGTGAGGGAGGTGTGCGGGAGAAGGGACAGCCTGCTGGTGAGGCGGCCGTTCGAGGCCTCGGCCGTCGCGGCGCTCGTGTCCGCGGCGATCTCGGCGCCGGCCAGCGGCCAGCCGCCGATGCGCAGGGCGATCTCCTCCGCCCGCACGCCCTCGGCGAGCTCGTCGATCCGGACGAGGCGCAGCTCCCACGGACCGCGCACCAGCGAGTGCACGCTGATCCGGCCGGCGACGCGGACGGCGCCGCGCAGGCCCTCGCCGTGTCGGTGGCTGCTGCGCTCCGGAGTGATCCAGTGCGCGTCCCCGCTCGAGCCGGCCACGCCGACTCGGCCGTCCGCGTCGAGGCGGACCTCGGTCAGCGTCATGCCGGTGCGGTGGGTCGCGTCGCCGTCGGCGTCGACCAGCGCGACGCTCTGCTCGAGCGCCTCCGCCCAGCCGCGCTCGTCGAGCAGCGGCGCGGTGGCGGTGGAGTAGCCCAGGCGGGCGTAGAGCGGGGAGTCGCCGGTCGTCGCGCCGGGCAGCGCCTTGTCGGTGCCGTGGTTGACGACGCGGACGATGCCGTCGGCGTGCGTGCCGGAGACGATCCAGCCGGGCGAGACGATCGCGCGGAGGTCGTCGCCCTGCTCGATCGGGAGCAGGTCGGCCGGGAGCGGCTCGGAGGCCGCGGACCAGACCGGGTGCTCGGCCGGGAGCAGGATGCCGAGCATGCCCTTGACCGCCCAGTACGGCGAGCCGGGGCCGGAGTAGGACTGCGCGAGCTCGCGCCACGGGTCGTGCCAGCCCATCGAGAGCAGGCCGTCCGCGTCCGGAGCGCTGTTCTCGGCGAAGTGCCCGACGATCGCGCTCGCGGCGCGGCGGAGCCGGCCCGGGGAGTGCGAGGGCACCTCGGCGATCACGCCGGCCCAGAACGGCGCGGCGGCCGCGAAGCGGTAGATCAGGCTGCGGCCCTGCAGCAGCGGCGAGCCGTCGCCGCCGACCAGCGCGAGGGCGTCGGAGAGGTAGCGGTCGAGCCGGGCGACGTCGGCGGCGGCGCGCGGGGCGGCCAGCTCGGCCGCGCCGGACATCCGCGCCCAGAGCACGGGATACATGTGCAGCGCCCAGCCGACGTAGTGGTCGTAGGCGCGCTCCGAGCCGTCGGCGAGCCAGCCGTCCTCGCGGACGAAGGAGTCGTGACGGGCGAGGTCCGCGGCGACGTCCTGCGCCGACCACGGTCCGCCGACCGAGCGGAGGAAGGTCTCGACGACCAGGCGGAACCAGACCCAGTTGGTCTGCGGGTAGCTGTCGTCGCCGACGACGGGGGCGAGGTAGTCGACGACCCGCTGCTGCGTGCGGGCGTCGAGGCGGTCCCAGATCCAGGGGCGCGTGAGGTCGAGCACCAGCGCGATCGACGCCGCCTCGACCTTGGCCTGCGCGTGCTCGTCGATCCGCACCCAGCGGTCCTCCGCGTCGGGGTCGACGCCGGTCTCGACGCCGCGGCGGTAGAAGTCGATCAGGTCGTCGACGCCCTCGCCGCGCGCTCCGGCGATGCGGAAGCCGGCGAGGAGGAAGGTGCGGGCGAAGCCCTCGAGGCCGTCGACGGCGCGGCCGTAGCCGCCCTCGGCGCCGGGGAGGGTGATCCGGCCGTGGCCGGCGCTGGCGAAGGGGGCCACGGCGGCGAGGAGCGCGTCCGCGACGGCGAGCCAGTGCTCGCGCGTCCAGTCGGCGCGGAGGTTCCCCTCGTCCACGGCGGTTCTCCTTTGAATCGTGATGTCCGCGCTCTCTCCCACGCTGACGTGAGCGGCACTGAACAGAACAGGACTATACATACGTAAATCGATCACCTCAATGTTTTGGTTGAAGCAAAATGATTGATTATGATCAGTTGCATGCCCCAGCACCCCGCCCCGGCATCGTCGCCGGGCGTGATCGAGTCCTTCCGCGGCCCGCTCGCGGCCGCGTTCTCGCCCGACCGTCCGCTCTCGGCGCGCGGGGTGCTCCTCTCTCCCGAGCAGTCGCTGCCGGTGCCGACCGCCGCCGACCGGGAGGCCTGGGCCGCGGCCGATGCGCCGACGCTGGCCGCGGTCGCCGAGCGCGCCGCCGCCGACCTGCTCGCGCCGTGGCCGCAGCCGCTCGCCAGCCAGGCCGTGCGCGTGCACCGCGACGGGAACCGGGACGGCTGGGAGCAGCGCGCGTTCGAGCGGCAGCGGCGGCTGAGCCGCGCGGTGCTGCTGGCCGCGAGCACGAGCGGCGCACCTGAGGCCGACTCCTGGCTCGACGAGGTCGCCGACGGCGTGCAGCTGCTCCTCGAGCAGAGCTCCTGGTGCTGGCCGGCCCACGACGACGCGCTGCGCCGGCACGGCTCGGTGCTCGCCGACGTCGCCGACCCCTTCCTCGACCTCGGTGCCGGCGAGGTCGCCGGCCAGCTCGCCTGGCTCGACCACGTCCTCGGCGAGCGCCTCGACGACCGCTACCCGGGGCTGCGCCGCAGGATCCGCCGCGAGACCCGCGAGCGCGTGCTCGCCCCGTTCCTCGCCCGCGACGACTGGCACTGGCTGGGCCTCGACGGCGACGTGCACAACTGGAGTCCCTGGATCACCGGCAACGTCCTGGTCGCCGCCCTGCGCCTGCTCGACGCTCCGGGCGAGGAGGACGAGCGCGCCGCCGTCGTCACCCGCGCGGTCGCCGCCCTGGACCGCTACGTCGCCGTGCTCCCCGAGGACGGCGCGATCGACGAGGGCTACGCCTACTGGTGGAACGGCGCCTGCCGCGCCCTCGAGGCGCTCGACGTCCTGGCGCACGCGACCGGCGGCGCCTGGGACGCCTCGGCCGTGCCCGCCCTGCGCGCGACCGTCGCCTTCCCGCACCGCTCGCATCTCGGCGGCGACTGGTACGTCGCGCACGCCGACGGCCAGGCCCTGCAGTCGCGCGACCAGCCCTGGCACGCGGTGCACCGGGCCGGCCGCCGGGTCGGCGACACCGCGGCGATGGCGCACGCCGCCGCGCAGCGCTCCCCCGGCGAGCCCGCCACCTCCGAGAAGGAGGGACTCGGCCGCCTGCTGCGCGGAGCGACCGACCCGCTCTGGATCTCCGCACCCACGGCGCTCCCGCCGCTCCCCCGCGAGGTCTGGCTCGAGTCCGTCCAGGTGCTCCTCGCCCGCACGAGCGAGGGATCGCCCGAGGGCCTGACCCTCGTCGCCAAGGGCGGCCACAACGCCGAGCACCACAACCACAACGACGTCGGCGCGTTCCAGGTGGCGAGCGACGGCGTGCCCGTCGTCGTCGACGCCGGCCGACCCACCTACACCGCCGCCACCTTCGGCCCGGAGCGCTACGGCATCTGGACGATGCGCAGCGAGTGGCACAACCTGCCCGTCGTCCGCGGCCGCGGGCAGCCGCCCGGGCGGGAGGCGGCCGCGGCGGACGTCTCGGTCGCGCTGAGCGACGCGTCCGCCGCGTTCTCCGCGGAGCTCGCGGCCGCCTACCCCGGGACGGGCCTGCGCTCCTGGCGCCGCACCGTCTCCCTCGACCGCCCGTCCGCAAGGGTCGTCCTCGAGGACCGCTGGGACCTCGCCCCGTGGGACGATCAGGACGATGAGCCCGGCACCGCGATCCGCCTGCTCCTCGCGGGAGACGTCGTGACCGAGCGCGGAGCCGCCCGGGTCCGCCCGCTCGGCGGCGCTCTGCCGCTCCGGATCGTCTGGGACCCGGCCTGCGAGCACCGCACCGTCGTCCGCGAGCTGGACGATCCGATGCTCTCGAGCGTCTGGGGTGAGCGCCTGACGCTCCTGGAGATCGACGCCACCGCGCGCAGGGAGCTGCGGATCGCGATAGACCTGGACCCACCGATCGGAGAGCAACGATGAGCGACCAGACCCAGTCCCCACCCCTCGCCGCCGAGCGGCGGGCGCACATCCTCGCGGCCCTCGGCGTCGACGGCGCCGTCCGCATCTCCCAGCTCACCGAGGCGCTCGGCGTGGCGACGGTCACGCTCCGCCGCGACCTGGTGCAGATGGAGCGCGAGGGGCTGCTCAGCCGCGTGCACGGCGGCGCGGTCGTGCTCTCCGGGTCGGCCGGCCACACGGCCCCCGCCCCGGAGCCGGAGGAGGTCAAGCTCGGCTCGATCGCCGTCCTGGTCCCCTCGCTCAACTACTACTGGCCCGGCGTGCTGCACGCGATGGAGGCGACCGGCCGCAGCCTCGGCTACGACGTCGTCCTGCGCGGCGCCTCCTACGAGCTGCAGGACGAGCGCCCCGTGCTCGAGCGCCTGCTGCGCTCCGGCGACGTGCGCGGGCTGATCGTCGCTCCCAACACCGACACGGAGCACTCGGGCGACGTCCTCCGCTGGCTCGCCGACTGCGGCGTCCCGTCGGTCCTGGTCGAGCGCGACGCCGTGCTCGAGCCCGAGGGCACGCCCGCCGAGTCGGTCACCACCGACCACGCGCTCGGCGCCGTGCTCGCCGCCCGCCACCTCGCCGAGCTCGGGCACCGCAAGGTCGGCCTGATCCTGTCGCGGAACTCGCCCACCTCGCGCAAGATCGCCGCGGGCTGGCTCTCGGCCTGCGAGGCGCTCGGCCTCACCCCCGCCGACCACTTCGAGGAGACGCTCCCCGACCGCGGCAGCGCCGACTTCTCCGAGGTGGTCAACGCGGCCCTCGAGACGGCCCTCGAGACCGGCGTCACCGCGCTGCTCGTGCACTCCGATCCCGAGGCGATGGCCTTCGTCGACCTCGCGCTCAACCGCGGCATCTCCGTCCCCGGCGACCTCTCGGTGATCGCCTACGACGACGAGGTCGCCCAGCTGTTCACCCCCGCGCTGACCGCCGTGAGCCCGCCGCGCGCCGGCGTCGGCGAGGCCGCGGTCCGGCTGCTCGTCCAGCGGATCGAGGACCCCGAGCGGCCCGTGCACCGCGTGCAGCTCAACCCGAGCCTGATCGTCCGCGCCTCGACGGCGGCTCCCGGACGACCGGCGGACGGGCAGCCGGACGGCGCGCGGTGATCGACCGCCACGAGCACTCGCCGTGGTCGTTCTGGGCCGAGGCCGCGCCGGAGCAGCGGTCCCGCCAGCTCGAGCTGCAGCGCGAGCTGCTGGCCGCGCACCCCGGCTGGACGATCGGCGCGGACTGCTTCGTCGCGGAGTCGGCCGCGGTCGACCCCGAGCGCCTCCTGCTGGGCGACCGCTCGTACCTCGCCGCCGGCGCGTACCTGACGGGCGACATCGAGATCGGCACCGACTGCTCGCTCAACCCCTACACGGTGCTGCGCGGGAGCGTCGTCCTCGGTTCGGCCGTGCGGGTCGGCGCGCACACGTCGATCCTCGGCTTCAACCACTCGATGGAGCCCGGCACCGAGGTGTTCCGCCAGCCGCTGAGCTCGCGCGGCATCCGCATCGGCGACGACGTCTGGATCGGCTCGCACGTGGTCGTGCTCGACGGCGTGACGGTGGGCGACCACGCGGTGCTCGCCGCCGGCGCGGTCGTGACGAAGGACGTGGCACCCGGTGCGGTCGTCGGCGGCAATCCGGCGCGGCGGCTGCGCTGGCGTGTCCCGCCCGTCGCCGCGGAGGTCTCGGACGCCGCGCGCCTGGCGGACCGAGCGCGCGAGGAGATCGAGGGGATCCTGCGCGGTGCGCTCGTGGACGACGGGACGGCATCTCAGGACGGGCCGGCTCTCCACGACGGGCCTGCTTTCCACGACGGGCATGCCTTCCGCGACCGGCCGGGCGCCGCCCCGACCGACCGCGCGCTCGGCGACGCGGTCGAGCTCGCCGACCTCCTGCTCGGCACGCCGCCTCCCGGCATCGATCCCGCCGCGGTCGTCGCGCGGCTCCGCGGGCTGCCGATCCCGGGGAGGGACCTCTGGACCGATCCGGAGGCCGCGTACCGCGTGCTCAGTGCGGGCTACGCGCTCGACCTGCTCGGGTCCGAGTTCGCGCAGCCGCTGACCGCCGTGACCGAGGAGACTCCGGAGGGCCTCGTCGCGCGGCTCGACGGGCTGCGCTGGCGCGACGACCCGTGGAACGCCGGCCACCACGTCGACGCCCTCGGCACGGCCCTGCACTGGACGCGCCGCCGCGGCGATCCCGTCCCGGTCGGCCTCGAGGAGGCGCTCTACGGCTGGCTGCTCACCCGCGCCGATCCCCGCAGCGGCATGTGGGGCGAGGCGTCGGCCGGCCGCGGACTGCTCCTGCTCGTGAACGGCGCGTACCGCGCGACCCGCGGCACCTTCGTGCAGGACGGCCGCCCGCTCCCGTACCCCGACGCCGTCCGCGACACCGTCCTCCGGCACGCCCGGGACGACCGCTGGTTCCGGCCCGAGCGCGTCGACGCCTGCGCCGCCCTCGACCTCGTCCACCCGCTCTGGCTCACCCTCGGCAGCACCTACCGCGCCGCCGAGGTGGAACCTCTGGCGAGGACCCTGCTCGCGGACGTCCTCGGCCAGTGGCGCCCCGGTCGCGGCTTCGCCTTCCGCCTGCACGCCGCCGACGCCGGCCTCCAGGGCACCGAGATGTGGCTCGCCGTCCTCTGGTACCTCGCCGACCTCCTCGGCGCCTCCGACGCCCTCGGCTACCGCCCCCGCGGCGTCCACCGCCCGGAGCCGGCCCCGCCCCGCATGCTGATCGAGTAGCCCGCCCTCCCATGCTGATCGAGTAGCCCGCGCAGCGGAACCACCCCTGCTGATCGCGCAGCCCGCGGAGCGGACCCCACCCATGCTGATCGAGTAGCCCGCGCAGCGGGCGTATCGAGATCCACCGTCCCCAGCACGCCGGGTCTCGATACGCCGCCTCCGGCGGCTACTCGACCAGCATGGCGGCGCCACCCAGAGCTGCGCCGTTTCATGCTGATCGAGTAGCCCGCGCAGCGGGCGTATCGAGATCCACCGTCGTCAGCAGGGTGGGTCTCGATACGCGGCCGGAGGCGCCTCCTCGACCACCATGCGGGGGCGGCTACTCCGCAGGCGTCGTGGGCAGCAGCTCCGCCACGAGCGCCTGCACGCGGGCGCGGATGTCGTCGCGGATCGGGCGGACCTCCTCGAGGGGGCGGCCCTTCGGGTCGGCGAGGTCCCAGTCCTCGTAGCGCTTGCCGGGGAAGACCGGGCAGACGTCGCCGCAGCCCATCGTGATCACGACGTCCGAGGCCTGCACCTGCTCGGTGGTCATCAGCTGCGGCACCGCCTGCGAGATGTCGATGCCCTCCTCCGCCATCGCCGCGACCGCGACCGGGTTGATGCTCTCGCCCGGCTCGGAGCCGCCGGAGCGCACCTGCACGGCACCGCCCGAGAGCTCGCGCAGGTAGCCGGCGGCCATCTGCGAGCGACCGGCGTTGTGGATGCAGACGAAGAGGACGGTGGGGGCGGTCATCCCGGGCTCCTGAGGGTGAGGGGCTGCCCGCATCGATCGACACCGGCGCGACCGAATCTACCGACAGCGCCCGATGCCTCCGCGTTCACCGGGCTCCAGCGGCGCAGGGCCGGCGCGTGACGGCGGACTCCGCCTCCTCGCCTCCGCGGAGTACGCGGCTCAGGAAGGCAGATCCGGCGCCGGGTAGGCGTCCCAGCCGCCGTCGCCGGCGTCGTCGCTGGCCTCGGCGGCGAGTCTGCGGCGGATGTAGGCGCCGAGATAGGGAAGAGAGAACTGCACATGGCCGCGACCCGCGGCATGGACGTAGCCGCTGTCGATGAGGCGCTTCTTGTAGACCTGGACGTACGCGTCGGAGACGTCCATGCGCTTCGCGATGTCGGCGATCTTCGTGCGGTCGTCGTCCTCGGCCATCGCGTCGAGGAACTTCTGGTCGACATCGGAGAGATCGCCGTAGACGCGGCTGATGACTCGACTCTCGACCGCCTTGATGGCCCTGTCGTGCGCGACGGTGGCGTCGGCGAGGCTGATCGTGGGTGCAGTGGAGCGGTTCCGCCAGGCGTAGTCGCCGGCCAGCTGCACCAGGTACGGATAGCCCTGCGAGAGGGAGACGAGCACGGCGAGCGCCTCCTCGTCGATCCTCCGTCCGCCGAGGCCGGCGGTCTCCGTGAAGACTCGACTGGTCTCCGGCGCGGACAGCCGCTCGAACTCGACCTCCCGGGAACGCCGGAGGAAGGTGGTGTGCTCCTCGGCGAGGAGTGCGTCGAGGCCGACCTTCACCCCGGCGAAGACGACCATGATCTGCGCACCGTCCTGAAGCGCGTGCGAGACCTGCAGCGCGAATCGGCTCAGCTCCCGCAGGCGGACCTTGCCGGAGGAGACCTCGTCGATGGTGATCAGGATGCCGCCCTCCCCGCCCAGCGCGGAGGACAGAGCGACGAGGTCGTACCGCAGCTGCGGCTTCACGCTGCGGTGCCGGTCGACGTACTCGATCTCGGCGCTGAACTCCCACAGCCCGAGCGAGGTCAGTCGTGCGCGGCTGCCCGGGGCCATGTCGTTGATCAGGGCGGGGATCGTGGAGTCCATCACCCGGTCGAGGAGACCGGCACTGGCGTCCTCGCTGATCACCAGCCACCCGGCGGCGCGAGCGTCGTCCTGGAGGGTGGTCAGGAAGGAGGTCTTGCCGGCGCCGCGCAGTCCCGAGACCAGGACGGAGTGGTTCTCGCCGAAGTCCAAGGTCTCGAAGACGGCTCGGAGCTCCGTGAGCGCTTCCCCGTGGCCGCCGAAGACGGCAGGCTTCTTCCCGTAGCCCGGGGTGAACGGGCTGGGCGCTGTCTCCGCCATCGCGATCTCCGAATCTTATTTATTTTATTCTATTCGGCCTCGACGGTGAGAGGGAGGTGCTGGCGCGGCAGTCCGCGCAGACCGGCAGGGGGCGGAGACGAAGCCTGCTCACGATGCGAGGCCTCTCACGATGCCGATCGAGCGGGCCGTTCATGCTGATCGAGCAGCCCGCGCAGCGGGCGTACCGAGATCCACCACCGCCAGAACTCAGTTTGCAGACCCGCCCTGCTGACGGTGGTGGGTCTCGAGACGCCCCTACGGGATTGCTCGACCGGCTTGCTGCGGTGGGTGGCGCACAACATCAGCTGAGACTGGTGGGCCTCCTCTGTCAGCGGACGCCACCCCGTCTCAGCTGATGTTGTGCGGCGCTGGAGTCGCGTCACGCTGATCGAAGAGCCCGTGGAGCGGGGCGTATCGGGATCCACCAGCGCCAGAAGGACGAGTCTGCAGACACGCCCTACTGACGACGGCGGGTCTCGATACGCCCTGCGGGCCACTCGACCAGCATGGGTGCGGCACCGCCGCGTCCTTTCCCCCACCACCGAGACGCGAAGCGGTTTCGCCGCTCGATACGCCGCCCCCGGCGGCTACCCGCCCCTCGGGCGCCGCCGTGGACCAGCGCCCGCCCGCGCTTCTGGAGTCGCGGGCGCCCGCCCGCTCGACACACACTGGGCGGGCCCCCTCCCGCGACGACCCCTCGGACGGATCACCGTGCTCACCGGACTCAGCGCCTTCCCGCTCACCCCGCTCCGCGACGACGCGGTCGACGAGCCGGCCTTCGCCGCGCTCGTCGAGCGCCTCGCCGCGGCCGGCGTCGACTCGATCGGGGCGCTCGGCTCGACCGGCTCCGCCGCCTACCTCGACCGCGGGGAGCGCCGCCGGGTCGCCGCGCTCGCGGTGCGGCATGCGGGCCACGTGCCGGTCGTCGTCGGGATCAGCGCGCTGCGGACCTCGCAGGTGCTCGCCCTCGCGGAGGACGCGCAGGAGGCGGGCGCCGCAGCGGTGCTCCTCGCTCCGGTCAGCTACCAGCCACTGACGGACGACGACGTCCTCGGCCTCTACGAGGACGTCACCGCGGAGCTCTCCGTGCCGCTGGTCGTCTACGACAACCCCGGCACCACGCACGTCACGATGACCGACGCGCTCTACGGCGCGATCGCGCGGCTGCCCCGGGTCGCCTCGATCAAGATCCCCGGCGTCCCCGCCGATCCGGCCGCCGCGGCCGAGCGGGTGGCCGCGATCCGAGCGCGGGTCCCCGCGGGCGTCACGATCGGCGTCTCCGGCGACGCGTCCGCGGCCCGCGGCCTGCTCGCCGGCTGCGACGCCTGGTACTCGGTGATCGGCGGCACGCTCCCCGGCCCCGCGCTGACGATCGCGCGCGCCGCGCAGTCCGGCGACCGCGCCGCCGCCGCGGCCGAGTCCGCTCGGCTGCGGCCGCTCTGGGACCTCTTCGCCGAGCACGGCGGCAGCTACCGGGTGATCGCCGCGATCGCCGAGCAGCTCGGCCTCGCCGCTCCCGGTTGCCTCCCCCGCCCGATCCGCGGACTCGACGCACTGGCGCGCGCCCGGGTCGCCGAGGTCGTCGCCGCCCTCGACCTCGGCACCCCCACCGGCTGAGCTCACGGCGCGTCCACCGTCCCCGGCGCGTCCAGCACCAGCCGCCCGTCCAGCTCCAGCCGCCCGTCCAGCTCCAGCCGATCCAGGAACGCGTCGTCGTGGCTGACGACGAGCAGTCCCCCGCGCCAGGCCCGCAGCACCTCGACCAGGTGGTCGGCCGTCGCCAGGTCGAGGTCGTTCGTCGGCTCGTCGAGCACGAGCAGCTGCGGCACCGGTCGCGCGAGGACCACTCCGGCGAGCGCCACCCGGAAGCGCTCCCCGCCCGAGAGCGTCGACGCGGGCCTGTCGACGATCGCGCCGCGCAGCAGCAGCCGCGCGAGCGCGTCGCGCAGGGCCGGGATCGGCAGGTCCGGCGCGGCCCGGGCGACGTGCTCGAGCACCGTGCGGTCGTCGTCGAGCATGTCCTCGCGGTGCTGGGCGAGGTAGCCGATGCGGTCGGTGAGCGCCCGCGCGTCCGTGGCGGGCACGGGATGCGGGCGGGCCGGCTCCGCGCCGACGAGCCGCTCGAGCAGCAGCGTCTTGCCGGTGCCGTTGGCGCCGATCAGGCCGAGGCGCTCCGGGCCCTGGAGCACCGTGGTCCGGCCGCGGACGGTCAGCTCGGCGAGCCGCCGCGTCGCGGGCACCTGCGGGTCGGGCAGGTCGAGCCGCACCGCGTCGTCGTCGCGGCGCCGCCCGGACGCCTCGTCGACCCGCTCCTTCGCGCGCGCCTCGGCCTCCGCGTGGCCGGAGCGGAGCCGCCCGGCGGTCCCCTCCGCACGGCCTCGACGGTAGTCCGCGACGATCTTCGGCATCGACCGCCCCGACTTCTCGCCCGCCTTCGCGCGGCGGGCGATCGTCGTCTGCGCCTCGATCCGCTGACGCTTCTCGGCGCGCAGCGCCTGCTCGGCGCCGCGGACGTCGCGCTCGACCGCCGCGCGCTCGACGGCCAGCCGCTCCTCGAAGTCCGAGAACGTGCCCGCCGCGGTGCGCAGATCGCCGTCGCGCAGCTCCGCGATCTCGTCGACGTGCTCGAGCAGCTCCCGGTCGTGGCTGACGACGACGAGGGTGCCGCGCCAGCCGTCGACGAGCGCGAGCAGCAGCTGCCGGGAGCGGCGATCGAGGTCGTTCGTCGGCTCGTCGAGCACCGCGATCGGCCGGCCGCGCAGCGCCACTCCCGTCACGGCCGCGAGGACCGCCTGCCCGCCGGAGAGCATCGAGACGGGACGGAGCAGATCGGCGGCGTCGAGGTCGAGTCCGGCATGGCCCAGCGCGGCGACGGCCCGGGCCTCGACGTCCCAGTCGTCGGCGAGCGCCTCGAAGCGGTCCGCCCGGGCGTCGCCGGCCAGGATCGCGTGCAGCGCGTCGAGCCGGCCGCGGATCCCGAGCAGATCGGCGACGGTGTCGTCGGCGCCGCGCGGCAGGCGCTGCGGCAGCAGGTCGACCGCGCCGGTCGCGGTGACGGTCCCGCCCGTCGGCGCGAGCTCGCCGGCGACGAGCCGCACGAGTGTGGACTTGCCGGCGCCGTTGGCTCCGACGAGCGCGGTGCGGCCGCGGCCGAACGCGGCGGTCACGTGGTCGAGGACGATCGAGCCGTCCGGCCAGGCGAACGAGCAGTCGGTGAGGACGAGGGACGGAGGGGTCGGTGAAGTGGAGGGCACGGTGCTCCCGGTGGTCGCGTCGGCGCACGACGACCACCGCGCTCCGCCGAGGCGGGGGCACGCGTCCGCCCGGTTCAGCGGGCGGGAGCAGGGGTCGTCAGTGCGAGGGCAGCTGCTGCGTCGTGGACGCAGTACCGGTGCTGGTGCGCACGAGACCGTCTTTCCTGCGGGGAGCCCCCGTGTCCGCGAGCCGATCGGCCGGCCGGTGAGGTGGCCGCCCCGACGTCGCGGCTCGCGACGAGGTACGCGTCGACGGTACGCGCGGAGCGGGGGCGGCCGCAAGGGTGGGGCGTGACGGCCGCCCGATCCGCCGAGGACCAATTGGCCAACAGCCTGTTGGCCGATTGTCGCGTCGCAGATCTCCGCTACTGCACCAGCGCCAGCAGCGCGCGGATGTCCGCGGCGAGCAGGTCCGGCTCCTCGTGCGGGGCGAAGTGGCCGCCGCGGGGCATCGGCGTGTAGCGGACGACGTCATAGCTGCGCTCGGCCCAGCTGCGCGGCGGGTGCGTGAGGTCGAAGGGGAAGACGGCGAGCGCGGTGGGTACCGCGACCCGGCCGACCCGCGCCGTCCGCCCGGTCGCGTACTCCCAGTAGGGCCGGAGCGACGTGGAGATCGAGTCGGTGAACCAGTAGAGCGACGCGAGGGTGAGCAGGTAGTCGTCGTCGAAGCGGGTCGAGACCTCGCCGCCGCAGTCGCTCCAGGCCCGGTGCTTCTCCAGGATCCAGGCGAGCAGGCCGACCGGCGAATCGGACAGCGCGGGTGCCAGGGTGAGCGGCCGGGTCTGCTGCTGGTGCTCGTAGGCGCCCTCGTCCGCGAACCAGGTGAGCTGCTCCTCGACGTGCTCGCGCTCCTCGGCGGTGAGGGAGTCGTCCTCGACGTGCTGCGGCGAGGCGACGGCGAGCAGATGGATCCCCGCCACCGCCTCCGGGTGGCTCTCGGCCAGCCGCGAGGTGATCCCCGCGCCCAGGTCGCCGCCGTGCGCGGCGTAGCGGGCGAAGCCGAGCTCCTCGGTCATCAGCCGGTGCCAGAGCTCGTGGGTCTGCTCGTCCAGCCCCGGCCGCTGCGGCGAGAAGGGGAAGCCCGGCAGCGCGGGGACGACGACGGTGGCCGCCTCGGCCGGGTCGCCGCCGAACCGCGACGGCGAGGCGAGCCGCTCGGCGAGCGCCACCAGCTCGAGCGCGGTGCTGGGCCAGCCATTGGTCAGGACGATCGGCAGGCGACCGGGCGTCTCCCCCTCGAAGGTCTCCGCCTCGAACGTCTCCGCCTCGAAGCGGAGGTAGGCCACCGGCGTCCCGTCGAGGTCGGCCTGCGCCCAGGGCAGCGCGCGCATCCGCCGCTCCTGCGCCGGCCAGTCGAACTCCTCCGCCCAGCGCCGGGCCAGCCGCCGCAGCTCGGCCTGGTCGGTCCCCGCCGACCAGCCCTCGACCGGCCACTCCGGCGACCAGCGGGTCCGGCGGACGCGCTCGCGGAGCTCGGCCCACTCCTCGGCGGAGACAGCGGGGACCGGGGAGTCGGGACGGGACGGGGTCATCGCTCGACCGTAGCGGCGGGGGCCGACATCAGAACAGGTCGGGGCTCTCCTGCTCCCGCGCCGTCGCCGACTCGACGTCGGCGACCTCGTGGCGCAGCGACGCGGTGATGTCGCGGGCGCCGGCGACGGACTCGACCCGCACCGTCACGCGCTCGACGGGGACGACGGTCCGGGTGAGGGCGATGCGCTCCTCGTGCAGGATCACGACGATCGGCTCCTGCGGGGCCGCCGCGATCGCGTCGGGCAGCGCCGGGCCGTCGGCGATCGGCTCGCGGGTGACGCGCAGCTCCTCGCGGCGGACCTCGACCGTGATCGTGCGCTGCTCGGTCACGACGACCCGGCTGACCCGGACGCGCTCGGTGGCGTGCCTGCGCGTGCCGACGAGGAGGCGCTCCTCGTGCAGGACCACCTCGGCGGTCGGCGCCGGCTCGGACGCGGTCGGCTCGGACGCGGTCGGCTCGGTCGGTGTCGCGCTCATGCGGTCCCCTCGATCTGCTGCGGACGCGGCCGGCCCTGCTCGGAGCGAGCGGAGCCGGCCGCGGGTGATGCGGGTGGTGCGGTCGTGCGCCTAGCGAGGGCGGCGCGCGGTGGTCGCCGGGGCGGCCTGCTTCGCCTGATCGGCGGCGCGCTTCGCCTGCTCGGTGACGGAGGGGGCGTTCTGCGCCTCCTGCTGGATCTTCGGCGCCTCCTCCTCGGCCTTCGTGAGGATCGCCTCCCAGCGCTGCTGCATCGGCTTGATCAGGCCGCCGCCGGCGCCGACGATGATGACGCCCGCGATGATCGCGAGGACCGCGATCAGGATCGGCGTGGTGACCGTCGTCGCGACCTCGATCTGGTTCAGGGCCGCGGTGACCCCGAGGAAGAGGATGAACACCGCGACGATGTTCCCGAGGGCCTTGCCGTAGGAGAGACCGCCCAGGGTGTTCTGGATCAGGCCCTTGGCGCCCGCGGCGATCGCGGCGGCGAGGACGACGATGATGATCGCCACGATGATCTTCGGCAGGAAGCCGATGATGCCCTGCAGCAGGTCGCTGACCGGGTTGGGGCCGAAGACCCCGAAGGCGAACTGCAGGACGAAGAGCACGAGCGTGTAGTAGATGATCTTCGACACGATGTCGGAGGCGTCCAGCGTCGAGTTCGCGAGCGCCTTCTTGATGCCGCCGCGCTCGACGGCGCGGTCGAAGCCGACCTTGGTGAGCAGGCGCGAGAGGCCCTTCTCGATGAGCTTGGCGACGATCAGGCCGACGATGAGGATGAGCAGGAACAGCAGCGCGAGCGGGACGAACGCGATGACCGCGGCCAGTCCGTTCTGCAGAGCGGCGGGGAGATCCATGGGGGAGCCTTTCGGGCACGGTCCGGAGCAGGACGGGTGAAGGTGGTGCAGGGGGTCGTGCGGGATGGTGCTGGTGCGGCGGCCGGTGGGCGGTGCTGCTCACCGGCCGCCGCGGGGATCGCTAGGAGCGCGCGTCGCGGTCGGCGACGGTCTCCTCGGCGGAGGTGCGGGTGCCGGTGGCCTCGGGCTCGACGAGCTCGATCTCCTCGTGCGAGACGTCGGCGTCGACGGTGCGCTGCTCGGTCACGGTCTCGGTGCCGAGCGACACGCGCTCGACGGGGACCGTCTCCTTCGCGGTGACGACGCGCTCCTCGGTGAGGATCACCTCGTGCTCCTCCTCGCTGAGGTCGGGTCCGGCGAGCGCGTCGCCGGCGTTCGCCTCGGTGATCGGCTCGCGGGTGAGGGTGACCTCGTCGTGGCTGACCGGGACCGTCTTCGAGACCTGCTCGGTGACGATGTGCTTGCGCAGGCGGGCGCGGCCGGCCTCGACCCGCTCGGTGCCGACGCGCAGGCGCTCCTCGGACCGGGTCATCGCGTCGTCGGTGTTCGGACCGGACGTGTCGTGGCCCTCGGTGCCGCGGTCGCGGTCGGCGGCGCTGTCGGCAGTGCGGTCGACGCCCCTGTCCGTGCCGGCGCCGCGGTCGGCGTCCTGGTCGTAGAGGGGCGCCTCGGTCGGCGCCGCGTCGGTGCCGCCGAGCCCGTAGTAGGAGTAGAGGGCCTGCTCCTCGTCGGCGGAGAGCTGGCCGTCGTCCTCGATGCGCGGGGCGTCCTTGACGAAGGCCTTCTCGTAGCCGACGCGGAGGACGCCGCCCTCGTAGCTCGCGTCCGCGAGGGGCGCGAACGACTCCGAGGAGCCGAACAGGCCGGTGCGGACGGTGACCCAGGTCGGGGTCTGCGTGCTGTCCTCGACGTAGACCTGGCCGACGGTGCCGATCTTGGCGTCGTCGCTGCCGTGCACGTCGGCGCCGATCAGGCTGTCGATGCTGCTGCTGTCGATCATGGTGCTCTCTCTTCTCTCCCGGGACGGTGCCGCGGGGTCGCTGGTGCGGGGCGGAGGCGAAACGGGGCGCGGCCACCGGCGCAGCGGGTTCTGCGGGGTGGTGCGCGCTCCTCGGGGAGGCGGACCGGCGCGGGGATCGCAGGGAGCACGGTCCGGCAGCGGCACACTTACAGCGTAAGCCTGGTCGGAGCTTACGGTGTAAGGGTTGTTACGGTGGAGGTGCTTGCCTTCGCGGCACCGCACCTGGTATCCGGGCGGGCGGGCACTGCAGGAAGGCGCGGTGCATGACCGACAGCGAGAAGCCGAAGCGGAGCGGCTCCCCCGCCCGCAAGCTCAGCCGGGACCTCATCGTGGAGACCGCGCTCGCGATGATCGACCGCACCGGCCCCGAGGCGCTCTCCATGCGCACCCTCGCGCAGGAGCTGGGCGTCGAGGCGATGTCGCTCTACCGCTACGTGCACGGCAAGGAGGACCTGCTCGAGGGGGTCATCGCGCTGCTGATGCGCGAGCTCACCGTGCGCCTGGACGAGGCCGAGAGCCGGCACTGGCAGGAGTTCCTGCAGACGGCCGCGCACGAGGTCCGGCGCATCGCGACCGACCATCCGAGGGCCTTCCCGCTGGTCGCGACCCGGCACCCCGCGGCTCCGTGGCTCCGCCCGCCGCTGCGCAGCATCGAGGCCGTGAACACCTTCCTCCGCTCGCTCACCGGCAGCGGGCTCACCGACGCGCAGGCCGTCGGCGCCTACCGCTCGTTCAGCAGCTTCCTGCTCGGCCAGCTGCTGCTGCAGGCCGTGGTGCAGGGCGCCGAGACCTCGCCGACCGACCTCCCGCTCGACGAGGGCGACGCGACGATCCCGCAGGGCGACGGGAACGTCTCCCTCGACGTCGCGCCCGAGGTCCGGCGGCTGCGCGGCCTGCTCAGCGAGGACCACAGCGACGAGGAGTTCGAGATCTCGCTCGAGGTGCTCCTCGACCGGCTCGACCGGGAGCTCTCGCAGTAGCCCTCACTGCTCCGCGGGGTGCGGCGACCCCCAAAGACCCGTTTGACGGTCCGCCGGGCGCCGCGTGACGATGGCCGCATGTCCACTCTCGAGGAGCTGCGCGCCACCGCCCACCCGATCCGGCTCCGGCTGCTGTCCCTGGTGACCGGCGCCGCGGCGAGCGCCGCCGAGGCCGCGCGCGAGCTGGGCCTCTCCCAGGCGACCGCGAGCTACCACTTCCGCGTGCTCGAGCGGGCCGGGCTGGTGCGGGTGGTCGAGACGGTGCGGCTGCGCGGCGGCGAGGCGAAGCGCTACCGGCACGAGTCCTCCGGGCGGCCGTTCGACGTGACCGCGACCGTCGAGGCCGGGCCGGCGGAGGACCGGCAGCTGTACCTGGAGGCGCTGATCGAGGAGCTGCGGCGGCGGTCCACGGCCCGCGCCGACGGCCCGCAGCTGTCGACGGACGCCGAGCTCTGGGTCGATCCGGGGACCTGGCGGCGGGTCGTCCGGCACGTCGGCGAGGCGTCGGCGCTGCTGCACGCGGCGGCCCGGCCGCCCCGGAGCCCGGGCACGGTGCCGGTGTCGATGACGACCGCGCTGTTCCCGCTGCGGCGGCCGTGAGCAGGACGCGCGTGAGCGCGCCCGGGAGCCCGCCGCCCGCGGCCCGGCCGCGCGGCCCCCTCGCGCACCGGTCGTTCCGCCGGCTCCTCGCCGCCCGAACGACCGCGGTGCTCGGCAACGCCGTCGCACCGATCGCCCTGGCCTTCGCGGTCCTCGACCTCACCGGCTCGCCGACCGACCTCGGCCTGGTGGTCGCCGCGCGCTCGCTCGCCAACGTCGCCGTGCTGCTGATCGGCGGCGTCCTCGCCGACCGGCTGCCCCGCTCCGTCATCCTGGTCGGCACCTCCCTCGCCGCCGCCGGCACGCAGGCGGTCGTCGCCGCCCTGGTGATCAGCGGGACCGCGAGCATCCCCGCCCTCGTCGTGCTCGGCGTGCTGAACGGCGCCGTCGCGGCGGTGAGCCTGCCCGCCGCCTCGGCCCTCGTCCCGGAGACGGTCCCCGTGGGCGAACTGCGTTCCGCGAACGCACTGCTCCGCCTCGGCCTCACTGCCGGGACGATCGTGGGCGCGTCCGGCGGGGCGGCCGTGGTCGCGCTCGTCGGGCCGGGCTGGGGCCTCGCGATCGACGCCGCCGGGTTCGCGCTCGCCGCTCTCCTCTACTCCGGGCTGCGGCTGCCCGGGTCGACCCGCGCGGGCGCCCCCGGCTCCGTGCTCGGCGACCTCCGCGAGGGCTGGCGGGAGTTCTCCGGCCGGCGCTGGGTCTGGATCGTCGTGGCCCAGTTCACGGTGCTGAACGCGGCCTTCGTCGGCGCGACCACGGTGCTCGGGCCGGTGATCGCCGACGGGTCCTTCGGCCGCGCGGCCTGGGGGCTGGTGATCGCCGCGCAGACCGTCGGCCTCGCGATCGGCGCCGTCATCGCGCTGCGCTGGCGGCCGCGGCGGGCGCTGGCCATCGGCGTCGCGCTGATGGCGGTGACGGCCGTCCCGGTCGCGGCCCTCGGAGTCGTCCCCGCGCTCCCCGCCCTGATCGTCGCCTTCGCGCTCGGCGGCGTCGCGCTCGAGGTGTTCGCCATCGCCTGGGACCAGTCGCTGCAGACCCACGTGCCGCGCGAGGCGCTGGCCCGGGTCTACTCCTACGACATGGTCGGCTCGTTCCTCGCCGTGCCGCTCGGCGAGGCGCTCGTCGGGCCGCTCGCCGACCTCGTCGGCACGCGGGCCGTCCTGCTGGGGTGCGCGGGGGTGATCGTGGCGGCGTCGCTCGCGGCAGTCGCCAGCAGGAGCGTCCGCGGCGTGGGCAGCGCGCCGGCGGGCACAATGGCGGGCATGGACCCCGAGAACAGCCCGGCCGCGACCGAGACCAGCCCGACCGCCGACGCCCCGGCAGCGACCGGCCGCTACGCGCACGGCCACCACGAGAGCGTCCTCCGCTCGCACCGCTGGCGCACTGTCGAGAACTCCGCGGCGTACCTGCTGCCGCACCTCGCGCCCGGCGTCTCGATCCTCGACGTGGGCTGCGGCCCCGGGACGATCACCGTCGACCTCGCCGAGCGGGTCGCCCCCGGCCGGGTGCTCGGCGTGGACGCGTCGGCCGAGGTGATCGCGCAGGCCGCGGCCCTCGACTCCCCCGCGGAGTTCGCGGTCGCGGACGCCTATGCGCTGCCGTTCGCCGACGACTCCTTCGACGTCGTGCACGCGCACCAGGTCCTGCAGCACCTCACCCGTCCGGTCGACGCGCTGCGCGAGTGGGGCCGGGTCGGCCGCCTCGTCGCCGCCCGGGACGTCGACTACGCCGGCGTGCTGATCCACCCCTTCACGGAGGGCCTGCAGGCCTGGGCCGCGCTCTACCAGAGGGTGCACCGCGCCTCCGCGGGCGAGCCCGACGCGGGCCGGCGGCTGAAGGCCTGGGCGCGGGAGGCCGGCTTCGCGAGCGTCGAGGTCACCGCCTCGCTCTGGGTGTTCGAGAACGCCGAGGACCGCGCCTGGTGGGGCGGGATGTGGGCGGACCGCGCGGTCTCCTCCTCCTTCGCCACCGTCGCCCTCGAGCGCGGCCTCGCCACCCAGGCCGAGCTCGAGGCGATCAGCGCCGCCTGGCGCGCCTGGGCCGCCGACGAGGACGGCTGGCTCTCGATGCCCCACGGCGAGCTGCTCGCGCGCTGAGCGTCGGGGCGACGGACGTCAGTCCTCCGACTCGTGCGTCGCCTCCCGCTGCGCGCCGAATCGATCGATCTCGATCTCGACCGCGCCTTTCCAGCTCTCGACTCCGAGCCAGAGCGCGGTCACGTCGCGCACGTCCCCGTCGAGATCACTGAGGGAGCGCGACTGGCTCGTCGCGACGATCTCCGCTCCGGTCGGCCCGGCGCTCGTGAACGCGGGAATGGTGAACACCCACCAGCGGCCCTCGCGGTGCGCGTGGGCCGTGATCGTCTCCTCGGGCATGCCGGACGTCCTCCTCGTTCTCGTGACGGCAGACGAGCCGATCACACGAGGAGGAGGCACCCGCTCCCCTGGCGCGGGACGTCGCCCGTCCCGTGCCGACCCCGGTGTGACGATCGTTGCGCTCGCGGCGGACAGCGCTGCGGAGCGGAGCGGTGATCCGGTTCAGTGGGGGCATGCGCAGAGTCCTGATCCTGGGTGGCAGCGGGTGGCTGGGGCGCCGTCTCGCGGAGCGGGCGGTCGCGGCGGGGGACGAGGTCACCTGCGTGGCCCGCGGCGAGGCGGGGGCGGTTCCGGACGGCGCGCGGCATCTGCGCGTCGACCGGCGCGATCCGGGCGCCTACGACGGTCTGCGCGGCGAGTGGGACGAGGTCGTCGAGCTCGCGCACGCACCCGAGCTCGTCGGGCCGGCCCTCGGGCGTCTCGCGCCGGCCGCCGCGCACTGGACGCTGGTCTCCTCCGTCTCCGTGTACGCCGATGTCGAGCAGCCCGACGCCGACGAGACCGCCGCCCTGGTCGAGCCGGCCGACCCCGGGCAGTACGCCGACGCGAAGGTCCTGGCCGAGCGCGCCGCCGCCGACGCCCTCGGCGGCCGGCTGCTGATCGCGCGCCCCGGCCTGATCGCCGGGCCCGGCGACCCGAGCGACCGGCTGGGCTACTGGCCGGCCCGCTTCGCCCGCGGCGGGACGGTCCTGGCGCCCGAGACGGACGGCCGGTTCGCGCAGGCGATCGACGTCGACGACCTCGCCGACCGGCTGCACGCGGCGGGCTCGGCGGGAGCGACCGGAGCCGTCGACGCCGTCGGCCCGGCCGTGCCCCTGGGCGACCTCCTCGCCGCCGCCGCCGAGCTCGCAGGCTTCCGCGGCGACGTCGTGCGCGCCGACGACGAGACCCTGCTCGCGCACGGCGTCGGCTACTGGGCCGGCCCGCGCTCGCTCCCGCTGTGGCTGCCCGCCGCGGCGGTCGGCTTCAGCCGGCGCAGCACCGCCTCGTACCTCCGCGCCGGCGGCCACCACCGTCCGCCCGTGGAGACCCTGCGCCGCGTCCTCGACGACGAGCGCGCCCGCGGGCTGGACCGGCCCCGCCGGTCCGGTCTGGAGCCTCGGGACGAGCGGGACGTCCTCGACGCACTGCGCTGACCGGCGCCCTCGGCGAGCCCGTCCACTCGCCGCCGCCGCACAACATCAGCTGAGACGGGTGGGCCTCGCCCCACAGAGGAGGCCTCCCCTTCTCAGCTGATGTTGTGCGCGACTCTCGCCGCCATCACGGCGGGGCGACCGCCCACCGCCCGCTTCCAGCGGTCTCCGAGTGCAAGCGCGACCGGCGATCGTCCGGCCGAAGCACCGTGCACAACATCAGCTGAGAGACCCGCTCATCGCCGAGCAGCGATGAGACCCGCTCTCAGCTGATGTTGTGCGCGAGTCCGCCCCGCTCCGCCCCCTCGTTCGCCGACACCCGTCGGTGAAGAGCCGCGGATCGGCGCCGATCGGGCGCCGCGCGCGCCTTCTGTTACGGCGAGCGTCGGCCGCCGTCGCGCCCGCCCGCCGCACCCCGCCATCATCATCAGCACACCGACGCGGACGCCGCCACCGAGCACCCCGCGCCCCCTCTCCCACCCCGCACCGGGCGCTCTCCGGCGCGCCCGCGCACCCTCCCGGAAGGACCGACGCCATGATCCGCCTCGAGCAGCTCACCAAGGTCTACGGGCAGGGCGCCGACGCCGTGACCGTGCTCGACCGCCTCGACTTCTCGGTCGGCACCGGCGAGATCTACGCCGTCGTCGGGCCGAGCGGCGCCGGCAAGAGCACCCTCGCCGCCTGCGTCAACCTGCTCGAGCGGCCCACCTCCGGCACCGTCGTCGTCAACGGCGACGCTCTCTCCCAGCTGTCCGAGGCGGAGCTGCGGGTCGCCCGCCGCCGCATCGGCACCGTCTTCCAGTCCGACGGCCTCTTCAGCCGCCGGACCGCGGAGCAGAACGTCGCCCTCCCGCTCGAATACCTGGGCGTCACGGCGGCCGAGACGAAGCGCCGCGTCGCCGAGCTGCTGGAGCGCGTCGGCCTCGGCGACCGCGCCCGGTACTACCCGCACCAGCTCTCCGGCGGCCAGCGCCAGCGGGTCGGCATCGCCCGCGCCCTCGCCCTGCGCCCCTCCGTCCTGCTCTCCGACGAGGCGACCTCCGGACTCGACCCCGCCTCGACCACCGCGATCACCACGCTCCTCAAGGAGCTGCGCGACGACCTCGGCCTGTCGATCCTCTTCATCACGCACGAGATGGAGACGGTCCGCCAGGTCGCCGACTCCGTCGCGCGCCTCGATCACGGCCGCATCGTGGAGTCGGGGCGCCTCGTCGACCTGCTGCGCGACGCGTCCTCGCCGCTCGGCCTCGCGCTCAACCCGGTGCGCCCGTCGGTGCTGCCCGGCGCGGGGCTCGACGAGTGGGTCGTCGGGTACGCCCGCGACGGAGTGCCGGCCGACTGGGTGACGCGGCTGTCCGACGCCGTCGGGCCGGTCGCGCTGCTCGGCGCGGCGATCGAGACGGTCGACGGACGCGCCGTCGGCCACGCGACGATCGGCCTCGGGCCGGTCGAGGAGCGCCGGCTCGCGCACGCCGCCGACGCTCTCGGGCTGTCGGTGCGGCGGGGCGCGGTCCGGTCGGACGCCCTCGTCGAGGAGGCGGCGGCATGAGCGCGCTGATCTCCTCGGCGGCCCTCGGTGCGCTGCACCTCGACACTGTGCACGCCCTCGGCGCCCTGCGCCTCGACAACAAGGTCCCCCTCGCCGACATCCCCGCGCTCGTCCTCCCCGCGCTCGGCGAGACGCTGATCATGGTCGGCATCGTGATGCTGATCGTCGTGCTCGTCGGCGTCCCGCTCGGCGCCGCCGTGCACAACCTCGCTCCGGGCGGCCTGTTCGAGAACCGCGCCGCGCACCAGAGCCTCAGCTGGATCATCAGCATCGGCCGGTCGCTGCCGTTCCTCATCCTGATGGCCTCGATCATGCCGTTCACCCGGCTGATCACCGGCACCAACATCGGCATCGCGGCGGCCGTCGTGCCGATGTCGATCGCCGGCATCGCCTTCTTCACCCGCATCGTCGAGAACGCGCTGCGCAGCGTGCCGCTCGCGCTGACCCGGGTCGCCCGCGCCTCCGGAGCGTCGCGGCTGCAGGTGATCCGCTCGGCGCAGCTCAGCGAGGCGGTGCCGCAGATCCTCGGCGGCCTGACGATCAACACCATCGCGATGATCGAGTACTCCGCCATCGCCGGCACGATCGGCGCGGGCGGCATCGGCTACGTCGCCGTCACCTACGGCTACCAGCGCTTCGACACCACCGTGATGCTCGCGACGATCGTCATCCTCGTCGCGACCGTCGCCGTGGTGCAGCTCACCGGCGACGCCCTGGTCCGCGCGACCACGCCGAGCGCCTCCCGGTCCCGGCGCACCCCGCGCGTCGCGGTCGCCGTCTAGCCGCAGCTCCCCCGATCCCGCCCCGGGCCCTCCGCCCGGGCGTCCCTCCCGCGCGCCGCCGTCCGGCCGCGACCGCTCGAAAGGCACTGCCATGTCCACTGAGAACCACGGCCCCGAGAACCCCCGCTCCGAGAAGTACGGCCCTGCGAAGTCCGGCCCCGAGAACGCCGGCCCCGAGGACCTCGGCTTCGAGCTGAAGAAGAAGCGCCGCTGGCCCTGGATCGCCGCAGCCGCCGTCGTCGTGGTCGGCGTCGGCGCGCTCGTCGCCGTGCCGCTGCTCTCGCCCGCCGTGTCGGCGAACGAGCAGGAGGGCGCGACTCTCTACGTCGCGACGGCCGAGGGCAACGCCTCGGAGCAGGCCCTCGTCGACTTCGTGGCGGAGGAGGTGGCGCCGCGCTACGGCATCACCGTCGCCTTCAAGGGCCTCTCGGACAGCAACACGATCAACCGCGCGGTGAGCGAGGGCGAGGTGGCCGCGACGGTCTACCAGCACAAGCTCTGGCTCGGCCAG
Source organism: Rathayibacter sp. PhB152 (assembly GCF_003751395.1). Lineage (NCBI taxonomy): Bacteria > Bacillati > Actinomycetota > Actinomycetes > Micrococcales > Microbacteriaceae > Rathayibacter > Rathayibacter sp. PhB152. Next base: position 167,845 of record NZ_RJUT01000001.1, on the reverse strand, counting down.
GTCCTCGAGGCCAACCCCGACTTCGAGGAGGAGGCGGCGACCCCCGTCTTCCGCTGGGGCTTCGGGCTCTGGAGCGACAAGTACGGCGACGTCTCCGAGATCCCCGACGGCGGCACGATCTCGCTCTACTCCGACCCGGCGAACGAGGCCCAGGGCCTCTGGCTGCTGCAGTCGGCCGGCCTGATCACGCTGAAGGAGGGCACGGAGCCCGGCACCGCGACCCAGGACGACATCGCCTCGAACCCGAAGAACCTCAAGTTCACGCTGCTCGACTTCGCCGCGCAGTCCCGCGCGCTGCCCGACCTCGACGCGGCCGTCGGCTACACCGAGTACTACCTCGCCGCCGACATCCCGATCGAGAAGCAGATCTTCGCGCCCCAGGCCCCGGACGACTTCGCCGGCCAGTTGACCATCGGCTCGAACTACAAGGACACCGCCAACATCGAGAAGCTCGTCGCCGCCTTCCAGGACCCGGCCGTTCAGGAGTTCCTGGCCACCGACGAGACGGTGAAGGGCATCCTGCTGCCGATCGAGGGCTGATCGGGCGGATCCGCGGCGGGGGTCCGCGCGCCCGCCCGTCTCCTCCCCACCTCCGGCACGTGGAATCACTCCGGGCACGCGGAATCACCTCCGGCACGCGGAGACCCGCGGATCCAGCGAGCCGGAGCCGGTCCCGCGAGCCGAAGGTCACCCCTGAAGCCCGCCCCCACCTCGGGCACGCTGAATCACTCCGGGCACCCCGGATGCCGCGGATCCAGCGAGCCGAAGCAGGTTCCACGAGCCGAAGGCCACCTCGGAAGCCCGCCCCCACCTCGGGCACGCGAAACCACTCCGGGCACGCCGGACGCCGCGGATCCAGCGAGCCGGAGCAGGTTCCACGAGCCGAAGGTCGCCCCGCGGCCGGCCGCACGCGGCCGGCACGCGAAACCACCTCCGGCACGCCCGAGACCGCCGATCCCGCGTGCCCGAGCCGAAACCGCGAGCCGAACGTCGACAGGACGGCCACTCCGGCACGTCCGGCACGCGAATCCACCGTCGGCACGCCGGAACCGGCTGATCCCGCGAGCCCGAGCTCGTTCCGCGAGCCGAAGGTCTCCCCGAGCGCCCGAGCCTCACCCCCGGCACGCGGAACCACCCTCGGCACGCCGGAACCGGCTGATCCCGCGAGCCCGAGCCGGTTCCACGAGCCGGAGCCGACTCCGGCAGGCCGCACACGCCCGATCCCGCCGCCGCGGGAACACGGAGGCCGCCGCCCGCGTTGGCTCTCTCATGACCGTTCCCCTCTCGATCCTCGACCTCGCCCCCATCGCACCCGGAGAGACCGCGCGCGACAGCTTCGCCGCCTCCGTCGCTCTGGCGCAGCAGGCCGAGCGGAGCGGGTACCGGCGGGTCTGGTACGCCGAGCACCACAACATGGCCTCGATCGCGTCGAGCGCGACCTCCGTGCTGATCGCGCACGTCGCCTCGCAGACGTCGACCATCCGCCTCGGCTCCGGCGGCGTCATGCTGCCGAACCACTCCCCGCTGACCATCGCGGAGCAGTTCGGCACCCTCGAGACCCTGCACCCGGGCCGCATCGACCTCGGCCTCGGCCGCGCCCCCGGCAGCGACCAGGCCACCTTCCGCGCCCTGCGCCGCGAGCACGACTCCTCGGAGCGCTTCCCGCAGGACGTCGTCGAGCTGCAGGGCTTCCTCGCCGGCGAGTCCCGCATCCCCGGCGTCAGCGCGACCCCCGGCGCCGGCACCCGCGTCCCCCTCTACATCCTCGGCTCGTCGCTCTTCGGCGCCCAGCTGGCCGCCGCCCTCGGTCTGCCGTACGCCTTCGCCTCGCACTTCGCGCCGGATGCGCTGCACCAGGCCGTCGCCGAGTACCGCCGCGGCTTCCGCCCCTCGAAGCAGCTCGACGCCCCCTACGTGATCGCCGGAGTGAACGCCATCGCCGCCGACAGCGAGGAGGACGCGCAGGAGCAGTTCGCGCAGATGAAGCGCGCCCGCCTGATGATGCTGCTGCGCCAGAGCGGCCAGATCCCCGTCGACCAGCAGTTCTCCGAGGAGGAGCTCGACCACCTGCTGACCGCCCCGGTCGGCGCGCACGTCGCGAGCATGACCCACTACACCGGCGTCGGCACCGGCGAGCAGGTCGCGGACTACGTGGCCGAGTTCGCGCGCTCGGCGGAGGCCGACGAGGTCATCGTCGCCCACGCCTCGCTCGCGACGCCCGCCCGCCTGCGCTCGGTCGCGCTGCTCGCGGCGCACTCGCTCGTCGCCGCGTAGCCCGCAGGCACTGCCGGTGCAGGTCCTGCCGACCCGCGTCCGATCTGCAGGCGATCCTGCCGACGACGCGCTGACGCCCACCCGGCAGCCGCTCCCGATGCCGGATCGCCTGCACAACGGACCGCCACCCACCCGACGAGCAGCCACCCGTCCGATCTGCAGGTGATCGAACGCACAACGCGCCCACACGCACCCGGCAGACGCTCGCCGTGCCGGATCGCCTGCACAACGGACCACAGCGCGCACGGCGGGCGGGACCCGGTCCGGTCTGCAGGTGATCGCGCGCAGAACACGCGGGGCCCGCTCGGCACGCGCGCCCCGCGTCGGATCGCCTGCACAACGGACGGGACCCTGCCCAGCGGACGGGTGACCGTCGAATCGGCGCCACGCGGAATGACGACGCCCCCGCCGAGGTTTCATGGGTGGGCTCCGACACGCCCGATGGAGGCTCCCCGTGCAGATCGTGGACTGGCTGTTCGACGCGCAGATCGTGATCGGCGACCAGACGGTGCTCTGGCGCGAGGTCATCGGCAACGTCTTCGGCCTGCTCAGCGCCCTCGGCGGTATGCGGCGCAAGGTCTGGGCCTGGCCCATCGGCATCTTCGGCAACGCGCTGCTCTTCACCGTCTTCATGGGCGCGCTGTTCGACACTCCGAACCCGGTGAACCTGCTCGGCCAGGCCGGCCGCCAGATCATGTTCGTCATCGTGAGCATCTACGGCTGGTACCGCTGGACGCACCGTCCCAGCGACGCGACCACGCTGATCTCGCCGCGCTGGGCCTCCTGGCGCACCCGCGGACTGCTGGTGCTCGGGATGGTCGGCGGCACCGCGATCCTCACCCCGGTGTTCCGCGCGCTCGGCTCCTACGAGCCCGTGTGGAGCGACGCCTGGATCTTCGTCGGCTCGCTGCTCGCCACCTACGGCATGGCCAAGGGCTGGGTCGAGTTCTGGCTGATCTGGGTCGCCGTCGACATCGTCGGCGTCCCGCTGCTCTTCTCGGCCGGCTACTACGCCTCCGGCCTGATGTACGTCTTCTACGGCGCCTTCACCCTGCTCGGCTTCTTCGTCTGGATGAAGGAGGGGCGCCGCCCGTCCGCCGCCCCGGTCACCGTCGGCTGACCCGCCGCCGCGCCGCGCCGCGCCGATCCGTCACGAACGGTCGCCCGACTCGGGCGGACACCGCCGTTCCCGACGGATCGATGGCGCCTGACGTCGCACATCCGGTACCGAGGGAGTTGGATCGGGGGATGAGGACCACGATGACTCCCCGGACCGCGTTCGTGCTCGCCGCGCTCTGGGCGGCCCTCGCCGCCTGGGGCCTGGCGAGCGGAAGCACCCCGTTCCTGATCGGCGGCCTCGCCATGGCCGCCGCCTTCGCCGCGCTCGGCGTCGTGCTGCGCCGCCGCGTGCGCCGCTGAGCGCGTCGCTCCCCCTGGCCCGCCGCTTGGTGGCGTCCCTCTTGCTGGTCGAGTAGCCCCGCAGGGGCGTATCGAGACCCACCGTCGTCAGCAGAGCCGGTCTGCAGACTCACCTGCTGACGCTGGCGGATCTCGATACGCCCGCTCCGCGGGCTACTCGATCAGCATGAGAGGGACCCGCTCAGCGGGCTGCTCCATCGGCAGGAGAAAGCGCGACCGCGCGCAGACATGCTGGTCGAGTAGCCCCGGGACGGGGCGTATCGAGACCCACGTCGTTCGGAGGGTGGATCTCGATATGCCCGCTCCGCGGGCTACTCGATCTGCATGCGGGGCCCCGCTCCGCGGGCTGCTCGATCAGCATGAGGGCGCGAGCGCCGCGTCAGTGACCGCGGGCGATCCACGCCTCGCGGTCGGGCTTCTCCGTGCCGATCGTGGTCGTGGGGCCGTGGCCGGTGCGGACGACCGTGTCGTCCGGCAGGGTCAGCAGCCGGTCGGTGATCGAGTCGATGATCGTCGGGAAGGAGCTGTAGGAGCGGCCGGTCGCGCCGGGTCCGCCCTCGAACAGCGTGTCTCCGGTGAAGACGGTGCCCAGCTCGGCGGCGACGAAGCAGACGGCGCCGGGCGTGTGCCCGGGCGTGTGCCGCACCTCCAGTTCGGTGCCGCCGACGCTGATCACCTGGCCGTCCTCGAGCACGCCGCTCGGCGCGGAGTCCGGGTAGAACGCGTCCCAGAGCACGCGGTCGCCGTCGTGCAGCAGCACCGGCACGTCGACGGACTCCAGCAGCGCGGCGACCGCGTCGATGTGGTCGGTGTGCGCGTGCGTGAGCAGCACCGCGCGCAGCGTCCGGTCGCCGACGGCCGCGAGGATCGCCTCCGCGTCGTGCGCCGCGTCGATGACGACGCACTCCGCGTCGTCGCCGACGATCCAGACGTTGTTGTCCACGTCCCAGGTCCCGCCGTCGAGGGCGAAGGTTCCGCTGGTGACGAGGTGGTCGATGCGGGCGGCCATCAGAGCACCACCACCGAGCGGAGCACGTCGCCGCCGGCCATCGTCGTGAAGGCCTGCTCGATGTCGCGGATGCCGATCCGCTCGGTGACGAACTCGTCGAGCGGCAGCCGGCCCTGCAGGTACAGGTCGGTGAGCATCGGGAAGTCGCGCTCGGGCAGGCAGTCGCCGTACCAGCTCGACTTCAGCGAGCCACCGCGGCCGAAGACGTCGAGCAGCGGGATCTCGAGCGTCATCTCGGGCGTCGGCACGCCGACGAGCACGACGGTGCCGGCCAGGTCGCGGGCGTAGAACGCCTGGCGCCAGGTCTCGGGACGGCCGACCGCGTCGATCACGACGTCGGCACCGAAGCCGTCGGTCAGCGCCTGCACGGCGGCGACCACGCCGTCCTCGTCGAGTCCGCTGGAGTCGATCGCGTGGGTGGCGCCGAGCTCCTCGGCCTTGACGAGCTTCTTCGGGTCGCGGTCGATCGCGATGATCGTGCTCGCGCCGGCCAGCTTCGCGCCGACGACGGCCGCGGTGCCCACTCCGCCGCAGCCGATGACGGCCACGGAGTCGCCGCGGGTGACGTTGCCGGTGTTCATCGCGGCGCCGAGGCCCGCCATGATGCCGCAGCCCAGCAGGCCGACGGCGGCGGGGTCGGCGGCCGGGTCGACCTTCGTGCACTGCTTGGCGTGCACGAGCGTCTTCTCGGCGAAGGCGCCGATGCCCAGCGCGGGGCTGAGCTCGGTGCCGTCCGTGAGGGTCATCTTCTGCGTCGCGTTGAAGGTGTTGAAGCAGTACCAGGGCTCCGCGCGGACGCAGGCGCGGCACTCGCCGCAGACGGCCCGCCAGTTGAGCACGACGAAGTCGCCGACCGCGACGTGGGTGACGCCCTCGCCGATCGCGCTGACCCGGCCCGCGGCCTCGTGGCCGAGCAGGAACGGGAAGTCGTCGCTGATCCCGCCCTCGCGGTAGTGGTAGTCGGTGTGGCAGACACCGCAGGTCTCGATGTCGACGACGGCCTCGCCGGGTCCCGGATCGGGGACGACGATGTCGACGAGCTCGACGGGAGCCCCCTTCGACCGGGCGATGACGCCGCTCACAGTGGTGGGCATGGGGGCTCCTTCGGGCGGGGGCGGGTGGTGCGGGGAACCGTTCCACAGTACCGAGCGGCGCCTGCGCGGGGGCCGTCGGCGGGGCGCGGGCGAACGTGCGGGCCCGCTGTCGGCATCCCCTCTCCAGAAGTCGTCGTACTCGACCGCCGAGTACGACAACTCCTGCGCAGTGGATCGCGGGGATATCATTAGTAATCGATGTAAGGGTTGACCGCTCCGCGCCGAGGGGTCAGGGTGACCCTGCGGGCGCTCACCGACGAGGGCCCGCGGAGAGGACCACCATGACTCGACGAGGAGTCACCACCCGCGCATCCCGCGCCCGCCGCGGCCCGCTGCGCCGCACCCTCCTGGCCGCCGCGCTCGGGGCCGCGCTGCTCGCACCGCTGGTCACGCCGTCGCCCGACGCGGCGCAGGCGTTCCCGGCGAAGTCCAAGGCCGCCGTCCTGCAGTACCTGCAGTCGATCGCCGGGACGAGCATCGTCTCGGGCCAGCACAACAAGGAGCCGGCGAGCTCCCCCGCGCAGTACACGCAGCAGGTGAAGGACATCACCGGGCAGTACCCGGGTCTGTGGGGCGGCGACCTGTTCTTCACCGCCGCCGACGCCGCGAACCGCCAGCGCGTCGTCGACCAGGCGAAGACGGAGTGGGCCAACGGCTCGCTGGTCACCCTCGCCTGGCACGCGTGCCCGCCGACCGGGCCGAGCACCTGCGCGTTCGACGGCGGCGTGAAGAGCCGCATCACCGACACGCAGTTCCAGCAGATCGTGACCGGCGGCACGGCGCTGAACACGACCTGGAGGCAGCGGATGAGCGAGGTCGTGCCGTACCTCCGGCAGCTGAAGGACGCGGGCGTCCCCGTGCTGTTCCGGCCGTTCCACGAGATGAACGAGACCTGGAACTGGTGGGGCGGCCGCTCCGGCGCGAACGGCGGCGCGAAGATCTACCAGCAGATGCGCGACTACTTCGACTCGCAGGGCCTGACCAACCTGATCTGGGTCTGGAACGTGCAGGACAACCCCGCGGGCGGCTGGGCGGGCTACTATCCGGGCGCGAACTACGTCGACGTCGTGTCGCTGGACGTCTGGTACAAGGGCTTCCCGAGCTCCGGCGACTACCAGCAGCTGCAGTCGATCGCCGGCGCGAAGCCGATCGCGATCGCCGAGATGGGGAAGGTGCCCGACGCGTCGCTGCTGCAGAGCCAGACGCGCTGGTCCTACTTCATGATCTGGTCGGAGCAGCTGCGCGGCAGCAACACGAACGCCGCCATCCAGAGCGCCTACTTCCACCCCCGCGTCCTCAACCAGGGCGAGCTCACGCTCCCCTGACCCTGCGGCTTCGGCGATCCGTCACGACCGGCTGCCTCCCGCGCGGAGAGGGAGCCGGTCGTGACGGATCGCCGGCGTCCGGCCCGGGAGTAGGGTCCTGCGCATGAATGCTGCGGACGAGAGCGGGCCGTTCTTCCACGGGACGAAGGCGGACCTGCGGGTCGGCGATCTGCTGGTGGCGGGGCGGCGCTCGAACTACCGGCCCGAGGTCGTGATGAACCACGTGTACTTCACGGCGCTGCCGGACGGCGCGGGGCTCGCGGCCGAGCTCGCGCCCGGGGAGGCGGAGCCGCGGGTCTACGAGGTGGAGCCGACCGGGCCGTTCGAGGACGACCCGAATGTCACGGACAAGAAGTTCCCGGGGAATCCGACGCGCTCGTACCGCAGCGTCGAGCCGCTCCGCGTCGTCCGCGAGGTGCACGACTGGACGCGGCTGACCCCGGAGGCGCTGCGGGCGTGGCGGACGCGGCTCGCCGAGCTCCGCGACGACCCGCGCGGCGAGATCCTGAACTGAGCGGCGAGTGCTCCGCGGTCGCCAGGGACCGCGGAACGGGCCGACCGATCGGGCGGGCTTTCATGCTGGTCGAGCAGCCGGCCGGAGGCCGGCGTATCGAGACCCACCCCCGTCAGCACGCGGGTCTGCAGGCGCTGGTCCTGACGACGGTGGATCTCGATACGCCCGCTCCGCGGGCTACTCGATCAGCATGTAGGCCCGCATCGCGGGCTCCGTAGTCAGGAATGGAGTGCCCGCCGCGCGGGCTCCGTAGTCAGGAAAGGAGTGCCCGCCGCGCGGGTTCAGTCGCCAGGAATGGAGTGACCGCCGCGCGGGCTCCGCGGTCAGCGGGCGGCGTCCGCGGACGGCGCCAGCAGGCCCGGCAGGTGCACCAGCGCCGCCGCGCCGATCAGCGGGCCGGCGCCGCCGAGGCCGGAGGCGCGGATCGACAGCCCGCGGGCGTAGTCGAAGACCGCGCGCTCGCACGCCGCCTCGCGCACGAGGTCGAGGTACGACGCCGTGACCGCCGAGAAGCCGCCGCCGACGGCGAAGTCGCGGACGTCGAGCAGCGTCGCCACGTCGGCGATCGCCGTGCCGACCGCCGCGGCCGAGCGCGCCACCGCGGCGAGCGCCACCGGATCGCCCGCCGCAGCCGCCCGCCCCAGCTCCTCGCCGGTCGTCCCCGCGAAGCCGCGGCGCCGCGCCCAGGCGACGCTGCTCGGTCCGGAGGCGATGCTCTCCAGCGTGCCGTCGCTCCTCTCCTCCGGGTCCGCGTCGCCGACGTGGATCTGCCCGATGTGCCCGGCGTTCCCGGAGCGGCCCGCGACCGCGCGGCCGTCGAGCACGATCCCGCCGCCGACCCCCGTCGAGACGACCAGGGCCACCGAGGACGCCGCGCCGCGGTTGGCGCCCACCCAGTGCTCGGCGAGCGCGATGCAGGTGCCGTCGAGCCGCAGGGCGACCGGCCGCCCGGGCAGCAGCCGCTCGACCACCGCGCGCAGGGCGAACCCGTGCAGCAGCGGCAGGTTCTTCGGCCGGATGCGCCCCTCGGCGAGGTCGAGCGGGCCGGCGGAGCCGATCCCCGCGCCGACGAGCGAGCCCGCACCCGCAGCGGCGAGCGCCTCCACGACGCACCCCTCCACGGCCGCGCCGAACTCCGCCGGGGTCAGCGCCGGCCCGGTCGGCCGCCGGCTGCGCGAGCCCGGCACGAGCACGCCATCGGCGCGCACGAGCACCGCCTCGATCTTGGTGCCGCCGACGTCGACGGCGAGCGCGAGCTGCGGGGTCATCTCTTCCTCCGGAAGGTTCTTCTGGGCGACGCGGGTAGTGGCCGACGCCGGTCGCGATCAGCGCGGAGGAGCCGACCGGGAGGCGTGCGCCGGTCCCGGTCGGCTCCGTCGATCGCCGCGGAGAGTCGCCGCGGAGAGCGGCGCGTCAGCCCCAGTCGGCGACGAGCTGGTTGGCGGTGCGCAGCACGCTCGGCGAGACGAGCGCGGCAGGATCGAGCCCGGCCCCGCTCACCCGGAACGTCACCGACTCCCCCGGCAGCAGCGTGACCAGCTGGTCGTCGACGACCGCCGCCGGGTCGACCTTGTCGACGAGCAGCGTCAGGTCGCGCACGAGGTTCTCCGCGGTGACCGTCACCTCCGCCCCGCCGTCGACGGCGCGCACCGAGGTCGTCAGCCGCGCCACCTCGAGCGCCGACTCCCGGTACTCCGCGAAGAACCAGAACGCGCGCTCGCCCGCGAGCTCGGCGACGAGCAGCTCGCCCGCGACATCGTCCGCGGTACCCACTCCGACCGGCACGGTGACGACCGACCGCGCGTCCAGCGACACCCCCTGCCGCTCCTCCGCGAGCACCGTCCCGTCGAAGCGCACCCGGCGCACGACCACCTCGCCGGCCCACTCCTCGGGGCTGTCGTTCACCGCGACGACCGCGAGCCCCTCGCCGCGCGGCTGCACGGTGAGCAGCCGGTCCGCGTAGACGTGCTTGAGCGCGTAGAGCAGCGGCTTCGCCGTCCCGTCGCCGTCGACCGCGGCCCAGGAGGTGACCGGCCAGCAGTCGTTCAGCTGCCAGACCACCGAGCCCATGCAGCGCGGGCTCTCGGAGCGCTGGTGCTCGATCGCCAGCGTGACGGCGAGCGCCTGGTTGAGCGACATCGCCCAGTGCCAGTCCTCGGTGTCGTCGGGCAGCGGGAGGTGCGCGACGAGTCCGTCGGTCAGCTTGTCGTTGCCGTCGGTCGCCTTCTGGTGGTGGATCATCCCGGGCGACTCGGGGGTCAGCGGCGAGTCCGAGATCGAGCGCTGGACGGTCGACCAGGAGGCCGGGCCCTGCCAGCCGAACTCGGCGACGAAGCGGGCGTGCACGTCGCGGTAGGCGGGGTAGTCCACCCGGTTCCACAGCTCCCAGAGGTGCACGGAGCCGTGGTCGACGTCGTTCGCGAAGATCGCGGTGTCGCCGGACCAGGGGCTGCCCGGCGTGTAGGAGCGCTCGGGGTCGAGCTCGGCGACCAGGCGCGGCAGCAGGTCGAGGTAGTAGCCCAGGCCCCAGGTGCGGCCCTGGAGGCGCTTCTCCCAGCCCCACTCCTCGTAGCCCCAGATGTTCTCGTTGTTGCCGTTCCAGAGCGCGAGGCTCGGGTGCGGCATGATCCGCGTCACGTTGTCGCGCACCTCCGCCTCGACCTCGCTCCAGAGCGGCTCCTCCTCGGCGTAGGAGGCGCAGGCGAAGAGGAAGTCCTGCCAGACGAGGATCCCGCGCTCGTCGCAGAGCTCGTAGAAGTCGTCGGACTCGAAGTAGCCGCCGCCCCAGATCCGCAGCAGGTTCATGTTCGCGAACTCGGCCTGGTCCATCCGGCGGGCGAGGCGCGCGCGGTCCACGCGGGTGATGAAGGCGTCGTCGGGGATCCAGTTCGCGCCGCGGATCCAGACCGGCTCGCCGTTGACGACGAAGCGGAACGAGGTGCCCTCCTCGTCGCGGTCCAGCTGCACCTCGATCGTGCGGAAGCCGATGCGCAGCGTCCGGCCGTCGACCACCGCGCCGCCGACGCGCGCCTCGACGTCGAGCAGCGAGAGCGGCTGCTCGCCGAAGCCGCGCGGCCACCACAGTGCCGCGTCCGCCACCGCGAGCTCGAGCACCGCCGAGCGCTCCCCGGCCGGCACGGTGACGGAGGCGGTGACGCCGTCGACGCTCGCCGTCAGCTCCACCTCGTCCTCCGTCGTCCGCTCCAGGTCCACGTGCACGGCGACCCGGCCGGTCGTCCCGTCGACCGTCACGACCGGGCGGACGGCGGCGAGCCGCACCTCGCTCCAGGCGTGCAGCGAGACCGGCTTCCACATCCCGACCGACGCGGCGTCGAGACCCCAGTCCCAGCCGAAGTTGCAGGCGGCCTTCCGCAGCGCGTTGAAGGGGTGCGAGTAGGTGTGCGGGCGGTAGCCGATCTCGAGGCTGGCCCGGTCGGCCTCGGCGATCGGCGAGGCGAAGCGGACGACGAGCGTGTTGTCGCCCTCCACCAGCAGGCCGTCGACGGCGAAGCGGTACGTGCGGTGCTGGTTGCGGGTGCTCGCGACGACGGACCCGTTCAGCGTGATCGTCGCGACCGTGTCCAGGCCCTCGAAGACCAGCTCGTGCCGGTCGTGCCCGTCGGGAGACCAGGCGAAGACGGACGCGTACTCCCAGTCGGTCTCGCCGATCCAGGTGACCTTCTTCTCGTTCTGGTCGAGGTACGGGTCGGGGATGAGGCCGGCGGCGAGGAGGTCGGTGTGCACGAGTCCGGGGACGGTCGCCGGGACCGTCGCGCCCGCGATCTCCGCGGGGATCGGGCCGCGGAGCGCGCGCACGCTCCAGCCGTCGTGCAGCGGGCGGAGGGTGGCCGAGAGTCGCTCGGTGCTGAGGTGGGTCACTTGGTGGCTCCTGAGGTCAGTCCGTTGTAGATGAAGCGCTGGAGGAAGAGGAAGGCGACGAGCGTCGGGACGATGACGAGGATCGTGCCGGCGGCGATGACCTCCCACTGTGCTCCGAAGGGGCCCATGAAGCGGAAGAGCGAGGTCGAGATGACCCCGAGATCCTGCGAGGGCATGTAGAGGAAGGGGATGTAGAACTCGTTGTAGACCGCGATCCCCTTGATGATCACGACCGTGGCGATCGCCGGCTTCAGCAGCGGCAGCACGATCCGCCAGTAGACGGTGAAGCGGCTGGCGCCGTCGAGCATCGCCGCCTCGTCGAGCGAGACCGGGATCGACTGCATGAACTGCAGGAAGATGTAGATCGCCACGATGTCGGTGCCGGTGAAGAGCAGGATCGCCGACCAGCGGGTGTTGAAGAGGTCGAGGGCGTTGATCACCTGGAAGGTCGCCACCTGGGTCGTCACCGACGGCACCAGGGTCGCGAGCAGGAACAGCCCCGTCACGAGCCGGCGCCCGCGGAAGCGGAAGCGGTCGATCGCGTAGGCGGCCATGGTGCCGATCAGGATCGTCCCCGCCACCGACACCAGCAGGATGATCCCGGTGTTGAGGAACCCGGTCACCATCCCGCCCTGGCTGAAGGCGATCGCGAAGTTCTCGAAGTTGAACCAGTTGCTCGGCGGGACGAGTGGACCGGTGCTGCGGTACTCCGTCGAGGTCTTGAAGGCGAGCATGAAGATCGTGACGATCGGCACCAGCGCGAACAGGCAGGCGACGATCAGCGAGGTGTACTTGCCGATCGCGCCGAGCACCGAGCCGCGCCGGGGTCGGCGGGAGCCGCGGGGGGCGGGGGTCACGGGCAGGCCGGTGACGGCCTCGGTCCGGGGCTGCGTGGTGGTCATTCCTGGCCCGCCTTCTCGTCGGGGAACACGCGGCGCTGCACCGCGGTGATGATCAGCACGATCGCGAGCAGGACGACGGCCATCGCCGAGGCGAGGCCGACCTTCGAGTAGCGGAACGCGGTGTCGACGGTCTGGATCACGAAGGTCTCGGACCCGTTGGCGCCGCCGGTCATGATGTACGGCATCTCGAACGCCGACAGGGCGCCCGCGATCGCGAGGATGAAGGACAGCCCGAGGATCCGGCGGATGCTGGGCACGATGATGTAGCGGAACTTGTCGAACGACGTCGCGCCGTCGATGTCCGCCGCCTCGTACTGCTCCTCCGGCACCGACTGGATCGCGCCGAGGAACAGCACGAAGTTCAGCCCCATGTAGCGCCAGACCGAGGTCGCGGCGAGCGAGACGTTGACGACCGACGGGTCGCCGAGCCACTGCGGGGTGTCCTGCACGCCGAAGGCGCCGAGCACCGCGTCGAGGGTGCCGTCGGGGCGGAAGAAGTAGAGGAACATCAGCCCGATCGCGACCCCGTTGATCAGGTACGGGAAGAAGATGACGCCCTTGAAGAAGTTGCGGAACCGGGTCTGGAAGCTGAGCAGCGTCGCGAAGAACAGCGCGAGCCCGAGCTGCGCGACCGCGCCGGCCAGGTAGAAGAGGCTGACGAAGAAGACCTGGAAGATCTCGGGCCGGGTGAAGATCTCGACGTAGTTCTCCAGGCCGACGAACGTCTTGTCCGGGTCGAGGCCGTCCCAGTCGGTGACGCTGTACCAGAACATGTTCGCGACCGGGATGTAGGTCAGGACGACGAGGAACGCCAGCGGCACGGCGAGGAACAGCCAGGGCGTGCTGCGGCGCCCGGTCAGCCGCTGGCGGCGGCCGGAGGGCCTGTCGCCGCGACGGCCGCCGCCGGCCCGCTTGCTCGCTCCGACCTCGAGGGGCGGAGCGTCGGTGATCGCCATGTCGATCCTTTCGGCATCCCGGGGAATGCGGTCGTGAGGGGGTGGGGAGGGGCGACCCGCGGGTGGCGGGTCGCCCCCGGGGCGGAAGGCGGGGCTGCTACTCCGCGACGTCCGCGCGGGCCGCGGCCCAGCGCGCGTTGAGGTCGTCGAAGAGCGACTGCTTGTCGCCGTCGCCGGCGCCGCGGGCGGCGTCGATCAGCTTCTGGCGGTAGGAGTTGCCGAAGAGGTCGATCTCGGCCTCGTTGGCGATGTCGTTGATGACGGCCTCCTTGCCGACCGGGTCCGGAGCGAGCTCGAGGTAGGTCACGCCGAGCGCGTCGAAGTCGGACAGGGTGTCGGGCGCCGGATCCGAGATCACCGGGCTGATCGCGCCCTGGCTGGCGGCGAAGCCGGAGTCCTCGGTGAACCAGTCGATCCAGGCCCGGGCGGTCGCCTTGTTGTCGGAGTTCTTGTTGATCGCGAGGAACTTGTCCGAGGCGGTCACCGAGGTGAACGCGCCGTCCTGCGCCCACGGCATCGGCCAGAAGCCGATCGTGTCGCGCGGCTTGCCGGCCTTCTCGGCGGCGTCCTGCATCTGCGAGACGGCCCAGGAGCCGAGGACCATCGAGCCGATCTCGCCCTGGGCGAGGAGGTCCTTCGACTCCTCCCAGTTCGTGGTGGTCGGGTCGTCCTCGCTGAGGCCGGCGGCGACCGTGTCGTAGAGCAGACCGTCGATGTTGTACTGGTCGTTGCCCTCGGTCCAGGGCGCGTCGTCGTTGATCATCTCGGTGCGGACATCCTCGCCCTGCACCGTGCCGAGGTTGCCCTCGATGGTCGCGAGCGGCCAGCCGTCCTTGTAGTTCGTGTAATAGGGAGTGACGCCGGTCGCCTTGATCGCCTCGAGGTCGGCCAGGTACTCCTCCTCCGTCTGCGGCGGGTCGGTGACGCCGGCCGCGGTCCAGACGTCGCGGTTGAAGACGTAGCCCATCGCGGAGCCGAAGGTCGAGATGCCGTACGCGGTGCCGTCGAACGAGCCCTCGTTGGTGAAGCGGTACTTCTCGGACAGCTCGTCGGTCGAGCCGAGCGGCTCGAAGTAGTTCGCGTAGTCGTCCTTGGTGACGTTCGAGCTCGGGATGAGCAGCACGTCGCCGTAGTCCTTCGAGTTCAGGCGGATCTTGGTGTCGCCCTCGTAGTCGGTGAGCGCCTCGAACTTCACGGTGGTGCCGGGGTACTGCTTCTCGAAGGTCGAGGCGTAGTCGGCGAAGGTGGTGTCGACGAGGTCGGTGCGGTTGGTCAGCACGGTGATCTCGCCGGCGGGCTCGCCGGAGTCGTTGCTCGCGCCGGCGGAGCAGCCGGACAGGACGAGCGAGGCCGATGCGGCGACGGCGGCGAGGCCGATCAGCGTGCTGCGGCGGGCGGGCGCCGGGCGGCGGGTGGTGGGTCGGTGCACAGGAGTTCTCCTCGGTGGGCCGTCGCCGCCTTCGGCGACGGGAGGTGGTGGTGGGAACGGAGGGGTGGTGCGGGGGCGGTGCCGGCTGCGGCTCGCGGCTAGTGGCGGCCGAGCCACCACTGCCAGAGGTTCGGCAGGTACTTCTTCACCAGCGACTCCAGCCACGAGGGCACGGCGGGCGCGGGGGTCGGAGTGGGCGACGGGGTCGCGGTGGGCGGGGTGGTGGGCGTGACCGTGGGAGTCGCGGTCGGGGTCGCGGTGGGCGTGGCCGTCGGCGTCGCGGTCGGCGTCGGCGTCGCGGTGGGCGGAGCGGTCGGAGTGGGCGTCGGCGTCGGCGTGGTCGCCTCCGCCACCACGGTCTCGACGTCGTCGAGCACCAGCGAGCCCGCGCTCGAGCCGTTCACGTAGAGCGCGTACTGCGTGACCGAGGTGAGGTCGAGATCGGCCTGCGGCGCCCAGGCGGGCGGCGCGAAGTCCTCGAACGGGATCTCGATCCGCTGCACGCCGTCGGCGGACGGGGTGACCGTCGCCTCCCAGTACGCGCCGTTCGCGACGAACTGCACCGCGAGCGGCACGGCCCGGTCGGCGTCGACCGTGAGCGACAGGCCGGAGTAGCCCCACCAGTTCTGCGCGGCCGCGAAGGTCCGCACCGTGCCGGCATAACCGGCCGTGCCGGTGTCGTAGTCGAAGCGGGCGGCGCTCGTGTCGTTCGCGGGGCTCGGCACCAGCGTCGGCGTGATGGTGCCGCCGCCGGTGTTCCGGACGTAGGCGGCCTGCAGCGCGGCGTCGTCGGCGTAGCCGTCGAAGTCCTCGACCACGACCGGCTCGGTCGGCAGCGCCGCCGTGCTGAAGGTGCGCGTCGCCGACGCCGTGGCGCCGAGCCCGTTCACCGCGGAGACCTGCCAGTAGTACGTCGTCTCCGGGTCGAGCTCGACCGGGGGCCGGTAGCTCGTGGCCGAGAGCCCGGTGGCGGAGACCAGCGGGTCCGCGAGGTCGCTCGAGCTGGAGAGGACGAAGCGGTAGTACGCGGCGTCCGCGGCCGGCTCCCACGAGAAGGTCGGCGTGGCGGTGACGTCCGCCGTGCCGTCGGCGGGCGCCCCGAGCGCGGGGGCCGCGGGCAGACCGAACGGCGCGGCGTTCGGGGAGGAGAGGCTCACCGCGCCGATCTGCGGCGTCCAGACCTCGCCCGCGCCCTGCGGCCAGGAGATCCGGAGCCGGTTCACGCCGGTCAGGTCGCGGACCGAGTACGTGTACTCGCGCCAGTTCCCGGTGCCGCCGCGCGTCTCGACGGCGAGCGGCGTCCAGGTCGTGCCGTCCGCCGATCCCTCGACCGTGAGCGGCACGACCGGCTGGTCGGGCCAGTACCAGGCGGTGATGTCGGCGCCGCTGATGTCGTCGAAGGCGTACTCGAGGCTCGCCGGGTCGGCGCTGTCGCGCTTGACCCGGGAGGCGTCGCCGCCGAAGAGCGCCGGGTTGCCGGTGTCGAAGGAGAGGCTGCCGGTGTGGGCCGCCGTCCGGGAGAAGTCGTCCAGCGGGTCGACGAGCGCGACCTGCGCGGCGGCGCTCGTGATCGTCGCCCGCTGCAGCACGCCGGTGCTCCAGCTCACCCGCACCCGGTCGCCGGAGAGGCCGGTCGCGGCGACGACGCTCGCGCCGTCGCGCTCGATGGTCGTGGTGGCGGCGCCGGTCCAGGTCTGCCCGTCGCTGCTCGTCGCCACGGTGATCGCGGACGGGTCCGAGACGACGAACTCCGCCGCGCCGATCCCGTCGCGCTGCCAGGTGACGCTCGCGTCGCCGGTCGCGCTGACGACGCCGCCCGCGGGGGTCGGCGCGATCTCCGCGTTCTCGTGGCCGGCGGTCAGCAGCCAGCTCTGCAGCGGGTCGACCAGCACGGCACCGCCGGCGGAGGCGGCGACCGCGTCGGAGGCGGGACCGCGCTGGTCGTCGTCGCCCACCGGGACGACGCGGTAGCGCGCGCCGGCCGGGGAGTCGTAGTCGGTGACGGGCGAGGCCGAGGCCGAGACGACTCCGTCCGTGACGTCGCTCCACTCCCCGCCGGTCGAGCGCTGCACCAGGTAGCCGGTGGCGCCCGCGGTGCCGCGCCAGGAGACCTCGTTGATCCCGTAGTCCTGGTCGATCGCGGTGATCAGCGGGGCGCCGAGCTCGAGCTCGCCGGGCGTGCTGCCCGTGGCGGTGCCGTACTGCTCGATCGCGTCGACGCTCTCCTGCTCACGCGAGGTCTCGCCCGGGTAGTGCAGGGTGAAGCCGTCGTCGTGCGGCACGAAGCCGCCGCGGTCGTTGTTGCCGAACAGCGACCAGAAGAAGGTGCCCGAGACGTTCGGGTCGGCCGCGGCCGCGCCGAGGAGGTCCTCGCTCGCGGCCGTCGAGGCGTACTCGCCGGCGATGTAGACCTTGTCCGCGCCGGCGACCGTCGCGGCGTCGGCCGAGACCCGCTCGGCGGTCGGCGGGTAGTAGTGCACGTCGACGATGTCGAGGTCGGGCGCCGCGAGGGTGTCCGGGTCGATGTCGAAGCGGCGGCCGGCGGCGACGAGCTGCTCCGGGGCCTTCTCCTTGATGTACGCGACCTGCGCGTTGATCCAGTCGAGGGTCATCCCCTCGAGCTCGTTGCCCAGCTCCCAGGCCATGATCGTCGGGTCGTCGACGAAGCGCGTGCCGGTGATCGTGTTGGTGTGGCCGAGGATCACGTCGACGTAGTCCTGGTACGCGGCGATCGCGGCCGGGTCGGAGTAGAAGTCGTCCGACTCCAGCCCGAGCGGGGTCGTGAAGTCGCGGTGACCGCCGTGGTAGTACGCCCACTCGTCGGTGAGGGGCAGCACCAGGCGGATGCCGAGGGTACCCGCGTAGGCGACGGCGAAGTCGATGGTGCGGAACGCCTCCTCGTTGTACTCGCCGAGGCGCGGCATCAGGGCCAGCGGGTCCTCGTCGTTCTGCCCGGTCGAGGTCATCATGTGCGAGCGGACGACGGTGACGCCCATCTGCGCGGCGGTGTCGAGGGCGTCCTTGATGCGGAAGTAGGTGGGGTAGTCGACGCCGCCGACGTTCTCGTCGAGGCCGAGCCAGTAGATGTTGGTGCCGCTCGCGCGGAACCGCTCGCCGTCGAGGGTCAGTGCGCTGCCGTCGCGCTGCACGAAGGCGGTGTTCTCGCTCGTCCAGTCGGGGGCGATCGCCGCTGCCGAGGCGGTCGGCGCCGCGGCCGGCGCGAGGACGACCAGCGACCCGGCCGTGACGGCCAGCAGTGCGGCTCCGGCGAGGGAGCGGCGCAGGGGGACCCGCGAGAACGCGGAGGGGGTGCGGTGGGCACGTGTCATGGGTTAGCCAGGCTCCTTCGACCGGTGACGTGTCTCGGCGCCGCAGCTGATCGGGAGTCGATCACCGCGGCGACGTGCCCAGAGTCGCTGATGCTCCCGCCCCGCGTCAAGTACAAAGATTAATAATTTATGTAAAGATCGGGCATGGCGAATCAGCGACGACCCGACCGTTCCGGAGGCTCAGGCTTCCTGGCGTCCGGGCTGCGCGGGTGCACTCGTCGTGCCGCGCGCCACCACCACGACCGGCGGGCTGGCGATCGATCCGCTCGCCGACTCGGCGATCTCGCTCAGCAGCTCCTGGCCGGTCAGCATGCCGATCACCTGCACGTCGTGCGAGACCGCCGAGAGCGACGGCTCGCTCAGCTGGCACTGCGCGGAGTCGTCCCAGGCCAGCAGCGACATCGCCCCCGGTACGTCGAGCCCGAGCTCCCGGGCCGCGTCGAGCGCGCCGATCGCCATCAGATCGCTGTCCAGGATCACCGCGGTCGCCGGCTGCGACTCCTCCGCCAGCGAGCGCAGCGCCCGCCCGCCGGACTCGCGCGAGTAGTCGCCGGAGCGCTCGACCGCCTCGATGCCCCGGTCCGCGCACTCCTTGAGGAAGCACTCGCGCCGGATGCGCGTGTGCAGCAGCTCCTCCGGCCCGCCGACGTGCGCGATCCGCTCGTGGCCGATGTCGGCGAGGAACTGCACCGCGTCGCGCATCGCGTCGTCGTCGTTCGTCCAGACCGCGCGCAGCTCGCGCGCCGCGGAAGGCGGGCCGACGATCACCGCGGGCAGCCCGAGCTCGCGCACCAGCGCCGGCCGCGGGTCGTCCACCTCCAGGTCGACGAGCACCACGCCGTCGACCTCGCCGTCGCGGGCCCAGCGCCGGTAGGTCTCGATCTCCGCGTCGCGGTCGGGCAGCACGTTCAGCAGCACCGAGTGACCGGCCGGGCGGACCGCGTGCTCCACCCCCGCGATGAACTCGTGGAAGTACGGCTCGGCGCCCATGATCTCGGTGGCGCGGACGAGGGCGAGCCCGAGGGGCCGCGGCGGTCTCGGATCGGTCATGGCGGCTCTCTCTCGGACGGGCGGTACCAGCGTAGGCGCGGGCGCGGGCCGCGGCGCCCGGTCCCGTACGCTGGCGGTCGAGCGGTGAGGAGCAGGCATGGCGCGTCGTGAGGCGACCCCCGCGGCCCCGGGCAGCCGCGCCCTCGTCGTCGACCTGATCCGCTCCTCCGGACCGATCAGCCGCGTCGAGCTCACCTCGGCGACCGGCCTGACCCAGCCGTCGATCTCGCTGATCGTGCGCAAGCTGCTGACCGACGGCATCGTCCGCGAGACCGGATCCACGGCCAGCGGCGGCAAGCCGCGGCAGATGCTCGAGATCAACACCCGGGCGCGGATCGGCGTCGGCGTCCAGCTCGGTTTCGAGTCGATCACCTTCGTGGCGACCGACGCCGGCGGCGGGGTGCTCGCGCGCCAGCAGATCCGCGGGGCGGCGCTCGCGGCCCCGGAGGAGGTCACCCGGCGGATCGTCGACGGCTACGCCGCGTTCGTCCGCGGCACCGGCCTCGACCGCCGCACCATCGCCGGCGTCGCGGTCGTCGCCCCCGGCCCGATCGACCAGGCCGCCGGCCGGATCCTCGGCCCGCCCACCCTGCAGGGCTGGCGCGACTTCCCCCTGCGCGAGGAGCTCGGCGCCGGCTTCGGCATCCCGATCCTGCTCGACAACGACGCGGCCGCCGCCGCGATCGGCGAGTTCTGGAGCCGCGGCGTCTCGCGGCACGAGACCTTCGGCAGCATCTACATCGGCACCGGGATCGGCGCCGGCATCGTCCTCGACGGCGCGCTCTTCCGCGGCGCGAGCTCCAACGCCGCCGAGATCGGCCACATCACCATCGCCCCGGGCGGCCGGGAGTGCTTCTGCGGCAACATCGGCTGCCTCGAGCGCTACGCGGCGCCCTCCGTCGTGGTCGAGGACGCGGGCGCGGACCGCGGCTCGTTCGCGGACCTCGATCTCACCTTCGAGGTGGAGCAGAACGCCCGCGACTTCGACGTGCTGAGCCTCGCCGCGATCAACGGCCACCCCGCTGCGGAGTCGCTGCTGCAGCGATCCGCCGGGCACCTCGCCGACGGCGCCGTCACCCTCGCCAACCTCTTCGACCTCGACGCGCTCGTCCTCACCGGCCCCGGCGTCGCGATCGCCGGCTCGATCTACACGCGGGCGCTGCGCTCCCGGCTGGAGGCCCGCCGCTTCGCCCGCCGCGCGCACCCGATCAGCGTCGAGCTGTCCGCGAACCCGCGCGACGCCGCGGCGATCGGCGCCTCCTCCCTCGTGCTGCAGAGCACGCTCTCGCCCGGCCACGGGCCCGTGCTGCACCAGCCCGCATGACCGAGGTCGTCACTCCGGGCGGCACGGTGCGCGGCCGGGTGGTCGAGACGCCGGACGGGGCGGTGCACGCCTTCCTCGGCGTGCCGTACCTGCGGGTGGCCGAGCGCTTCCGGCCCGGCGTGGCGGTGGAGCCGTGGGCGGGTGTGCGTCCGGCCGTCTCACGCGGGCCTCTCGCGCCGCAGCCGTTCGCCGACGCGCCCGTCTCCGAGCGGGACTCGCTGCACCTGAACATCTGGACACCCGATCCCGCCGCCCGCGGCCTGCCGGTCTTCGTCTGGGTGCACGGCGGGCTGCACATCGTCGGATCGAACGCGGAGCCGCTCTCCGACGGCGCGCGTCTCGCCGCCGCGGGCCGGATGGTCGTCGTCTCCGTCGCTCATCGGCTCGGCGCCCTCGGCTTCCTGACCCTCGAGCACCTGCTCGGTGCGGAGTACGCCGACTCCGCGAACCTCGCGCTGCTGGATGTGATCGGCGCGCTCCGCTGGGTGCGCTCGGGCATCGCCGCGTTCGGCGGGGACGCGTCGCGGGTGACGCTCGCCGGGCAGTCCGCGGGCGCGGTGCTGGTGTCGGCGCTGCTCGCCGCGCCCGCTGCCGCCGGCCTCTTCCAGCGGGCTGTGCTGCAGAGCGGCAATCCGGAGCGGATCGGCTCGCGGGCCTTCGGCGAGGGCGTCACCGCCGAGCTGCTCGCGCTCCTGGGCCTGGCGGACGACCCGTCGCGGCTGCTCACGCTGCCCTGGGAGGACGTGGTCGCCGCCCAGCAGCGCCTGATCGAGCGGCGCTCGGCCGGGCACCCGAACCCGACGCCCGCCTTCCGGCCGAGCCTCGACGGCCGCGTGCTGCCTGCGGCGCCCGTGGACGCGGTCGCCGCCGGAGCGTCCTCGACGGTGGATCTGATCGTCGGCACGAATGTGAACGAGGGCTCCGGCTTCGTCGATCCCGGCGGCCCGGACCCGTCGCCGGACCTCCTCGAGCGCGAGCTGGCGCTGCTCCTGCCGCACTGGCCCGCGTCGCGCGGCAGCCGGACGGAGGCGTTCGCCGCCGCCCTGCGCGCCGACCTCGGCCGCGAGGTGTCCGGTGCCGAGCTGCTCGAGACGTGCCTCGCCGAGACGATCTACCGGCAGCCCAGCCAGCGCCTCCTCGACGCCCGCGCCGGCGCCACCGGCTCCACCCGCGCGTACCTCTTCACCTGGGAGCAGCCCGCCTCGACCGGCGCGCGGCGGGCCGGCCACTCCCTCGAGCTGCCGTTCCTCTTCCGTCACCTCGACGACTCCGACCTCGCCCGCACCGAGGTCGGCGACGCCGCCCCCACGTCCCTCCGCGACACCCTCACCCGCCACTGGTCCGCCTTCGCCGCCACCGGCACCCCCGGCCCCGACTGGCCCTCGTACGCCCCGTCCCGCGCGACCCTCCTCCTCGCGGAGTCGCCCCGTGTCACCCACGCCCCCCGCGACGCCGTCCGCCGCCTGGCCGCGTCGTCCCGCCCGCTCCCCACCTGACGCGCGCGCTGCCTCTCCCACTCCTCAAGAGTTGTCGTGCTCGAGCACCCACCACGACAACTTCTGCGCACCCGCGGCCGCGCCCGCCCCTCAGCCGCCCCCACTCTCCAGGAGTCGTCGTACCGGACCACCCGCTACGACGACTCCTGCGGAGTGATAGCGCCGCTACTCCACCGTGTCGATCACGTCGATCCGCCAGCGGCCGTCGAAGACGAGGCCGATCCGCACGCGGTGGATCAGGTCCGCCTCCTCGGTGCTGCGGAACGTCTCCTTGCCGTTGGCGAGGACGCGGATGCCCGTCGTGTCGAGGAGCGCCCCGACGACGGCGTCGGTACCCGAGTTCGACAGCAGCTCGACCTCGGAGACGACCATGCTCCCGACCTGCCTCACCTTGCCCCGCGAGTACCACCGAGCATCCGAGTCGAGGCCCGGGAGCCCCTTCTCGGTCACCGCCTCGGCCAGCTCCTCCGGAACGCTCCGCGTGTAGCCCCGCTGGGCCCATTCGTCGTAGGCGTTCACGAAGGCCCACACGGCCTCGACCGGTCCGACGTCCTCGACACTCACAGCTCCGTCCCTCCTCTTCTCCTCCTCGACGAGGAGACGTGACGAGGGTGCCGGAATCGCCGCACGAGCTGCCGACGCAGGCGCGGAATCCTCGCCGAGGGCTCCGAGCAGAGATCGCCTCGTGAGCGGGGAACTCCATGCTGACCAGGAAAGGCCACCTCGTCAGTGCGGGGAACTCCATGCTGATCGAGTAGCCCGCACAGCGGGCGTATCGAGCGGAGGGAGCGCCTTCGGCGCCAGCGCAGGGCGGGGAAGAGACCGACGTCCTTGCGGTGGTGGGTCTCGATACGCCCCTGCGGGGCTACTCGACCAGCATGTCTGCGGGCGTCTCTTCCAAGTAGATCCACGTGTACGGACATGGAGGGGACGCCGCCCCACCCCTCACGCCAGCCCGGCGCCGCCGATCGCCAGCGACACGATCACCGTGAGCACCGTCGTCCACAGTGCGATCGCGATGCCCTGCCAGAGCAGGACGCGGCCCTTCGCGACGCCGGCACCGGCGAGCATCACCGCGGTGAAGTGGGTGGGCAGCAGCAGCGGGCCGAGCAGGCTCACGCCGGGCACGCCGTAGCGGGTGAACGCCCGCTGGAACTTCTCGCGGCGGGCGGTGGCGCGCTTCCGCGGCTTCCCGCCGGTGATCGCCGAGCGGACGCCCGCGCCGAGGAGAACGAGCAGCGCCACGCAGAGGAAGTTGCCCGCGGCGGCCGAGACGGCGGCGACGACCGGGTGGATCCCGCCGATGATGCCGATCGTCGCGGCTCCCTCGCCCTCGATGAACGGCACGGCTCCGGCGAGCGCCACCACGAGCGGCTGGACGAGGTCGGGGACGTCCTGGATGAGGCCCTGGAATCCGAGGATCGCGTCGCTGACGATGGTCGACATGGCGGTGTCTCCTTCTGGCTGAGCGGCCTGGCCGCTGCCCCGTCGATCGGGACATGTCCATCCCAGCCCGCCGCACGGGGTGCCCGGCAGTGCCCTCCCGTCACCGCCGCCCGGGAGGATCGGCCGCCCCACGGGTGACATCTGTCATGGCCGTAGCCTGGGCCGCATGCCGACCGCGCTCCTCGCTCCCGACGACACCGCTGCCGCTCCGCCCTCCGGCAAGGGCGTCGCCGCGACCTGGTGGTACACGCTGCTCTCGGCCGGCTCGTTCGTCCTCGCGGTGCTGTTCGTCTGGCTGGTGCCGCTGCTGGTCGGCGACCCGTCGCCGTGGCGGGTGGTCGGCTACCTCCTCGCCGCCACGGTCTGGGCCGCAGTCTTCACCGTCTCCGCGCAGCGCTACCGCCGGGCCGACCGGGACGCCCCGGCGCGCCTCGGCCCCGCCACCCTCGGACTCCAGGCCCTCGGTCTCGTCGGCGCCGCGGCGACCGGACTGGCGGCGGGCAGCCCCACCCTCCCGCTCTCGCTCGCCTTCGTGCTCGTCGTGCTGCTGCCCTGGCCGCGCGGGATCCGCTGGCGGGTCACCACGTTCCTCACCGTGCTGCTCGCCGTCAGCGCCTGGCTCGAGCACGATCAGGCGATCGGCACCACGCCGCTCTCGCTCGCACCGGGTGCCGCGCCGGTCCTGTTCGCGTTCGCGGCCGCGCTGCCCCTCGCGATCGTCAGCATGCTCTGGTGGTGGGACATCGTCCGCGAGCTCGACCGCGCGCGGGTGGCGGAGGGGCGCCTGGCGGCCGCGCAGGAGCGGCTGATCCTCGCCGGCGACGTGCACGACCTCCAGGGGCACCATCTGCAGGTGATCGCCCTGCAGCTCGAGCTCGCCGAGCGGCTGCTGCGCGACGATCCGGACGGCGCCCTGGAGCAGCTCCGGGCCGCTCAGCGCTCGGTCGACGACGCGCGCACCGGCACCCGCGAGCTGGCGACGCGCTTCCGCAGCGTCTCGCTCGCCGACGAGCTCGCCAACGCCGCCGACCTGCTCCGCTCGGCGGGGCTAAGGGTCGAGCTGGCCGTCGATCCCGACGCGGACCGCGCCCCCGCCGACGTGCTCGGGCCGGTCGTCCGCGAGAGCACGACCAACATCCTCAAGCACGGCGGCGGCGAGTCGGCCCGGCTGCGGCTGGCGTGCGAGGCGGAGTCGTGGCGCTTCCAGGCGGTGAACGACGTGCCGGAGGGGGCCGAGTCGGAGGGGGCCGAGTCGGAGGGCATCGAGGCCTGCACCGGCTCCGGCGTCCTCGGCATGACCGAGCGGATCGAGCGGGCCGGCGGCACCCTCAGCACCCGCACCGTGCGCCGCTCCTTCGAGCTCGACGCGCGCCTGCCCGGCGGTGCCGCGTGATCCGGGTGCTCCTCGCCGACGACGAGGACATGATCCGCACCGCCCTCGCCGCCCTGCTCCGGCTGGAGCCCGATCTCGAGATCGTCGGCGAGTGCCGCGACGGAGCGGAGGCGGTCGCCGAGGCCGTGCGCCTCGAGCCCGACGTCTGCCTCTTCGACGTCGAGATGCCCGGCATGGACGGCATCGAGGCCGCGGAGCGACTTCGCCGCGTCTCGGCGACCCGCGTCATCGTGGTCACCCGGCACGCGCGGCCCGGCGTGCTGCGCCGCGCGCTGGCCGTCGGGGTCAGCGGGTTCCTGCCCAAGTCGCGGCGGGTGGAGGACGTGGCGGAGGTGATCCGCCAGGTCGCCGCGGGCCGCCGCTACGTGGATCCCGAGATCGCCGCCGACGCCCTCGCGACCACGCGCAGTCCGCTCACCGACCGCGAGCTGGACGTCCTGAGCGCCGGCTCCCGCGGCGAGACCACCGGCGAGATCGGCAAGGCGCTGCACCTGTCCGCGGGCACGGTGCGCAACCACGTCTCGTCGATCCTGCGCAAGCTCGACGTCGACACCCGCCAGCGCGCCGTGATCGAGGCCCGCGAGAACGGCTGGATCTGACGGGCAGCCCCCGTCCGATCCGCAGGTGATCCGCCCCTCCTGCCCCCGACCTCGCGCCGGTAAGCGGCTTCCGCGCCGCATAACCTGCACAACAGACGCGCACCTGCACAACAGACGCGCACCTGCACTGCGGAGGGCTGCTGTCCGATCTGCAGGCGATCGCCCTGTCAGGAGACGAAGTGACGCGGCGATCAGCCCGTTCCCGCGCAGATCGCCTGCAGATCGAACCGGCGCCGGGCTCAGAGCGCGACGACCACGCTCTTCAGCTCGCAGAACGAGCGCAGCGCCTCCTCGCCCAGGTCGCGCCCCATGCCGGACTCCCCCACGCCGCCGAACGACAGCGCCGGATCGAACAGGTTGTACGTGTTGACCCACACGGTGCCCGCGCGCAGCCGCCGCCCCATCCGGTGCGCCCGCGCCAGGTCGTTCGTCCACACCCCCGCGGCGAGGCCGTAGGTCTGGTCGTTGGCGAGAGCCACCGCCTCGTCCTCGTCCTCGAACGGAATGATGCCGACGACCGGCCCGAAGATCTCCTCGCGCGCGATGGTCATCGTGTTCGTGACCCCCGTGAACAGCGTCGGCTCGACGTAGTAGCCCGGCCGGTCCGGCACGCCGCCACCCACCGCGACGACCGCGCCCTCCGCCTCGCCCTGCGCGATGTAGCCGAGCACCTGCTGCCGCTGCTCCTCGGACACCAGCGGCCCGACGGTCACCCCGCCGGCCAGCCCGTCGCCGAGCGCGACCTTCCGCACCGCCGCGGCCACGCGCTCCGTCGTCTCCTCGAGGATCGAGCGCTGCACCAGCAGCCGGCTGCCCGCCGTGCACATCTGGCCGGAGTGGCCGAACGACGCCCGCATCGCGGTCAGCACCACGGCGTCCAGGTCCGCGTCCTCGAACACGATGTTCGGGCTCTTGCCGCCCAGTTCCAGAGTCAAGCGGGTGAAGTCCTCGCTCGCGGCGCGCATCACCTTGCGGCCGACCTCGGTGCTGCCGGTGAAGGAGACCTTGCTGACCAGCGGGTGCTCGGTGAGCGCCGCGCCGACCCGGCCGTCGCCGGTGAGCACGTTGACGACTCCAGCGGGGACGCCCGCCTCCTCGCAGAGTGCCGCGAGGCGCAGCATGGTCAGCGGAGTCTGCTCGGCCGGCTTCACGACGACGGTGCAGCCCGCGGCGAGCGCCGGCGCCAGCTTGAAGCTCGCCGTCATGATCGGGAAGTTCCACGGCAGGATCAGCGCCGCGACTCCGACCGGCTCGAGCGTCGTGTAGACGTGGTGCTGCGCGTCGACGGGCACGACGGTGCCGGTCAGCCGCGAGGGGGCGCCGGCGTAGTAGCGGAAGACACGGGCCGAGGTCGCGGTGTCGGCGCGCGAGCGCTCGATCGGCTTGCCGTTGTCGCGGGTCTCGAGCACCGCGAGCTCCTCGAGGCGCTCCTCGATCAGGTCGGCGATGCGGTTCAGGATGCGGCTGCGATCGTGCGGGCTCATCCCGCTCCAGCGCGCGTCGTCGTGCGCGCGGCGGGCGGCGGTGACGGCCGCCTCGATCTCGGCGGGGCCGGCCTGCGGGACGCGGGTGAGCAGCTCCTCCGTGGCCGGATCGACGACGTCGAGCAGCTCCGCGCCCTCGGGAGCGAGCCAGGCGCCGTCGACGAGGAAGGGCTCGATCGGCGCGAGCGGGGCGAGGGTGTCTCTCATGGGGTCTGCGTCTCTCTCATCGGGGGGCCGGGTCGGGGCCGGAATCGTCGGGGCCGAGGGGGCGGAATGGTCGGTCAGAGCCGGTCGGTCAGGGCCGGTCGAGCAGCCGGGCGGGCTCCTCGACGCTCATCCGCCGCAGCACGTCGTCGGCGACGCCGAGCGCGCGGAGCCCCGGCAGGACGCGCGCACCGAGGTGGTCGAAGCCGTGCCCGCCGAAGCGGCGCAGCTGGCCCTTCGTCCAGGTGCTGTGGCCGAGAACCCAGCGGATGCCGGGGTCGCTGTCGAGCAGCTCCAGCAGCGCGTCCAGGCGCTGCGGGTCGCTCGCGTTGCGGATGCGGCCGACGTGCGCGCCCTCGTTGCCGAAGCAGAGCTCCAGCACGGCGCCGGCCTCTCCGAGGTCGCGGAGGTAGGGCAGGTCGAGGAACTCGTCGACGGTGCTGAACACGACGCGGGAGGGATCCACTCCCTCGGCGACGACGTGCGCGAGGACCTCGAGGCCGTTGCGGGCGTCGGCGGCGAGCCGCACGGTGATCGCGGAGCCGGTGGCGGCGGCCGCGCGGGCCGCGGCGGTGAGGCTGATCCGCTCCTGCTCCCCCTCGAGCGTCGCGAAGGCGCCGGTCGTGCCCATCAGGCCGAGGAGTCCCGCGCGGTAGGTCGTGCCGGGGATCGCCTCCGTCAGCGCCCGGGTGAAGAGCCCGGTGCGGCCGTCGACGTCGAGCGCGAGGAACCACTCGGGCAGGAGGCGCGGGAGGTACGCGCCGTACCCGGCGACGATCGCGACGCCCGCCTGGCCGGACAGGGCGGGCAGTCGGGAGTGGTCGGGCCCGAAGCCGAGCGAGCTGAGGTCGACGGCGGCGGCGAGCCCGGCCGAGGCTCCCGCGCGGAGCTCGTCGGCGAGCAGGTCGACATCGTCGAGGCGGAGGTTGTCGGCGAGCGCGAGCTGGCTCCAGCGCAGGGCGGCCGCGAGCTCGGCGGTGACCGGGGCGTCCGGATCGAGCGCCTCGACGCCGGGCCGCTGCAGCGCGCTCGCGTCGGTCAGCAGGTGCTCGTGCATCGACACGACGCCGAGCTCCGCCGCCTCGACCGGGCCGAGGACCGTCTGGATGGCCATGCGCCGCCTCTCGCGCGGCACGCTGCCGCTGGATCCAATATAGAGCGGTATGGATCCAGAAGCGACGTATCGGTACTCTCCCAGCCTTGTGCACGCGGTCCCTGAGTAGAATCGCAGACAGCAAGGGGAGTACTCCCGACTGCGGTGAGCCCGTCATTACGGATGCGAATGAGCGTCCCGGGCCATCGGCTCCGCCACCACCTCCGAGAGGTCGCGGCCGGAGTGGAGGAGACCTTGGTCCCTCATCGACCGACCCTCTTGGAGCACCCCCGTGCAGATCACTCCCATCATCTGGCTGATCACCATCGCCGTGACGATCGCCTTCTTCGTCTACGAGTTCTTCGCGCACGTGCGGAAGCCGCACGAGCCGACCATCGGCGAGTCCGCCCGCTGGTCGGCCTTCTACATCGGCCTCGCGCTGCTCTTCGGCGTCGGGATCGGCATCGTCGCCGACTGGCGCTACGGCGGCGAGTACTTCGCCGGCTATCTCACCGAGAAGGCGCTGTCGCTCGACAACCTCTTCCTCTTCCTGATCATCATGACCGGCTTCGCGGTGCCGAAGATGTACCAGCAGAAGGTGCTGATGATCGGCATCGTCATCGCGCTGATCATGCGCGGCGGCTTCATCGCGGTCGGCGCGGCCCTGATCGAGAACTTCTCCTGGGTCTTCTACCTCTTCGGCGCCCTGCTCTTCGTGCTGGCCTACCAGCAAATCAAGGGCGACCACGGCGACCCCTCGAACAACGCGTTCATGCGCCTGGTGCGCCGCATCCTCCCCGTCACCGACGAGTACCACGGCGACAAGCTGACGGTGAAGAAGGACGGCCGCCGCTTCGTCACCCCGATGCTGCTGACCATCGTCGCCATCGGCTTCATCGACCTCGTCTTCGCGCTCGACTCGATCCCCGCCATCTACGGACTGACCAACGAGGCCTACATCGTCTTCACCGCGAACGCCTTCGCGCTGATGGGCCTGCGCCAGCTGTTCTTCCTGATCGGCGGACTGCTCGAGCGCCTCGTCTACCTCAGCCAGGGCCTGGCCGTCATCCTCGGCTTCATCGCCGTGAAGCTCGTCTTCCACGCCCTGCACGTCAACGAGGTCCCGTTCATCAACGGCGGCGAGCCCCTGCTCTGGGTCCCCGAGATCCCGATCTGGTTCTCGCTCACCTTCATCGGCTCGACCATCGCCGTCGCCACGATCGCCAGCCTCCTGAAGACCCGCGGCGACCGCTCCAAGTCCGACCGCTCCACCGTCCAGGACGCCCCCCTGGAGACCCCGGCCGACGCCCCCTCCCGCCGCGAGCACTGACCCCCTCCGCGAGATGCCACTTGTGCACACGACACGCCGCAAAAAGCGTGCACAAGTGGCATCTCGCAGCAGCTCGCCGACCGAGAAGCCCGCGCCCCTTCGCTGATCGAGCAGCCCGCGCAACGGGTCCCCTTTGGAGTAGCCCGCGCAGCGGGTCCCCTTTGCTGATCGAGTAGCCCGCGCAGCGGGCGTATCGAGATCCCCCCACCGTCAGAAGGCGGGCCCGCAGACCCGCCCCGCTGAGGGCGCCGGGTCTCGATACGCCCCTCCGGGGCTACTCGACCAGCATGAATCCCCCTCCGGGGCCACTCGACCAGCGTGGGCGTACACGGACGACCTGTCGGCGCCGCGAGATGCCACTTGTGCGCGCGACACGCCGTGCAAGGCGTGCACAAGTGGCATCTCGCGGGAGGCGCGTCAGAGCGTCGGCGTCCAGATGCGCATCGTGGAGGGGCCGCGGTTCGCCCAGCGGTAGTAGGGGTGGAACTCGGCGGTGAAGCGCTCGCCGAGCTCCGCCGGCACGGAGTAGGGCCACGGGGACGCCGGGGCGTCGCGGCGCACGAGCGCCACCCGGGCGCCGTCGCCGACAGCGACCGGCGAGACCTCAGCGTCCACCGCGACGTGCTCGGTGTCGAGGCCGTCCGGCAGCTCGAGCGACTCCAGCGCCAGCACGAACGGCCCGCGCTCCACCGCGACCTGGCCGCGCACCGCGTCGATCCGCGGGTGCGGCGTCACGAAGCGCGCCGGCATCGGCAGCGACAGCCGCACGACGTCGCCGGCTGCGAACGCCCGCCGCACCGTCACCGTCGAGAGCCCCGCGTCCACCGCCTGCCCGTCGAGCAGCGCCGTCCCGCGCGCGAACGGCGGGATCCGCAGCGTCAGCGCGAACTCCGCGTCCGCGAGGATCCGCACCGCGATCTCGCCGTCCTCCGGATACGCGGTCTCCACCTCGAGCGACACGTCGCCCGTCGTCACCCGGTACGCCCCGTACTGGTGCAACTGCACCCCGTCGTCCGTCGCGGTCGCGAAGCTCAGCTCGACGCTCGCGAGGGTCCGCGCCGTGTTCGTCGGGCAGCAGGACACCCAGAACCACGGCGCCCGCAGGCTCGACTGCGCCCGGTCGGTCTCGACGCTCTCGTCCGGCGCCACCCCGTCGACCCGCTGCTGCAGCGTGTTCGTGTAGAAGAAGGCGCGCCCGTCCTCGCGCGTCGCGGGCAGCACCGCGTTCAGCAGCGTCCGCTCCATCAGATCCGCGTAGGCCGCGTCGTCCGAGCGCAGCAGCAGCCGCCACGACAGCATGTTCGACGCGATCGCCGCGCAGGTCTCGGCGTAGGCGCGGTCCGGCGGCAGCTCGAAGTCGGCGCCGAACGCCTCGTCCTGGTGGTGCGAGCCCATCCCGCCGGTCAGATAGGTGCGGCGCGCGACCGTCGCCGCCCACTGCCGCTGCACCGCGGCCTCGAGCTCCGCGTCGCCCGTCTCCACGGCGACGTCGAGCGCCCCCGCCGAGAGGTACAGCGCCCGCACCGCGTGCCCGCGCAGCACCTCGGCCGAGCGCACCGGCACGTCGTCCTGGAAGTACTCGGGCCCGAAGGCGATCGGACCGAGCGTCCCCGTGCCGCGCCGCTCGACGAACAGCCGCGCCTGCTCCAGGTACCGCCCGTCGCCGGTGGCCCGCGCCAGCTCGGCGAGCGCCGGCTCGATCTCGGGATGCCCGCAGACCGCGACACGTCCCTCCGCCCCGAACACCGCGATCACGTGGTCGGCGAGGCGCCGCGCCACGGCCGGCAGCAGGTCGTCGTGCCCGGTGCGCAGCCGCGCCACGGCGGCCTGGATCAGGTGGCCGAAGCAGTACAGCTCGTGCCCCCACTCCAGATCGGAGTAGCGCGCCCGCTGCCCCGGCCGGCCGAAGCTCGTGTGCAGGTAGCCGTCCTCGTCCTGGGCCCCCGCGACCCGCAGCACCAGCGTCTCGTACTGCGCGGCGAGCTCCGGATCGTCGGAGCGGCCCAGCTCCCAGGCCATCGCCTCGAGCAGCTTGTAGACCTCCGAGTCGACGAACTCGATGCCCGCGTGGAGGTCGCCGCCGGCCGCCGAGGAGATCGTGCCGTTCGCCGCGCGGTCGAAGTTGCCGGCCCAGCCGACCCGCTCGATCCAGCTCAGGCAGTGGCCGATCACGGCGTCCGCGCCGAGCCGCTGGTAGTGCTGCCAGAAGCCGCCGGTCAGCCGGATCTCGTCCTGGCGCAGCGGCCGGAGCGCGCCCGCGGTCGGGGCGACGGGGCCGCCGAGGGCGACGGTGGTGGTCAGGGTCACGAGGATCTCCTAGGAGGAAGAGGGTCAGTCCTTGACGGCACCGGCGGTGACACCCGCCGAGACGTACCGCTGGGCGACGACGAGGAGGAGGGCGGCCGGGAGCGAGGCGACCACGGCGGTCGCCATGATCGAGTTCCACTCCTGGTTGTTGTTGCCGATGTACTTGTAGATGCCGAGCGTGATCGGCTGGAGCTTCCCGCCGCTGTCGAGGGTCGACGCGAAGATGAAGTCCGACCAGGCCCAGAGGAACGCGAAGAGCGACACCGTGACGACGGAGTTGCGGCTGATCGGCATGATCACCGAGGTGAAGGTGCGCCAGGCGCTCGCGCCGTCCATCCGCGCGGCCTGGGTCAGCTCGTCGGGGATGCCGGACATGAACGCGGTGAAGATCAGCACGCCGAACGGCACCGCGATGGTCGAGTCGGCCACGATCAGCCCCGGGATCGAGTTCAAGAGACCCAGGTTGAGGTAGATGGCGTAGAAGCCCATCGCCATGATGATCGCCGGGATCATCTGCGCGATCAGGAGGACGAACGAGAGCCCCTGCCCGCCGCGCGGCCGCAGCTTCGCGAGCGAGTACGCGGCCGGAGCGGCGATCGCCACGGTCAGCAGCACCGTGCCGAGACCCACGATCAGGCTGGTGCCGAGGTAGGGCAGCTGCTCGCTCAGCACGGCCTGGTAGCCGGAGAAGGTGGGCGCGAACGGGAACCAGTCCGGCGGATCCTTCCGCATCGATCCGGTCTGCGTCAGCGAGACGTTGATCATCCAGTAGACCGGGAACAGCATGACCGCGGTGAGCAGCACGCCCACGAGGGTCAGCCACCAGGGGCGCCGGGCGCTCATGCGTCGGCCTGCTTCCGCTGGACGCGGATGTAGATCAGGCCGAAGACCAGCGCGAGGATGATCAGCAGGTTGCCGACCGCCGCCGCGGGGCCGAAGTCGGGCAGCATCGAGCCGAAGCCGAGCTGGTAGGTCCAGGTCGCCAGGGTCGTCGACGAGTCGGCCGGACCGCCCTTGGTCATGATCCAGATGATGTCGAACACCTTCAGCGTGTAGACCAGGCCGAGCAGGATCGTGATCGCCGACACCGGGCGCAGCAGCGGCAGCGTGATCCGCCAGAACTGCTGGGCGCCGGTCGCGCCGTCGAGCGAGGCCGCCTCGTAGAGGTCCTGCGAGATGTTCTGCAGCCCGGAGTAGAGGATGACCAGGTTGAACGGGATGCCGATCCAGATGTTCGCGATCAGCACCGCGATCAGCGAGGTCGACGGCGAGGTCAGCCAGTTGATCTGCCCGATCCCGAACGACTCGAGGAACGCGTTGACGATCCCGGAGTCGCTGTTCAGCATCCACGACCAGGTCGAGGCCGAGACGATCAGCGGCAGCAGCCACGGCACCAGGAACAGCGCCCGGAGGGTGCTCGCGAGCGGGAAGCGCCGGTAGAAGAAGACCGCGAGCGCGAGCCCCAGTGTGAACTGGAAGACCAGAGAGACTCCGGTGAACACCGCGGTGTGCAGCAGCGCGGGGCCGAAGGTCGGGTCGCGGAAGACCTGCACGTAGTTGTCGAACCAGACGAACGGGGCGTTGCCCTGGACGAAGGAGCGGACCGTGTAGTCCTTCAGACTCAGCTCGAGGTTGCGGTAGAGCGGGAAGGCGTAGAACACGAGCAGGTAGACGACGAGCGGGGCGAGGAACGCCCACGCCGCGAGCTGCCCGCCCGGCCGACGTCGCCGCCTCGGCGCCGGAGCCGCGACGGCCGCGACCCCGGGCTCCGCCTCGCGGCGCAGCAGCCGCCCCGTCTCCGTGGCCGTCGTCATGATGCCCCCTGCATGCTGGTCGAGTAGCCCCGCAGCGCCCCGTGCATGCTGGTCGAGTAGCCCCGCAGGGGCGTATCGAGACCCACCACCGCACGAACCTCGGGCCTGCCGACCGCCCCTCCGACGCCGGCAGATCTCGAGCCGCCCGCTGCGCGGCCTACTCGATCAGCAAGGGGCTCCACACCGCTCATCACTGCGTCGCGGACTCGGCCGCCGACTGCGCGGCCTTCAGCGCGTCGGCCGGCGACTGCGAGCCGCTCAGCGCGGTCTGCACCGCGGACCAGAGCTGCTCGGAGATCTTCGGGTACTTCGTCCCGAGGTCGTCCGAGGTGCGGCCCTTCGCGGCCTGGACGGCCTCGACCCAGGGCTCGAGGTCGGCGTTCCCGGCGACCTGCGCCTCCTGCGCCGCGGCCGTCGGGGCGATGTAC
This sequence comes from Rathayibacter sp. PhB152, assembly GCF_003751395.1. Classification (NCBI taxonomy): domain Bacteria; kingdom Bacillati; phylum Actinomycetota; class Actinomycetes; order Micrococcales; family Microbacteriaceae; genus Rathayibacter; species Rathayibacter sp. PhB152. The sequence goes on along the minus strand of NZ_RJUT01000001.1, from coordinate 133,747 downwards.
GACAGCGTGTCGTCCGTCGTCACCAGGTTGTCCGTCGAGGTGAGGCACTCGGCGATCGCGGTCGACGTCTCGTAGCGCGCCTCGTCCTTCTGCACGGGCAGGGTGAGGAACTCGCCGCCGGTCGGCGCGGGGGCCGAGCCGCCGTCCTTCGCGGGGATGGTGAGGATGCCGTAGTCAATGCCGGAGGCCTTGGCGTTCGCGAGCTGCCAGGTGCCGTTCTCGCCGAAGGCGTACTCGCCGGTCTCGAACTCCTGCCAGCTGGTGGTCTGGGTGTTGCCGATCACGGAGTTGGGCGCGTAGCCCTTCTCCAGCCAGTCGGTCCAGAGCGAGACCGCGTCCACGGCGGCGTCCGAGTCGAGCTCGGTCAGCTCGGCGCCGGAGCCCCAGAACCAGGGCAGGAACTGGAAGGTGCCCTCCTCGGTGCCGATGCCCGAGAACGTGATGCCCTTGCCGCCCGAGGCGGTGACCTTCTCGAGCGCCGCGGTGAGACTCGCCCAGTCGGTGATCGAGGAGACGTCGACGCCGGCCGTGGCCAGCACGGTCTTGTTGTAGTACAGCGCCAGTGTGTTCGCGCCGATCGGGACGCCGAAGGTGTCGCCGCCGACCTCGCCCGCGGCCAGGATGTTGGCGTCGATGTCGCCGGTCTCGAGGCCGTTCTCGGCCGTGGTGGTCAGGATCCCCGACTCGGCGAGCGTGGAGACGACCGGGTTGTCGACGAGCAGGATGTCGGGCGAGCTGCCCTGCTGCCCGGCGAGGAGCGCCTTGTTGGTCAGGTCGGTGGTGTCGTAGCCGGTGCGCTCGACGGTGACGCCGGCCTCGGTACCGCAGGAGTCGATGAGCTTCGCCCAGTCGGACGACTCGTCGAACTGGGGGTACGGGTCCCAGAAGGTGTAGGTGCCGCCGGCGGCGGAGGAGTCGCCTCCCGAGCCTCCCGCGCAGCCGGTCAGCGCTGCGGCTGCGGTCCCGAGCAGGACGGCGGCGGCGAGGCCCCGAGTGTGCTTCCTCTTCATCGCGGATGTTCCCTTCGTCGTTGACGGGTGGTGCTGGCCGGTCTCGGCGACCGCCGGACCGAAACTACTTTCTGCGGGTTCAAAGTAGACACGGCGGGAAGGTCGAGTCAAGAGTTGTCGCGTTTTCGGTGTTTTCGGTTCGCGGGATCCTGTGCGAGGATCGTCCAGGGCGCACCGGCGTCCCGTGGAAGGAGGACGTCATCGCGCCGCGCAAGCCCACGGGCACCATCACGCTGACCGACGTCGCCCGCGAGGCCGGCGTCTCGATCGCCACCGCGTCGAAGGCGCTGAACGGCCGCGACCAGGTCCGCGCCGAGACCCGCCAGAAGGTGCTCGACGCCGCCGCCGCGCTCTCCTTCACCCCGAACCCGTTCGCGCAGGCCCTCAACTCGCGCCGCACCGGCACCATCGGGATGCTCACCAACGACCTCGACAACCGCTTCGTGCTGCCCGTGCTGCTGGGCGCCGAGGACGCGTTCGGCGCCGGCTCCACCTCGGTGTTCCTCTGCGACGCCCGCGGCGACTCGATCCGCGAGCAGCACCACATCAAGAACCTGCTGGCCAAGCGCGTCGACGGCATCGTCGTGCTCGGCCGGACGACCAACCCGCGCCCGTCGATCACGGCGACGATCCCCGTCCCGGTCGTCTACGCCTATGCGCCCTCCGAGGACGAGCGCGACTCCTCGTTCACCCCCGACAACACGCTCGCAGGCGTGCTCGCCGCCCGCCACCTGATCGAGCGCGGGCGCACCCGCATCGCGCTGATCAACGGCGAGCCCAGCTACACCGCCGCGCACGACCGCGCCCGCGGCGTCCAGCGCGCGCTGACGGAGGCGGGGCTCCCGCTGGTCGGCGGCGACGTGCTCTACGGCCAGTGGTCGGAGAGCTGGGGCCGCCAGTGCGCCGAGTCGCTGCTCGCCGCGCACCCGGACCTCGACGCCGTCATCTGCGCGAGCGACCAGATCGCCCGCGGCGCCCTCGACCACCTGCGCGAGAGCGGCCACCCCGTGCCGCGCGACGTCGCCGTCGTCGGCTTCGACAACTGGGACCTCCTCGTCGAGGCCGCCCGCCCGCCGCTCACCAGCATCGACATGCAGCTCGAGGCCCTCGGCCGCGCCGCCGCCGAGGAGCTCTCCCACGCCATCCACGGCCGCGCGACGCCCGGCGTCCGCTCGATGCCCGTGCGCCTCGTCCCCCGCGAGTCCTCCGGCTGACGCCGGGTCTCGATACGCCGCGTCCCGCGGCTACTCGACCAGCATGCTTCCGGTCGGGCAGGCCTCTTCCTGCACGTCGAGCAGCCCCGCAGGGGCGTATCGAGACCCACCCACCCCGACCGATCAGAACGTGTCGCGCCTGGCCGCCGAGCGCAGCTGACCCGCGTGGCATCATGCGCTGGTGAGCGCCCCCGACCTGAACGCGGATGTCCTGGCTCCGTTCCGAGACTCCGGCATCGATCGACATGTCACCCTGCTGCTCGGCGCCGGTGCATCGACGTCATCGGGGCTGCCCGGGTGGGACGAACTCGCCGTTCGGCTCCTCCTGAAGAGTGGAGCCGTCCGCTCGGAGACCGCCGCGCAGGAGCTCGTGCAGCGGCAGGATCCACTCCTCGTCGCTGAAGCCGCGAAGAGCACTCTGAACCGGTGGGACCAGCGCGTCAGGGCCGCGCTCTACCAAGGGCTGCAGGATCTGTCGCCCTCATCACTGCATCTCGCAGCCGCCGGCCACGCCCTCGCTGGGGGAACCGACGAGACCACGGTGGCGACGTTGAACTTCGACATCCTCCTCGAGGACGCCGTCGACATCGAAGGGACCGCGGAGGGCCGCGTCGACGACGAGGTGTCCTCGACCGCGTACGTCGTGCACCACCTGCACGGAATCGCCTCCCCTTCGCGGAGCGAGGGCGTCGTCCTCACCCTGTCCGACTACAACGAGCTGCTCGGCGACCAGGACTGCTGGCAGCAGCGCTTGCTCAAGAAGGCAGCGCAGGACGGCGCCATCGTCATCGCCGGAACGTCCTACCGAGATCCGGACGTCCGGCGCTGGCTCCACGTCGCTCTTGCCGACTCGCCTGACGGCAACGCGGCGCTGGTGCTTCTCGCGCGCCAGGCCTTCGGCGTCTCGAGAGAGCGATTCGACGAGATCAAGAGCGCCCTCGCCGGGCAGTGGAGAGCTGCCGGACTGCAGCCGATCCTTCTCGAGGACTTCACCGATGCCGCGCAGATCATCCGCGAGCTCCGTCATCTGCATCGACCTCGGTACCGCTCGCCGCAGCAGCGGGCGACCGCGCTCTGGGATCTCCACGTCGACGGCTTCGACGTCCGCCAGCCGGAGTACTCCGACGCACTGGACGACGACGCGCGGACGCTGCGCGACGCCTTCGACGTCGAGCAGCTCGGCGTCAGCCTGTGGCTCGCGGACGGAGCGGGCAGCGTCGGACGGTACGCCTCCCAGGACCGGACCTATCGAGCAACGTCCGACATCCGCCTCGTGCCGAGCGGACACGACAGCGCCTGGGTCGCCGGCCGGACCCTCGGTGCGGAGAGCATCGTGTTCCAGAATCTCGACCCGGCCGGAACGAATCGCTGGGGCACGGTGCTCGCCCTTCCGATCAGGGTGTCCTTCGCGGGTCTGCCGGACATCGCGACCGCGGTGCTGAGCGTCGGCCTTCCCGGCACCGCGGAGGCGTTCTCCACGTCGAAGGCGATGTGGTTCGACCAGGTGCTCGACAGCGCGAACGCGTGGAGCGAACGGCTGAGCGACTCCCTCGTGTGAGCCGCCTCGCGCAACTACGATCGACGAAGGACAAGGAGACAGCGATGACGAACAGCAGCAGCAACTCGTTCCAGAGCCTCGGCAACGGCGGCTTCCGAGTGAGCGGCGCGCGGATCAGCCCGACCACTGGCCGGTACGTCACCCGCAGCAGTGCTTCCGTCGGGAAGTCGGCTGCGTCTCCCGCCCAGCCGAAGACGCAGCCGACTCCGAAGTAGCAGGGTCGGCCGTCCGCGGACGCGCGGGCACAGCCCGGCACGAACGCGACCGTCGAGCGGTCGCCGACGAAGGCACGGAGCCCGTCAGCGCTGCGACACCGGCGAGAGCACGAGCTCGTCGATGCGGACGTGGGCCGGGGACTCGAGGACGAACTCGACCGCGCGGGCGACGTCGTCCGGCGAGAGCATCGCCGCGCGCGCGACGTCGTCGGGCACCTGCGGCCGGTGGCGGAGGAAGTCCGTCGCGACGTCGCCGGGGCAGAGGTGGCAGGCGCGGATCCCGGAGGCGGCCTCCTGCGCGTTCAGAGTGCGGGCGATCTCGGCCAGCGCCTTCTTGCTCGCGCTGTAGCCGACCCCCGCGATCGGGGCGAACGCCCAGGCCGAGTAGGAGGAGACGAGCACCACCGCTCCGGCGTGCGCCCTCAGCTCGGGCAGCGCCGCGTCGATGACGCCCACCGGCCCCAGCAGGTTGGTGCGCACGATCTCCTCGAGCTCGCTCAGCCGCTGGTCCCCCCAGGTCCGCCGCGGGGAGTTGAGCCCGGCCGCGAGGACCAGCGCGTCGATCCGGCCGGTCGCCGCCAGCACCGCGTCCCGGGCAGCGGGTACCGCCTCCCGGTCGCTCACGTCGAGGGGGACGACGAGGGCGTCCCCGCCGGCACTGCCGATCCGCTCGGCGACGGCGTCGAGGCGCTCGCGGGACCTCCCGCTGAGCGCCACCGTCCAGCCCGACGCCGCCAGGCGCTCGGCCGACGCGGCCCCGATCCCGGAGCCGGCTCCCGTGATCCAGGCGACTCTGCGAGCGACTTCGGTGTCCATGGGGCGTCCCTTCGATGCTACGGTGACGATCGATTAATCATACTAATAGGAGGCTGCCGTGCTCATCGATCTCACCGGTCTGGTCGTCGTGGTGACCGGCGGCGGGCGCGGCATCGGCCGCGCGATCGTCGACCGCTTCCTGGCGGAGGGCGCGCGGGTCGCCGCCCTCGATCTGGCCTTCCCCTCCCCCTCGGGCGACGCGCAGCAGCTGGTCTGCGACGTCACGGATCCGGCGTCCGTGCGGGCGGCGATCGACGCGGTGGTCGAGCGGTTCGGCCACGTCGACGTCCTGGTCAACAACGCCGGCATCAACGTCGAGGGCACCGTCGAGACCCTCGATCCGTCGCGCTGGGACGCCGCGTTCGACGTGAACGTCCGCGGCACCTTCCTCGTCTCGCAGGCCGTCGTCCCGGTGATGAAGGCGCGCGGCGGCGGTCGCATCATCAACGCCGCCTCGTTCGCGGCGATCGTCCCGAGCATCGGCGCCGCCGCCTACGGAGCCTCGAAGGCGGCGGTCGTGCAGTTCACCCGGGTCCTCGCCGGCGAGCTCGGGCCGTGGGGCATCACCGTCAACGCCTACGCGCCGGGGATGATCCCCACCGCGATGAACGGCTTCGCGGACATGCCGGAGGCCGCGAAGGCACGGCTCCTCGACACGCTGACCCTGCGCCGCTGGGGCACGCCCGACGACATCGCCGACCTGCTCTGCTTCCTCTCCAGCGACGCCGCGAGCTACATCACCGGCACGCTCGTCGACGTCAGCGGCGGCAAGCTCGCCACGCAGATCCCCAGTCGCGCGTACGAGGGCCTCGCAACCGCGGAGTGATCGAGTCTGGCGCCTGAGGGCACCCCTGCCAGCCTCGGCTCAGGCCGTCCCTCGGCCGGTCGACGTCGCCCGGATCTCCTCGGCGGTGTCGCGGACGAGCGTGCGCGCCGCGCTCTCCGCGAGATCGGCGTCCCCGTCGGCGATCGCCGCCGCGAGCCGCCGATGCTGGTCGACCGCACGATCGGTCGCGGCGGTGAAGGTCGGAACGCCGCTGCCGTACCTGCTGTCCAGCGCCGCGGCGATGGTGCCGAGCAGCTGGGCGAGCACCGCGTTGCCCGACCCCTCGACCAGGATCCGGTGGAAGCTCTGATCGGCGCTCGTGAATCGGGGCAGCGATCGCGCCTCGGCCGCGAGGGCCAGCTCCGCCGCCGCGGCCGACAGCTCCTGCTGCCGGGCGGTCCGGCCGCTCGCCGCGAAGAGCCGGGCCGCGGCCGGCTCGACCGCCTCGCGCAGCAGGAGGAGCTCCTGCAGCTGCGTCTCGCTCGCCGGCCCGGCCGCCCGCCACTGGATCACGTCGGGATCGAGGAGGTTCCACGAGCTCTCCGGCTGGACCTGCGTCCCCGCGCGTGGCCTGGCCCGAATCATCCCCCGCGCCTCGAGAGCCCGGAAGGCCTCGCGGACCACCGTCCGCGACACGTCGTACCGGCGGCCGATCTCCTCCGGCACGATCTGCGAGTCCGCCGGCCGGACCCCCGACGCGATCTCCCGCCCGAGCCCTTCGGCGACCCGGCGCTGCAGGCGTCTGCCCGAGCCGGAGGCCTCGAGGGCGGAGTCAGCGGGCATGATGCCGCTCACGATACCCGCCCGGTCCGCGCACCCCTGCCGGCCGACCAGCCGCAGGCCGCGCGCTTCATGCCGGCCGAGTAGCCGCGGAACGCGGCGTATCGAGACCCACCCTCCAGGCCACGGTTGATCTCGATACGCCCGCTGCACGGGCTACTCGATCAGCATGCAGAGGCCCGCCCCACGGGCTACTCGGCGCCCCTACCGGGAGCAGGCGATGAGCGGCAGCGTGATGCGGATGTCGTCGTTCGCGTCGGTCCTCCGACCTTTCCGCCCCGGGACGACGAAGTGCCAGGTGAGCTGGACGATTCCCGTGGTCTTCGCCACCCAGAGCGAGGAGTAGTCGACGAAGGAGAAGTCCGTGGTCAGCTGCACGGTGCCGTACTGGGTCGTGTCGGTGCTGTAGTCGGGCGAGACGGCCGCACCGTCGATCTCGAGCCGTGCGTACTGCGGACCGTGAGTCCTCGGGTCGCGGGTCTGCCCGTACTCGCCGCCGGCCCGATAGAGGAAGGTGTAGGTCGTCCCCGCGACGACGGGCAGCGCGGCCCGGAACCAGACCTCCAGGTTGAGCCCCTCATAGGACGCTGCATCGTCCGCCTGCTGGAGGAAGTAGACGTAGCCGTCCTTCTCCTCGATGCCGGACGCCCCCTGGTAGGCGTAGCCGTTGTCGGTGCGCCGCCACTGGGCGGGATCGGTGACCGACGGGCAGGGGGCAGGAGACGCCGATGCGGCCGGAGCCGCCACCGCCAGGGCGACGACGGGCACCGCCCAGACCCCTCCGGCGACGAGCGTCCGCCGTTCCACTGCGCTTCGACCATCGGAGGTCGTCGGGCGATCGTCGTCGTGCGCCATCAGTGCGTCTCCCGTGGTGTCGAGGTACGACCGCTGCCACGGTCGGCGACGGCGTACCTGCACACCAGGGTGAGGCCCTCCCACCGCACCAGAGAAATCGCGGGCGGCGGAAGCACAGCGATGACGGGTTCACGTCAGTGTTGACGGAATCCGTGCCCCCCGACGTCTCGAGTGATCCAGCCGCAGCAACGCTGAACCATGCGTGTCGAGCAGCCCCGCGTCACTCCCCCCGGAGGAGCCCGGCCTGCCGGCCGTCGCGCGCGAAGACCGGCACGACCGCGAGCGGCGCCTCGGCGACGATCCACTGCCCGCCCTCGTGCTCGACGCCGGTGCTGATCTCGGTCCAGCGGGCACCGGCCGGGAGGTACACCCTGCGGGAGACCGCGCCGGCCGCCGTGACCGGAGCGACGAGGAGATCCGATCCGAAGAGGTACTGGTCGCCGATGTCCCAGGCGAGCGGGTCGCCGGGGAACTCGTGGAACAGCGCGCGCATGACCGGCTGGCCGAGCTCGTGCGCCTCGCGCATCACCTCCCGGGTGTAGGGCCGCAGCCGCTCGCGGAGCTCGAGGAGGCCGGTGAGGACAGGGGTGACCTCGTCGCCGAAGCTCCAGATCTCGTTCGCGGCGCCGGTCGCCGCGCGTCGGGATCCGTCGGCGGCGTGCACCGGTGCGGACGGCGCGCGGTCGCCGTGCAGCCGCATCACGGGGCTGAAGGCGCCGAACTGGAACCAGCGCACCAGCAGCTCGCGGAACGCCGGATCGGTCGGGTCGCCGCCGGCGAAGCCGCCGATGTCGGTCGTGAACCACGGAATGCCCGCGACGCCCATGTGGATCCCCGCGGTGATCTGGTGCCGGAGATCCGCGAAGGTCGAGTGGATGTCGCCCGACCACACCAGCGCACCGTAGCGCTGGCTGCCCGCCCAGGCGGTGCGCACGAGATTGACGATCTCGGTCTCGCCGCTCTCGCGCTGTCCCTCGAAGAAGCCGCGGGAGAACGCCTGCGGGTAGAGGTTGCCGACCTGCACGGTGGGGCCCGCCGCGTAGCGGTAGTTGTCGAAGTCGTAGACGCCGTACTCGGGCTCGGCCTCGTCGAGCCAGAACAGCCGGATGCCGTGCGCGGCGTAGTTGCGCCGGCACGCCTCCCAGACGAAGCGGCGGGCGGCCGGGTTCGTCGCGTCGTAGAAGGCGCTCGGGCCCTCGAACTGCATGTGCAGGTCGAGTCCCCGCTCGGCCTTGACCAGCAGGTTGCCCTTCTTCATCGCGACGTAGTTCTCGGACTCGACCGAGACCTGCGGCCAGACGGACACCATCAGCTCGATGCCCAGCTCACGGAGCTCGGCGACCATCGCGGACGGGTCGGGCCAGAACTCCTCCTCGAAGCGGAAGTCGCCCATGTGCGGCCAGTGGAAGAAGTCGGCGACGATGACGTCCATCGGCAGACCGCGCCGCTTGTGCTCGCGGGCGACCTCGAGGAGCTGCTCCTGGTTCCAGTAGCGCAGCTTGCACTGCCAGAAGCCCAGCCCGTGCTCGGGCATCATCGGCACGTGGCCGGTCGCGTCGGCGTAGGCCCGGGTGATGTCGGCCGGGGTCTCCCCCGCCGTCACCCAGTAGTCGAGCTGCTTCGACGACTCCGCGAACCACTCGGTGCGGTTGGCCGCGAAGGTGGCGCGGCCGATCGCGGGGTTGTGCCAGAGGAAGCCGTAGCCGCGGCTCGACAGCACGAAGGGCACGCTGGACTGCGAGTTGCGGTGCGCGAGCTCGAGCGTGCAGCCCTTCAGATCGAGGATGTCCTGCTGGTACTGCCCCATCCCGTACAGCTTCTCGTCGGGCGCCGTCTCGAAGAGCGCGGTCAGCCGGAAGTCGCCGCCGAGGTGCGGCCGCTGCTCCCGGGCGCGCAGCTTGAGCGCTCCCCCGCTCCCGAGCTCGGAGAACAGCAGATCGCCGCGGCGGTCGTAGAAGGAGAGGGAGCAGGAGAGCTCGTGATAGCCGGTCTGGTAGCCGTAGCCCTCCTGCTGCTCGAGGACGACAGTGAGGCCGCCGGAGCGCAGCGTCGCCCGCGCGCCCTCGATCGTCACCTCCGGCTCGATCCTCTCGGGGCTCACGAGCGCCCAGTCGGTGTCGAGCACCTCGCCCGAACGGACCGCGCGGACGCGCACGCTGTCCCTCCCCCACGGCTCGACGACGATCGTCTCGCCGTCCCCCCGCCAGACGAGGCGGACGTCGTCGAGCTCGAACGCCTCGGTATCCATCTGCTCCTGCTTCCTCGAGGCCGTCACGGCGCTCAGTCCTTGACCGCGCCGGCCGTGACGCCGGCGGCGACGTAGCGCTGCGCGACGATCAGCAGCACGGCTGCGGGGATGGAGGCGATCACAGCGGTCGCCATGATCCCGTTCCAGTTGGTGGTGGTGGATCCGATGTAGCGGTAGAGCCCGAGGGTGAACGGCACGATGCTGTTGCCCGAGGTGAGCGAGTTCGCATTGAGGAAGTCGGCCCACGCGAACAGGAAGGAGAACAGCCCGGCGGTCACGATCGAGTTGCGGCTGAGCGGGATCACGATCGAGACGAAGGAGCGCCAGTTGCTCGCCCCGTCGATCCGGGCCGCCTCGATCAGCTCGTCGGGAATGCCGAGCATGAACGCGCGCAGGATGATCACCGCGAACGGGACCGAGGCGGTCGCGTCGGCGAGGATCAGGCCCGGGTAGGTGTTGAGCAGCCCGAGCGCGTTGTAGATCGCGAAGAGCGCCGTGACCAGCACGATGCCCGGGATCATCTGCGCGAGCAGGAAGACGAACATCACGGCACCGGTGCCGCGCACCCGGAACTTCGCCATGGCGAACGCCGCGGGCAGTGCGATCGCGAGGGTGAGGATCACGCAGCCGATCGAGATCACGAGGCTCGTGACCAGGTTCGGCAGCTGGGTCGAGAACGCCTGCACGTAGCCGTCGAGAGTGGGATCGCTGGGGAACAGGCTCGGCGGCGTCTGGATGAGGTTCTGCGGCTTGGTCAGCGAGACGTTGACCATCCAGTAGAGCGGGAAGAGCAGGAATCCGCAGAGCACGATCGCGATGGCGACGTCGATGCCGCGGCGGAGCGGAGTGGTGATCTGGTTCATCCGAGGTCCTCCTTGCGCTGGGCGCGGATGTAGATCAGGCCGAAGACGAGGGCGACGATCACGAGGATCTGGCCGGCCGCGGCTCCGACGCCGAACTGCAGGTCGGTGAAGGACTGCTCGTAGGCCCAGGTCGCGAGCGTGTGCGAGCTGTTCGCCGGACCGCCCTTGGTGAGGATCCAGATCACGTCGAAGACCTTGATCGTGTAGACGAGGCCGAGCAGGAGCGTGACCGAGGTGACGGGGCGCAGCAGGGGCCAGGTGATGCTCCAGAAGGTGCGCCAGCGGGTGGCGCCGTCGAGCGCGGCCGCCTCGTAGAGGCTCTCGGGGATGCCCTGCAGTCCGCCGTGCAGCAGCACCATGTTGAACGGGATGCCCAGCCAGATGTTGGCGATGATGACCGCCCAGAGCGAGACGGACGGGTCGGTCAGCCAGCCCACCTGCGTGCCGATCGCGGCGTTCAGGATGCCGAACTGCTGGTCGAAGATCCAGCGCCAGGCCGTCGCCGAGACGATCAGCGGCAGCAGCCAGGGCAGCAGGATCAGCGAGCGGAAGGTGGCCGAGAGCGGGAACCGGCGGCTGAAGAACAGCGCCAGCGCCATGCCGATCGCGAACTGTCCGACGAGCGAGACGACGGTGAAGACCACCGTGTGCCAGGCGATGCTGCCGAAGATCGGATCCGTGACCACGGTGACGTAGTTGCCGAATCCGACGAAGGGCGCGTCGCCCGTGACGAAGGCCGAGGGGCCGAAGTCCTGGAAGCTCAGGACGACGCCGCGGACGATCGGGTAGACGAAGAAGACGGCGAGGAAGATCACCACGGGAGCCATGAAGGCGGCGGCGGCGAGCCTCAGGTGGGAGCGGGGCCGACGGCGGGCGGGCGGCCGGGTGGCCGCCTCGCCCGCGACCGGCGCCGTGAGCACGGCGGGGTCGGTCATGCGCTACTTCTTCAGGCTCGCGGCTGCGTCGTCGAGCGCGGCCTGCGGCGTCTTCGAGCCGGTCAGCGCCTCCTGGATCGCGGTCCAGATCGCCTTGGAGGTGTCGGGGTAGGCGACGCCGAGGTCGCTCGTGCGGCCCTGCGCGACCGAGATCGCCTCGACCCACGGCTGGAGCTCCGGGTTCTCGGTCGCCTGCTCGGCGGCCGCGTCGGCGTACGGCATGATGTACGACTGGCCGGCCGCCCACGCCTTCAGGCTGTCGGGCGCGATGACGCACTGGGCGAACTCCGCTGCGAGCGCCTGCTTGCTCGCGTCACTGGTGACGACCTCGACGAACTCGCCGCCGAGGGGGCTGGGTGCCGCTCCGCCGTCCGCCGCGGGGATCGGCACGACGCCGTAGTCGATGCCGGCCTCGTCGAGGGCCGAGAGCTGCCAGGTGCCGTTGACCATCATGCCGAGCTTGCCGGCGAGGAACTGGTCGCGGACGTCCTGCTGGTTCGCGTTGACGTTGGACTGCGAGGCCGACCCGCTCTTCACGAGGTCGGTCCAGAGCGTGAGAGCAGAGACCGCGTCGTCGGAGGAGATGTCGTCGAGGGTGGCGCCGGAGCCCCAGAAGAACGGCAGGAACTGGAAGGTGCCCTCCTCCGTGCCGACCGCCGAGAAGCCGATGCCGGTCACGTCGCCCGAGGTCAGCGCGGCGGCGGCGGAGGTGAGCTCGGCCCAGGTCGTGGGCGGGGTGACGCCCGCGGCCTCGAACAGCGCCTTGTTGTAGAACAGCGCGAGGGTGTTCGAGCCGATCGAGGAGCCGTAGGTCTTGCCGTCGAGCTGGCCGGCGGCGAGGACGTTGGGCAGGACGTCGGCGGTGTCGAGCCCCGAGGTCTCGTTGTCGACGAGGAGGCCGGTGTCGGCGAACTTCGCGATGTTGGGGTTGTCGAGGACGACCAGGTTCGGCGTGGTCTTCGACGCCGCCGACTGCAGCAGCTTGGTGGTCAGGTCCGGGTCGGACGTGCGCTCCAGGGTGATCCCGGTCGAGGCCTCGCAGCCGGCGAGCAGCTGCCCGTACGGCGAGGCTGCGTCGTACTGGGTGAAGCTGTCCCACAGGGTCAGCGACTTCGACGAGGAATCGGACCCTCCCCCGGCGCTGCAGGCGCTGAGGGCGACTCCGGCGAGGAGGACGAGGGAGGCCGCGCCTGCGGCCCGTCGGATGCTGTTCTTCACGGTATTCCTCTCTGAATACGGTCGGGTCGAGCGATGCGCTCGCGCCGGGAAGCCCTCCGGAGGCGCCCGCCGGGGGCGTCCGTCCTGAGATCGTGGCGAGCCTAATCGAGTTGGAGAACCGGTTCAATAGATTTCGGAGAACCGGTTCTCCGACGGCGCGAGAGGGAGGTCGAGAGGACCGGGAGCAGGGTCAGCCGCGGGCGAGGCGCCAGGAGGCGACGACGCTGCGGCCGCCCCCGGCGGCGAAGGGAGCCGTCGTCCCGAGGTCGACGAGAACGGCGGGCAGGAGCTCCGTGACCCCCGGCGCGGCCGTGCCGGCCAGCTCGTCGAGCACCAGGTCGACCGCGCGCGAGACCATCTCGTCACCGGGCAGGTCGATGACGGTCACCGGGCGGTCGGCGTGCCGCATCACGGCCTCCGGCGCGATCGTGATGATCGAGCAGTCGCCCGGGACGGCGAGCCCGAGCTCGGACAGCCGCTGCAGGAACGGCTCGAGCACGCCGGGACCGTGCGTCACCACCGCGCTGAGGCCGGGCAGCAGCTCCTGGGCCTGCTCGAACCAGTCGTCGACGTGCTCGGTGCTCGGGATGACCGCCCCGCGGACCCCGCGGATCCGGCACTGATCGAGGAAGCCCTCGCGGAACCGCAGCGCGAAGGCGTAGCCGCTCTCGTAGGCGTCGTGGCCCATCCCGAGCACCGCGATCTCGGCGTGCCCGAGGTCGGCGAGGTGGTCCACCGCCACCCGCGCCGCGCTGTCGAAGTCGAGGTCGATCGCGCTGAACGGGCTGCCGTCGCCGGGATAGCCCACGAGCGCCGTCGGCAGCCCGATGCCCGCGAGGATCGGCAGACGCGGGTCGTCGCGGCGGATGTCCATCACCACGAGCGCGTCCGCGAGCACGTCGCGCGCGAGCTCGCCCTCGCCGGTGCCCATCATCAGCAGGTCGAAGCCGCGCGCCCGCGCCGCGTACATGGCAGCGCGCACGAAGCGCATGAAGACGTCGACGTCGGTCTGCCGCGATTCGGGGTCGACGGAGGCGAAGAAGCCGAGGATGTTCGTCCGCCGCAGCGCGAGGGCCCGCGCCATCGGGTCGGGCCGGTAGCCGAGCCGCGCGACGCTCTCGAGGACGCGCAGCCGGGTCGCCTCCGGAAGCTTCTTGTTGCCGGACAGCACGTACGACACCGTGCTGCGGGCGACCCCCGCATCGGCCGCGACGTCCCGGATGGTCACCATGGGCTCAGCGTATCGAGCGCGGAAACCCGCGCGTCGCGCTCCGAGGAGCGGCCGATCGCGGAGCTACTGTGGGGCGACCACTCCGAGAACACCCGGGGATGCGCGGGCGAGGAGGCGGACATGGCCACGATCGGCGACGTGGCGAAGGCGGCCGGCGTCTCCCGCAGCACCGTGTCGTACGCCCTGTCCGGCAAGCGCTCCATCTCTCTCGACACGCAGCAGCGGATCGAGCGGGCCATCCGCGAGCTCGACTTCACGGTCAACGCCGGAGCCCGCGCGCTGGCCACCCGCCGCACCATGGCGCTCGGGCTGCTCGTGCACTTCGACCCGGACGAGTTCGCCCCCGCGATGCTCGAGTACATCCTCCCGATCACGACGCGGGCGAGGGAGCTCGGCTACGACATCCTGATGGTCACCGAGCCCGACGGCGCCACCGCGCTGACCCGAGTGGCGAGCTCGGGGATGGTCGACGGGCTGCTCCTGCTGAGCGTCTCGACGGAGGACGACCGTCTCCCGGCACTGAGGGCGGCGAGGCAGCCGGGCGCTGCGATCGGGGTACCGCTGGACGCCGCGGGCGTCGACGTCGTCGACCTCGACTTCGGCGACGCCGCGCGGGTCCTCGTCGGGCACCTCGCCGGCCTCGGTCATCGCAGGATCGGCGTGATCACCCCGCCCGCCCACGTCTTCGAGCGCGGCGGCACCTACGGCGTCCGCTTCCGCGACGCCGCCGTGCAGGCCGCCGCCGCCCTCGACCTCGACCTCGCCGTGCAGCCCGCCGGTGCGACCGCGCAGGCGATGGAGCCGATGATCACGCGGTTCCTCGACGAGAACCCGGGTCTCACCGCCCTGGTCGTGCACAGCGACCGGGCCGTCGCGATGCTCCCCTCGATCCTCGGCCGCCGCGGCGTCGCGGTCCCCGAGCAGCTCTCCGTAGTGAGCCTGTACTCGGGCGAGTTCGCCCGGGACTTCTCCCTGCCCTACACCTACGTCGAGACGGGACCGTCCGAGCTGGGCGCCCGCGTCGTGGAGCGCCTGGTCGAGCGGATCGAGCACCCGGAGCACGCGGAGGACCCCGCCGTGCGGCTCCTCGACGCCCGGCTCGTCGACCGCGGCAGCGCCGCCCCGCTCTGAGCCGGGTCTGGACCGTGCCCTTGTGCGTCGACGGGCGAGGACCGTACTGTCGTCGAACCGGTTCGAAGCACTGACGCTCTCGACCTCGGCGAGGCGCACCGCCCTCGCCGGCCGGCCCGCCGCACAGAAAGCGATCACTGTGACAACGATGTCCCTCCGGAGGCGCGGAGCACGCACGCTCGCCCTCTCCCTGAGCGCCGCGACCCTCGCCGCCCTCGCCGTCGCTCTCCCGAGCGCCCCGGCCGCCGTCGCGGCCGACACGTCCATCCCCGCCGAGGCGCTGCTGCTGAAGTACGACTTCGAGCAGGGCCAGGTGAACGGCGCGACCGTCACCGACCAGGGCTCGAAGAAGCTGAACGGCACCGTCGTGAACAGCGCCGGAGCCGCCTACGTCGAGGGCCGGACCCCCGGGACCACGGCGATCGACCTGCCCGGTGGAGCCGCGGACTCGACGACCGCTCCGTACATCACGGTGCCGAACGGCCTCTTCCAGGGCGTGAGCGCGACCACGGTCTCCGCGTGGACGAAATGGTCCGGCAGCGCGGGCTTCCAGTGGCTCTGGTGCCTCGGCATCAGCCCGGACGCCGCCTCCGCCTTCTCGCCCTCGTTCACCGACGGCGACGGCAGCGCCCGCGCGATCGTCAAGCAGCTGCGGGGCGGCGGCGAGGCGGGCGTCTCGAGCACCACCCCGCTGCAGAAGGACCAGTGGGTCAACGTCACCGCGACGATGGACGGCACCTCGATCGTCCTCTTCGTCAACGGCCTGCAGGTCGCGACGGCCCCCGCCTCCGTCGACCTGGCGGCGCAGCTGTTCTCGCCGTCGGCCTCGAAGAGCGGCAACATCGGGCGCGCGCTCTGGAACGTGCACCCCTACTACGACGGCGCCATCGACGACTTCCGCGTCTACGACCGCGTCTTGACCGCCGACCAGATCCGCGGGCTCGCGGGCAGCACGGCGCCGACGCTGACGGGCCTCGTCTCGAGCACCGTCCAGGTCACCACCGCCCTCGGCGTCGCCCCGGTGCTGCCCGGCGTGCCCGGGCGCTACTCCGACGGGATCGACCGGACGGCCCCCGTCACCTGGGACGCCGTCGCTCCCTCCTCCTACGCCGCGCGCGGCTCGTTCACCGTGAAGGGCACGGTGACGGAGACCGGCGACCCCGTCACCGCGACCGTCGCCGTCCGCACCGCCGGCGAGCTGACCGTCGACCTCGGAGCGCCGACCGGCGACTTCATGGGCGGCGCCTCCGGCACGCTCTACGGCGTCTACGGCAAGGGTCTCCCCTCCGACAACCTGCTCGAGGGCATCGACCTGCGCACCGTCTCGACGAAGGCGCAGGACGGACCGCAGCACCCCGGCGCCGACGCCCTCGACGTGGCGCGGGCGGTCGCCGACACCTCCGACGGCGACACCTACATCTACATGACGGACATCTACCGCGGCTTCCCCTACGAGTGGCCCGGCAGCACTCCCGAGGCCAAGCTCGACGACTACCTGGGCAAGATCGGCACCCAGGTCGACCAGGTCCTCGCCCTGCCCGAGGAGTACCAGGACAACATCGTCTTCGTCCCGTTCAACGAGCCCGAGGGCAACATGTTCGGCGACGGGCAGTGGAGCTACGACGGCACGAGCTGGCTGAACGATCCGACCGACTTCTTCGCCGCCTGGGACCGCGCGCACGCGCTGATCAAATCCAAGATGCCGGACGCGCGCATCGCCGGCCCCAACACCAGCGTTCTCTACACCCAGGTCCGCGGCTTCATGACCCACACCCTCGAGGCCGGCACCCTGCCCGAGGTGATGACCTGGCACGAGCTCAGCGCGCCCGGCGAGATCCGCAAGAACGTGGACCGCTACCGGGAGTGGGAGGACGAGCTCTTCGCCGGCACCGAGTACGCCGGGAAGCACCTGCCCGTCAACCTCAACGAGTACGCCTTCAATTACCACACCTCCGTTCCCGGGCAGATGATCCAGTGGATCAGCGCGCTCGAGGACAAGAAGGTCGACGGCGACATCGCCTACTGGAACATCGACGGCAACCTCAGCGACTCCGCCGTGCAGGCGAACCGCGCCAACGGCCAGTGGTGGCTGCTGAACGCCTACGCGCAGATGAGCGGTGAGACCGTCGCCGTGACCCCGCCGAAGCCGGGCGAGAGCTACACCCTGCAGGGCGTCGCCACCCTCGACACCGGCCTGAAGCAGGCCAGGACGATCTTCGGCGGCTCCGGCGGGCCGCAGACCGTCGGCTTCGACCGCATCCCGGCCGCGACCTTCGGCTCGAAGGTGCACGTCTCGGTCCGCGAGATCCGCTGGACCGGCCAGGTCGGCGACTCCGGAGCGCCGCAGGCGGTGAAGGAGTTCGACATCTCGCCCGTGAACGGCAGCGTCGTGCTCGACTTCGGCGGCTCGCTCCCCGCGCTCGACATCGACTCGGCGTACGAGGTCGTCCTGACCCCCGGCGCCAACGCGACCTCCCCCTCCTCGTCGCCGGTCGACTTCCGCCAGAAGTACGAGGCCGAGGCCGCTCCCTTCACGGGTCAGCGCTTCCTCAACGGACCCGAGGGCTCGCCCAGCAACGTCGGCGGCTTCTACACCTCCGGCGGCCGCAACATCGGCGGCTTCCGCACGGGCGGCGACCTGAAGGTGGACTTCCAGGTCACGGTCCCGAAGGACGGCGAGTACGACCTCAGCGTGTTCGGCAACTCGCAGAACACCTTCGCCG
The DNA here is from genome assembly GCF_003751395.1 of Rathayibacter sp. PhB152. Taxonomy (NCBI): domain Bacteria; kingdom Bacillati; phylum Actinomycetota; class Actinomycetes; order Micrococcales; family Microbacteriaceae; genus Rathayibacter; species Rathayibacter sp. PhB152. The sequence goes on along the minus strand of NZ_RJUT01000001.1, from coordinate 116,124 downwards.
CCAACGCGGAGCAGGGCCCGATCAACACGTTCCTCACCGTCGACGGCGCGGCCGAGCAGGAGATCTTCCTCCCTCTCGCGTACAAGTTCGTCGTCTGGGACCACGTGGACACCAAGGTGACGCTCACCGCCGGAACGCACACGATCAGCCTCTCGGCCAAGAACCTCGCCGGGACCAAGGGCACGAAGGGCGACGGAATCGTCGACAAGATCGAGCTGTCGCTGCCCAGCGCCGCGGCCGCCTCGACGATCTACGAGTCCGAGCTGAGCACGCTCGGCGAGGGCGCGACGGCCGACTACTCCCGCACCGGCGTCTCCGGCTCCGGCACCGCGAAGCTCACCACCGGCGCGAGCAGCGTCGTCTGGGCCTACAGCGCGAAGGACGCGCCGTCCGCGGTCACCGTCGACACCCTCGGCGGCGGCACCGGCGACCTCCGGGTCAACGGCGTGAGGATCGGAGCGGTCAGCACCAGCAGCACGAGGCAGATCTTCCTCTCGGGCGGCGTCAACAAGATCGAGGTCGTCGGCACCGGCGGCACACTTCTCGTCGACCGCGTCGTGATCGGGAAGGCCGTCTCGCCCCAGCCGACCGTCTCCTACGAGGCGGAGGCGGCGATGATCACCGGTCCCGCCGTCGTCCGCGATCTCTCGCTGGCCTCCGGCGGAAAGGCCGTCGGCCAGATCGGCGGCGGTCGTGACGGAGCGTCGAAGATCGTCTTCGGCGACGTGCAGGCGGCGGCCGACGGCTCGTACGCCCTGACGCTGCGCTACTCCAACGAGGAGCAGTCCCCCGCGACGCACTACAACCCCGACCCGATCGCCCGCCACGCGGACATCACGGTCAACGGAGTCACGCAGCGCGTCCTGTTCCCGCACACCTTCCACCAGAACCAGCTCTGGGACCTCAGCGTGCCCGTCACGCTGAAGAAGGGCGCGAACAGCATCGAAATCACCTCGAAGGAGCTGCCCGGCTTCGACGGAGAGACCTACCTGTCGGACACGTTCCCCGGCGTCCAGCTCGTCTCGCAGTACGCGCCGAACATCGACAGGATCTCGGTCACCCCGCTCGTCGCCTCCACCGGCGCGCTCTCCGTGGCGACCACGTCGACGACGCGCTGCGTCGCCGGGAAGGTCGTGCTGACGACGACGGCGAAGAACACCGGCTCCTCGCCGATCGACATCGTCATGACGTCGGCGTTCGGATCGAAGACCTTCACCGCGGTCGCGCCGGGCAAGAACGCGACCGGCGCCTTCACCACGCGCCAGGTGTCCCTCGACGCCGGCTCGGTGACGGTCGACTCGACCGGCACCGTCGACGGAGCGACGCTCACCGACCAGCAGAAGCCCGCGTACGCGGCGGCGTCCTGCCGCTAGTCGCACCTCGAGCGGGGTGGGGCGCCGGATGCACGGCGCCCCACCCCGCTCGACCCCTCCCGCTCAGCCCGACAGGACGGCGACGACGCCGCCTCGAGAACGGAGAACACCCGCATGCAGAACCACACCTCCACCACCCGATCCCTGCTCACCCGCGGCGCCGCCGGACTGGCCGGTGGCCTGCTCCTGCTCGGCGTCGCCGGCACCGCGTTCGCCGACGAGCAGCAGGGCGCCGACGACGTCGACGTCAACGTGCAGATCGCCCCCCTCACCGGCGGCGGCGCCCTCTCGATGACCGTCGCGAGCGGCTCCACCGCCCTGACCGAGAACGGCTCGACCAGCGTGGCTCGCCAGTTCACGGGCACCCTCCCCACGGTCACCGTCACCGACACCCGCGACGCCGCCGACATCCCCGCCGGCGCCGGCTGGTACGTCCTCGGAACCGCCAGCGACTTCACCTCGTCCACCGGCGACACCATCGGCGCCGAGAACCTTGGCTGGGCGCCGAACCTGATCGACGGCGGCGACTCCGGCCTCGTCGCCGAGGGCGACGTCGTCGACACCGCCATCGACGGCGGCCCCGACGGCGTCGGCCTCGTCGACCAGGAGCTCCTCGCGATCACCAACGACTCCGCCGGAGTGGCGGAGGAGGGCTCCTGGACCGCGAACGCGGCCCTGACCCTCAAGACGCCGACCACCATCGACGCCGGCGACTACAGCTCGACGCTCACCCTCTCGCTCTTCGAGTGACCCGGCGCACGCCGGCCGAGCAGCCGCCGGCGTGCGCCGTCCATGCTGGTCGAGTAGCCCCGCCAGGGGCGTATCGAGACCCGCCGTCACCAGCAGAGCAGGTCTGCGAACTCAGGTGCAGACGGTGGTGGATCTACTGGGAAGAGACGCCCGCAGACATGCTGGTCGAGTAGCCCCGCAGGGGCGTATCGAGACCCACCGTCCTCAGCAGGGCGGGTCTGCAGACTCGGCGTTCCGACGCTGGTGGATCTCGATACGCCCGCTTCGCGGCCTACTCGATCCGCATGCAACAGCGGCGTCTCGAGACCCGCCCCGCCCCCTACTCCGGCATCGAGAAGTCCGCGAAGTCGAAGCCCGGCGACACCAGGCAGCTCACCACCGCGTCCTCCGCCGACGGCAGCGTCCGCTGCCAGACGCCGGCCGGCACCAGCGCCTGCACCGGCAGCCCCTCGAACGCGGAGCCGAGCACGACCGTCTCGCCGTCCTCCGGCTCCTCGCCGAGCCCGCCGTACTGCAGCGCCACCCGCCCGGGCCCGTTCCAGATCCACGTCTCGGCCGAGGACACCCGGTGCCAGGCCGACGCCTCACCCGCCGGCAGCAGGAAGACGATCAGCGTCGCCGCCGGCCGCTCCCGCACCGAGCCGTCCGCGCCGACGAGCGTCAGCCGCTCCGGCGACTCCCACGTCCGCCGATACCAGCCGCCCTCGGGATGCGGCTCCAGCCCCATCGTCTCGGCGAGCGCCGGCCGCCGCACCCGCTCGAGCACCCGCCCGTCGACGCTCAGCCGGTCGACGAACCCGCTCACCTCCGCGCCTGCCATCGGACCTCCCCGGAGATGATCGTGGCGAGGGCGGTCCCCTCGCCGGCCTCGACGACCGCGGCGAGCACGTCGTCGGAGGAAGAACCGGACACCCCCAGCACCGCGAGGTCGGCGAGCGCCCCCGGCACCAGCGTGCCGAAGGACTCCGCCGCCCCCATCGCCACCGCGCCGCCGAGCGTCGCCGCCGCGAGCAGCCGCGCGTGCAGATCGCGCCCCGCGTATCCCTGCGCCCGCGCGATCCGGCACAGCTCGGCCACGTCCCCGAGCAGGTCCAGCGACGGCGTCGACGACAGCGAGTCCGTCCCGACCGCGATCGCGTTCCCCTCGCGCAGGTAGTCGGCGACCGGTGCCTCGTCGAGCCCGATCACCGCGTTCGAGCGCGGACACAGCGCCACAGAGGTCCCGGTGCGCCGCAGCGTCGCGCGATCGTCCGCGTCCACGTAGATCCCGTGCGCGATGTGCACGTCGTCGCCGAGCGCACCGATCGTCTCCGCGTACGCCACCGGCCGCAGCGCGCTGCCGCCGTTGCGCAGCAGGTGGAAGGCGTCGTAACCCCAGCGGCGCCACTGCTCCGCCAGGTCGCCGCGGCCGTGCATCGTGTACTCCGCCTCCCAGGCCGACTCGGCCAGGTGCAGGTGCCGGCGCACGCCGAGCTCCTGCGAGAGCCCGGTCAGGTCGCTCAGCACCGGGGTGTCCAGCGAGTACGGGGCGTGCGGCGAGAGTCCGATGCGCGTCACGCCGGAGGTGCGCACCAGCTCGGCGGTGATCGCGCGCCCGCTGCCGCGCCAGTCGTCCTCGAGGAGGCTCATCAGCTCCCAGTAGGCGATCCCGTGCACCCGGCCGTCCTCGAGCACGCGCAGCGCGTCGAGGTCGGTGACGATGTCGGCGATCGCCGTCGTGCCGGTCGAGACCGCGATCTCCAGTCCGGCGGCCGCCGAGGCGCCCCAGTCGTGCGGCTGCTCGTAGACCTCCTGGAAGGCGCGCGACCAGTCCTCGAAGCCGGCGTACCGGCCCTGGCCGACCGCGGACATGCAGGTGTACTGCAGGTGCGAGTGCGCGTTGACGAGGCCCGGGACGATCGCGCCCGGCCACTCCCGCACCGCCGGCGACTCGTCGCGGAGCCCCTCCAGCACCTCGTCCCGCGCCCCGACCGCGACGATCCGCTCGCCGCGCACGGCGACCGCTCCGTCCCGCACGGGCGCACCCGCCACGGGCAGCACCCACGGCGCACTGTGCACGGTGAGCACCGACGTCGAGCTCCCGGCGCTCTCGCGGCCGAGCGACACCGCGCCGCTCACGGGATCCACGCCGACGGCATCAGTCCCGAGAGACTCGCCGTGCTCGCCGCGACCGCCAGCAGCACCGCGCCGCCCGTCACCGCCCAGTCGACCGGCGTGTAGCGGATCTCCCGCAGCCAGGTGCGCTTGCGCGTCCCGAAGCCGCGCAGGTCGAGGGCGTCCACCGTGTCCTCCGCGTCCACGAACGACGTGATGGTGACCGGCACCATCAGCGGCGCCACCTCACGCAGGCGCCGGATAGGATTGCGGGTCTGCGTCCGCTCGTAGCCGCGCAGCCGCTGGGCCGCGGCCGTCTCCTGCAGATTCGAGGCCGCGCTGGGCAGGAACTTGAAGGTCAGGTCGATCCCGTAGGCGAAGCGCGCCGGCACCCCGAGCCGCGCGAACGCGACCGCGAGGTCTCCCGGGCGGATGGCGAACGCGAGCGGGAACCCGACCGCGACCAGCGCGAGGAAGCGCAGCAGCAGGTTGACCGCGTACGACACCGCCCCCTCCGTGATCGCCAGCCCGACGACCGGCACCGTGAACAGCGTCGCGCCGGCCTCCGGCTCGCCGCTGCCGGTCGCGCCGACGATGAGCCCGTTGATCCCCGCGAAGACCAGCACGAACACGGCCACGACGGCCCAGTTCGAGCGCACCTCGCGGAACGGGATCCGCGCGCTGAAGTAGTACGCGAAGGCGACCACGGCGAGCGCCGCCATCCAGCGCAGATCGCGCACCTGGCTGGCCGTGACGACGAACATCACCGGCACCAGGATCAGCACGCGCGGATCCCGGCGGCCGAGGAAGGAGTCACCGCCGAGGTATCGAGGCGAGACCTCCATCCCGGGCGCCCGTCAGCGTCCGGCGAGGTTCTGCAGCGGCTTCCAGACCCGGTCGAGCACGGGCACCAGGATCACCGCGGTGATGCCGGTAGCGAGGATCGCCAGGAGGTAGGAGCCGAAGAACCAGTACTGGAAGGTCTGGCCGAGGAACAGGAAGTCGGTGGCGGTGAAGAGCAGTCCGACGACGACCGCGGAGACCGCGATGGCGGCGGCCCAGACGAGCTGGCGACCGGTGGTGCGCGGCTCTTTCGCGTAGTAGCCGATCAGTCCGGCGAGCAGGCCGACGAGGCCGTTCGCGATGCTCCAGTTCCAGTAGGTGAGGAAGCCGTAGCCCATGATCTGGTCGACGATCGCGTTGCCGACGGCGCCGGTGAAGAAGCCGGCGACCGGTCCGAAGCGCAGGCCGACGAAGGGGATGATCGCGATCGCAGGACGGATCGAGATCATCGTCCCGGGGATCACGAAGCTCAGGGCGCCGAGCGCGCCGTAGAGGGCGGCGCCGACGGCGCCGAAGACGATCGTGCGGGAGGAGACGGCCCAGGGGCCGGTCTTCGCGGCGGTGGTGGTGGCGGTCACGGGTGTGTCCTTTCGAGGGAGGGAGAGGAGCTGCGGGGATCGGCGGTGCGTCCGGCGTCGGGGGTGCTGCCGGGGCCTTGCTGCGCACGGCGGAGGCGCCGGGCGAGGTCGAGCGGGCGCGGGAGGCGGCCGCTCGCGGGTCCGTGGCGCCGGGCGGCGCGCACGAAGTCGGTCTCGCGCAGCACCGCGCGGGAGTGGCCGGGGTCGATGCCCGGGCCGTGCCAGAGCGCCGTGTCGTGCACGACCTCGGCGGGGCTGGCGTCGGCGACGATCCCGCCGCCGTCGACGACCACCACGCGGTCGGCGCGGGCGAGGGCCATGTCGACGTCGTGGGTGATGAAGTACACGCTGTCGATCCCGTCGATCGCCCAGACCGCGTCGAGGAAGTGGCGGGAGGAGCGCTCGTCCTGCCCCGCCGTCGGCTCGTCGAGGATCAGGGTCCGCGGCCGCAGCGTGAGGGCGAGCGCGACGGCGAGCCGGCGCTGCTGCCCGAAGGAGAGCGTGCGCGGCGGCCGCTGCAGGATCCCCGGCACGTCGTCGAGCGACACGGCGCGCAGCGCGGCGTCGGCGATCGCGGGGATCTCCTCCGCCGGCACCCCGAGGTTGCGCGGCCCGAAGGCCAGCTCCGCCTCGACCGTCTCGCTGAAGAGCGCCTGGCCGGGGTTCTGGAAGAGGTAGCCGCAGGTCGAGACGAGCTCGGCCGCGGTCAGCTCGTGCACCGGCCGGTCGTCCAGCAGCACGCGTCCGCGCGTCGGCGCGACCAGACCGACGGCCGCGCGCATCAGCGTCGACTTGCCGGCGCCGTTCCGGCCGAGGATCGCGACCCGCTCGCCCGCGTGGAAACGCCGATCCACGGCGGCCACGATCGTCCGCGCGCCGTAGCCGAGCTCGGCGCCGTCGAAGTGCAGGCGGGCGGCACCGGCCGGGGCCGGACGCGCCTCCTCCTCGGGCGACTCCTCCCCCGCGGCGCCGGCGAGCAGCGCCTCGAACGGAAGCTTCACCGACTCGGGCGACGCGACCTCGAGGAACCCGGCGACGCCGCCCGAGTAGACGACGCGCCCCTCCTCCAGATACACGACGCGGTCCGGCTCGAGCGCGAGCACCTCGTCGACGCGGTGCTCGACGATCACGGCCGCCCCGCCGTCGTCGACGTACGCGCGCACCGCCCGCAGCAGCACGTCCGCCGCGTCGGGATCGAGGTTGGCCAGCGGCTCGTCGATGACGATCACCCGCGGATCGAGCACCAGGATCCCCGCGAAGGCGACGAGCTGCAGCTGCCCGCCGGAGAGCTCGTGCGGCGGCGTCGAGAGCAGCGCGGTCAGCCCGAGCCGCTCGGCGACCCGGTGCGCGCGCTCGCGGATCTCGGCGGGAGGCGTCCCGCGGTTCTCCAGTCCGAAGGCGATCTCGGCGAGCACGCTGTGCCCGACCACCTGCTTGCCCGGATCCTGCAGCAGGGTGCCGACGACCTCCGAGATGTCGCGCAGGGCGAGCGGAGTCGCGTCCCGCCCCTCGACCTCGATCCGCCCGGTCACCTCGGCGCGGTAGGAGCGCGGCACCAGTCCGTTCAGCACCCGCAGCAGCGTGCTCTTGCCGCAGCCGGACGGGCCCGCGACCAGCACCACCTCGCCGCTCGACACCGAGAAGCTGGCGTCCACCAGCGAGGGCTGCTCCGCATTGCGGTAGGTCACCCCGACACCGTCCAGGCGCAGCAGCTCGGTCACGAGCGCGCTCCGTCCCGCTGCGGCGCGGCTCGGCGGCCGGTCGAGGACCAACTGCCGAGGAAGTCGCGCTGAGCGCTGCTCGGCGCGTCGATCCGCAGCCCGAGCGCGTCGAGCTTCGCGCGCGCGACCCGGTCGTCCACCTCGGGCGGGAGCAGGTGCACGGCAGGATCGAGGCTCCCCGCCTCCCGCGCGAGCAGGTCGACGGCGGCCACCTGGACGCCGAAGGACAGGTCCATGATCTCGATCGGGTTCCCCTCGCCGGCGGTGCAGTTGATGCAGCCGCCGTCGTCGAGCACGACGATCGAACGGCCGTTGGGCAGCGTGAAGCTCTCCAGCGCGTGGCCGATGCTCTGCCGGGTCGCGCCCGCGGCGAGCGCCGCGTCGATCGCGATCTCCTGCGCGACACCGCCCGAGACGGCCACGGCCGCCCCCTCCGGCAGGGCGAGCAGGTGCTCCACGTCGACGGTGTGCGCGATGCCCGTCGCCGAGATCAGCAGGTCGGCACTGCCGGCCGCCGACTCCAGCGCGTCGACGTCGTAGCCGGCGAAGACCGCCTCGAGTGCGCGGACCGGGTCGACCTCCGCGATCGTCACGCGGGCGCCGAGTGCGCGGGCGTGCTGGGCGACCCCGTGGCCGACCGGCCCGAAGCCCGCGACGACGACGTGCGCGCGGTCGAGCGGAGTCGCGAGCAGGTCGAGCATGGTCAGCAGCGTCGACTGCCCGGTACCGTGCCGGTTGTCGAAGAGCGTCTTGCAGCGCGCGTCGTTGACGGCGAGCACCGGGATCCGCAGCGCGCCCTCGCGCTCCATCACCCGGAGCGGGCGCAGGCCGCTCGTGGTCTCCTCCGTCGCGCCGCGCAGGGTCTCGAAGACCGCGGGCCGGTCGGTGTGCGCGAGCCGGGTGACCGACGAGCCGTCGTCGACCAGGATGTCCGGCCGCCGGTCGAGCAGTCCGAGCGCGAACGCGCGGTCGTCGGCGGCGCTCGCGTCCGAGCGGGCGAAGACCGCGATCCCCGCGTGCTGCAGGGCGGCCGCGGTGTCGTCGTGGGTGTTGGAGGCGCCGCACATCACGCTGACGTCGGCGCCGGCCGCCGCCAGCTCGAGCGCCAGGGTCGCCGTCTTGGGCTCGAGCACGAGCACCAGCCCGATCCGCAGGCCCCGCACGGTGCCGCTCTCGCGCAGCTGTCCGGCGATCCCGCGGGTCACCGGCATGAAGCGCGCGGCCCAGTCGATCTTGTCCTGCCCCTGCCGCCAGAGCGAGGGGTCCCGGATCGGCGCGGTCATCGGAGCAGCTCCAGCGCGAGGACGCGGTCGGCGCGTTCGTGCAGGTCGTCGGGCGACGGGTCCTGCTCCCGGGCGGCCTCGACCGCGGCCGCGAAGCGCGCGGACAGCTGCTCGCGCGTGCGGCGGACCGAGCCGTCGGCGACGTCGCGCGCCACGAGGAGGAAGAGCTCGCGCCCGGCGTCCGCGATCCGGTCGATCCCGGGGCGGCCGGAGGAGGGGTCGGTGCTCGCGGAGACCGCCGGGTGCTCCTCCGCCGCGTCGACGAGGAGCAGCGGACCGCCGGTGCCGAGCAGCGCCGCGGCGACCGGGCTCGTCAGCTCGCCGGTCGCGAGAGCGATCGTCGCGTCCCGCAGCTCCGCCGATCCGGTCGTCGCGACCGTCAGCCCGAGCCGGGTGATCTCGACCAGCGCGACCGGGTCGTCGCCGACGACGACCACGCGAGCGCCCATCGCCGCGGTCCCGGTCGCCAGCTCGACGGCGAGCGGCCCGGTCCCGAGCACGGCGACGCGGGTGTGCGCGAACGAGAGGTTGGAGGCCGCGGCGACCGCGCGCAGCACGGCCTGCGCCCAGGCCGTGCGGGTCAGCGCCCGGACGACCCGCGAGTCATCGGTCGCGTCGTCCGCCGTCGCGGGGAGCGCGTCGCGTCGCAGCGGAGTGAGGGTGGCGTGCATGACACTCCAGAGGAGTCGGCGGTTCTAAGCGGTTAGCGCGACCATAGTCGCGCCCTGTTTCCCCCACCCGCTCGTTTATTACGCCCATGTGAAACATTCGTCGGCGGGCCGACCACGCCGACCGGGCATCCCGCGCAGATCATGCTGATCGAGCAGCCCGCACATCCCGAGCCGATCATGCTGATCGAGTAGCCCGCGCAGCGGGCGTATCGAGATCCCCCCACCCCCCTCCCTTAAGCTGACCGGATGTCAGCCCGCCCCCGGCGCCCCACCCTCGCCGATGTGGCCCGCTCGGCCGGCACCTCCGCCACCGTCGTCAGCTACGTCGTCAACAACGGCCCGCGCCCCGTCTCCCCCGAGCTCCGCGCCCGTGTCGAGACCGCCATCACCGAGCTGGGCTTCCGCCGCAACACCCTCGCCGAGGCGCTCAGCGTCGGCCGCTCGAACCTGGTCGGCCTGCTCGTCCCCGACTCCTCCAACGCCTTCTTCGGCGAGCTGGCGCGCGAGATCGAGCACGAGGCCCGCCGCCGCTCGCTGCTGACCCTCCTCGGCAACACCGAGTACGACCCGGAAGTGGAGCGCGGCTACGAGCGCACCTTCGCCGACCTCCGCACCGCCGGCATCCTCCTGATCACCATCGACCCCGCCAGTACCGCCGATGCCGCCCCGCGCGTCTTCCTGCACTCCGCGGCCCCCACCGACACCGAGCCGAGCGTCGTCTTCGACGACGAGCAGGGCGTGCGAGCCGCGGTCGAGCACCTGCTCTCGCACGGCCACGAGGACGTGCACTGCATCACCGGCCCCGACGACTTCGGCCCCTCGGGCCTCCGCGCGCGCTTCTGGGCTGAGGCGATGGGAGGCCCCGCCGGCCGCCTGCACCGCGTGCCGATGGACCGCGTCTCGGCCGAGGCGGCCCTCCGCACGATCCTGCGCACGGAGCGCCCGCGCGCCGTCTTCGCCACCACCGACGAGCACGCCCTCGCCCTCCTCCGCGCCGCCTCCCAGGAGGGGATCCGCGTCCCGGCCGAGCTCGCGATCGTCAGCTTCGACGGCATCCGCGAGGCACTGCTCGGCGGCGTCCGCGTCACCACCGTCGCCGTCCCCGTCCGCGAGATGGCGCGCATCGCCTTCGAGCTCCTCGACGAGACCCTGGCCGACGCCCCCGTCCGCCACGTCCTCCTGCCGACCACCCTCGTCCTCGGCGAGACCTGCGGCTGCACCCCCACCCCCTGACGCCGGATCTACTTGGAAGAGACACCCGCACACATGCTGGTCGAGTAGCCGCGCAGCGGCCCCTCCATGCTGGTCGAGTAGCCGCGCAGCGGCCCCTCCATGCTGGTCGAGTAGCCGCGCAGCGGCGTATCGAGACCCACCGTCCGATGAAGGCCCGGTCTGCAAACTCGTCCTTCTGGCGCCGGTGGATCTCGATACGCCCGCTCCGCGGGCTACTCGATCATCATGAAGTGCGCCCGACAGTCCGGATCTGCAGACCACGGCACCCGATCCGGACGCAGAACATCAGCCAGGCGTCACTCTCAGCGCCCCTCGGCGACGACGCACGTCCTCGGCTGATGTACCGCCGCCGCCACCGCGCAGAACATCAGCTGAGACGGGGGTCCCTCCGCTGACAGCGGAGGCCGGGTGCTCTCAGCTGATGTTGTGCGCGGAGCACCCCTCCACGCCGGTCGGCCGGCCGCGCAGCGCCCCTTCCACGTCGGCCGGCCGGCCGCGGAGCTCCCCTTCCATGCTGGTCGAGCAGCCGCGCAGCGGCGTATCGAGACCCCGCTCAGCCGATCGCCGCCAGCCGCCCCACGACGCCCTCGCCCAGCCGTGCCACGTACCCCTCCGGGTCCGGCCCCTGCGGCGCGAGCTCGACCAGCGAGATCCCCAGCGCCGCGTACTCCTCCATCGCCCGCACGAACCCGTCCGGGTCGCCGACCGGGTCGCCGCCGCCGATGATCGTCTTCGTGATCGAGTCGTAGTCGCGCCCCAGCTCGTCGCAGTGCCGGCGCAGCACGTCGAGCTTGTGCGCGACCCCTTCCGCCCCGATCGCGAACAGGTTGCAGGCGTCGCCGTACTCTGCGACCAGCCGCAGCGTCTTCTTCTCGCCGCTGCCGCCGATCAGGATCGGCGGCCCCGGCCGCTGGATCGGCTCCGGGTGGTTCAGCGTCTCCGCCAGCTGGAAGTGCTTCCCCGTGTACGGCCCGTCGTTCTCGCTCCACATCTGCTTGCAGATCTGCAGCGTCTCCTCGAGCCGCTCGAACCGCTCCTTCAGCGCCGGATACGGCACGCCGAGCCCGAGGTGCTCCCGCTCGTACCAGGCCGCACCGATGCCGAGCATCGCCCGCCCGCCCGACAGCACGTCGAGCGTCGTCACGATCTTCGCCAGCAGCCCCGGGTGCCGGTAGGTCACCCCGGTCACCAGCAGCCCCAGCCGCAGCCGCTCCGTCCGCCCCGCGACGAAGCCGAGCGAGGTGTACCCCTCGAGCATCGGATCCTCGCTCGTCGCGAACTGCTCCATCTGGAAGTAGTGGTCCATCAGCGTGAACCACTCGCAGCCGACGTCCTCCGCCGTCCGCGCCGTGGCCCCCAGGATCGGCGCGATCCCGGCACTGCCCCCCGGCAGCGTGAAGTTCATGAAGTGAATGCCTACCTGCATGGTGCGCTCCTGACTCCTCGGAGGCGGATGGCGTCCGGCGGGACTCCGCCGTCTCCACGCCCGCTCCCCTGCTGATGACTCGATCCGAGCCTCCCACGCGCCGCCGCCGGTCGGGCCCGCACTCCGCGGACTCCCATCCACGCAGTGGTCGGAACGCGCCACCCGGCGGTGACGGTCGCTCCAGCAGATCACTGGGCCCCTACCGTGGTGAAACGTTCCACGAAGAGCCCGCTCCGCACCCGCAGAAGCAGGCCCGGCCGCCGCCCGCCCGTCCGTTCCACGTCGACCACAGGAGTTCGCACCATGTCCGCAGAGCGCGCGCGATTCACAGGACTGCTTCCCGAGACCGTCCGCCGGCGGACCCGCGTCGGACTCGTCGCCGGCGGGCTGGGCGCCTACTGGCCCCAGTTCCCCGCCCTCCTGCCCCAGCTGCAGGAGTCGGCCCGCTACGTCTCCGGCCGCCTGGCGGAGCTCGACGTCGAGGTGACCGATGCCGGCTTCATCAGCGACGCCCACGGCGCGGCCTCGGCGGCGGAGGCGCTGCGCCGGGCCGATCCCGATCTCCTCGTGGTCTTCCTCACCACCTACCTCACCGCGTCGATGGTCCTGCCCATCGCGCAGCGGACGGACGCTCCGGTCCTGATCATCGATCTCCAGCCCACGGCGGCGATGGACCACGAGAGCTTCGGCACCGGGGAGTGGCTCGCCTACTGCGGGCAGTGCTCCGTGCCCGAGGTGGGCAACGTGTTCCGCCGCGCCGGCATCCCGTTCCGCTCGGTCTCCGGGCACCTGCGCGACGAGAGCGCATGGGAACGCATCGGCCGCTGGATCGGCGCCGCTCACGTCCGCGCCGCGCTGCGCCACGGCAGGCACGGCCTCATGGGGCACCTCTATCCCGGGATGCTCGACGTCTCGACCGACCTCACCACGGTCTCGACGACCTTCGGCTCGCACGTCGAGGTCCTCGAGTTCGACGACCTGCGCGTCCGTGTCGAAGCGGTGACCGACGCCGAGGTGGAGGAGCGCCTGCAGCTGGCGCGGCGCGTCTTCACGGTCGACGACACCGTCGACGAGGAGGACTTCTCCTGGGCCGCGAAGGTCTCGGTGGGCCTCGACCGGCTGATCGAGGACTTCCGGCTCGACTCGCTCGCCTACTATCACCGCGGCCTGAACGGCGAGCAGCACGAGCGACTCGGCGCCGGCATGATCCTGGGAGCGTCACTGCTCACGGCCCGCGGTGTCGCGGTCGCGGGCGAGTACGAGCTGCGCGCGTCGCTCGCGATGCTGATCGCCCAGCGCCTCGGAGCCGGCGGCTCCTTCACCGAGATCCAGGGCCTGAACTTCGTCGACGGCGTGGTCGAGATGGGCCACGACGGACCCGCGCACCTCGCGATCTCCTCCGGCCCTCCGCTGCTGCGGGGCCTCGGGGTCTACCACGGCAAGCGCGGCTGGGGCGTCTCGGTCGAGCTCGACGTCCGTCCCGGCCCGGTGACCGTCTTCGGCCTCGGGCAGGAGCGCGACGGCTCCTACGTCTTCGTCGCCTCCGAGGGCACCGTGGTGCCCGGCCCCCTGCTGCGGATCGGCAACACCACGTCCCGCGTCGACTTCGGCGGTGATCCGGGGCTCTGGGTCGACGAGTGGAGCGCTTCGGGCGTCGACCACCACTGGGCGCTGTGCGTCGGTCACCGCGCCCGCGACCTCCAGGCCGCCGCCGAGCTCCTCGGCGTGGCCTTCCGCCGGGTTCAGCTCTGACCTCGGCGCCCATCGACAGCGCACGACCACCTCGTTCAAGGGAGAACAGTCCAATGGCACGTTTCGGAGCGACCTCCACCACCGGCTGGAAGGCCACCGTCTCGGTGGCGATGTCGAACTACATCGAGGCCGGCTCGATCATCGCGATCGCCACCAGCCTCGGCTTCTGGCAGGCGGAGTTCGGCATCGACGACACGGCCGTCGGCCTGCTCGCGGCCGTCAGCGCGAACGCGTTCGGAGCCGCGGTCGGCGCGCTGATCGGCGGTCCGCTCTGCGACCGCTACGGCCGCAAGTTCATCTACACCTACGACCTGATCCTCTACATGGTCGGGATCCTGCTGGCGGCGTTCGCCTTCGACGTCTGGATGCTGGGGGCCGCCTTCGTCCTCACGGGGATCGCGGTCGGCGCCGGCGTCCCGGCGTCCTGGACGTACATCGCTGAGGAGGCACCGGCCGGCCGGCGCGCGAAGCACGTCGGCACGGCGCAGCTGGCCTGGTCGATGGGTCCGGTCGTCGGCTTCACGCTGGCGACCGTGCTCGCCCCCCTGGGCCTGCTGGGCAGTCGACTCGTCTTCGTCCACCTGTTCCTTGTCGCGTTCGTCGTCTGGTGGATCCGCCAGGGACTCCACGAGTCGGTCCTCTGGAAGGAGTCGAACAGCCGCGCACTGCGGACCCGCGAACCGCGTCGCGGCCTCCGGGAGCTTCTCTCGAGGCCGACGAACGTCAGGGCCCTGGTCTTCCTCTTCGGGATCTACGGTTTCTGGGGGGTGTGCGCGGGTCAGATGGGGATCTTCATGCCTCGGGTCTACGCCACGGCCGGAGTCGCCGACCCCGTCGCGCAGAATCTGCTCCAGGTGCTGCTCTGGAGCTGCACCGTCCTCGCGACCTGGCTGGGCTTCATGCGATTCGGAGACCGGGTGAGCCGCAGGCTGCTCTACGCCGCCGGTGCGGCACTTGGGATCGTCGCGTGGGTGCTGCTCGTGTTCGCCGAGGTCACGCTCCCGGTCCTCCTGCTGTTCGCGGTCTGCTGGGGAGTCTCCGCGGGCATCGGCGCGCAGGCGTTCTACAGCCTGTGGGCGAGCGAGCTGTTCGCCACCCCGTACCGCGCGAGCGCACAAGGAGTCCTGTTCTTCGCCGCCCGCGTCGCAGTCGGGGTGCTCAGCTACTACTTCCCGACGGTGCTCGCCGCCCACGGCGTCCCCGTGGTCGGTCTCATCATGATCGCGCTGCTTCTGATCGCCCTCGCCGTCGGTGCGATCTGGGCCCCGCAGACCAGAGGGAAGACCCTGCAGCAGATCGAGTTCGAGCGCTACGGAGAGCTGATCGACGCGGACCCCCGCGCCGGCGAGACCGCACGTCCGACCCTCGGCTAGACGCCGTGTCTTCCGACGGGCCATCGGCGCTGCGCTTCGACCCGTCTCCTCAGGGGATGTGGTCGTGCTGATCGTGAGTGGTCTGCGGCGCGCGGAGTCCCCGCCAGAAGGGCTCGTGTGGTGAGTGCTCGACGAAGAGCGACGGAAGGATGGCTACGGCGCCTGCACCTCGAAGGAGGATGTCATCAAGCGACGCGACGACGTCGAGCACGGATCTCGGATCGAACTGCCCGGCCAGACGCTTCGCCTTCGTCCGGACGTTGTTCGGCGTCGGTCCGGCGTCGATGATCGAGTGGTTCCACAGCCGACTGTGGTGAGCACACCTGTTGCGGAGATACACGAGCGCCCGCACTCGGTACGCGAATCCCGCCTGAGCGACGCCGAGGCTCGAGGCGACTGCGCCGGCCAACGACCCGGAATCACCGCGTTCGATGCACTTCGACAGCGTGCCGAACGACCAAGCGTCGACTGCAGACCAGATCGGCAGCGCATCGAAGCGTGCAGTCCCCACCTCGCGAGTGTTCGCTGTGAACCGCAGAATGTGCCTCTCCCGACTGCGTTCGATGTCTCGGAGGCACGCCTTTACGGTCGGCTCCGCAGAGGGAGCATTCGAGTAGAAGGCGGCCGAGAGATACGACCTGTAGGGGCCGTGTCGATCGGCGATGACATGAGCGGTGTGGCTGCGGAGGAGGATCTCGGCGTGCGCGAGCTGCGCGCTGAGCGACTGCCTCAGCTCTTCGTCTGCGTCGTAGATCCTCCGGATCCCTTCGAAGGAGGTGTCCTGGACGAACATGTCGTCGCCGTCCTGTGGGGCGCGCTGAAAAAATCGCGCATAGCCGGAGAACCGGTAGTAGTTCTGCGCCGCTAGGAATCTCTCGCAGGCCCCGGGTCACCGATGGCGAGGTCGCGCTGGCGAAGCAACTGAACCTGCTGCGCCCACGAAAGGCTCGGCTTCAGAGCCACTGCAGTACCCCGATACCCATATAAAAAAGGCCCCTCCCATTTGAGCTTCAAGGAGAGGCTTGGGAGGGGGTCGATTGGTTCGAGTTTACCAGGTGCCCACGCGGCGCGGACCGTCGGACCGTTACCGACGCGGAACGTCGAGTCCTTGGTGTCCGACGCAACAAGATGCTGCCGCTGCCCGTCACCGCGGCGCGTACCGCGTCAGCACTGCGCCCTCCGGCAGTGGCTCGCTGTCGAGGAAGCGCAGCTCCGGTCGGAACCCCGCAGCGAAGTACGGCGTCCCGCCGCCGAGGACGAACGGCTGCGTGTAGAGCCGGTACTCGTCGATCAGCCCTGCCGCGCCGAGTGCGGCGGCCAGCGTCGGCCCGCTCACCTCGATCGCACCCTCGGTCTCGGCCTTGATCCGCCGGAACGCGTCGACCGCATCGGACGCGATCAGCCTCACGCCCTCGGGCACCTCGGTCACCGTCGACGAGAAGACGACCTTCGGAGTCTCGACCCACGCCTGCGCGAAGTCCTCGGAGACCTCGTCCCACTCCGGATCCGGCCGGCCCCAGTACGCCATCATCCGCCACATGCGAGTGCCGTAGACCGAGAGCGCGGCGGCCCGCTGCCCGTCGTTGAAGACCCGGTGCAGCGCGGGCCCTGGCGCGGGGAAACCGGAGATGTCCCCGTCCGCCGCCGCGACGAACCCGTCGACCGACACGAGCATCCCGTAGCTGACGAACCCCATCGGAGCCTCCTGACCGGCGCGACCCCGGCGTCGCACGCCCCGATGCTAGCCACGCGCCCGCGGCGTCCGGAAGAGGAGACGTCCGAACGAGTCCTACGCCCCGACGCGGAACCGGCGCCCGCCGAACTCCACGACGTCGCCGACCACCAGCTGCCGCCCGCGCCGCCGGTCCACCTCGCCGTTCACGCTGACGGAGCCGTCCGCGACGGCCTCCTTCACCTCGCCGCCGGAGTCGAGGATCCCCGCGAACTTCAGGAACTGCCCGAGCCGGATGCTCTCCCCGTCGAGCGCGACCTCCTCGACCGGATCCTGTGCAGCCACGAGCGTCAGACCGCCGGGATGTCCGCGAAGCGGGAGAAGTGGCCGTGGAAGCCCACGGTCACCGTGCGGGTCGGGCCGTTGCGGTGCTTGGCGACGATGAGGTCGGCCTCGCCCGCGCGCGGGTTGTCCTTCTCGTAGGCGCTCTCGCGGTGCAGCAGGATCACCATGTCGGCGTCCTGCTCGATCGAGCCGGACTCGCGGAGGTCGGAGATGGCGGGCAGCTTGTCGGCGCGCTGCTCCGGTCCACGGTTCAGCTGCGACAGCGCGATGACCGGCACCTGCAGCTCCTTCGCGAGCAGCTTCAGCGCACGGGAGAACTCGGAGACCTCCTGCTGGCGGCTCTCGACCTTCTTGCCCGAGGTCATCAGCTGGAGGTAGTCGATGACGACCATCTTCAGGCCGATGCGCTGCTTGAGCCGGCGGCACTTCGCCCGGATCTCGACGAGCGTGAGGTTCGGCGAGTCGTCGATGTAGAGCGGAGCGTCGTTGATGCGGCCGCGAGTGGAGGCGATGGTCGTCCAGTCGCGCTGGTCGACCGTGCCCTTGCGCATGTGCTGCAGCGGAACGGACGCCTCGGCCGAGAGCAGGCGCATCGCGATCTCGCTGCGCCCCATCTCGAGCGAGAAGAAGATCGTCGCCATGTTGTGCTTGATCGCGGCGGCCCGGGCGAAGTCGAGCGCGAGCGTCGACTTACCCAGTGCCGGTCGCGCCGCGACGATGATCATCTGGCCGGGGTGGAAGCCGTTGGTGAGGTCGTCCAGATCGGCGAAGCCGGTCGGCACGCCGGTGAAGGCGCCGTCCTTGTGCGCCGCGGCCTCGATCTCGTCGATGGCGACGGTCACCGCGTCGGTCAGCGGGACGTAGTCCTCCGCCGTCTCGGACCCGGTGACGTTGTAGATCTCGGCCTGCGCCGTGTTGACGAGGTCGAGCACCTCGCCCTCGCCCTGGTAGCCCATCTGCGCGATGCGCGTGCCCGCCTCGACCAGGCGGCGCAGCAGCGCGCGCTCGGCCACGATCGACGCGTAGTAGCCCGCGTTCGCCGCGGTCGGCACCATCGCGGTGAGCGAGTGCAGGTAGTCGGCGCCGCCGGCGCGCTGCAGCTCGCCCTGCTTGGTCAGCTCGTCGGTGACGGCGATGACGTCGGTCGGCTCGCCGTGCGAGTAGAGCGCCAGGATCGCTTCGAAGACGATCTCGTGCTTGGGGATGTAGAAGTCGGTCGCCTTGACGCTCTCCACGACGTCGGCGACGGCGTCCTTCGAGAGCAGCATGCCGCCGAGCGCCGACTGCTCCGCGAGCAGGTCGTGCGGGGGCGTGCGCTCGTTGCTGCGCGGGGAGTCCCCTCGGGAGTCCCGCCCGTCTCGTCCGTCCGAGCCGGGAACCGCCAGGTGCGCGATCGTCATGCCTTCGCCTCCTCCTGTCGGGTGCCTCGCGGAACGGGTGGCGACACGGTCGAGCCGCCTGTCGCGAGTGCCGGACACAGGTCTACGCCCGACCTCCGACAGCGGCCGCTCGGCGCCCGCCCCGCTCCCCTCGCGGGGCGCTGCGCCACACTACGGACCGCCCGCCGCCGGGGTCAAACCACCCTGTGGAGAGAACTGTGGAGAACGAGCGGGAAACGCCGCACCCGCTGTGGGCAACGTGTGGACAACCCTGTGGGAACTCGACTGTCAGACAAGTTTTTTCGACGACCCGACCAGGCTTTTCCCGCTTTCCACAGGTGTGTGGGGAAAAGAGTCTCCAGACCACATTGAAGGTTGCCCTCCCGCGAGGGTGTATGTGGATGGAGCTGTGGACAACCGCAACGACGAAGGGCGGTGCGAGGGGACCGTGAAGTCCCGTCGCACCGCCCTCCGCGGCGTTCTCGCGGCCTTACTTGGCCGCGACCACCTGCAGCTTCACGGTGGCCTGGATGTCGTCGCGCAGACGCACCACGGCCTCGTGCTCGCCGACGTTCTTGATCGCGTTCGAGATCACGATCTTGCGCTTGTCGAGCTCGCCGTAGCCGGCCGCCGCCACCGCGGTCGCGATGTCGGAGGTCTTGACGGACCCGAAGAGGCGCCCGTCCTTTCCGGCCTTGACGGTCAGCTTCACGCGGTTGGCCTCGAGGACCTGCTTCGTGTGCTGAGCCTCCTCGATGGTCTTGTGCTCACGAGCGGCTCGCGCCGACTTGATCTGCTCGACCTGCTTCTCGCCACCGCGGGTCCACGCGACGCCGAAGCCCTGCGGGATGAGGTAGTTGCGGGCGAACCCGTTCTTCACGTCGACGACGTCGCCGGCGGAGCCGAGCCCGTCGACCTCGTGGGTCAGGATGACCTTGGACATCTTCTACCTACCTTCCGCTGCCGGCGTAGGGCAGGAGCGCCATCTCGCGGGCGTTCTTGACGGCGCGGGCGATGAGGCGCTGCTCCTGGACGGAGACGCCGGTGATGCGACGGGCGCGGATCTTGCCGCGCTCGGAGATGAACTTGCGAAGGGTCGGGACGTCCTTGTAGTCGATGACGCCCACGCGGACCGACTTCGCGGGGGCCGCGTTCTTCGCGCCCTTGCCGCGGATCGGCTTGCGGCGGTCGCCGCTGCTCTTTCCAGCCATAGTGGTTTCCTTAGATTCTGGTTCGCGTCCGTCGGCACCCCTCTCGGGGCGGGGACGCGTGATTCAGGTGAGGGCGCGCTCGAGCCGGAGGCTCAGAACGGCGTCTCGTCGTTGTAGCTGCCCGGCGTGCTCCACACGTCGCCACCGGCCGGAGCGCTGGGCGCCCACGGCTCCTCGGCCTGGCCGCCACCGCGGTTGCCGCCGCCGTTTCCGCCGGAGCCCCCCTGGTTGCCGCCGTTGCCGCCGCCGAAGCCGCCCTGGCTCGCGCCCTGGTTGCCACCGCCGCCGCCGCCGACCTGACCGCGTCCACCGCCGCCACCGGCTGCGCGCGTGACCTGAGCGGTCGCGTAGCGCAGCGAGGGGCCGATCTCGTCGATCTCGAGCTCGATGCTGGTGCGCTTCTCGCCTTCCTTCGTCTCGTAGGAGCGCTGCTTCAGGCGGCCGGTCGCGACGACACGGCTTCCCTTGGTCAGCGTCCCCGCGACGTTCTCGGCGAACTCGCGCCAGACGGAGGCCCGGAGGAACAGCGCTTCGCCGTCCTTCCAGTCGTTCGCCTGACGGTCGAAGGTGCGCGGCGTGGAGGCGATGGTGAAGTTCGCGACCGCGAGCCCGCCCTGCGTGTAGCGCAGCTCGGGGTCGGCGGTGAGGTTCCCCACCACGGTGATGATCGTCTCGCCGGCCATCAGCGTTACGCCTTGGGAGCGGCCGGAGCCTTGGCAGCCTTGCGGGCGGCCTTCTCGTCGGCGAGCTTCTTGGCAGCGGCGACCTGGGCGATGCCCTCTTCGGCGCGGAGCACCTTGGTGCGCATGACGGCCTCCGACAGCTTCAGCTGACGGTCGAGCTCGTTCGCAGCGGCCGAGGTCGACGTGAAGTCGACGATGGCGTAGATGCCCTCGGACTTCTTGTTGATCTCGTACGCCAGACGACGGCGGCCCCAGACGTCGACCTTGTCGATGGATCCACCATCGGTGCGGATGACGTTGAGGAACTTGTCGAGACTCGGAGCGACGGTGCGCTCATCGATCTCGGGATCCAGGATGACCATGAGTTCGTACTGATGCGTCACTAACCCACCTCCTTCGGACTGAACGGCCACGGTATTTCCGTGACAGGAGGGTATGTAGCATCTGCCCACTCCCGCGGACGCGAGTGCGTCTGGTCATGGACAACCTGACGATCCTACCATCCGCGGGGCTCCGAGCCCAGGGCCGATCCGGCGGGATCCGCGGTAGCCCGCCGGATCCCGCCGTCACCGGGACGCGCTACCGCTGGATGAACGCCAGCAGGTCCGGGTTGAGCACGTCGGCGTGGGTCGTCAGCATGCCGTGCGGGTAGCCCTCGTAGATCTTCAGCGTCGAGTCCTGCAGCAGCTCGTGCTGCTTCAGCGCCGCGTCCTGGTACGGCACGACCTGGTCGTCGTCGCCCTGCAGCACGAGCACCGGCACGGTGATCGCCTTCAGGTCCTCCGTCTGGTCCGTCTCCGAGAACGCCTTGATGCCCTCGTAGTGCGCGAGCGCACTGCCCGTCATCCCCTGCCGCCACCAGTTGTCGATCACCGGCTGCGAGACCTCCGCGCCGTCGCGGTTGAAGCCGTAGAACGGACCCGACGCGACGGCCTGGAAGAACTCGGCGCGGTTCGCGGCGAGCGCCTCGCGGAACCCGTCGAAGACGCTCATCGGCGTGCCCTCGGGGTTCGCCTCCGTCTGCACCATCAGCGGCGGCACGGAGGAGACGAGGACCGCCTTCGCCACGCGGCCCTGCGGCTGGCCGTACTGCGCGACGTAGCGCGCGACCTGGCCGCCGCCGGTGGAGTGGCCGATGTGGACCGCGTCGTGCAGGTCGAGATGCCGCACCACGGCGTCGACGTCGCTGGCGTAGTGGTCCATGTCGTGCCCGGTGCCGACCTGCTCCGACCGTCCGTGACCGCGGCGGTCGGTCGCGATCACGCGGTAGCCGTGCGCGTGGAAGAAGAGGAGCTGCGCGTCCCAGTCGTCCGAGGACAGCGGCCAGCCGTGGTGGAACACGATCGGCTGCGCGTCCGCGGGTCCCCAGTCCTTGTAGTAGATCTCGACGTCGTCGTCCGTGGTCGCATACGGCATTCTCGAACCTCCGTGCTCGGGTCGGCCCGGGGCCGGCCCGAGTCGACGTCAGAGTGCGCTCCTCCCCGAAGCAGGGGAGAAGTGGCTCCACGATAGGCCTGCCGCGTCGCGACACGGAGGGATCGCTCCGATGTTCGAGAACCGTTCAGACGGTCGTCCTGAGATCGGGACTGGTCTGGTGCCGGACGGCCCGGAGGGTCAAGCTGAGCGCATGACGACGCAGCAGACGATCGACCCCTCCGTCCCGCCGAGCGGTCCCGGCTGCGTCGAGTGCGAGCAGTCCGGCTCGTGGTGGCTGCACCTGCGCCGCTGCGCGCTCTGCGGGCACATCGGCTGCTGCGACGACTCGCTGAACCGGCACGCGACGGCCCACTTCCACGAGACGGGCCACTCGGTCATCCAGAGCTTCGAGCCCGGCGAGAACTGGTTCTGGGACTACCGCTCCGACGACTACGCCGACGGTCCGCGTCTCGCCGACCCGCAGAGCCATCCCACCGACCAGTCCACACCAGGGCCGGCGGACCGGGTGGCGCGCGACTGGCAGTCCGTTCTCACGTCACGGCGCTGATCCGCTTCGGATCCGGAGTGACGACGCTCAGCGCGCCGCCCACCACTCCTTCAGCCGCCGGGCGGCCTCCTCCTCGCCGAGCGGTCCCTCCTCGAGCCGCAGCTCGAGCAGGAACTTGTACGCGAGTCCGACCTCGCGCCCCGGCGGCAGCTCCAGGATCGCCATGATCTGCGTGCCGTCGAGGTCGGGCCGCTTCGAGGCGAGCTCCTCCTTCTCGGCGAGCTCCGCGATCCGCTGCTCCAGGTCGTCGTAGGCGTGCGCGAGCCGGTCGGCCTTCCGGGTGTTGCGGGTGGTCACGTCGGCCCGGGTGAGGATGTGCAGCCTCTCGAGCAGCGGGCCGGCGTCGGTGACGTAGCGGCGGACGGCCGAGTCGGTCCAGGCGCCCTCGGTGTAGCCGAAGAAGCGCAGGTGCAGCTCGATCAGCCGGGCGACGTCCGCGATGGTCTGCTTGTCGAACTTGAGCGAGCGCAGCCGCTTGATCGCCAGCTTCGAGCCGACGAGGTCGTGGTGGTAGAAGCTGACCGCACCGCCCGGCTCCAGCCGCCGCGTCGCCGGCTTGCCGATGTCGTGCAGCAGCGCCGCGATGCGGAGGGTGACGTCCGGCGCCGCGCCGGGGTTCCGCTGCCCCTCCAGCGCGATCGCCTGCTCCAGCACCGTGAGGCTGTGCACGTAGACGTCCTTGTGGTGGTGGTGCTCGTCCTGCTCCAGGCGCAGGGCCGGCAGCTCGGGGAGGAAGTAACCGGCCAGACCGGTGTCGACGAGCAGCTCGAGTCCGGCTCGGGGCGAGGCGGTCGCGAGGAGCTTCCGCAGCTCCTCCTGGATCCGCTCCGCGGAGACGTCGTCGATGCGCGGGGCCAGCTCGGCCATCGCCCACTCGACCTCGTCGGTCGTCCGGAAGCCGAGCTGCGAGGTGAAGCGCGCACCGCGCAGCATCCGCAGCGGGTCGTCGCCGAAGGAGAGGTCCGCGGCGGCCGGCGTGCGGAGCCGGCCGGCGAGCAGGTCCTCCACGCCCCCGGCCGGATCGACGAGCACGATCTCGGGCAGCCGCAGCGCCATCGCGTTGACGGTGAAGTCGCGGCGCACGAGGTCGCCCTCGAGGCTGTCGCCGAACTCGACCTCGGGCTTCCGGCTGACCCCGTCGTAGCTGTCGCTGCGGTAGGTCGTGATCTCGACCGTCTCGCCCGCGACCCGCGCGCCGATCGTGCCGAACGCGCGGCCGATGTCCCAGTGCGCCTCGGCGATCGGAGCGACGATCCGCACGATGTCGTCCGGCCGCGCCGAGGTCGTGAAGTCGAGGTCGTGCACGCCGTGGCCGAGGAAGGCGTCGCGGACCGGACCGCCGACCAGCGCGAGCTCGTGGCCCTGCGCGGCGAACGCCTCCGCGAGCCGGGCCACCGTCGGTGTCGCCGCGAGAGCTCGGAGGGTCTCGAGGGCGGTCTGGACGCTGTGCATCCGGCAGATCCTACCGGGGAGGCGTGACCGGGCCGCGGTGCGCGCCGGGCCGCAACCGGCTCGACCGGTTACGCCTGCTGAGCGACTCCGCAGCGCATCCCGCGGTCGATCAGCCGACCGCCGGGGGGCCTGCCCGTAGAATCACCCGCATGGAGGCCGAGTGAGTTCGATGCGTCGGCACGACCTCACCCCCTCTGATCGTCCCCGCCCCCGGCGAGCGATCCCGCAGCTGCTCCGCTCCGCCGGTGCCGCTGCGCTGTCGATCGCGCTCCTCGGCGGCGCCCTCCCCGCGGCGGCCGCCGCCGCCGAGCGCACGGCCCTCGAGTCCGGGCAGGCCACCGTCACCGCGACGGTCGGCGCCGCGAACGACGGCGTCCTCCTCCCCGGCCAGGACCTCCAGCTCGCGATCTCGGTGCGCAACGGCACCACCGAGTCGATCGACGGCGCCCGGGTCGAGGTCGCGATCGGCGAGGACACCCTCGACTCCCGGGCCGAGCTGGCGGAGTGGCTGGACGGCGAGGCCGACGACGAGGGGACGAGCACGGGCGACGGCGCCGACGTGCGGCTGCTGCCCTCCAGCTCGGCCCAGGTCGGCGTCACCGTGCCGGCCGCCTCGCTCCCCTTCTCGATGGACTTCGGCCGCGACCCCGAGGCCTTCGGCAGCCACGCGATCTCGGTGACCGTCACCAGCCCCGGCGGCACCGTCGCGACCGCCCGAGGCGTCGTCGAGCTGACGACCGGCTTCCCGAGCGAGCAGGAGACCGGCGTCAGCGTCCTCGTGCCGCTCACCGTCCCCGACACCGCCGACGGCCTGCTCTCCGCCGAGACGCTGCAGGACTACACCCAGACCACCGGCACGCTCTCCCGCCAGCTCGACAGCGTCGACGGCCGCGCCGTCACCCTCGGCGTCGACCCGCGCATCCTGGCGTCGATCCGCGTCCTCGGCGATACGGCACCGGAGTCGGCGACCGCCTGGCTGGAGCGGCTCGAGTCGGTGCCGAACGAGGTCTTCGCCCTGCCCTACGCGGATGCGGACGTCGCCGCCCAGGCCCAGGCCGGCCTCTCCACGCTCCTCGCGCCGACCTCGTTCGAGTACGCGCTCGATCCCGCGCTCTTCGCGCCGACGAGCACGGGCACGCCGACCCCCACGGCCGTGCCCGACGACTCGACCACGCAGGACCTCCCCGACCGCCCGACGACCGAGTCGCTCCTCGCCTTCGACTGGTCACCCACCGTCGGCGGCATCGCCTGGCCGGACGACGGCACCGTCCGCGCGGCGGATCTGGGCGTGTATGCCACAAGCGGCATGACCCGCACGGTCGTCTCCTCGGCCGGCCTGGTCCTGCCCGACGGCGTCTCGACCACCACCCGCGCCACGGTCGACGACCACGACGTGATCGTCGCCGACAGCGCCCTCTCCACCGCCTTCGACGCCGCCGTCAGCGCGAGCACCGACTCGGAGTGGCGCGCGAGCATGGCCGACCTGACCGCCGACCTCGCGCAGGTGCAGCGGGAGGACGAGTCGCCCGACGTGGTCCTCGCACTCGATCGCGGCGCGGCGATCGACGGCGTCCGCCTCGCGCAGACCCTCGACGCCGTCGACGCGCTGCCCTGGGCCGAGGGCTCGTCCCTCGCCGCCGCCCTCACCTCGCCGGCCACGGAGGACGCGACGGTCGTCGACGCCCCCGAGTCGGAGCAGCGCCTCGAGGGCGTCTCGGACCTGCTGACCGCGGCCGCTCGCGTCGAGTCGTTCTCGGCCGTGCTCACCGAGCCGCAGCTGCTCAGCGGCAAGCGTCGCAACGACCTCCTGGCCCTGCTCGCCGTGACCTGGCGCGAGGACGCGACCGGCTGGCAGGAGGCGGTGACCGCGAGCCGTGAGCAGGCCGACACGACGCTCTCCTCCGTCGCCATCGAGAGCTCCGACAGCGTCACCCAGCTCTCGCGCGACTCGAGCATCCCCGTCTACGTCCGCAACGACCTGCCCTGGCCCGTGACGGTCCGCATCCAGGCCTCGACCTCGAACGCCGTCCTCGACATCGACGAGTCCTCGGTCGAGCCGACCGCGATCGACGCCCGCTCCCAGGGCCGCGTCCTCATCGCGGTGAAGGCTCGCGTCGGCAACGGCGAGACCGAGCTGCGCATGCAGCTCACCGCGCAGGACGGCACGCCCATCGGCACCCCCACCGGCATCGTGACCAACGTCCGCGCCGACTGGGAGACCGTCGGCACCCTGGGCATCGGCATCCTCCTCGTCCTCGTCTTCGGCGCGGGCATCCTCCGCAACATCCGCCGGCGCCGCCGCGGCGACACCCCCGGGGAGGAAGAGGACCCGAACGCCCCCCTCGCCGTCCAGCCGGGCCTCGACGACGATCGAACGGACCCCCGTGGCTAGCTTCTCCCTCGGTCGCGCGAGCGCCGTCCTCGCCTCCGGCACGATGGTCTCGCGGGTCCTCGGCTTCGTGATGTCGCTGGTCTTCACCCAGACCATCGGCCTCGTCGGCCAGGGCGCCGACGCCTTCACCGTCGCCAACGGCCTCCCGAACACGATCTACGCGATCATCGCGGGCGGTGCGCTCAACGCGGTCCTCGTGCCGCAGATCGTGCGCGCCGGTCTCCAGGCCGACGGCGGTCAGCGCTACATCAACAAGCTGCTGACCCTCGCGCTCCTCGTCCTCCTCGGCGCAGCGGTGATCGCGACGCTCGCGGCGCCGCTGCTCATCCAGCTGAACGCCTCGCAGTACGGACCGGAGCAGACCCGCCTCGCCGTCACCTTCGCCTACTGGTGCCTGCCGCAGGTCTTCTTCTACGGGCTGTACACGATCCTCGGCGAGGTGCTCAACGCGCGCGGCTCCTTCGGTCCGTTCACCTGGACCCCGGTCGTGAACAACGTCGTCGCCATCGGCGGGCTCCTGGCCTTCCAGCAGCTCTTCGGCTCCGACGGCGGCGGCGACCGCGTCGCCACGCAGTGGACGCCGGAGATGATCGCCGTCCTGGCCGGCTCCGCGACCCTCGGCGTGGCGCTCCAGGCGATCCTGCTCGTCTTCTTCTGGAAGCGGGTCGGACTGCGCTACCGTCCCGATTTCAACGTGCGCGGCGTCGGCCTCGGCCGCGCCGGGAAGATCGCCGGCTGGACCTTCGCGACACTGCTGCTGACGGTTGCCGCGGGCTTCATCGAGAACAACACGGTGAGCGGCCCCTCGGGCGACGATGCCTCGGCCACGGCGCTGCAGAAGGCCTGGCTCGTCTTCATGCTCCCGCACTCGGTGATCGCTGTCTCGATCGCCACCGCGTACTACACGAAGATGAGCGGCCACGCCTCGCGCAACGAGATGAAGGACTTCCGGAGCGACATCTCCACCTCGATCCGGGTGGTCGGGCTCTTCCTGTTCTTCGCCACGGCGGCCCTCGTGGTCTGCGCCCGCTCCTTCGCGACGATCTTCGCGCCGACCGATCCCGTCGCCGCCGGGCAGATGGCCATGATCATCACCGCCTACGTCATCGTGCTGCCGCTGTTCTCGACGCTCGCGATCGTGCAGCGCGGGTTCTACGCCCTCAACGACGGCCGCTCGCCGTTCCTCTACACGCTGGTGCAGACCGCGATCATCGTCGGCGGCTGCGGTATCGCCTTCCTCCTCCCCGACGACTCGACCGCGTTCTTCGTCGCGCTCTCGATCTCGGCGGGAGTCGCCGTCCAGGCGCTGATGGCGTGCCTGATGCTCCGGAGGAAGCTCGGCGGCTGGGGAGGAACGCGCATCGTGTTCCGCTTCGCCACCTACGCTGCCGCGACCCTCCCCTCGATCGGCGCCGGAGTGCTGGTGATGTTCGTCCTCGCCCAGGCCGACGACTACCCGGCTGCGGGCTGGCCGCAGGCCCTGATCTCGATGGTGCTCACCGGCGTCGTGATGGCCCTCGTCTACTTCGGCGTGCTCTGGGTCCTCCGCGTCCCGGAGCTGCGCGCGATGGCCGCGCCGCTGCTCCGCCGCCTCGGGCGCTGACGCACAACGGGACGCCCGCGCGTTCCTGAGAGCCGTCGTCGCGACACTGGGACGTCGCCGGACCGGTGGTGCGCCCCCGGGCGCGACGTGGAAGGGTGGGGGCGTCCTCCGGCAGAGCCGCCTCCCCCACCACCCTCCCGCCGATCCGGAAGGCGCGATGCGCTCCACCTTCGTCCTCCTCCGCGTGCTCGTCGCGGCCGCCGTCCTCACCGCGACCACGGTGAGCTTCCTCGACTCCCACGCGTTCTGGGTCGAGGCCCGCTTCCGCGACCGCGCCACCCTCGCCGCCAACTTCTTCAGCTACATCACCGTCGAGGTCTGCCTGCTCGCGGTGGTCGTCCTGCTGATCGGCGCCGTCGTGCTCGCGCGCGGCGCGCTCCCCGAACCGCGCTGGTTCGCCTGGCTGCGCGCCGGGGTCGTCACCTACATGGTCGTGATCGGAGTGGTCTACAACCTGCTCCTGCGCGGCACGGTGGTCACCGGCGCCGGAGCGGGCCAGGACTGGACCAACGAGGTCATGCACGTCGTGGCGCCGCTCGCCCTGATCCTGGACTGGCTCTTCGCACCCGGCCGGCGCCGCCTCTCCTGGGCCGTCGTCCCCGCGCTGCTCGCCTTCCCGGTCGCCTGGTTCGTCTACACGATCATCCGGGCGCCCCTCGTCTACGACCAGATGAAGCACGAGCAGGTCTGGTACCCGTACCCGTTCCTCGATCCGCGTCTCGCCGACCCGCCGATCGTCCCCGGCGGCATGATCGCGGTGGTCTTCTACGTCGCCGCGATGACGGCGGTCTTCGCCTCGGCCGGCTGGCTGACGGTCCTGATCTCGCGCCGGTCGATCGGGCAGCACGGCACTGTCGCGGGATCGGCAGAGAAAGAGCCGGTCAAAGCAGCTTTCTGAGCCGTTTCGCGAAGAGCCGTTCGGCGACCCTGACCGCGGGCCGAGTGCCCCGGACGCCGCGGAATAGCCCCCGCCTAGGATGTGTTGTAGCCCCTGGAGCCCGGGAACGACAGAGCGAGCGGGACCGGCTCCGCGGATCCGCTCCCAGCACCGGATCCGGGCAGACCACCCCCTCCGGCGGACCGCCGGTACAGCCCCGCTCAGCACAGACCTCGAGGAGTTGCCGTGCGCGACATCGTCATCATCGGATCCGGCCCCGCAGGCTGGACGGCCGCCATCTACGCGGCGCGCGCCGATCTGCACCCGGTGGTCGTCGCCTCGTCCGTCGAGATCGGCGGCGACCTGATGAACACCACCGACGTCGAGAACTTCCCCGGCTTCCCGGACGGCGTCCTCGGCCCGGAGCTGATGACGGCCATGCAGAAGCAGGCCGAGAAGTTCGGCGCGGAGACGTTCTACGACGACGTCGTCTCCCTCGACCTCGAGGGCGAGACCAAGACGATCCACCTCGGCTCCGGCGAGAGCATCGAGGCGAAGACCGTCGTCGTCGCCACCGGCTCCGCGTACCGCAAGCTCGGCCTGCACGACGAGGACCGCCTGTCGGGACACGGTGTCTCATGGTGCGCCACCTGCGACGGCTTCTTCTTCAAGGGCAAGACCATCGCCGTCGTCGGCGGCGGCGACTCCGCGATGGAGGAGGCGACCTTCCTCACCAAGTTCGCCGAGAAGGTCTACGTCATCCACCGCAAGGACTCGCTCCGCGCCTCCAAGGTCATGCAGAAGCGCGCCCGCGACAACGAGAAGATCGAGTTCGTCTGGAACACCGAGGTCACCGGCATCACCGGTGAGAACCACGTGAACGGCGTCAAGCTGCGCAACACGGTGGACGGCACCGAGTCGAAGCTCGAGCTCGACGGCCTGTTCATCGCGATCGGCAACGACCCGCGCACCCACATCGTCCACGGCAAGCTCGACCTGACGACCGACGGCACGATCGCCGTCACCGGCCGCTCGTCGCAGACCTCCGTGGCGGGCGTCTTCGCCGCCGGCGACGTGATCGACCCGACCTATCGTCAAGCCGTCACCGCCGCCGCGTCGGGCACCGTCGCCGCCCTCGACGCCGAGCACTACCTCGCCGCCCTCACCGATGGCATCGCCAGCACCGAGGGCACCCCGGCCGCCGAGCTCCTCACCCTCTAGCCCTCCCACCACCCGCACTCGAGTCGGCGCCGTCGGCTCACGAAGGAGAAAATCGTCATGTCCACCGCGAAGAGCGTCACCGACGCATCGTTCCAGGCCGATGTCCTCGACTCCGAGAAGACCGTCCTGGTCGACTTCTGGGCCGAGTGGTGCGGCCCCTGCCGCATGGTCGCCCCTATCCTCGACCAGATCTCGGCCGAGCACGGCGACAAGATCGAGATCGTCAAGCTGAACGTCGACGAGAACCCGCAGATCGCCGCGAAGTACCAGATCACCTCGATCCCGGCGATGAAGGTCTACCAGAAGGGCGAGGTCGTCAAGACCGTCATCGGCGCCAAGCCGAAGCCCGCCCTCGAGGCCGACCTGGCCGCGTTCCTCTGAGTTCGACTCTCCCCGGATTCGACTCCTCGAGCTGGGCTCCTTGAGCTGGGCTCACTCGAGTTCGACCCCCGACGAAGCCCCCGTGCCCCTGTGGCGCGGGGGGCGTCGTCGTTCCTGGCAACCCGGTCGTGTTTCACGTGAAACGGCCGCAGAAGGCAGGCCACGGGCCGCGCGGTGGCGTTCCCCTCCCCCGGTCCGCCCGGACCCCGCCGAGTAGTCTGGATCGATCCGGCTGACGGTCGGAGACCCTGTCCATCGAGCGGAGCGACAACACCGTGATCAACGCCGGCACCAACCTCGACCCCTGGTACGACTCCTACGCGGAGCGCACGGCAGGCCTTGCGGCCAGCGAGGTCCGAGCCCTGTTCGCTGTCGCGTCCCGCCCCGAGGTCGTCTCGCTCGCCGGCGGCATGCCGTTCGTCTCCGCACTGCCCCAGGACCTCGTCACCGACGCGATGGCGACTGTCATGCGCGAGCAGGGACCCGTCGCGCTGCAGTACGGCTCCGGTCAGGGCGTGCCGGTGCTGCGCGAGCAGATCCTCGAGGTGATGGCGCTCGAGGGCATCTCCGCCAGCGCGGACGACATCGTGGTGACCACCGGCTCGCAGCACGCCCTCGAGCTCGTCTCGAAGCTGTTCCTCGACCCGGGTGACGTCGTCCTCTCCGAGGGCCCGAGCTACGTCACCGCCATGGTGATCTTCCACTCCTACCAGGCCGAGATCGAGCACGTGGCGATGGACGAGCACGGCCTGATCCCCGAGGCGCTGCGCGAGCACATCGCGCACGTGCGCGCCGCCGGCAAGCGGATCAAGTTCCTCTACACGATCCCCACCTTCCACAACCCCGCGGGCGTCACGCTGAGCTGGGACCGGCGCGTCGAGATCCTCGAGATCTGCAAGAGCGAGGGCATCCTCGTGCTCGAGGACAACCCGTACGGCCTGCTCTACTTCGAGGACGTGCCACCGAAGGCGATGCGCTCCCTCGAGGAGGACGGCGTCATCTACCTCGGCACCTTCTCGAAGACCCTGGCGCCCGGCTTCCGCATCGGCTGGGCGCTGGCGCCGCACGCCATCCGCGAGCGGCTGATCCTCGCGAACGAGGCGGCTGTGCTCAGCCCCTCGTCCTTCAGTCAGCTGGTGATCTCGCAGTACCTGGCGACGGCGGACTGGCGCGCGCAGATCGACACCTTCCGCGGGGTCTACCGCGAGCGCAAGGAGGCGATGATCCGCGGGCTCGAGACGCACCTCCCCGGGCTCACCTGGACGAATCCGAACGGCGGGTTCTACGTCTGGGTCACCCTCCCCGAGGAGCTCGACTCGAAGGCGATGCTCCCTCGCGCGGTGAAGGAGCTGGTCGCCTACACGCCCGGCACGGCCTTCTTCGGCGACGGCGACGGCCGGCAGAACATCCGACTGTCCTTCTGCTACCCGACTCCTGAGCGCATCGGTGACGGCATCCGCCGCCTCGCGACGGTGATCAACGGCGAGCTCGACCTGCTGTCCACCTTCGCCGATGCCCGAGTGCGAAGACGCGCCGACGTCGATCAGCGGGACGCCGTCCTCCCGCCCCAGATCTCCTGACTCCGTGATCCACGAACGACAGAAGGCCAGGTCATGACCGATTTCTCCACCCTGGACCGCGCCCTCGACATCGTCGTGATCAGCGGCGGCATCAGCCACGAGCGCGATGTCTCCCTGCGCTCCGGCCGCCGGGTCGCCGACCGGCTCTCGGCCATGGGGCACCGCATCACCCACCGCGAGCCCGACGCCGGTCTGCTCGCCGCGCTGCTCGACCAGCGACCCGACGTGATCTGGCCCGCGGTCCACGGAGCGAGCGGCGAGGACGGCGCGCTGCTCGGCCTGCTTGAGGCGGCCGGCTTCCCCTACGTGGGCTCACGAACAGACGCCGCGCGACTCGCCTGGTTCAAGCCGACCGCGAAGACGCTCGTCGCGCGGGCCGGCATCGCCACTCCCCGTTCGATCACCCTCCCCCGCGAGACGTTCCGCGAGCTCGGTGCCGCGGGGATCCTCGATCGGGTCCGCGCGCACCTCCCCGGTCCGCTCGTCGTCAAGCCGGCGCAGGGCGGCTCCGCCCAGGGCGTGAGCATCGTGACGGAGACCGACGAGCTCCCGCGCGCGATGGTAGACGCCTACACCTACGGCGAGGTCGCACTCATCGAGCAGCAGATCATCGGCACCGAGGTCTCCGTCGGCGTCCTCGACCTCGGAGACGGCGCCTTCGCCCTCCCCCCGGTCGAGATCGCCCCGGTGGCGGGCCGCTACACCTTCGAGGCCCGCTACAACGCGGGTGAGACCCGCTTCTACACCCCGGCCCGCCTCTCGGACGAGGCCCTCGTCGAGGTCTCCCGCGTCGCAGTCGCCGTCCACGAGCTGCTCGGCCTCCGCCACCTCTCCCGCCTCGACTTCATCGTCGACCCCGACGGCCTCCCCTGGTTCTTCGACGCCAACGTCCTCCCCGGCATGACCGAGACCTCCCTCATCCCCCAGGCCATCGAGGCCTCGGGCCGCTACCTCGGCGACGTCTACTCCACCCTCGCCCGCCTGGCCCTCACCCCCTGACCGCCCCGTTTCACGTGAAACATCCGGGCCCGCACCCGCGGTCGTCCGGAGCGTCAGCCATACCGCCGTTTCACGTGAAACGCTCCCCGCACATGCTGGTCGAGTAGCCGCCTGTGGCGGCGTATCGAGACCCACCCGCCTCCCTCCAGCTACCGCCAGCAGCAGCGGGCCCGGTCTCGATACGGCGCTCTGCGCCTAATCGACCAGCATGCTGCCGCCTGCGAAGTACCGCACGAGTCCAGGCTCTTCCTCAGGCCTCGGTCCTGCTGAACATGCTGGTCGAGTAGCCGCCCACGGCGGCGTATCGAGACCAACCTCCTGACAACAGTGGCCACCAGCGTCAGCGGACCGGTGTCGATACGGCGCTGCGCGCCTACTCGACCAACATGTCGCTGACCGCAGTGAGCCGCCGACAGACAGGCTCCTGCCCGGACCTCCGCCGACCGAACGTCCTGATCGCCCTAGCACGGGCGACAACAACATGCTGGTCGAGCAGCCGCCACCGGCGGCGCATCGAGACCCACCCGCCGAGCTGCAACCTCCACTGCAACCGATAGCTCGGTCTCGATACGTCGCTACGCGCCTACTCGACCAGCATGTGCATGCTCTCGGGCAGCCAACCGGGAGAGACGTCAGCGCCCCACGCACGTTCGTCCCACTACCATGCTGGTCGAGTAGCCGCCGACGGCGGCGTATCGAGACCCGGCCCGGCGCTCACACCGTTTCACGTGAAACGGCAACGCACCTTACGGCACCAGCGATACCTCAGTCGGCTCGCCGATCTCCGCCAGGATGCGGTTCAGATCGTGGATCGTCGCGAAGTCGATGACCACCTGCCCCTTGCGGGCTCCGAGCGTCACCTTGACCCGAGTGTTCAGGCGATCGCCGAGGTGGTCCGCCACCGTGCTGAGGTGCCCGGCATGACCGCCCTGCTCCTCCTCCGGCTCGCGCACACTGGCCTTCGGAGCCTTCAGCTGCGCGGCAGCCGCCTCAGCGGCCCGGACCGACAGGTCCTCGTTGACGATCTTGTCCGCGAGCCGGCGCATGAGCTCCGGCGTCTCCACGGACAGCACTGCGCGCGCGTGCCCCGCGCTGAGCACGCCGGCGGCCACCCGTGCCTGCACGTCGGCGGGGAGCCGCAGCAGGCGCAGCGTGTTGGAGATCTGCGGCCGCGATCGCCCGAGGCGCGTCGCCAGTGCCTCCTGCGTGATGCCGAAGTCGCTCAGCAGCTGCTGGTACGCCGACGCCTCCTCGAGCGGGTTCAGCTCGGCCCGGTGCAGGTTCTCCAGGAGCGCGTCCCGAAGCATGTTCTCGTCGGCCGTGTCCTTGACCACCGCGGGGATGGTCTTCAGGCCGGCGGCCTTGGAGGCGCGGAAGCGCCGCTCCCCCATCACCAGCTCGTACTTCGCGCCCTTGCGCCCGGTGACCGGCCGCACCACGATCGGCTGCAGCACCCCGAACTCGCGGATGCTGTGCACCAGCTCGGCCAGCTCGTCCTGGTCGAAGACCGACCGGGGCTGCGCCGCGTTCGGCACGATCTCCGACAGCGACAGCTGCGCGAGCCGTGCGCCGGGGACCTGCAGCAGCTCGTCCTCGGCGTTCGCCGCACCGACCTGATCCGGGAAGAAGACGTCGACGGGCCGCGAACGGGTGTCGTCGCTGACCGGGATCAGGGCGCCGATGCCCCGGCCGAGTCCTGTGCGCTTGGTCGCCATCAGCGGTCCTCTCCATCGGGCGTCGCCGCCGGGGTCTTGGGTACGCCGCGGCGAGCGATCTCCGCCGCCGCCTCGAGATACGCGAGCGAGCCGGACGACTGCGGGTCGTAGCTGATCACGCTCTGCCCGTAGGACGGCGCCTCCGAAATCCGCACGTTCCGAGGAATCACGGCGCGCAGCACCTCCTTCGGGAAGTGCTCGCGCACATCCGCCGCGACCTGGTTGGACAGGTTCGTCCGCCCGTCGAACATCGTCAGCAGGATCGTCGAGACCGCCAGGTTCGGATTGAGGTGCCGCTCGATCAGGTCGATGTTCTTCAACAGCTGGCTGAGACCCTCCAACGCGTAGTACTCGCACTGGATGGGAATCAGCACCTCGCGCGCTGCGACGAAGGCATTGATCGTCAGCAGCCCGAGCGACGGCGGGCAATCGATGAAGACGTAGTCGAACGGCTCGTCCATCCCCTTGAGCATCCGGTCCAGCGCCCGGCGGAGCCGCTGCTCGCGGGCGACGAGGGAGACCAGCTCGATCTCGGCGCCGGCGAGATGGATCGTCGCCGGAACTCCGTAGAGCGAGGCGAACTCCGGGCTCTTCTGCACGACATCGGCCAGGGGTGTGTCGTTCACGATGACGTCGTAGACGCTCGCCGTCTCGGCCCGGTGCTCGATCCCGAGCGCCGTCGACGCGTTGCCCTGCGGATCCAGGTCGATGACCAGCACCTTCGCGTCCCCTCGAGCGAGCCCCGCGGCCAGATTGACGGTGGTCGTGGTCTTGCCGACACCGCCCTTCTGGTTGGAGATCGTGATGACGCGGGTCGTCTCGGGCTTCGGCAGCGGCTGCGCGTTCAGCAGCGCACGCCGGCGCGTCATGTCCGCGATCTCGCGAGCGAGCGGGGTCGAGGCGTCGAATCCTCCGGTCAGTCCGGCGGGGTCGGATCGTTTCACGTGAAACCTTCGCTCAGCGGGTGGAAGTGGGGCAGCACCGAGGGACCGACAGTCGAGGATTCAGGGGATCGCGTGCGACGTCGTGGCGATCATCCCACTGTAGCTCGGACGACCCTCGTCACCTCGGAGAGCACGCCGTCGCCGAGCACGACGACCTCGGGCGGGGAGAGCTTGAAGCGGCGGATCTGCTTCGCCGCGGCCTCGATCTCCTTCTCGGCATTGATGCCCTTCAGCAGGACGAGCTCGCCACCCGGTCGCAGCAGCGGCGCCGTCAGTGGAATGAGCTTCGAGAGAGCACTGACCGCCCGCGCCGTGACCTGATCCAGCGGCTCCGTCAGCCGGACCTCCTCGGCGCGGGCTCGCAGAACCGAGACATTCTCGAGTTCGAGCGCGTCGACCTGCTCCTGCAGCCACAGCACCCGGCGCTCCATCGGCTCGATCAGCACGAAGCGGACGTCCGGCCGCACGATGCCCAGCACGACGCCGGGAAGACCGGCACCACTGCCGACATCACCGACGAGCCCCGGACGCAGGAGAGGGGCCACCAGGGCGCTGTTGAGCACGTGCCTCGTCCAGAGGCGCGGGAGCTCCAGTGGTCCGATCAGGCCCCGCTCCTCCCCCTCACGGGCGAGCGCCTCCGTGAAGCGCCGCAGGACTGGCAGTCGCTCGCCGGCGATCGCGGCGGCGGCGGCGGGCTCCGGCTCGAGGGTCGGCTCCACGGCGCTCAGCCGCGGGTGATGACGGTGTGGCGCTCGCGGGCCTCGCCGCGCGACTCCGACACGAAACCGCGCTCGCCGACCATGTCGTGGACGAGCTTGCGCTCGTAGGACGACATCGGGGGCAGCGACGCCGACGTCGCGCCCTCCTCGATGCGCTCGATCGCGCGGTCGACCAGCTGGGCCAGCTCGGCCTCGCGGGCGTCGCGGGAGCCGCCGATGTCGAGGATGAGCCGCGAGAAGCCGCCCGTCTTCGTCTGCACCGCGAGACGCGTGAGCTCCTGCAGCGCCTGGACCGCGTCCGGGCGGGAGAGCACGCGCAGGTTGGTGTCGCCGGAGGCCGTGACCGACAGGTAGGCCCGGCCGTTGCGGACCTCGATGTCGATGTCGCCGTCGAGGTCACAGATGTCGAGGAACTCCTCGATGTAGTCCGCGGCGACGTCGCCCTCCTCCTCGAGCTGGGACAGCGTCGGCGCGGCACCGCCGTCGGCGGAGGAGGCCCGCGGAGCGAGCTCCTCGTCGGCCGGAGCCTGCGCGTCCGGGGCGGCAGGAGCACCGGTGAACATCTGCGTCGAATCGGTCATTCTGGGGGCCTACTTCTTTCCGGCTTGCTTCTTGGAGCGGTTCTTGCTGACGGGCTGCGCGCGCTGCACGACCTTCTTCTCGACGAGCGTGACGGTGCCGGCGTCGGTCGTCTCCTCGACGAGCTTGCCCTTGCGGCGCAGGCGCTCCTCGCGGGCCTTCGCGGCCTCGCTGCCGGGGGTCGGCATGTTCCGGATGACGATGAACTGCTGGACCATCGTCCAGATGTTCGAGGTCAGCCAGTAGAACATGACGCCGAGGGGGAAGGCGAAGCCCGAGAAGGCGAAGACGAGCGGGAGGATGTAGAGCAGGATCCGCTGCTGCTTGAACGTCGGCGAGGCCTTGGCCTCGGGCGACATGTTCTTCGAGACGATCTGCAGCTGGGTGATGAACTGCGAGGCGGTCATCAGGACCACCATGACGACGGCGATGACGACGACGAGCTCCTGGCCGCCCTCCGCGAGCGCACCCTGGATCGACTGGTGCAGCGGGGCGATGCCGAAGAGGTTGGCCTCACCGAACTGGCGGGCGAGGACGTCGTCCAGCGGACCGACGCCGCGCTGGCTGTGCTGCGCCGAGTTCAGCACCGAGAACAGGCTGAAGAAGATCGGCATCTGGATCAGCAGCGGGAGGCACGAGGCGAGCGGGTTCGTGCCCGTCTTCTTGTAGAGCTCCATCGTCTCGCGGGACATCGCCTCGCGGGACAGCTGGTCGCGCTTGCCCTTGTACTTGTCCTGGATCTTCTTGAGCTGCGGCGCCACCTCCATCATGCGGCGCTGGCTCTTGATCTGCTTGACGAAGATCGGGATGAGCGCGGCGCGGATGACGAGGACCAGCCCCACGATCGACAGCACCCAGGTGATGCCGGCCGCCGCATCGAGGCCGGTGAAGGTCAGCAGCTGGTGGAAGGCGACGAGGAGCAGCTCGACCACCCACTTTAGGGGCCAGAGAATCGTGCCGAGGAGGTCCATGGGAGGGGGTCAGTCCTTTCGAGGGCCCGCGACGAACCCGAATCGCGTCACGGCGAAGCGGGTCCGGCCGGGAGCCGGTCGGTGCAGGGGGATCGAGGTCGGCACGTCGTCGACCCCGCCGGCCGCCCACGGGTGGCAGCGGAGGAGTCGGCGGGCGCCGAGGACGGACCCGAGGACGAGCCCGTGGAGCTGGACCGCCTGGAGTGCGTAGGAGGAGCACGACGGGTAGTAGCGGCAGACGTCGCCGTACAGCGGCGAGATCACCGCCCGGTACACGACGAGCAGCAGGATGCCGATGTTGCGCGGCAGCAGGAGGAGGAACCAGCCCAGGCGGGCGGTCCAGGAGGCCGCAGGCGACGATCCGGAAGCGGTGACGACCGGCGCGGTCGTCGACGGAGCGGCCGTCACCGGAGCGCCTCGCCCGTGCGGACGGCGCGCGCACGGGTGACGGCGGCGACCACGTCCTGCCGCAGCGCGGACCACGGAGCGTCGGCGCTGCCGGGCAGCGCCCGCACGACCACGTCCGTCCCGGACTCCAGCTGCGGCACGAGCTCGAAGGCGACGGCCTTGAGCCGGCGCCGCACGGTGTTCCGCTTCACGGCCGTCCCGACCGTCTTGGCCACGATGAAGCCGAACCGCACCGGTGCGTCGCCGGAGGACCTCCGGACATACGTGACGGTGTGCGGTCCCGTGGACCGCACACCGCGACGGACGACTGCCCGGTACTCGCCACCGAGGACGATGCGATGGGCTCTGGCCAGCACCGCTGGACGGAATCGCTAGGCGCTACGCCGAGAGCTCGGTGCGGCCCTTGGCGCGGCGAGCGCTCAGGATGCCGCGACCGGCACGCGTGCGCATGCGCAGACGGAAGCCGTGCACCTTGGCGCGACGACGGTTGTTCGGCTGGAAGGTTCGCTTGCTCATAGTCAGATCTCCACGTACGGGTTCCGCGGTGCGAGCGGGGCTCCACGCCGGTGGCGGGGGCTCCGGTTCGTCCGGGAAGAGGGGGTGCCCGGGTGCCGATCGGCCCGATCCGCGAGGACCGTGCTCCCGACGCCGGGCAGGCGTCAACTGACTTAAACTACGTCTTCCGCCGCCACCGGTCAAATGTGCGCCGGGCGAAACCTCGATTCTGCACACGGGACGCGGTGTTCCGCGCATTGACACGCGGGTGTCGCTGTGGTGGATTTGTCTCCCGTCGGCTCCGTTGGTTACGGTGTTGAGCCGCAGTTATCCACAGGCGCGAACCGCCCCCTCCCGCGTGATCGCGGGGATCGGGCGAGGCCTGTGGAAGCGCCTGTGCAGGGATCGGGCCCCGGATCTCCGCTGGAACCGAGGGCCCGCCGTGACGGACGACAGCCCGAGGCGGCGGCCAGGATTTCGAGAGCGACCGAGGACCGGAGACAGATGCCTGACGACACGTCGATGATCGACGCGTGGAACGTGATCCGCGGCGAGCTGTCGCGGGACGAGCGCATCACCGCGCCGATGTACGGCTTCGTCTCGCTGGTGGAGCCCAAGGGCATCATGGCGGGCACCTTCTACCTCGAGGTCCCGAACGAGTTCACCCGCGGGATGCTCGAGCACCGGGTCCGCGTGCCGCTGCTCAGCGCGATCGGCGCCCTCGACGACTCCTTCGGCGTCTCGACCTTCGCCTTCGTGGTGAACCCCGACATCGAGCACGAGCCGATGAGCTCCCCGTCGTCCGACTCCCTGAACCCCTTCGAGCCGGTGACCGGCTCCTCCGCCACGGTCGCCCCGCCGGTGCGCGTCGTCGAGGAGCTGCGCACCGTGCCGGCGACCGACACCCGGCTGAACCCCAAGTACAGCTTCGACAACTTCGTCATCGGCGGCTCCAACCGCTTCGCGCACGCCGCCGCGGTCGCCGTGGCCGAGGCGCCGGCGAAGGCGTACAACCCGCTCTTCGTCTACGGCGACTCCGGCCTCGGCAAGACCCACCTCCTGCACGCCATCGGCCACTACGCGATGAGCCTCTACCCGGGCATCCGCGTGCGGTACGTGTCGAGCGAGGAGTTCACCAACGACTTCATCAACTCGATCGCGAACAACCGCGGCAACGCGTTCCACGGCCGGTACCGCAACGTCGACATCCTCCTCATCGACGACATCCAGTTCCTGCAGGGGAAGGCGGAGACGCAGGAGGCGTTCTTCCACACCTTCAACCAGCTGCACGACCACAACAAGCAGGTCGTGATCACCTCCGACCTGCCGCCGAAGGCGCTGACCGGCTTCGAGGACCGCATGCGCTCGCGGTTCGAGTGGGGCCTGATCACCGATGTGCAGGCGCCCGACCTCGAGACCCGCATCGCGATCCTCCGCAAGAAGGCCGTCAGCGAGAAGCTGCTCGTCCCGGACGACATCCTCGAGTTCATGGCGTCGAAGGTGTCCAGCAACATCCGCGAGCTGGAGGGGACGCTGATCCGCGTCACCGCGTTCGCGAGCCTCAACCGCACCCCGGTGGACATGGCGCTGGTGCAGACGGTCCTGAAGGACCTGATCACGCTCGACGAGGACAACGTGATCTCGCCGGTCGACATCATCAATCACACCGCGGACTACTTCAAGCTCACGGTCGACGACCTCTACGGCTCGTCGCGCTCGCAGGCCGTGGCCACCGCCCGTCAGATCGCGATGTACCTCTGCCGCGAGCTGACCAACCTCTCGCTGCCCAAGATCGGCCAGCTGTTCGGCAACCGCGACCACACCACGGTCATGTACGCGAACAAGAAGATCTCGGAGCTCATGAAGGAGCGCCGCAGCATCTACAACCAGGTCACCGAGCTGACCACCCGCATCAAGACCAACCGCTGACGCCCGAGCCGCGGCTGCTCCCTCTCTCTCCGGTCGAGCAGCCGCGCGCGCACGCCGGCCGAGCAGCCGCGCAGCGGCGCTTCCATGGTGGTCGAGTAGCCGCGCAGCGGCCCCCATGCTGGTCGAGTAGCCGCGCAGCGGCGTATCGAGACCCCCGGTGACGCCGGATCTCGATACGCGCCCTCCGGCCGCTACTCGATCAGCATGGGACGCCCACCGCTCCCCTCTCTCCACCACCCGCACAGCGGCCCCCACATGCTGGTCGAGTAGCCGCGCAGCGGCGTATCGAGACCCACCCTCCCGGTGACGCCGTCTCCCCCTACGCCCCCGCACCACCCCGCCACGCCCGCCCTCGTTCGCCACATCGAACGATTCCGGTCGATTTCCACACGTGTGAGCAACCTGTGGATAACTGTGGACAACCGCCCTCGACCTGTGCGCTCCGAGCCCCCGCCTGTGCACTCGCGACCACCCGCCCGGATCCCTCCACAGGCCGTCCACGACCGCGCTCACACTCCGTCCACAGCTCGACCCCCTCCGCATCGCAGTCGTGAGTAGGGGTCCCGGACGTTTTCCACAGTTTCCACACGTGTTAACACTGTTAACGCAGTTCTCTCTTTAATCAGGGGCGGACCGGCAACCTCTCCACAGGGCTCGGCTGCGCCGGGAGGGCGCCGTGCTTCCGGGCACGTCGAAGCTGACGAGTACGATGGGCGTCGGTCTTCGTCCACGACTCGTCAGGGGTGTTCTCGTGAGGTTCCAAGCCAACCGCGATGTCTTCAGCGAGGCGGTGTCGTTCGCGGTCAAGCTGCTGCCGCAGCGCACGACTCTGCCGATCCTCTCGGGCATCCTCATCGAGGCGACCGCCGAGGGCCTCACGCTCTCCTCGTTCGACTACGAGGTCTCCGCGCAGACGCAGATCGCGGCCGACGTCGAGGAGACCGGCACGGTCCTCGTCTCCGGCCGGCTGCTCGCCGACATCGCGAACCGCCTCCCCAACGCCCCGGTGCGCGTCGCGACGGAGGAGTCGCGCGTCTCGGTCTCGGCCGGCTCCGCGCACTTCACGCTGCTGCAGATGCCCGTGGAGGAGTACCCGAGCATCCCCGAGATCGACGCCTCCACCGGCCTCGTCCCCGCGGACGCCTTCTCCGCCGCGATCTCGCAGGTCGCCGTCGCCGCCTCCCGCGACGACGTCACCCCCGTGATCACCGGCGTGCAGCTCGAGATCACCGAGAACACCATCGGCCTCGTCGCCACCGACCGCTACCGCGTCGCCGTCCGCGAGATCGACTGGGACAACGGCGACAACGCCGCCCCCAGCCAGCCGCTGACCGCCCTGGTCCCCGCGCGCACCCTGCAGGAGGTCGGCAAGACCTTCAGCCACTCCGGCACCGTCTCGGTCGCGATCACCCAGCGCGACGAGCGCGAGCTGATCGCCTTCACCGCCGACCGCAAGACGGTCACGTCGCTCCTGATCAAGGGCAACTTCCCGCCCGTCAAGCGCCTCTTCCCCGCCTCGGTCGAGAACTACGCCGTGATGGCGACGAGCGACCTCATCGAGGCCACCCGCCGCGTCTCGCTCGTCCTCGAGCGCGAGGCCGCCCTGCGCTTCAGCTTCAGCAGCGACGGGCTCACCCTCGAGGCCATCGGCTCCGAGCAGGCTCAGGCGTCCG
The DNA here is from genome assembly GCF_003751395.1 of Rathayibacter sp. PhB152. Lineage (NCBI taxonomy): Bacteria > Bacillati > Actinomycetota > Actinomycetes > Micrococcales > Microbacteriaceae > Rathayibacter > Rathayibacter sp. PhB152. The sequence goes on along the minus strand of NZ_RJUT01000001.1, from coordinate 73,815 downwards.
AGAGCATCGACGCCATCGTCACCGGAGTCGACGTCGTCGTGTCGCTGAAGCCGCAGTTCCTGCTCGACGGCCTCGCCGCCGTGCACTCGGAGTTCGTGCGCATCGCGTTCACGAAGACCGAGAACCCCAACAAGCCCGGACCGGTCCTGATCACGGCGCAGACCTCGCGCGAGCAGCCCGGGAGCGACAGCTACCGCTACCTGCTCCAGCCGAACCTGCTCCTGCGCTGACCGCTCCTCCCCGATCGCAGCGCCGCGACCGCCCTGCTCCCGACGAGCACCCGCCCGCCGGACATCGAATCCCAGGAAGGTTCACCATGCACATCGGACTCGTCGGACTCGGCAAGATGGGCGACAACATGCGCTCCCGCCTGCGGGCGAAGGGCGTCGAGGTCACCGGCTACGACCGCAACCCGGACGTCTCGGACGCCGCCTCGCTCGACGAGATGATCGCCGCCCTCCCTGCGCCGCGCGTCGTCTGGGTCATGGTCCCGGCCGGCGCCATCACGGACGCCGTCGTCACGGACCTGTCCGAGAAGCTCAGCGAGGGCGACCTGGTCATCGACGGCGGCAACTCCCGCTTCACCGAGGACTTCAAGCACGACGCGCTGCTCAAGCCCAAGGGCATCCACTACATCGACGCCGGTGTCTCCGGCGGCGTCTGGGGCCTCGAGAACGGCTACGGCCTCATGGTCGGCGGCCCGAAGGAGCTCGTCGAGTACGCGATGCCCGTCTTCGACGCGCTGCGCCCCGAGGGCCCCCGCGAGGAGGGCTTCGTCCACGTCGGCGAGGTCGGCGCCGGTCACTACGCGAAGATGGTGCACAACGGCATCGAGTACGCGCTGATGCAGGCGTTCGCCGAAGGCTACGAGCTCCTCGACACCCGCAAGGACATCATCAAGGACGTCACCGGCACCTTCAAGGCGTGGCAGCGCGGCACGGTCGTCCGCTCCTGGCTCCTCGAGCTGCTCGTCCGCGCACTCGAGCAGGACCCGGAGTTCGAGCACATCGAGGGCTACGTCCAGGACTCCGGCGAGGGCCGCTGGACCATCGAGGAGGCCATCAACAACGCCGTCCCCGTCCCCACGATCAGCGCCTCGATCTTCGCGCGGTTCGTCTCCCGCCAGGAGGACTCCCCCGCGATGAAGGCGGTCGCGGCGCTCCGCAACCAGTTCGGCGGGCACAGTGTCAAGGCGGTCGACTGAGCGCAGCTCAGTCGACCGGTGAGGCCGGTCCCTGCCCGGCCTCACGGCGGTCGGCTTCTCGAAGCTGTGGCGTCATGCAGAGCCGGTCGCGGACGGCGACCTGCGGCCCGCCGCCACCGTGAGGCAGGGATGCTCTCACGGCGGCGGCGGGCCTCCGGCCGCCTGCACCCTGCGCGGGGGAGTTCGTCGACTCCTGGTGTGCTCGGTGGGGGACGCGCGTCCTTCGGACGACGCGGTGGCTTGCTCGGTCGCGTCCTGCGGACGGCGGGGTTCCATGCTGGTCGAGTAGCCGCGCAGCGGCGTATCGAGACCCCGCGTCGGCATGCGCCGGGTCGGGCAGAGTGGAGACGGAGGAGGTGAGCGCGTGCAGGTGACGCAGCTGGCGTTGAGCGACTTCCGCAACTACGCCTCCGTGGACGTCGCGCTCGCGCCGGGCCCGAACCTCTTCGTCGGGCGCAACGGCCAGGGCAAGACGAACCTGGTCGAGTCGCTCGGCTACCTCTCCACCCTCGGCTCGCACCGGGTGTCCACCGATCAGGCGCTGATCCGCGCGGGGCAGGACAGCGCGGTGATCCGCGCACGCCTGCGCAACGGGGACCGCGACCTGCTCGCCGAGGTGCAGATCAACCGCTCCTCGGCCAACCGCGCGCAGATCAACCGCGGCGGCATCAAGCCGCGCGAGCTGCCCCGCTTCTTCTCGAGCGTCCTCTTCGCACCGGAGGACCTCCTCCTCATCCGCGGCGACCCGTCCGCGCGGCGCCGCTTCCTCGATCAGCTGGTCGTCCTCCGTTCCCCGCGCATGAGCGCCGTGCAGGCGGACTACGAGCGGGTGCTCCGCCAGCGCAACTCCCTCCTCAAGTCCGCGCGGGCGAGCGGCGTCCGCGATCCCGCCAAGCTCGGGACGCTCGACATCTGGGACGAGCGCCTCGTCGCCCTCGGCACCGAGATCATCCAGTCGCGGCTGACCCTGGTCGACGAGCTGAGCGGCCCGGTCCGCGCCGCCTACGAGGCGGTCGCGGGAGCGGATCAGCGCCCGGTCCTGCGCTCGCGCCTGAGCATCGAGGGAGCGGTCGACGACGACGACGAGCCCGTCGCGACGGGCGAGGCCTCCGCGGCGCCGGCGGAGCTGGCCGCGACCTTCTCCGGGGCCCTGCTCTCCGTGCGCCGACGCGAGCTCGACCGCGGCATCTCGCTGGTCGGGCCGCACCGCGACGACGTCCAGTTCGAGCTGAACGACCTGCCGGCCAAGGGCTACGCCAGCCACGGCGAGAGCTGGTCCTTCGCGCTCGCACTCAAGCTCGGCGCGGCCGAGCTGCTCCGGCGCGACTCCCCCATGGGCGATCCCGTGCTGATGCTCGACGACGTCTTCGCCGAGCTCGACGCCCGCCGGCGCGAGCGGCTCGCCGCCGTGGTCGCCGACTACGAGCAGGTGCTGATCACGGCCGCCGTCTTCGATGACGTCCCGGCGGCGCTGGCGGCGCACACCGTGCGCATCGAGGCGGGCCGCATCGTCGAGTCCGACGCCGTCGTCGTCCCGGAGACTCCCCTGACCGCGCCCGAGAAGGCCGCGGAGCCCGAGGCGGGGCCCGAGGCCGAGTCGGCGCCGAACGCCGCGCCCGAGCCGGCGCCCTCCGCGGAGACCGAGCCCGTCCCCGAGCCTTCCGAAGAGCCCGAGCCCACCCCGGACCCCGACCGTGGCTGACTCCCCCCGCCGCGGCGCTCCCTCCCCCGCTCCCGACTCCGAGGCGGCGCGCGTCTACCAGCACCTCAAGGAGGTCTTCGGCGGCGACGCCCCCCGCCGGGTGCGCAAGACCGTCGACCGCGCCGAGCCGAAGGGCGACGCGGCCCCGTTCGGCGGGGGCCGCGATCCGCACGACCTCGGCGACGTGCTCTCCTCTCTCACGGTGAAGCTCGGCTGGACCGCTCCCCTCGCCCAGGGCGATCTGATGTCGTCCTGGACGGCCATCGCCGGCGAGGAGACGGCGAAGCACTCCACTCCGGTCGGCGTGGTGGACGGCGTGCTCACGGTGGCGTGCGAGTCGACGGCCTGGTCGACGCAGCTGCGTCTGATGCGGATCGAGATCATGAACCACATCGCGGTGAACCACCCGGACGCGGGGATCACCGCGATCCGTTTCCAGGGGCCCGACGTCCCGAACTGGAAAAAGGGCCCCAGGTCGATTCCAGGGCGTGGTCCGCGCGATACCTACGGCTGAGGACGCATTTTCGGTCGACCCCGGAGAAATCGTTCGTCAGATCGCCACTGAGCGCCGCGCGACCGGCCGCCGCGCGGTAGAATGGAGGGCCGCCGAACCGCAGCGTCGACCCCGTGCGCGCGATCTCCAGATCCGCCTGCGCGCCGCGACGGACCGTCAGAGGAGAACTCCACAGCTATGACACCCGAGCCGACCGACTCCACGTCAGCCCCCGCAGCGAACGACCTGGACGCGAACGGCTCCACCGGCCCCTCCGCTCCGGTCGCGGCCGCTCCCGCCGAGGCGGCACGGGGCGAGGGGATGTCGACGAAGTCCTCCGGCGATTACGGCGCGAACCAGATCCAGGTCCTCGAGGGCCTCGAGGCGGTCCGCAAGCGCCCCGGCATGTACATCGGCTCGACGGGCCCGCGCGGTCTGCACCACCTGGTCTACGAGATCGTCGACAACGCCGTCGACGAGGCGCTCGCGGGCTACTGCGACAACATCGAGGTGGTCATGCGCGCCGACGGCGGCCTGACCGTCGTCGACAACGGCCGCGGCATCCCGGTCGACATGCACCCCACCGAGGGCATCTCGACCGTGGAGCTCGTGCTGACCGTCCTGCACGCCGGCGGCAAGTTCGGCGGCGGCGGCTACGCCGTCTCCGGTGGTCTGCACGGCGTCGGCTCGTCCGTCGTCAACGCCCTCTCCACCCGACTCGAGGTCGAGGTGAAGCGCCAGGGCGCTTCCTACAGCATGACCTTCGCGGACGGAGTGCCGGAGTCGCCGCTCGCGAAGGGCGGGCCGAGCGACGAGACCGGCACCACCATCACCTTCTGGCCGAACGCCGAGATCTTCGAGACCGTCGAGTTCGACTACGAGACCCTCCGCGCCCGGTTCCAGCAGATGGCGTTCCTCAACAAGGGCCTCCGCATCGCGCTGACCGACGAGAAGGAGATCGAGTTCGACGGCGAGGGGGAGAACGAGACCTCCGGCCCGCGCGGCGACGTCTTCCTCTACGAGAAGGGCCTGGTCGACTACGTCGAGTACATTAACTCGCTGAAGAAGTCCGATCTCGTGCACTCCGAGATCATCGACTTCGAGTCCGAGGACACCGAGCGCCGCATCTCGCTCGAGGTCGCGATGCAGTGGACGACGGCGTACACCGAGAGCGTGCACACCTACGCGAACACGATCAACACGCACGAGGGCGGCACGCACGAGGAGGGGTTCCGGGCGGCGCTGACGACGCTCGTCAACAAGTACGCGCGCGCGAACAACCTGCTCAAGGACAAGGACGAGAACCTCTCGGGCGACGACATCCGCGAGGGCCTCACCGCCGTCGTGTCGATCAAGCTCGGCGAGCCGCAGTTCGAGGGCCAGACCAAGACCAAGCTCGGCAACACCGAGGCCAAGGCGTTCGTGCAGCGGGTCGCCGGCGAGCAGCTCGCTGACTGGTTCGATCGCAACCCCAACCAGGCCAAGGACATCATCCGGAAGGCGATCCAGGCGGCCTCCGCGCGGATGGCCGCCCGCAAGGCGCGGGAGACCGCGCGTCGCAAGGGCCTGCTCGAGGGCGGCGGCATGCCGGGCAAGCTCAAGGACTGCCAGTCGAAGGACCCGTCGATCTCCGAGATCTTCATCGTCGAGGGCGACTCGGCCGGCGGCTCCGCCGTCCAGGGCCGCAACCCCGAGACCCAGGCGATCCTCCCCCTCCGCGGCAAGATCCTCAACGTCGAGAAGGCCCGCCTCGACCGCGCCCTCGGCAACAACGAGGTCCAGGCGATGATCACGGCCTTCGGAGCCGGCATCGGCGAGGACTTCAACCCCGACAAGGCGCGGTACCACAAGATCATCCTGATGGCCGACGCCGACGTCGACGGCCAGCACATCACGACGCTGCTGCTGACCCTGCTGTTCCGCTACATGCGCCCGCTGATCGACCTCGGCTACGTCTACCTCGCGCAGCCGCCGCTCTACCGCCTCAAGTGGTCGAACTCGCCGCACGAGTACGTCTACAGCGACCGCGAGCGCGACGCGCTGCTCGCGCACGGCGCCGCATCGAATAAGCGCATGCCCAAGGAGAACGGGATCCAGCGCTACAAGGGCCTCGGCGAGATGGACTACAAGGAGCTGTGGGAGACCACGATGGACCCCGCCACGCGGACCCTCCTCCAGGTCACCCTCGACGACGCGGCCGCCGCCGACGAGATCTTCTCGACCCTGATGGGCGAGGACGTCGAGTCCCGCCGCTCCTTCATCCAGAAGAATGCGAAGGACGTGAGATTCCTCGACATCTAGAAGATGGCGAGGAATCTCACGTCCTTCGAAAGGCGGCAGCCCGGCGGTCCAGTGGACCGCCGCCGCGACCACTTCGAAGACGTGACGGCGACCCTCAATGGGTCGCATTCCCGAGAAGCACCACGCAGCGGCCTCAGCGGCCGACGACGAGAACACTGACACCCAGCGCGACCCGCCCCCGTCACGACCCGGGGCCCGGACCCACCTGAGAAGACAGAGATCATGGCAGACGAATCAGACACCCCCACCGGACCGGACGACGGCGAGGACATCGTCACCGAGACCGGTGTCGTGATCCACGGGCACGACAAGATCGAGCCGGTCGACCTCCAGCTCGAGATGCAGCGCTCCTACCTCGACTACGCGATGAGCGTCATCGTCGGCCGCGCGCTGCCCGAGGTGCGCGACGGCCTGAAGCCCGTGCACCGCCGCGTGATCTACGCGATGTACGACGGCGGCTACCGCCCCGACAAGGCGTTCTCGAAGTGCTCTCGCGTCGTCGGCGACGTGATGGGCCAGTTCCACCCGCACGGCGACTCGGCGATCTACGACGCACTCGTCCGGCTCGTCCAGCCGTGGAGCCTCCGCTACCCGCTGGCGCTCGGCCAGGGCAACTTCGGCTCCCCCGGCAACGACGGCGCCGCGGCCCCCCGCTACACCGAGACCAAGATGGCGCCGCTGGCCCTCGAGATGGTCCGCGACATCGACAAGAACACCGTCGACTTCCAGGACAACTACGACGGCCGCACCCGCGAGCCGGCGATCCTTCCCGCGCGCTTCCCCAACCTGCTGGTCAACGGCTCGGTCGGCATCGCGGTGGGCATGGCCACCAACATCCCGCCGCACAACCTCCGCGAGGTCGCCGCCGGCGCGAAGTGGGCGCTGGAGAACCCGGAGGCATCGCGCGAGGAGCTGCTCGAGGCGCTGCTGCAGCGCATCAAGGGCCCCGACTTCCCGACCGGGGCGCAGATCCTCGGCGTCCGCGGCATCCAGGACGCGTACCGCACGGGCCGCGGCTCGATCACGATGCGCGCCGTCGTCTCGATCGAGGAGATCCAGGGCCGCACCTGCCTCGTGGTCACCGAGCTGCCGTACCAGGTGAACCCGGACAACCTCGCGATCAAGATCGCCGAGCTGGTCAAGGACGGCCGCGTCTCCGGCATCGCCGACATCCGCGACGAGACCTCGGGCCGCACCGGCCAGCGCCTCGTCGTCGTGCTCAAGCGCGACGCGGTCGCGAAGGTCGTGCTGAACAACCTCTACAAGCACACCCCGCTGCAGGAGAACTTCGGCGCGAACATGCTCGCGATCGTCGACGGCATCCCGCGCACGCTCTCGCTCGACGGCTTCATCCGCGCCTGGGTCGACCACCAGGTCGAGGTCGTCGTCCGCCGCACCCAGTACCTGCTCGACGAGGCCGAGGCGCGGATCCACATCCTGCGCGGCTACCTCAAGGCGCTCGACGCGCTGGACGAGGTCATCGCCCTCATCCGCCGCTCCCCCACGGTGGAGGAGGCCCGCGACGGCCTGATGGAGCTCCTCGACATCGACGAGGTGCAGTCGCGCGCCATCCTCGACATGCAGTTGCGCCGGCTCGCCGCGCTCGAGCGCCAGAAGATCATCGACGAGCACGACAGGATCCAGGCCGAGATCGAGGACTACAAGTCGATCCTCGCGAGCCCGGAGCGCCAGCGGACGATCATCTCGGACGAGCTCGACGAGATCGTCGACCGCTTCGGCGACGACCGCCGCACCGAGATCCTCTTCGGCTTCGACGGCGATATGAGCGTCGAGGACCTGATCCCCGAGGAGGAGATGGTCGTCACCGTCACCCGCGGCGGCTACCTCAAGCGCACCCGCAGCGACTCCTACCGCGCCCAGCACCGCGGCGGCCGCGGCGTGCGCGGCGCTCAGCTCAAGGCCGACGACATCGTCGAGCACTTCTTCGTCACCACGACGCACCACTGGCTGCTGTTCTTCACGAACACCGGCCGCGTGTACCGCGCCAAGACGTACGAGCTGCAGGAGGTCAGCCGCGACGCGAAGGGCCAGCACATCGCGAACCTCCTCGCGCTGGAGCCCGGCGAGCAGATCGCGCAGATCCTCGACATCCGCGATTACGAGGCGGCCCGCTACCTCGTCCTCGCCACCCGCGACGGCCTCGTCAAGAAGACGGCGCTGATGGAGTACGACACCAACCGCTCCGGCGGCATCATCGCGATCAAGCTCCGTGAGGGCGACGAGCTCGTCTCCGCGCTCCTGGTCGACGAGGACAGCGACGTGCTGCTCGTCTCGCGCAAGGGCATGTCGATCCGCTTCACCGCGTCCGACCAGGCCCTCCGCCCCATGGGCCGCTCCACCTCCGGAGTGATGGGCATGTCGTTCCGCGGCGACGACCGACTGCTGGACGCCAACGTCGTCAGCGACGAGGGCTACGTCTTCGTCGTGACCGAGGGCGGCTACGCGAAGCGCACCGCGGTCGACCAGTACCGGCTCCAGGGCCGCGGCGGTCTGGGCATCAAGGTGGCCAAGCTCGAGGAGAAGCGCGGCGACCTGGTGGGCGCCATCATCACCGGGGAGGACGACGAGGTGCTCGTCGTGCTCGCCAGTGGCAAGGTGGTACGCTCTGCCGTGGCCGAGGTACCGGCCAAGGGTCGCGACACCATGGGAGTCGTCTTCGCACGATTCGCAGACGACGACCGCATCATCGCACTCGCCAAGAACACCGAACGCAATCTCGACGCCCAGGACGAGGATCCCGACGCCGCGGCGTCGGCCGAGTCCGAAGCGGTGTCGGAGGAGGATGAGTCCGTCGATGAGTAGCACGGTCGCCGAGAAGCTCGCCAAGAAGTCCGCGAAGAGCCCGGCGGCGAAGCAGGTCAGACTCAAGCTGGTGTACGTCGACTTCTGGTCGGCCGTCAAGCTGTCGTTCCTGCTCGGTCTGACGCTGGCGATCATCACGATCGTCGTCGTCTACCTCGTCTACACGGTGCTCGCGCAGACCGGCGTCTTCGACGAGGTCAACGGCCTCGTCCAGGACATCGCCGGCGCGGAGGCGTTCGACCTCAACACGATCATCTCGCTGCCCCAGATCATGGGCTTCGCGGTCGTCGTCGCGGTGCTGAACACCATCGTCACCACCGCCCTCGGTGCGATCGTGGCGCTGCTGTACAACCTCAGCGTCAAGATCACCGGCGGCCTGCTGGTCGGCTTCACCAACCAGTAGGGCGGAGCGGCCGATTGGGATTCTGACCCGGCGTCGGGTAGAGTCACATCTGGCCATTTCGGGGGTATAGCTCAGGCGGTTAGAGCGCTTCACTGATAATGAAGAGGTCCCAGGTTCAAGTCCTGGTACCCCCACGTGCCGAACGGCCCGACATCGCGAGGTGTCGGGCCGTTCCACTCTCGCCGGCGTTCCGCCGCCGGTCCGGGGCCTTAGCTCAGTTGGTAGAGCGCCTGCTTTGCAAGCAGGATGTCAGGAGTTCGAATCTCCTAGGCTCCACACTCGAACCCGTCCGCGGGTCCTCCTCACCCGCCGTGCGTGCCGTGCCGCGGTCGGCGCGCTCTGGCGGCGAACTCGTCGAGGGCCGCCAGGACCTCCACGGCCTCGAACGATCGGTTCCTGCGTCCCGCTCGCGACGGGGTTCGGCGGTCAGTGGGCGATGACGCAGATCAAGGGATAGCCGGGTAGCCCTTGATGAGAGCTCTCCGAACGGCGAGCAATTCGTCCTCCGGCGTGCGGCGGCGGGGTCAGCGGGGCTGGCAGGCCAGGCCGAGGAAGTTCTCGACGGACAGGGTCTCGGAGGTGCCGTCGCGGATGTCGCCGACGATGATCTCGCCGACGGACAGGGTGTCGAACTGCTCGGCGGTGAAGACCACGGGGCGCCCGATGACCGAGCCGCCGACCGCGTAGGCGCCGAGGGTGAGGTCGACGCCGAGAGGGAAGCGCTCGATCTCCCGGTCGGCGGGCCAGACGGTGCGGCCGGCGAGGTCGGTGGCGCCGATGTCGTCGACGGGCTCCGGGGCGACCCAGCGGGTGATCCGCCGCGCGCGATCGCCGATCAGCAGGGGAGCGGTGTCCTCGACGGCGAGGTCGAGGCCGTCGACGGCTCCGGAGCAGACGACGACGACGCCCAGCACCTCGGCGCGCTGTCCGCCGCGGCCGATGCCGACGGTCGCCTCGGAGACGGGCTCCGTCGCGCAGCCGGACAGCGCCAGCGAGGCCGTGGCCGCCAGCACGACCGCGACGCTGGCGACTCGACGACGATGCGGCACGAGGTCACCCTACGGCGAGGGCGAGCGCGGAGAGCGCCTGGGGGAGTGACGGCGCCCCCTCCGCACGGAACACCGCGCGGCCGTCGGCGTCGCGGACCACGACTGTGGGGGTGGAGCGGATGTCCGCGGCTTCCGCTGCCTCGGGCGCGAAGGCGACGTCGAACTCGCGGATCTCCGCAGCGGGGACCAGCTCCGCCGCGCGCTCGAGCACGCTGCGGGCCGCGTTGCAGGCGCCGCAGAACGCGGACGTGTAGAGCTCGACGATCACAGGGGAGACAACACCGGGCGGCACCGCGCGATTCCCGGGATGGATCTCGATACGCCCGCTGCGCGGGCTACTCGATCAGCATGGAGGTCGATCCACATCGGATGTGACGCCGTGAGGCGCTCTGCATGCTGGTCGAGTAGCCGCCGGAGGCGGCGTATCGAGACCCGCCGTCAGCGCAGCGTCCAGGCCTCGTTCATCGTCAGCGCGACGTCGATCAGCTCGACCCGCTCGAGTCCCTCGACCTCGGCCAGCGGGAACCACGCCGCGGCGTCCGTCGAGCCGTCGACCTCGTGGGTCAGCTCGCCGCCGGTCACCCGGGCGCGGTAGACGACTCGGATCGCGTGCAGCGGGCCGGCGTCGGGGTCGCTGCGGCGGTGCGCGGGGATCACGTGCGAGTCGACGCCGATCAGCCCCTCGAGTTCGGCGTGGTAGCCGGTCTCCTCGAAGATCTCGCGGACGGCCGCGTCGGCGGGCGACTCGCCCTCGTCGATGCCGCCGCCGGGAAGCGTCCACGCCTCCCAGGGTCCCTGGCTCCAGTGCGCGAGGAGCATGCGCTCGCCGTCGATGATCACGCCGTACGCGGCGACCCGGATGTCCACCTCAGCAGCCTAACCGCGGACCGCGCACCACCGGACACGCGTGAGGCCCGGACCCGCAGTGCGGTGTCCGGGCCTCACGCGGCGACTCAGGAAGCGGTCGACGCCGGCGACTGCGCGGCGCTGGCCGGCTCGTCCTCGGCGACCCACAGCTCGTCGTCGGCGCGGAACGTCTGCCAGACGGCGTAGCCGATGCCGCCCACGGCGACGAGGGCGGCGCCGATCGCGAAGACCGTGCCGACCTTGTTCTTCTTCTTCGGGGGAGTGGTGAGCTCCTCCCAGCGCGCCTTCGAGATCTCGGCGAGCTTCGCGCGGTTCTTCGAGTCCTTGGCGGCCTCGAACGCGGCCGCGGCGGTGCCGCCGACAGCGGCGAAGGTCGGGAGGACCTTGTGCTTGTAGGCGTCGCGTGCGGAGGAGTACGTGCCCTCGACGGCGGAGACCCCGTTGTCGTAGACGGGCTTCACCCGGCTCGAGTAGGCGTCCTTGACGGCCGGCACGACCTCCTTCTTCGCGTACTTGGTCGCGTGGCGGCGGCTCTTCTCGAGAACGGAGGCGGCGTGCGCCAGCACCTCCTGCTGCTCACTCCAGACCGCCTCGGCGTTCTTGCGGAGGCGCTTGAGATCCTTCTTGTGCTTACGTGACAGACCCACTTGGTCCTCCATCGGCTACGAGCGGCGAACAACGGCTCAATACTGCCACTCATCCCGCGGCCCGCGCATCGCGCACCCAGCGCATTGACACCCGGCGTTGCGGAGCCCTACAGAGCCGCTGTGCGAGAATCCACCCATGCCTTTGCACACCGCAGTCGCGACGTTCCACACGACCAAGGGCGACATCGTCGTCAACCTCTACGGCAACCACGCGCCGAAGACGGTCCGCAACTTCGTCGGTCTCGCGACCGGCGACATCGAATGGACCCACCCGGCGACGGGCGCGAAGACGAAGGAGCCGCTCTACAACGGCACCGTCTTCCACCGCATCATCCCCGACTTCATGCTCCAGGGCGGCGACCCGCTCGGCCAGGGCATCGGCGGCCCGGGCTACCAGTTCGACGACGAGATCAACTCCGAGCTCGACTTCACCCAGCCCTACATCCTCGCGATGGCGAACGCCGGCAAGCAGGCGGGTCGCGGCACCAACGGCTCGCAGTTCTTCATCACCGTCGCGCCGACCACCTGGCTCCAGGGCAAGCACACCATCTTCGGCGCCGTCGCCGACGACGAGTCCAAGAAGGTCGTCGACGCCCTGTCGGCCGTGGCGACCGACGGTCGCGACAAGCCCCTCGAGGACGTCGTCATCGAGAGCGTCGAGATCACCGAGGTCTGACCGCCTCTCCACCACTCATCGAGGGTCGGGTCCGTCTGGGCCCGGCCCTCGTTCTCTCTCCCGGAGGAACGTCCGTGACCCAGGTCCCGCCGAGCAGCAGCACCTACACCTGCTACCGCCACCCCGATCGCCAGAGCTTCGTGCGCTGCCAGCGGTGCGGTCGCACGATCTGCGGCGAGTGCCAGACCCCGGCCCCGGTCGGTGTCATCTGCCCGGACGACATGGCGCAGCAGCGCAGCGAGGCCCCGCGCGTCCGCGGACCGCTCGTGTCGCGGGTGCGGGCGATGACACGGGCCGACCAGCCGACCGTCACCTACGCGATCATCGCGCTCTGCGTCCTGGTCTGGATCCTCGAGGTGCTCCCCTTCATCGGGAACACCGTGCTCAACGCGATCGCCTACTTCCCCGCGTACACGCTGCCCGGCTTCGGTGCGGGCTTCGAGCCCTGGCGGATGATCACGTCGATCTTCGCGCACAGCACGTCCCTCTTCTTCGTGGTGCCCTTCCACCTCCTGCTGAACATGTACACGCTGTGGGTCTTCGGCATGGCGCTCGAGCGGATGCTCGGCCGCGGGCGCTACCTGACGCTGTTCCTCCTCAGCGGCTTCGCAGGCTCGGTCGGCGTCCTGCTCCTCTCCAGCCCGCTGACGCCGGTGATCGGTGCCTCGGGCGCCATCTTCGGGCTGATGGGCGCGTACCTCGTGATCCTTCGCCACCTCGGCGGGCAGGCCTCGCAGCTGCTGGTGCTGGTCGGGCTCAACCTCGTGATCGGCTTCCTGCCGGGGATGAACGTCGCCTGGCAGGCGCACGTCGGCGGCCTGGTCGCCGGTGCTCTCATCGGACTCGTCTTCACCCGGACGCGGCAGCGCTCGCAGCGACGCACCCAGAACCTTCTCGTCGGGCTGATCGGCGTCGGCCTCGTGGCGATCACCGTCGGGGCGTACGTCCTGGCCTGAGGCCCCGCGGCACGGGCCGGGAGCCTGTCCACAGGGCGTTCTCCACTGTCCACAGCAGCTGTCCACAGCTGGGGACGAAGTTATCCACAGAGTTGTTAACACTGGGGAGAACTACGCCGTTGTCATTCGGAGCGGCCGGTGAGACGGCCTCCGGATCGGCGATCCCGCCCCGTCCCGCCGCCGATGCGCGCCCGAACACGCTCCGCATCCGCGGACTGGCGCGGGGTCCGAAGTTGTCCACAGGAGTTTCAACACCTGGGGATAATTACACGCGTGTAGTTCGCCGTTGAGGGGCCGAGACGACCGTGGCGTCGAGCTCGTCGTCGAGGAGGATCGACGGGTCGAATCCCGCGTCCGCGAAGAGCGCCGCCGTCCGCTCCGCCTGCTCCCGGCTGGTCTCGATCGCGACCGCGCCGTCCTCACTCAGCCAGGGGAGGACCTCCGCCGCGATCCGGTGGTGCAGCGCCAGGCCGTCGCCCCCGCCGTCGAGGGTCGACGTCGGCTCGTGCAGGCGCGCTTCCGGTGGCATCAGCGCGATCGCGGCGGTCGGCACGTACGGCGCATTGACCACGACGAGGTCGATCCGACCCCGGAGATCCTCGGGGAGGGCGGCGAACAGGTCGCCTCGGTGGACCGTCGCGAGTCCCGCCAGGGTTCGCCGGGCGCACGCGACCGCGGCGGGGGAGAGGTCGGCCGCGTGGAGGGTGAGGCCGTCGCGCTCCTCGAGAAGGGCTCGCCCGATCGCTCCGACACCGCAGCAGAGGTCGAGGACGGTCGCGGGCCCCCGCCCGTCCAGCAGCGCGAGCGCCGCGTCGACGACGGCCTCGGTGCGCCGTCGGGGGACGAAGACGCCGGGCGAGACCGGGATGCGCAGCCCGCGGAAGGCGACCCAGCCGAGGATCTGCTCGAGCGGCTCCCCGGCCTCACGGCGACGCAGGAGCGCGTCGAGGCGGTCGGAGCCGGCCGCCGCCTCGTGCAGGAGCTCCGCCTCCTCCTCCGCGAAGACGCAGCCCGCCGCACGCAGGCGCGCGACCGACGATGCGAGGGCCGGCGGGAGACCCGATCCCGGGGACGACGAACGCCCCGTCGGCGGACCGGACGGGGCGTCGTTCATGCGGGCGTGATCAGCGCCAGCGCGTCGTCATGAGGAAGCCGATGAAGGCGATTCCGAAGCCGATGAGGATGTTGGCGTTGCCGAGATCCGGCACGGGGAGCGTGCCCTGGCTCACGTAGAAGACGATGATCCACGCGAGGCCCAGCAGCATGAACCCGAACATGACGGGCTTGAACCACACCGGATTGGGTGCATCCTCACCGGTCCGGGCCTCGTCGCGCTCGGGCTTCGGGCTCTTCGTCGCTCGTGCCATGCCTTCCACTGTACCGGGAGACGGCCGCCGACCGGGAGCGCGAGGCCGGGGGGATGCCGTGCAGGCGCGCAGGAGCGGCTGTGCGGAACGCGCCAGGGGCCGCGGAGCCCGTCGGACGGGCGCGCCCCGCGCCTAGACTCGTCGCATGAGTGCCCCGTCGCCCGCCGCCGCCCCGCTGCGACCGCGCGACCGACGAGAGCGCACACGGCGACCGCGCCGCCGCCTGACGTTCTTCGGCGTCCTCGGCGAGCTGCTCATGACCGCCGGAGCGCTCGTCCTGCTCTATCTGGGCTGGCAGCTCTGGTGGAACGACGCGGTGATCGCCGGCCAGCAGACCTCCGAGGCCGCGGAGCTCCGGCAGAGCTGGGGTGACGCCGCCCCCGCGCCGGAGCCCTCGACGGCGCCGAGCGAGACCCCCGCCGGCTTCGGCGATCCGGTGATCGCTCCGGTGGCGGCACTCGACACCTCCTTCGGCAACCTCTACATCCCGCGCTACGGCGAGGGCTGGGTCCGCACCATCGCGGAGGGCGTGGACGCCGAGAACGTCCTCGACGAGGGCAGCATCGGTCACTACCCGGGCACGCAGATGCCGGGCGAGGCGGGGAACTTCGCCCTCGCGGCGCACCGCAGCGCCTACGGCGGCGGCATGCACCTGATCGACCAGCTCCAGCTCGGCGACGCGATCTACATCGAGACGGCGGACGGCTGGTACACCTACCGGTTCCGGAACCTCGAGTACGTGCAGCCCTCGGAGATCCAGGTCATCGACCCCGTCCCGTGGACGACGGGAGTGACGCCGACCGACCGGCTGATCACCCTCACGAGCTGCAACCCTCTGCTGTCCACCGCCGAGCGGATCATCGCCTACGGCGTCTTCGAGTCCTGGCAGCCGCGCTCCGCGGGTGCGCCGGCCGAGATCGCCGCCTCTCTCGCGCAGGAGGGCTGACCGTGTACGCGGCACTCTGGCGGGTCCTGCCCGGACCCTGGTGGCTCCGGCTGCTCCTCGTGATCGTCCTCGTGGTGGCGGTGCTCGCCGCGCTCGCCGAGTGGGTCTTCCCCTGGGTGCAGTCGCTCGTGCTCGATCAGAACGTCACCGTCGGGACGTGAGCCGGCCCCCGAGGCGGTCGGCGCGATGACGCGGGTCCTGGTCGTCGACAACTACGACAGCTTCGTCTTCACACTCGTCGCCTACCTGCGCGAGGCGGGGGCGGAGGTCGACGTCGTCGAGGGAGCGGAGCTGTCTCCGCGCGACGCGATCGACCGCGCGGCAGGGAGCGACGGGATCGTGCTGTCGCCAGGGCCGGGCCGACCGGAGGACGTCCCGACGTCGGTGGCGCTCGCGCGGCACGCCCTGGCCGAGGCGCAGCCGCTCCTCGGGGTCTGCCTCGGGCACCAGGTGCTCGCGCACGCCCTCGGTGCGCGCGTCCGCGAAGCTCCGGAGCTGATGCACGGCCGGACCTCGGCGGTCGTGCACGACGGCGACCCGCTGTTCTCCGGGATCCCCTCGGGATTCACGGCGATGCGCTACCACTCGCTCGCCGTCCAGCGCTCGACACTGCCTGCGGAGCTCGCCGTCATCGCGGGGACCGCCGAAGGGGTCGTGATGGCGCTGCGCCATCGGACCGCCCCCGCGGTCGGCGTCCAGTTCCACCCCGAGTCCGTCCTCACCGAGGGCGGTCGTCGGCTGATCTCGAACTGGCTCCTCGAGACGGAGCTGCCCCGTCCGACCCGATAGGCGCGGGAGCGGAATGCGGAGCCCGGTCGTTCCGCACCGCTTATCGGACCGGGTGATCAGGCCCATTCACCGCTTATCGACGCCCCATTCACCCCTCCCGGTCCGAGAGATCACCTGTGCGGGTCACCCCCTGATGGGGGGCTGAGATGAGCGTCAGAAGGGGTGCGATCCGCGCCATCGACGCGCTATGAGAGCGCGTACTCTTTTAGAGATCGGCGCCACGACAAGGAAGTGCCGCTCGCGGGCCTTCGCGATCCCCCCGAGCGGGTGGCGTGATTTGACGGAGCACTGGCGGATGATGCGAGGGGCATGACGGGCATAATCGGAGGGCGCCGGTTAGGGGACCGGTGCCGTCGAGAAGAGAATTCCGAGGCATCACATGGTGGAATCGATTTCTTGGGCTTATTCCGGAATTCGCGAGCTCGAGACACTGGGCCCACGCATTGTCGTCAAGCCGGGCACTGTTCCGCGCATGGCGGGCTCCGGTTTCACCGCGGCCGGCATCAGCGTCGTGCTCCTGACGACCTCGCCTCTGCGGGTCCTCCGGGGGACCTGGGGCGCCGACGACACGTCGATCCTGAGCTTCAGCTTCCTGATCGAGGGCGCGGTCCGGCTCGTCGGGCCGGACCGGACGGTGCTCCTGCGGCCCGGCTCGATCGCCTATCAGCCGGGGACGACCACCTTCACCACCGAGTCGACGATGCCCGTCACCTCCCTCCAGATCACCATCCGCGCGGACGAGATGCGCCGCTACGGCTTCGATCTCGGCTCGAACGTGTACGCGCTCGATCCGGACGCCCGGTCCACCCGGGCGGCCTTCGCCTTCACGACGGCGTTCGCGCTCGCGGCGGAGTCGGGCACGGGACTCCCGTCGGACCACGAGGTCGACGGCTTCGGGCACGTGGTCAAGCAGCTGCTCGTGAGCGCCTTCCTCGCCTCGGCCGGCTCCCAGCCCGGGACGACGAGTGTGCGCGCGGCGACCCTCGGCCGAGCGCGGACCGTGATCGACCGGACCCACCGGACCCCGCGCTGCACCCCGGAGGCGGTCGCGGACGCGGTCAACGTGTCCACGCGCTCGCTGCAGCGGCTCTTCGAGGACGCGGGGACGACGGTGGCGAGCGAGATCGAGCGCGCCCGGGTCGCCAGCGCCGTCGAGCTGCTCCGGCGCCGCCCGCGCGAGGTGCCGCTCGAGACCATCGCTGCGGCGTCGGGCTTCTCGTCCGCCGATCACCTCCGCCGGGCCCTGAAGCGTCGCGAGGGTCTCACCCCGAGCGACATCCGCGGGCGGGTGGGGACGTCGCTGGACGCCGGCTCGCCGGACGACGGTGTGCTGCGGCTCGCGCCGCCGCTCGCGGACGCCGCCCGGCGCGCGTAGGACGCCCGAGTCCGGCGCCCACCGCCCGGGCCGTCCTTGCTGATCGAGTAGCCCGCGCAGCGGGCGTGTCGAGATCCACCAGCGCCGGAAGGGCGAGTCTGCGGACCTGTCCTGCTGACGACGACGGGTCTCGATACGCCCCTGCGGGGCTACTCGACCAGCATGTACGCCCGTGCGGGGTTACTCGACCAGCATGTACGCCCGTGCGGGGTTACTCGACCAGCATGGGTGCGGGCGTCTCTTTCACGGTGGGTGCCCCGCGAGATCCCCGTGTCGGGGCTGGCGGGTCTCGATGCGCCCCTCCGGGAGCGAGGGTCAGCCGGCGCAGAAGCCGAGCTCGACGGTCGAGCCCTGGGGGACGTCGCCCGGGGCGATCGACTGGGTGGTGATCGGCGGGTTGGCCCGGACGGACTCGCAGGTCTCGTCGGGAGCCTCCTCGCCGATCAGCTGGAGCTGCTCGGACGCCAGGGTCGCCAGGGCGGTGCTCAGCGTCTGGCCGACGAGGTCGGGCAGGGTCACCTGGCCCGAGGAGACGACGAGGTCGACCGGCGTCCCCGGGGCGAGCTGCTGGCCGCCGGCGGGAGTGCTGGAGAGCACCACGTCGCCCGGCACGGTGGGCGAGTTCTGGCGCGTCTGCGATCCCTCCGAGAAGCCGGCCCCGGTGAGGGCGGCGATCGCCTCCTCGAGGGTCGACCCTGCCGTCTCCGGGACGGCCACCGGCTGGGCGCCCTGCGAGACGTAGACCCGGATGACCGTCTCGGGCGCGACGATGGTGCCCGAGCCGGGGTCGGTGCGGATCACCTCGCCGGCCGGGACCGTGTCGCTGAACTCGGCGAGCTGACTCGCCACCAGGTCGAGCTCGGTGAGCGTCGACTGCGCGCTGTCGTAGCTGGTGCCCGTCAGCACGGGGACCTCGCGCGACTGCGAGGGCAGGGTGGTCGTCGGCTGGAGCGTGAGCACCCAGATCACCAGCGCCGCCACGATGACGGCGAGCACGACGATCGACGACCAGATCCAGAGCACCGGCGGGCGGCGCTGGGTGCGGACGATCGAGTTGTCCTCCGCGAGCTGGCGCAGCGCGAGCTCGGAGTCGTTCATGCCGCCGCCGCTGCGTGCGGCGAAGAGAGACGTGGTCAGCTCGTCGATCGGGCGGTGGTCGGGGAGGCGGCCGGCCGCGGCGTCGCGCAGGTCGTCGCGGAACTCGGCCGCTCCCTGGAAGCGCTCGTAGCGGTCCTTCGACAGCGCTCGGGCGACGACGCCGTCGAGGGCGGGCGAGACGGCGGGATTGATCGAACTGGGCGCCGGGGGCGTCTCGCTGACGTGCTGGTAGGCGACGGCCACCGGAGTGTCCCCGCGGAAGGGAGCGCGGCCGGTGAGCAGCTCGAAGAGGACGATGCCGGCGGAGTAGAGGTCGCTGCGCGCGTCGACCTGCTCGCCCTTCGCCTGCTCCGGCGAGAAGTAGGCGGCGGTGCCGAGGATGGCGGTGGTCTGCGCCACGGTCGCGGCGGAGTCGGAGACGGCGCGGGCGATCCCGAAGTCCATCACCTTCACCTGGCCCGAGGGGGTCAGCATGATGTTGCCGGGCTTGATGTCGCGGTGGACGACCCCCGCGCGGTGGGAGTACTCGAGCGCGGTGAGGATGCCCTCGGTGATGCGGACGGCCTCGTCGACCTCGACCGGTCCCTCCGCGATGACGTCCTTCAGCAGGCGGCCCTCGATGTGCTCCATCACGATGAACGGACGGCGCGACTCCGCGCCGGTGTCGTCGAGCGAGACCTCCTCGCCGGCGTCGAAGACGCGGACGATGGTCGGGTGCGACATGCGGGACGCGGACTGCGCCTCCTGCCGGAAGCGCAGGCGGAAGGCGGAGTCGGAGGACAGCGAGAGCTTGAGCTCCTTGATCGCGACCGTGCGCCCCAGGCGGGTGTCGGTGCCGAGGTAGACCTCGGACATCCCGCCGCGACCGAGCCGGGGCCCGACCTGGTACCGTCCTGCGATCAGGCGTCCCTCATCCGTCACGCGCACGCTCCCGCCCTGTACTTCCGTGTGGCACGGCCCCCGGGGAGCCACGGCAAGTGTACCCGGGCGCCTCCCGGCAGCCCGGCGCGGCGTCCCACGCCTCGTGGTGCGTCCTCGAGTCTGCTCCGACGAGTACTCCTGCCCGCTCCTGCGATTCGAAGGCTCGGCGCTCGGTCCCGAGCAGACGGTCGGTGCATCGGACCACGAGCAAGCGACACCGCCAAGTTCTTGAGTGAATCTCGTATCCTTATTCTGTCGTCGTTCTCCTAGCCCGGTGACCGATCAGACAGGGATCCTTCCGAGGGCTGTGCCGGAGAGCAGGCCCCGTCGGCCTACGACGAGAGGACGAGAGCGAACCGATGTCGAGGACTCCCAGCTGCTCGTCGACCCTGCCCCGGGAGGCGCTCCGCTACAGAGTCGTTCGTTCCTGCATCGAGGCGGTCATCGGCGGTGTCCTCCTCGCTTCAGGACTCGTCGTCGGCGTGCGGGAGGACCTCCGACCCGTCGCGATGACCGCTCTCTGCGCTCTCCTCGTTCTCGCGATCGCCGTCGAGATACCTCTGGTGGATCGAGCGCTCATCCGGTCGACGTCGTACCAGGTCGACGAGTGCGCAGTGCGCATCCGGCGCGGTGTCCTCGTCGAACGCTCCGTGGTGCTGTCCACAGCGCAGCTCGTGGCGGTGACGCTCGTCGAGGGTCCTCTTCTCCGCCGGTTCGGGCTCGTGGTCGTCGTCTTCGTCTGCGCTACGACCACGGAGCGACTGGGGCCTCTCGGCAAGGAGGAGGCGCAGCGTGTCAGATCTGTCGCGCTGAATCTTCTGGGCGCTGAATCCGTCCACGGACCGAACGATGACTGATGGGCGACGACTGCCGCTGCGGTCCATCGGCGCCACGTATCTCGCAGAACTGCCTTCCTCGGCGGGGCTTCTTCTCGCCGTCGTCGTCGCCGGTGCTGAGCAGAGCGCCGGGTTGGGCCTCTGGCTTCGGCCGGCTCTCCTCCTCCTTCTGTGCGTGCGACTCGTTCACCCCGTTCACACCTGGCTCTCCATGCTCGTGGTCATCGAGAGCGACGGACTTCAGGTGAGGAGCGGACTCGTCTTCCGTCGAGTCCGGACGGTGACGTGGCACGACGTCGTCTCCGTCGACGCGCGGTCCACCTGGTCCGACCGTCTTCTCGGGCTCGAGCGTCTGACGGTAGCCAGTGCGGGAGAGTCGGCTGTCGTTCTGCCCGGACTCGACGAATCCAGGGCGGAGGAGATCGCGGAGCTCGGGAGGACCTCTGGGATCCGGACAGAGGCACGACACCCCTGTGATTCCTCAGGAAGTCGAGGTGCGCGGCCGTCGATCGCGCGTGATCCTTCTCCGCTGTCGCGCCGTTCGGCCCTCGATCGGGTCGAGGTCCTGTATCGGTCGAGCGCGACAGATCTTCTCCTCGCCGGCTTCACGCAGGGGAAGCTCTTCGTCCTCGCAGCGATGTGCGCCTCCACGGCGCTGAACGTCATGAACGAGCTCGGTCTGCTCCCGCTCTTCGCCTCCTCCTTCAGAGAGGCTCCGCAGTCGCGTCGGTGGCGCTGGTCCTCACCTCTGCCCTCGTCGGCTGCGGTGTCATGGTGGTGCGCTTCCATGCGTTCGAGGTTCTGCAGCGCGAAGGCGGGCTCGTAATCCGTTTCGGTCTGGTGGGTCGCCGTGAGCGAGAAGTACATGCTTCGTCGATCATCGGCGTACGTCTGCGAAGGAACGTGATCGAGATGGCACTCGATCGAGTGCGCGTCAACGTCTTGAGCACGGACTCCGCGGGGCGGAGCGCGTCGAGTATCGTCCTGCCGTCCTTGCCCCGCGCGGGTCTTCCGGCCGTCCTCGTGGAGAGTCTCGGCGCGGACTGCTCGTCGACGATGCTGTCGACCGAGGGACACCGCTCGATCACGCGGGCACTGGTCGCCTCGATCGTCATCACCTCGCCGTCCGTCCTCTGTCTCCTCGCGAGCTCGGTCGTTCCGGTCTGGTTCGCCTTCCTTCTCGCGGTGAGCGCCTTCCTGACGATGCCAGCGCTGGCTCGCCTGATCTCCGCGAGACTCCGGCTCGACGACGGCTTCCTCATCCGCCGGGTTCGGGCCGCAGCGGATGAGGACGAGGTCGTGGCGGCCGGCGCCCTCCGCCTGACGACAGCGGTGGCACTCGCTGGGGCCTGCCCGTCGCACCTCGTCCGGGCGCACTACCTGGCGGGTCGGCCTCGCGCTCTGACGGCTCTCACGACGTCCAGCTCCATCGATACCCGACTCAGCAGCGCGGTGTGCGCGGCGGCTCCGGGCATCGCGGCTCGGCGACGACGGCGGGAATTCTGACCAGGGTCGGGCTGGAGACGAACCGCGAACGCCCGGATCGACCATCACGTTCACGCAACGAAGGAGCACCATGACCTCGTCACATCGGCCCACACCCGAGCGGCTCGCCAGAGTCGCGCTGTTCGCGACGATTCTCGTCGTCGGCATCGGTGTCGCTCTCGGCACGGACCTGCATCCGGTGGTGCGGGTGGCCGTCTCGGTCGGTTCGGGACTCATCGCTGCCACGATCACGCTCGTGATCGCGCGTGCCAGGAGTGGCTCCGGCCAGTGAGAGGAAGAGCCGCCCTCCTGCCGCGTGCGGTGGAAGGGCGGCTCTCGGCCTCTCGGGAGGGTCAGCGCTCGTCGGGGGCGTTCGAGGCCGGCGCCGACGAGGTCGGGGTGGCCGTCGCCGTCGGGGTCTGCGACGGGGTAGGAGCCACGACGGGGACCGAGAGGGTCGGCGAGGCGGGGGACTCGGGCTCGCCGCAGAGCACCGTGTAGGTGATGTCGATCGAGCCTGCGGACTCGCCGGCCTGGATCGTCGCAGTGGTCGACGTCGACGGGTTGGTGCTCGTCACTGTCGCGCCCTCGCCGGCGACGGTCACCCGGTAACCGGTCACGGAGGTTCCGCTCGGGCACTGGTTGTAGTTGCTCCAGGTGACGTTGAAAGTGTCGCCGGGCTCAACGCTCGACGCGGCGGGAGTGACCGTCGGGACGGCGGTCGGGGCGCCGGGGACGGCGACCTCGGTGTAGGTCGTGACGACGATCGTGGTGCCCTTGATCACGTTGGCGGTCGGGTTGACCTCCTCGACCGTGCCGATCTGGTCCGAGCTGGGAGCGCTGGAGCCCTCCTCGCGCTGGACGCCCATCCCGAGCTCGGTGAGCTCGGCCTCGACGTCGTCGAAGGGTCGGCCGACGTAGTCGGAGGAGTTGATGACCACGATGTTCGAGCTCGGCGTCGCCGACGGCGTCTGCGAGGGGGATGGCGCCTGCGACGGGGTCTGGCTGACCGTCTGGCTCGGCGTCGGCTCGGCCTCGGTGCTGCCGTTGCTGGTCAGCGCGAAGATCGTGCCGCCGATCACGACGGCGAGGATCACGATCAGGGCGACGAGCGGCCAGGTCCAGGGGCTGCGCTTGCGCGGCTCCTCGACCTCGATCGGCTCGTCCAGGGCGCCCGTCGGCGGGTTCGCCGCGAAGACGTTCGTCGCTCCGGCGCCCAGGATCGTCGTCGCCTGGGTCGCGTTGCCCGCCGCGGAGGGCAGGACGGTGGTGGCCTGCGTGTTCGGCAGGTCGGCGGCCACGGCGGGTACCGCGAGGGCGGCACCGCGGACGTCGCCCGACCGCAGGGCCTGCGCGGCGCGGGCGAGGTGCGCGGCGGTCGCCGGCCGGTCGACCGGCTTCTTCGCGATGCAGGAGTAGACCAGGTTGCGGACGGGCTCGGCGACCGTGACCGGCAGCTCGGGCGGGGTGTCGTTGATCTGGGCCATTGCGATGGCGACCTGCGACTCCCCGGTGAACGGCCGGCGGCCCGCGAGGCACTCGTACGCGACGATGCCCAGAGAGTAGATGTCCGTCGCGGGGGAGGCGGGCTGGCCGCTCGCCTGCTCCGGGGAGAGGTACTGAACGGTGCCCATGACCTGGCCGGTCGCGGTGAGTGGGACCTGGTCGGCGATGCGGGCGATGCCGAAGTCGGTGATCTTCACGCGGCCGTCGGGCGTGATCAGGAGATTCCCGGGCTTCACGTCGCGGTGCACCAGGCCCGCGGCGTGTGCCGCGTGCAGGGCCAGCGCGGTCTGCGCCACGATGTCGAGGACCTTGTCGGTCGACAGCACGCGCTCGCGCTCGAGGACGGTGGAGAGCGCCTCGCCGGGCACCAGCTCCATCACGAGGTAGGCGGAGCCGTCCTCCTCGCCGTAGTCGTAGACGTTGGCGATGCCCTCGTGGTTGACGAGCGCCGCGTGCCGGGCCTCGGCGCGGAAGCGCTCGAGGAACCCGGGGTCGCCGAGGTACTCGTCCTTGAGGATCTTGATCGCGATCGTGCGGCCGATGACGAGATCCGTCGCCTGCCACACCTCTCCCATGCCGCCGATGGCGATCCGGGACTGCAGTTCGTAGCGTCCCCCGAAGGTGAGGCCTGATGTGGGTCTCATTTGTTCAGCACCGCCTCTAGTACCTGTTGTGCGATGGGTGCGGCGATCAGGTTGCCGTACCCGGTCTGGCCGAGCCCCCCGCCGTCCTCCACGAGGACGGTGATGGCGTACTGCGGATCGTCCGCAGGAGCGAATCCGGTGAACCAGAGGGTGTACGGGTCGTCCCCGCCGTTCTCAGCGGTGCCGGTCTTACCGGCCACCGTGACGCCACCTATTGTTGCATTCGTCGCCGCGCCGCCCTGGACGCTGGCGACCATCATGGCCTTCACGGCGTCCGCCGTCTCGGTGCTCACGGCCCGGCCGAGCGACTTCTCCTCGAAGCGCTGCAGCACGCTGAGGTCCTGCGAGCGGATGACGTCGACGAGGTTCGGCTGCATCACCTCGCCGCCGTTCGCGATCGCCGCGGAGACCATCGCGATCTGCAGCGGGGTCGCCCGCACCTCGTACTGGCCGAAGGCGGTCAGCGCCGTCTGCGCGTCGTCCGTGGTCTGCGGGTAGGTGCTCGCCTCGACCGACATCGGGATCTCGAGCTCGGTGTCGAAGCCGAACTTCTCGGCCTGCGCGCGGATCGCGGCGGCACCGAGCTGCACGCCCATCTCGGCCATCGGCACGTTGCAGGAGAGCGAGACCGCCGTGGCGAGGGTGACCGTGTCTCCCGAGCCGCAGAGGCCGCCGCCGGAGTTCGTGACCTGCGAGCTCGAGCCCGGAAGGGTGTACGCCTGGACGTTCGGGAAGCTCGAATCCGGCGTGAAGCGGCCGGACTCGAGGGCGGCCGAGGCGACGACGAGCTTGAAGACCGAGCCGGGCGGGTTGAGCGAGCCGCCGATGGCGCGATTGATGAGCGGGTCGGTCGGGTCGTCGTTCAGCGCGCGGTACGCCGCGAGGACGTCGTCCGTGTCGTGCGACGCCAGGGCGCTCGGATCGAAGGTCGGCTTGGAGACCATCGCGAGGATGCGGCCGGTGGCCGGCTCGGTGACCACGACCGCTCCGGTGTAGTCGCCGAGGGCGTCGAACGCGGCCTGCTGAGCGACCGGGTCGATCGAGAGCTCGACCGAGGCGCCCTTGGGGTCCTGGCCGGTGACGAGGTTGTTGATCTCGTCGAAGAACTGCGAGTTCGAGGTGCCGGAGAGGTAGTCGTTCAGCGAGCGCTCGATGCCGGTGGTGCCCTGGTTCAGGGTGAAGTAGCCGGTCACGGCCGAGTAGAGCGGGCCGTTCGCGTACTGGCGCTGGAACTTGTAGATGTCGTCCGACGGCGTCGAGGAGGCGATGGGCTCCCCGCCGGCGAGGATGACGCCGCGCTCCGTCGAGAAGCTCTCGTACAGCGTCCGGGTGTTCCGGGAGTCCTCGGAGAGGGTGTCGGCCTGGAGGACCTGGATGGTGGAGGTGGACACGAAGAGGGCCACGAACATCGCCAGGACGACGAAGCTCACGCGCTTGAGTTCTCGGTTCATCGGGGAGTCACACCACCAGACGCGGCTGATTGCGCACTGTGTCGGACAGGCGGAGCAGGACGGCGACGATCATCCAGTTCGCGACGAGCGACGAGCCGCCGGCCGCGAGGAACGGCGTGGTGAGGCCGGTGAGCGGGATGACGCGGGTGACGCCGCCGATGACGATGAAGCACTGCAGGGCGATCACGAACGAGAGCCCGACGCCGAGGAGCCGGCCGAAGTCGTCCTGGCCGGCGAAGCCGATTCGGAAGCCGCGCGAGACCAGCAGGAGGTAGAGGCCGAAGATCGCGAACAGGCCCGCGAGGCCGAGCTCCTCGCCCAGGCTCGCGATGATGTAGTCCGACTGCGGGACCGGGGTGATGTCGGGCATGCCCTGGCCGAGGCCGGTGCCGAGCAGGCCGCCGTGGGCGAGGCCGAACAGTCCCTGCACGAGCTGGTAGCTGCCGCCGGGGTCGGCGCCGTAGCGGTCGGAGCTGAAGGCGTCGAGCCAGTTCGCGAAGCGGTTGCCGACGTAGCCGAGGGTCTGGCTGGCGAGGATCGCGCCACCGAGGAAGAGCCCGACGCCGATCAGCACCCAGCTCGTGCGGCCGGTCGCCACGTAGAGCATCACGAGGAACAGGCCGAAGTAGAGCAGCGCGGTGCCGAGGTCGCGCTGGAAGACGATGACGCCCATCGTCACGGCCCAGACCACGAGGATCGGGCCGAGGTCGCGCAGTCGCGGGAAGCGCATCCTCAGGAAGGTCTTGCCGACCATCGAGAGCGAGTCGCGGTTGCGGACGAGGTAGCCGGCGAAGAAGACCGCGAGCGCGATCTTGGCGATCTCGCCGGGCTGGAAGCTGAAGAAGTCGCCGATGCCGATCCAGACGCGGGCGCCGCTGACCTCCTTGCCGATGAACGGCAGGAGGGGGAGCAGGAGCAGCACGATCGCCGCGAATCCGGCCACGTAGGTGTAGCGGAAGAGGACGCGGTGGTTGCGGATCACCAGCAGGACGACGATCGCGGCGACGATCGCCAGGCCGCTCCAGATGATCTGCCGGACGGCGACCGACTCCCAGCCCGTCGCGCCGTCGGCGATGTCGATCCGGTAGATCTCGGCGACGCCGAGCCCGTTGAGGACGGTGGCGATCGGGAGGAGGAAGGGATCGGCCTCGGGCGCCGCGAAGCGCAGCACGACGTGGACGACCAGCACGAGACCGGAGAGGCCGGCGCCGAGCGAGACGAGGGTCGTGTCGACCGCGCCGAGGGCGCCGAGCTGGACCAGGACGATCGCCGACGCGTCGATCAGGCACGCGCCGATCAGCAGCAGCAGCTCGAGGTTGCGCAGGCGCTGGCGGAGGAAGCGCGGGCGCTCCCGGGTGGCGGGGGCAGTGGCGGTGGCGGTCACGGTGCTCCGTTCGCGTCCGTCAGGCGCTCGACGATGTCGACGGCGCCGGCGTAGGAGTCGGCGCTGATCGTCTGCTCGAGCTGCTCGACGTCGTAGTCGCGGAGGGAGTCGAGGGGGATCCCCGTGTCCTCCTTCACTCCGGAGAGCGAGAGCGGCCCGACCGACTGCTGGATGCCCTGATAGATGATGACGTTCTGGCCGTCGGTGCCGACGTAGAAGCGCGACTGCGTCCAGTCGTAGGCGAGCAGGACGCCGAGGAAGCCGGCGATCAGCACGAGCGAGAGGCCGACGAGCCAGGTGATCCGGCGGCGCAGGTGCCGGCGGCGGTCCTCCTCGATCAGCTCGTCGAGGTAGTCCTCGGACGCGGGCTCGAAGTGGGTCGGGCCCTGGGCGGCCGGGGCGCGGGTGTGCAGGCGGAGGCCGGGGATGCGGATCCGGTTCTGCGAGTCGTCGGTGCTGAGCGGCGTCGGCGCGGCGGCGGAGCCGACGATCACGGGCTCGGCCGTCGGCGCGAGGATCTGCGCGGTGTCGCCGGCGCCCGGGACGTCGAGGATGACGACCGTCACGTTGTCCGGTGCGCCGTGCGAGAGGCTGTCGCGGATCAGGCGGTCCGCGACCTGCTGCGCCGTCTCGTCCCGGGAGAGCTCCTTCTGGATCTCGTCGTGCGGGACGACGCCGGAGAGGCCGTCGGAGCAGATCAGCCAGCGGTCGTTCGGCTCGGTCTCGAGGGTGAGGGTGTCGATCTCGGGATTCGTGTGCACGTCGCCGAGGACCCGCATGAGGACGGAGCGGCGCGGGTGCGTCATCGCCTCCTCCTCGGTGATGCGGCCGGAGTCGACGAGGCGCTGGACGAAGGTGTGGTCCGTGGTGACCTGCTCGAGCTTGCCGTCGCGCAGCACGTAGATCCGGGAGTCGCCGATGTGCGCGATGGCGACCGACTCGCCCACGCGGACGATGGCGCTGACGGTGGTGCCCATGCCGGTGAGCTCGGGGTGGTCGACGACGGCGTCGGCCAGCATCGTGTTCGCGGCGAGCAGCGTGCGCTTGAGCTCGTCCTCGGCCTCGTAGGTGGAGGCGTAGGTGCGGTCGGCCTGCGCGATGCGCTTGATCGCGATGGAGGAGGCGACGTCGCCGCCCGCGTGCCCGCCCATGCCGTCGGCCACGACGAAGAGCTGCCGGCCCGCGTAGCCGGAGTCCTGGTTGTTGGAGCGGATGCGGCCGACGTGCGAGACGGCGGCGCTCTCGCGCGTGACGCCCGTCTCCGCGGCGCTGTCGGGTGTGGCTGCCACGCGCTACGACCGCCGCAGCTCGAAGGTCGTCGTGCCGACCTTGACCGGGGTGTTCAGCGGCACCTTGGTGGGGGCGCCGACGCGGCGGCCGTCCAGGAACGTGCCGTTGGTGGAGTCGAGGTCCTGGATCATCCACTCGTCGTTCCAGATCAGCAGGCGCGCGTGGTGCGTCGAGGTGTAGTCGTCGCGGATCACCAGCGCCGACTCCGAGGAGCGGCCGATCGTGAGCGGCTCGCCGTTGAGCTCGAGCTCGGTGCCGCGCTTGGGGCCCGAGGTGATGACGAGGCGCTGCGCGGTGTGCACGGTGGCGACGCCGCCGGAGTCGGTGCGCTCCTCGCGGGGGCGCCGCGCGGAGGGGGCCGACGGCTGGGGCGCGGGGGCGGGGACCGCCGCGGCGGTCACGACGGGCTGCGCGGCGGTGACGAACGGAGCGGCGTCCTGCCCGGTCGCAGGCTGCTGGCCGGCGGGCAGCTTGCGCACCCGCTGGCCGAACAGGTCGGAGCGCAGCGCGTAGACGATGCCGAACACGAAGAACCACAGCAGCGCGAGGAACGCGATGCGCAGGAGGAAGAGAGTGAGCTCGCTCATAGCCGGTCGTCCCAGAATCCCTCGGAGGAGCGCCCGGACGGACCGGACGGCGAGCGGTCGGCGCGCGCGGGTGCGGCGCCCTGGACGACGCGGAAGACGATCCGCGTGCGTCCGATCGAGATGGTCTGCCCGGGCGAGAGCGGCGCCTGGGTGACGGGCTTGCCGTCGAGCTTGGATCCGTTGGTGGAGCCGAGGTCGTGGACCTGGGCGCGGACGCCGTCCCAGAGGATCTCGACGTGCTTGCGGGAGGTGCCGGAGTCGTCGACCGTGATGTCGGCGTCGCTGCCGCGCCCGATGACCGTCCTGGACTTCGTGATCGGGTAGCGCTTGCCGTCGATCTCGAGCGCGGGCGTGGAGGCGACGACGCCCTTGACGCTGCGCGAGTCGACCTCGACCATCCCGGCGCTGAGCGACTCGTCGGCGGCGAGCGAAATGTCAATCGGGCCGGAGAAGCGGAAGCCCTGCTTCTTGGCGTGCTCGGTGGCGACCGTGGTGAGCTCGTCGATGAGGGTCGGGCCCATCCGCTCCATCCGGTCGAGGTCGGCGGCGGACATGCGCAGGGTCAGCTGATTGGGCACGAGGATGCGTTCGCGGGTGACCACGGCCGCCGTGGTGTCGAGCTCGCGGCGGAGAGCGGAGGCGAGCTCGACCGGCTGCAGACCCGACTTGAAGGTCCGAGCGAAAGCGCCGTTGACGACGCGCTCGAGTCCCTTCTCGAAGTTGTCCAGAATGCCCACAGTCTTCCGATCTTCCGTTTCTTCGCCTCTCGGCGGTCGCGTTGGGATCGAGGTGTCTGCGCGCCCGGTCCGCTTCCGATCTCGTGTCTGCGCCGCGCACGGCTACGGGCATGTTACTGGGATGCTCTGGATACGGCCTCCCCGAGCGGGATTCGGGGTGCGGACCGCGCCGGTCCGGGCGGGCGGGCTCGGACTCGTGGAACCGCGTCCGGCACGCGCGGGTCTGCCGATCTTGCGAGCCGAGGGCCGTTCCGCGTGCCGGAGGTGGCACGTGACGGCCGAGCCGCGCGCCGCCCGGTTTCTGGTCTCGGCCGCGGGGGTGCTAGTCTTTCTCGTCGGTGCTTCGGTGCCGTTGGTGAGCGCGAGTGGCGGAATAGGCAGACGCGCACGGTTCAGGTCCGTGTGCCCGAAAGGGCGTGGGGGTTCAACTCCCCCCTCGCGCACCAGAGACACAGCCCCCGATCGGAATCCGGTCGGGGGCTGTGCTGTTCACCGGGGGCTGTGCTGTTCACCGGGGGCTGTGTCGTTCCCGCGGGCCGTGTCACTTCCGGGCTGTGGTCAGGGACGGCTCGACGACGCGACGCGGGCCGGTCATCGCGCGCCGGAATCGCCTCCACCGCGGCATGAGCTTGATCCGAGATGCCGACCATGGCAGTGTGACCGGTGCGTCAAGCGTCCGCCGCACTCAGTGCGGCAAGTCCTACAGCCATCTCGTCCGCGAGGTGGCTGTAGTTGTTTCCGCGTCGATGGTTCCAGGGAGGGAATCGCTTGCTGCTCTGCTACATCGACGAGTCCGGGGATGAAGCGGCGCTCAGGACGTCGACGGATCCGCCTGTACTGGTGATCGCCGGCCTGGTCGTCGAGCATCGGATGGCGAAGTCCTTGATCTGGCGGTTCCTCCAGATCAAGAAGAAGTACAACACCAGTCTCAGTGCCGACGATGCGAAGCTCTCGGACGTCATCCGCTTCGAGATGAAGGGGAGCGAGCTCCGGAAGGACATCCGCTCCGGGTCCAGGCGCCCGCGTCGTCGCGCCTTCGGAGTTCTCGACGATGTGCTCGAGCTGCTGGAGGAGCACCATGTGACGATCGTCGGCGATGTGAGCGTCAAGGGCGAGAAGCCTCTGCGGCGATGGGTGTACTCGGACTCCATCGCATGGATCACGGAGCAGTTCGAAGTCGCGCTGCGGGCTGCGGAGACACCGGGACAGGTGATCCTCGACGCCCGCACGAAGAGCAAGAACGTGCCGAGTGTTCACCGGATCACGACCAAGCGCTTCAAGTCGGGCGGAGACTCCTTCCCGCACCTGGTGGAGTCGCCGCTGTTCGGCCACAGTGATGCGCACGTCGTTCTGCAGCTCTCGGACATCGTCGTCTCCGCTCTGCTCTTCCCCATGGCCTGCGCGGGGTACTGCTCCTCCCTCCTCGACAACGTCCACATCACCCCGGAGTTCGAGGCCGTTCGCCTGCGGTACGGAGCGCGATTGAGGCTGTTGGAGCACCGCTACCTCGGACCGGCAGGTGAACGGGCTGGGGGCGTGCGAGTGACCGATCACATGAACCGGCAGCCGACCCTGGGTCTGTACCAGGAGGTGCCTTTCTCCTAACGGGGTCGTGCATTCGCCTCCTCGTCCGCGGACACGTCGGACGATCCCGGTTCCGTCGAGACCACAGGGCGATCGGGGGAGCAGGGCGAAAGCCGATGACGGCCGTCAGGGAATGCCGACGACGCCGGGACACCGGGGGAGGGGCGCGTGTTCACCGGGCGGATGCCGCGGGCGGGCACTGTCGGCGCATGATCGCTCTCCGCGCCGACGTCGGCGGCCTCGACTCGAGGGCGCTGCCCGAGCTGCTGCGCCGACTCCGCCGGCACCGGCACGTGCAGGTGGGCGGGCGTCAGTGGATCGCGGTGCTGCCCGAGGTCGGCTCGGTGCTCCTCACGGACGGCGCCGAGCTGGTGCTCGACGTGCTGGTGGAGCGCCGCGCGCTGCTGCCGATCGTCATCGACGCCCTCGAGGCGGAGCTGCGGCGCGACGGCTTCCGCGAGCGGCTCGCCCTCCGCTGGTCGACCCCCGACGCGGTCCCGGTCCCCTTCCGCTGACGCCCGGCGCCCCCCGCGAGATGCCACTTGTGCACGCTTTTCACGGCGTGTCGCGTGCACAAGTGGCATCTCGCGAGAGGGAAGGACGGGGTCAGCGGCGGGTGAGTTCGACGACGGGGATGGTGCGGGTGGTCTTGGCCTCGTAGCCCTTGAAGCCTTCGGAGGCGTCGGTGAAGCGCTTCCAGCCGGCGTCGCGCTCGGCGCCCTCGAGGGTGCGGGCGCGGACGGGGACGGTGCCGTCGTCGGGGGTCTCGATCACGGTGTCGGGGTTCGCCTCGAGGTTGTGGAACCAGGCCGGGTGCTTCGGGGCGCCGGCGGCGGAGGCGGCGATCAGCCAGACGTCGTCGGAGGGGTGCAGGCCCATCAGCGGGGCGATGCGCTCCTCGCCGGATCGCGCGCCGGTGTGGTGCACGAGGACGAGGCTGCGGCCGAAGCCCGCGGTCGTCACCGTCCCGCCGTTCGCGCGGAACTCCGCGATGATCTGCTCGTTGAAGTCGGCCATGCTCGTGCTCCTCGACGTCGGTTTCAGGCGCGGGCGCCGAGGGCGTCCGTCCGCGAGCCAGGGCCGGACGCGGGAGGCGGCTCCGAGCCGCCGACCGCCGCCGCGGGATCCGCGAGCGCGCGACGCCAGGGTAGCTCCGCGGCCCCCACCAGCTCCAGCCTCGAGCGCAGGGCCGCGCGCTCGATCCGGACGCCGCGGGCGAGGTCGCTGAGGGCGCGCGCCGAGACGCGGGCCGCCAGGCGCTCGCGGTCGACGGTGAGCAGCGAGCCGAGGAAGCCGCCGAGGACGACCGCGGTCGGGTTGAAGAGGTTGATGTAGGTCGAGAGGCCCTCGGCGAGCAGGTCGACCTGGCGGGCCACCTCGCCGAGGACGGCGGGGTCGCGGGAGGTGCCGAGCGCGATGTCGAGCTCGTCCTGATCGAGGACGCGGGCGCCGAGCACGTCGAGGAGGGAGCGCATCCGGACCTCCGCCTCGAGGCAGCCGTGCCGCCCGCAGCCGCAGAGGCGGCCGTTCGCGGCGACGAGGGTGTGGCCGAGCTCGGCGGCGAACCCCGAGGAGCCCTGCAGCGGGACGCCGCCGATGATCACGCCGCCGCCGATGCCGCTGGCGCCGCCGGTCACGTAGACGACGTCGGCGACGCCCCGTGCGGCTCCGAACAGCGACTCGCCGATCGCGCCGAGCGTGGCGTCGTTGCCGACCGAGACGGGGAGGTCGAGCGCGCGGCTGAGCTGCGACGCGAGGTCGACGTCGCGCCAGCCCAGGTGCGGCGCGCGGTGCACGAAGCCCGAGTCGGCCTGCACGAGGCCCGGCACGGCGACGCCGGCGCCGAGGAGGACGCGATGGGTCTCCCGCTCGGCGCGGAAGCCGGCCACGATGCCGCTGACCACGCGGACGACGGTCGACGGGCTCGCCGGCTTCGGGGTGTCGAAGCGGACGCGGCGGAGGAGGTCCCCGTGCAGGCCGACCAGGCCGACGATGATCGCGTCGGTGTCGAGGTGGACGCCGACCATCGCGAAGGTGAGGCCGGGGACGACGGTCGCGCTCGGGCGGCCGATGCGGCCGTCGGAGGCGGTGGTCTCCTCCTCCACCCAGCCGAGCTCGCTCAGCTCGCCGACGAGGTTGGCGACCGCCGAGCGGTTCAGGCCGGTCAGGCGGCCCAGCTCGGCGCGGCTGATCGGTCCGGAGCGGTGCACCAGGGTCGCGATGGCGGCGAGGTTGTGCCGACGGAGCAGAGCGTTGCTCGATGCTCCGACTGCTCCTGCCATGCTGCTCAGCCTCTCGTCGGCGCGATGGGGCACCGGTCCGGGGATGCGCTCGGGCGCGGGCCCTCCGTGGAGAGAGCACGCGCCCGAGCACGGTGCAGGGAGGAGAGAAGGCTAGCGCCCGCCCGCCCTCCTCTTGTTGAAGATGTCGAACGCGACGGCCAGCAGGAGCACGAAGCCCTTGATCGCCATCTGCCACGCGGCGTCGACGGAGAGGATCGACAGGCCCATGTTGAGCACGCCCATCACCAGACCGCCGATGACCGCGCCGACCACCGTGCCGACGCCGCCCTGGACGGCCGCGCCGCCGATGAAGACCGCGGCGATCGCGTCGAGCTCGTAGTTCTGACCGGCGGAGGCGACGGCGCCGCCCGCGCGTGCCGTGCTGACGATGCCGGCGACACCGGCCAGCGCGCCCATGTTGACGAAGATGAAGAAGTTGACCCACTTCGTCTTCACGCCCGACATCATCGCGGCGAACAGGTTGCCGCCCATCGCGTAGATGTGGCGGCCGAAGACCGTCCGGCCGAGCACGAAGCTGTAGGCGAGGATCAGCACCGCGAGCACGATCAGGATGATCGGCGTGCCGCTGTAGCCCGCGAGCAGCCAGGCGAGGGCCATGATCGCGACGACCGCGACGACGGCCTTCACATAGAAGGACGCGATCGGCTCGCGCGGGAGCTCGAGACGGCGCAGCGTGGCGCGGGTGCGCACCTGCTGCACGACGAGGGCGACGCAGACGAGCAGCCCCAGCACCAGGGTGAGCGCGTCGCGGCCGGCGATGCCGCCGAGGACGCCCGGCAGCCAGCCCGCGCCGATCGCGGTGAACTCGGTGGGCAGGCCGTTGATCGTGCCGCCGGTGAGCAGGACCAGGGTGAAGCCGCGGAAGATCAGCATGCCCGCGAGGGTCACGATGAACGCCGGTATGCCGACGAACGCGACCCAGAAGCCCTGCCAGGCGCCGACGGCGGCACCGGTGACCAGGGCGACGATCACGGCGGCCCACCAGGGCAGGCCCCAGTTGTTCATCGCGATCGCGGAGATGGCGCCGACCATCGCGACGACCGAGCCGACCGAGAGGTCGATGTGGCCGGCGATGATCACCATCACCATGCCGATCGCGAGGATCAGCACGTAGGCGTTCTGCTGGATCAGGTTGTTGACGTTGCCCGGCAGCAGCAGCCGGCCGTTCGTCAGGACCTGGAAGAGCAGGATGATGATCGCGAGGGCGGCGAGGATGCCGTACTGGCGGAGGTTGATGTTCAGTCGGCGCGCCCGCTTGGGCGGCGTCGACGGCGTGCTCGCCGGCGTTCCGCTCGGGGCTGTCGTGGTCGTGGCGCTCATCGGGCCTGTTCCTTTCCGGCGGTCATGTAGTGCATGAGGTGCTCCTGGGTGGCGTCGGCACGGTCGATCTCGCCCGTGATGCGCCCCTCGGAGATGGTGTAGATCCGGTCGGCCAGCCCGATCAGCTCGGGCAGCTCGGACGAGATGACGACGACCGCCTTGCCCTGGGCCGCGAGCTCGTTGATGATGCCGTAGATCTCGTACTTGGCTCCCACGTCGATGCCGCGGGTGGGCTCGTCGAGGATCAGCACGTCCGGGCCCGAGAAGATCCACTTCGAGAGGACGACCTTCTGCTGGTTGCCGCCCGAGAGCTTGCCGGTGACGGCGGAGACGCTCGGGGCCTTGATGTTCATCTTCGAGCGGTACGAGTCGGCGACCTTGTACTCGCGGTGCTTGTCGATCACGCCGAGGCGGGCGAGTCGCGAGAGCGCCGCGGCCGACACGTTGACGGTGATGTCGCCG
Source organism: Rathayibacter sp. PhB152 (assembly GCF_003751395.1). NCBI lineage: Bacteria > Bacillati > Actinomycetota > Actinomycetes > Micrococcales > Microbacteriaceae > Rathayibacter > Rathayibacter sp. PhB152. The sequence goes on along the minus strand of NZ_RJUT01000001.1, from coordinate 38,609 downwards.
ATGAGGTTGAGGCCGTAGCGCTTGCGGTCCTCGGTCGCGTAGGCGAGGCCGTTGCGGATCGCCTCCTCGACGGTGCGCGTCTGGATCTCCTTGCCGTCCTTGAAGACGCGGCCCGAGATGCCGGTGCCGTAGCTGCGGCCGAAGATGCTCATCGCGAGCTCGGTGCGCCCGGCGCCCATCAGCCCCGCGAAGCCGACGATCTCGCCGGCCCGCACGGTGAAGGAGGCGTCCTCGACGACCACGCGATTGATGTCGACCGGGTGGTGGACCGTCCAGTTCTCGACGCGGAGCTTCTCCTCGCCGATCTGCGGATCGCGCGGCGGGAACATGCTGTTGAGGTCGCGGCCGACCATCGCGCGGATGATCCGGCTCTCCGAGGCGTCCTCGCCGGCCATCGCGAAGCTCTCGATGGTGCGGCCGTCGCGGATGATCGTCACGGTGTCCGCGATGGCGCGGATCTCCTTCAGCTTGTGGCTGATGATGATGCAGGTGATGCCCTGGCGGCGCAGCTGGTCGATCAGGCCGAGCAGGTGGTCGCTGTCCTCGTCGTTGAGCGCGGCGGTGGGCTCGTCGAGGATGAGGAGCTTCACCTCCTTCGCGAGGGCCTTGGCGATCTCGACGAGCTGCTGCTTGCCGACGCCCAGTTCGAGGATCTTCGTCGCCGGGCTCTCGGCGAGGCCGACCCGGGCGAGCAGCTTGGCCGCCTCCGCGTTCGTGGCGTTCCAGTTGATGACGCCGCGGGTGGACTTCTCGTTGCCGAGGAAGATGTTCTCGGCGATCGAGAGGTAGGGGCTCAGCGCGAGCTCCTGGTGGATGATGACGACGCCGTCGGCCTCGCTGTCGTTGATCGAGCGGTACTGCGCCTGGCGGCCCTCGAACTCGATCGAGCCCTCGAAGCTGCCGACGGGGTAGACGCCCGAGAGGACCTTCATGAGCGTCGACTTGCCGGCGCCGTTCTCGCCGCAGATGGCGTGGACCTCGCCCGGCTGGACCGAGAGCGAGACGCCGTCGAGGGCGCGGACACCGCCGCCGAACTCCTTGACGATGTCGCGCATGATGAGGATGGGACTGGCCAACAGGGCCTCACTTCGTTGTGCAGAGGATGGGCTTCGAGGGGAAGAAGGGGGAGAAGGGCGGGGTGGGGGAGGATCACTCCTCCCCTGCCCCGCCCGACCGATCAGAGTCCGACGTCGCCGGCCGTGAGGAAGCCGGAGTCGACGAGGACCGACTGCACGTCGTCCTTGACGACGACCTGCGGCTCGAGGAGGTAGGACGGGACGACCTTCTCGCCGTTGTCGTACGTCTCGGTGTCGTTGACCTCGGGCTCCTCGCCCGCGACGATCGACTGCACCATCTGGAAGACGCGGTCGCCGAGGGTGCGGGTGTCCTTCCAGACCGTCATCGACTGCTCGTCGGCGAGGATCGCCTTGACGTTGGCCTTGTCGGCGTCCTGCCCGGTGATGATCGGGTAGTCGGCGCCGGGCGCGTAGCCGGCGGACTTCAGCGAGGCCTCGATGCCGATCGCCAGGCTGTCGTTGGGGGAGAGCACCACGTCGACCTTCTGGTCACCGGTGTAGAAGGAGGAGAGGCGGTTGTCCATCTCGGACTGCGCCTTGTCCGAGGCCCAGCCCTGGATGCCGATCGAGGCCCAGTCGTCGTCCGAGGCGGGCGACTTGCCGGACGGCACGACGAGCTTGCCGCTCTCGATGTAGGGCTGCAGGACGTCCCAGGCGCCGGAGAAGAAGAACTTGGCGTTGTTGTCGTCGGGGCTGCCGGCGAAGGGCTCGAGGGTGAAGGGACCCGCGGCGTTGGCGAGGTCGAGGGTCGACTCGATGTACTGGCCCTGGAGCTGGCCGACCTTGTAGTTGTCGAACGTCGCGTAGTAGTCGACGTCGGCGGTGCCGTTGATCAGGCGGTCGTACGCGATGACGGTCGCGTTCTGCTTCTTCGCCTCGGCGAGGACGGGGGCGAGCGCCTCGCCGTCGATGGCCGCGACGACCAGGATCTTCGAGCCGCCGGCGATCTGGTTCTGGATCTGCGAGATCTGCTGGTCGGTCTTGTTGTCGGCGTACTGCAGGTCGACGGTGCAGCCGTCGCCCTCGAGCTGGGACTGGAGGCCCTCGCCGTCGTTGATCCAGCGCTCGAGGCTGCGGGTGGGCATCGAGATGCCGACGGTGCAGTCGCCTTCGGCGCCCGCGCCGGCAGCGGCGCCACCCGAGTTGGCGGGGCTGGCGGAGCAGGCCGCGAGGCCGAGGGAGATGATGCCGGCGGCGGCCAGCGTGGTGATGCTGCGGGAGAACTTCATGGAGTGCATTCCTCTCTGAAAGCAGTGTCCGAGGATGAGGACGGCGCGAGAGCGTGCAGGTGGGAGCACGTCGTCGTGTCGTCGCCCGGGAGGGGCGGGGAGCCCCGAGGGGCTTTGTCCACGGAGACAACATATTGCGCGTGCACCGGTCTGTAAAGCGCGACGGAAGATCGATCCGCGGCGTTGCCGAACCGTGACCTTCCCCCGGTGCCTCCGCGCCAGTGCTGGGTGAGACCGCTCTCAGGAGGAGACATGAAAGAGGGGACCCCGGGCACGAGGCGAGCTCGTTCCGGGGTCCCCGTGTTCTGCAGCGCCGTCGTCAGAGCCAGCGGCGCAGGCCCGGCCGCTCCAGGACGCCGGCCAGGGTGCGGTTCCGGGTCCGCAGGATGCGGACGAGGAGACCGGTCGCGGAGATCCGCGAGCAGGTCTCCGCGAAGGCGAGGACGAGGCCCGAGAGCAGCGCCATCACCGGGTACTCGTCGATGAGCTGATCGGCCGACCAGTACATCAGCAGCGTCGCGAGCGAGGCGAGCGCGGCCGGCGCGGTGAGGATCCCCGCGATCAGCGCGACGCCCAGCCCGATCTCGACGAGCGGCGTGACGAAGCCGAAGAGACCGGCCTGATCGTGCAGGATCGTCGACGCGAAGAGCTGGAAGTAGTCGGGCACCCGCCCGTTCTCCGCGGCGCCGTCGGCGACGAGGAGGATGTCGGAGGCCCCGAATCCGGATCGCAGCTTGATCGCGCCCTCGTTGATCCAGAGCAGGCCCAGAGCGACGCGGACGGCGGTGCCCAGGGCCGCGGCCGCCCAGCGCCACCCGGGCCGCGTCACGAGAGCTTCGCCGCGCCGAAGACGGCCTTCGCCTTGTCGCAGTGCACGACGACGTAGGTGTAGTCGGCGGCGTCGCCCACGTCGAAGCTCTGGGTCTTCGTGTCGTAGGAGACCGGGCCCAGCTCGACTCCGGCGCTCACGGCCTTCTCGTCGGTCCCGTTCGTCAGGTAGAGGTGCAGGTCCGGGCCCTCGTCGGAGGAGAAGCCGCTGAGGTCGACCGTCTTTCCCGACACGGTCGCGGTGCCGGCGACCTTCTTGCCGTTGAGGCCCTCGAACGCGCCTTCGCGGCTCTCGCCGGCCGGCGCGACTGTCGACGGCGCCGTGGTCTTCGCGGCGGCGGAGCTGGAGCTCGTGGACGACTGCGAGGCGGTTCCGGTGGCCGGCGCGCAGCCGGTCAGGACGCCGGCCACGAGGACGACTCCGGCGATCGCCTTGGGGAGCAGGTGACGGGACATGGGGGTGTTCCTCTCATTCGTGATCCTCCGGGTCGAGACGACGCGGAGGACGGGAAGGCGACCGGAAGGGGTCCGGTCGCGACCTCGGGCGGGCCGCAGCGGAGTGTGGGAACGGCGCGGCCCGCCCGAGGAGTGCGGGAAGGGTCAGTTGACCTTCGAGATGGCGCAGGACTTGAAGCCCGAGTTCGCGTTGACCTGCACGTTGTAGGAGTGCCCGGCCTCGAACGTGTAGCCCGATCCGACCGGGCAGGCGTACTGCTCACCCGGTGAGGCGACGTCGCTCTGCGCGGAGTAGCCGTTGATCAGCACCTGCGAGGTGGTGAAGGACTTCTTCCCGCCGCTGAAGATCGAGTCGAGGCTGCTGCTGTTGATCACGTACGGGGTCGCGGGGTTCTTGGCGGACGCCGAGGTGCCGAACGACTCGTTGGTGCCCGGGCTCAGTGCCGAGCCCCACTTGTTGCCGAAGATCCAGTACTGACCGTCGACCACGAGCGTGGCCGAGGCGTAGGCGCCCGAGTCGGGGCTGTCCGGGCCGGTATTGCTCACCTGGAGGATGAAGTACGGAGCCGGTGCCGGCGCGGTCGCCCCGAAGAGCGCGACGCTGAAGGCGCCGGGGACGGCCGAGGCGTCGCCCCAGGCCGCGGGCGCGTAGTCGTTGTTGAGCGACCACTGCATCACGCCGGTCACGTGACCGTAGAGCTCGGGCTTCGCCTTCATCGCCTTCCACTGCGCGGCGAGGTCGGCGAGCACCGCGGCCTGGTCGTAGGCGGCGGCGCCGGATCCGCCGAAGACGTTGTTCGCGGTGCCGCTGGCGCCGGCGTTGCTGACCTGGCCGATCACGATCCTCGTGCCCTCGCCGATGCACAGCGAGGTGGCGGCGGAGCAGTCGGACCGCACCGCGCTGTTCAGCGCGCGGGCGATCGTGCTGAAGAAGCCGGGGTCCTTCTCGGCGGCGCCGCCGACCGTCCAGCCGCCGGTGTTGTAGGTCTGGGCGAGCAGGTAGTCGACCGTGCCGCTCTTCAGGAGCGGACCGAACTGGTCGTTCGCGCCGTCGTGGACACCGGAGGTGAGGGTCAGGTTCGTGGGCGCGGCCGGGTCCACCTCGGTCCCGCTGCTCAGGTAGACCTGCGGCGCGACGGCGAGGGAGAGGCCCGCGCCCTTCACGGTCGCGCCGAGGGCGCTGATCGTCGGGGCGTCGATGCCGTTCTCGAGGTCGAGGTCGACGCCCGTGATGCTCCCGCCGGAGAGCTTCGCGTTGTAGTCCTCGATCTGCGCGAGCAGCCGGGAGCCGACGGCGCTCGCCGTGCCGGTGTTCACGGTGTCCCGGGTGACGGTCTGCCCGCCGAGGCTGAGCAGGTTCACCGTGCCCTTCGCCTCCTGGTCGATGACCTTCTGCATCGCTGCGAGGGTCGCGGGATCGGCCGTGCTGCTCGCCGGGTCGGCGAAGGCGAACACGATCACGTTCGAGGCGGCGATGCCGGCCGGATCGATCTGCGCCAGCGAGCCGGTCGCTCCGAGCTGGAGGTAGGAGACGCGGAGGTCGGGGACGGCGCTCGCGGTGTCGGCGACGGCGGCCGGTGCGGCACCGCCCACGGCGACGGCGCTCGGAACGGCCACAGCGGCGGCGAGGGCGGCGGCGGCCAGGAGGCGGCGGCGGAGTCGTGGTCTCATTCTCGGGTGTCCCTTTCGTGGGTGGGGAGGGCGAGCGATGGTCGCGGCGGACGACGATCTGAACCGGCCTCGTGGGCGGCAGAGCGGTTTTCGCGGGGTCGACATCGATGGTGAGCCGATCGCGCGGCGTCCCGAAATCTCTGGCACGGATCATCGGAGATGGCGGGAACGGCTGATGAGGCTCAGTGATCCATGTCCGGAACCTGAAAGTGCTCTTCGTTCATGAGGACGTATATAAAGGTTGATGCTTGCGTATAGAAAGACATCCATCCGCGGAAAGACGGGGAATCGAAGATGGCGGAGATCAGCTGATTCGGCGGGGAATCACTCAATTGGCGCCGGACTTGAATTCGGCACCCTCTCTCCTGTTACACTCACCGCTCGGTCACCCTGCAGCAGTCCCCGTTCACCGTGCGGATGAGCAGGTGGTGGCTTTGAGAATTCACATGTCCTGCCGTCGCGGACGTGTGGCGAGCGGATCCCGTTCCGGGGCGCTCGTAGCCGATCCTCGAGATGGAACAGCAGTGATGAAAGAGACCCTCCCGTCCACGGACTCCCCCCTCAGGCCGAGCTCGCCCTGCCGCATCGATCGGCAGCGCTTCAGCGGCCCGGGCGCTGAGAAGGCGATCAGCGAGTGGATGGGAGTCGGTGAATTCCATCCGCGGAGTCGAGAGGCGTTCGAGGCGGAGTCGGAGCGAGTGGTCATCGATCAGGTGAGTGCTCAGCGGCTGACTGCCCGCGCCAATTACTTCACCTCTCCGGATTCGAGTTCCCTCGGATTCCCGAGAAGCAATCGCATCGAGATCGTGGCGCTGATCGAGGGTGAGTGCTTCATCTCCGTCGGCACCCAGCGCTATCGCCTCACCAGGGGCTCCATCGCCATCGCGGGCGGCGGCGAGCCGGTGTCCTCCGAGACCTACGACGTGACCGAGTGCGTCTTCATCAGCATTCCGGTCGATCAGCTGAGCGAGCGCTTCCGAGCCTCGGTCCCGCTCTACGGAGTGGAGGTGATCTCGCCGCCGCGACTGATGCGCCTGTTCCAGACGCTCTCGCACGAGCTCGCCTCGCACGACTCGATCTCGCCGGACGCGTTCCGCACGCAGCTCGCGCAGCTGACCGGGTTGATCGAGGCGTCGCTGGCGAACCGGTCGCACCTCGCCGTCGGCGACCTCGATCGGATCAAGCTCTCCCGGGAGCACGTCGAGGGCTACGTGCGCGACCACCTCGCCCAGCGCGACCTCACCGTCGGCACCCTGGCCGAGGTCTTCCACACCAGTCCCCGCACGATCCACCGGCTCTTCGCGAGCGACGGTCCGACCCTCTCCGAGTACATCCGGACCAGCCGCCTGACGGCGCTCGCCGCGGAGATCAGCGCGGCGGACAACCCCGACGGCTTCGAGGTGCTCGCCGCCCGGTGCGGACTGCACGAGTACGTGACCGCAGCCCGGCTGTTCCGCAAGGAGTACGGCCTGACCATGCGCCAGTTCTGGAAGGCGTACCGCCTGCGCTGAGGCTCGCGGCGCACCTCGGGCTCGTAGAATCAGCCTCGGCTCGCCGGAACGCCGCGATCGTGCGTGCCGGAGCCGATCTCGCGAGCCGAGGGTGGGGGCCGGAGCATGACGAAGGGCCGCCTGCGCGTGCTGCTCGGAGCGGCGCCCGGCGTCGGCACGACGTCCACGATGCTCGAGGAGGGCGGCCGGCTCGCCGCCGAGGGCCGCGACGTCGTGATCGCGGTCGTCGAGACGCACGGCCGCGCCGAGACCGCCGCGAGGATCGAGGGCCTCGAGGTCGTCCCGCGGCGCGCGGTGCTGCACCGCGGTGCGCGACTCGAGGAGATGGACCCGGCGGCGGTGCTCGCCCGCCGACCGGACATCGCGCTGGTCGACGAGCTCGCGCACACCAACGCTCCCGGTTCGTCGCACCGGAAGCGCTGGGAGGACGTGGCGGAGCTCCTCGACGCCGGCATCACCGTGCTCACGACCGTCGACATCCAGCACATCGCCTCGCTGAACGACGTCGTCGAGGCGATCACCGGGGCGCGGCCGCACGAGACGATCCCCGACGCCGTGCTCCGCGCCGCCGACCGGATCGAGCTCGTCGACCTCGCTCCGCAGGCGCTGCGCGACCGGCTCGCCGCGGGCCGCGTCTTCCCACCCGAGCGGATCGACGCCGAGCTCTCGCACCGCTTCCGCCTCGGCACGCTCACCGCGCTGCGCGAGCTGGCGCTGCTCTGGCTCGCGGACGAGGTCGACAGCGCGCTCCGCGACTACCGCGGCGAGCACGGCATCGACAGCACCTGGGCCGCCCGCGAGCGCGTGGTCGTGACGCTGACCGGCGGCTCGGAGGGCGAGACGCTGCTGCGGCGCGGTGCGCGGATCGCCGCGCGCGCCTCCGGCGGCGACCTGCTCGCCGTGCACGTGCTGACGCCGGACGGACTGCGGACGCCGCGCCCCGAGGTGCTCGCGGCGCAGCGCGCGCTCGTCGAGTCGCTCGGCGGCAGCTATCACCAGGTGGTCGGCGAGGACGTGCCGCGCACCCTCGTCGCGTTCGCCCGCTCCGTGGACGCCACGCAGCTGGTGCTCGGCGTGAGCCGGCGCAGCCGCCTCGCCGCGGCGCTCACTCCGGGGATCGGCGCGACCGTGATCCGCGAGTCGGGCGACATCGACGTGCACATCGTCAGCCACTCGGCCGCCGGTCGCGCGGCGGTGCTGCCGCGCCTCGGCGGAGCGCTGACGCTGCGGCGCCGGCTGCTCGGCACGGCCCTCGCGCTGGTCGGCGGGCCGCTGGTCACCTGGCTGATGGCGAGCCTGCGGAGCGACGAGTCGATCACCAGCGACGTGCTCTCGTACCAGCTGCTCGTGGTGCTCGTCGCGCTGGTCGGCGGGCTCTGGCCGGCGCTGTTCGCGGCCGTCCTCTCGGGACTGACCCTCGACTACTTCTTCGTCGATCCGCTCTACACGGTCTCCGTCGACGAGCCGCTGCACGAGCTCGCGCTCGCGCTCTACGTCCTGAACGCGGTGCTGGTCAGCGCCGTGGTGGACCGGGCGGCCCGGCGCTCCCGGGCGGCGAAGCGGTCCGGAGCCGAGGCGGAGCTGCTCGCGACGATCGCGGGCGGGGTGATCCGCGGCCAGGGTGCGCTGCAGGCGATCCTCGAGCGCGCGCGCGAGGCGTTCGGCTTCACCGGCGTCCGGCTTGTGCGGGACGGCGCGGTGGTCGCCGCGGACGGCGAGCCGACGGCCGCGGGCGAGCCCGTGCGGATCCCGGTGGGCGCGCAGGCGGAGCTCGAGCTGCACGGCCGGGAGCTGGAGGGCAGCGAGCGGCGGCTGCTGCAGGTGGTCGCCGCGCAGCTCGACTCCGCGCTCGAGCGGGAGGCGCTGAGCGAGACGGCGAGCTCGCTGGCTCCGCTGGCCGAGACCGACCGGATGCGCAGCGCCCTGCTCTCGGCGGTCAGCCACGACTTGCGCCGGCCGCTGGCGGCCGCCACCGCCGCCGTCTCGGGGCTGCGCTCGCGCGACGTGGAGTGGAGCGAGGACGATCGGGCGGAGCTGCTCGCGACCGCGGACGAGAGCCTCACCACCTTGGGCGCGCTGGTGACCGACCTGCTCGACGTGACCCGGCTCGAGGCGGGAGTGCTCGCTGTGTCACTCGCGCCGCTGGATGCCGCCGATGTCGTGCTGCCCGCGCTCGACGAGCTGGGGCTCGGTCCGGGGGAGGTCGACCTCGACCTGGATCCGGACGGGCCGGAGCTGCTCGCCGACGGCGTGCTGCTGCAGCGGGTCGTGGTGAACCTCCTGGCGAACGCGGTGCGCTACGCGCCGGAGGGGACCCGGGTGCGCGTGTCGACCAGCGTCTTCGGCGGCACGGCGCAGATCCGGATCGTCGACCACGGCCCCGGGATCGAGCCCGAGCGCCGGGAGGAGGTCTTCGTGCCGTTCCAGCGCCTGGGTGACGACGACAACACGACCGGGCTGGGGCTGGGGCTCGCGCTGTCGAAGGGGTTCACCGAGGGGATGGGCGGGACGCTCGAGGCCGAGGACACCCCGGGCGGCGGGCTGACGATGGTGGTCACGCTGCCGGTGGTGGCGGACGATGCGGCCGCCCGGACCGATGCCGCCCGGAACGATGCCGCCGAGCCCGATGCCGCCGAGCGGCGGGCCGCGGGAGCCGATGCTTCGGGAGGAGCCGCATGAAGATCCTGATCGCCGACGACGACCCGCAGATCCTGCGCGCGCTGCGGATCACCCTGACCGCCCGCGGCTACGACGTGGTCACCGCGGGCGACGGGACCGAGGCGATCAACCGCGCCATCGACGAGCGGCCGGACCTCTACATGATCGACCTCGGCATGCCGCGGCTCGACGGGGTCGAGGTGATCCAGGCGCTGCGCGGCTGGACGAGCGCGCCGGTGCTGGTCGTCTCGGGGCGCACCGGCTCGGCGGACAAGGTCGGCGCCCTCGACGCGGGGGCCGACGACTACGTGACCAAGCCGTTCTCGATGGACGAGGTGCTCGCGCGCATCCGGGCCCTGTCGCGGCGCGTGCAGCCGGCCGAGGGCGAGCCGACGGTGCGGATCGGCGACGTGACCGTCGACCTCGCGGCGAAGAGCGCGATGCGCGACGGTACCGCGGTGCGGCTCACGCCGACGGAGTGGCAGGTGCTGGAGATCCTCGTGCGGAACGCGGGCAAGCTGGTCACCCGGCGCTCGCTGCTCGACGAGATCTGGGGGCCGACCCACGTGACCGACACCGGCTACCTCCGGCTCTACCTCGCGCAGCTCCGTAAGAAGCTCGAGCCCGACCCGGCGCACCCGCGGTTCCTGCTGACGGAGGCGGGGATGGGCTACCGCTTCGTGCCGGGCGAGGACGCGGCGGCGCGGTAGCGGTGTCGGCGACGCCGGATCAGGACGCCTCGACGTAGGCGGCAGCGGCCTCGCGGAGGATCTGCGACGTGCTGACGCCGCGGCTCTTCGCGAGCCGGCTCACCTTCTGGTCCAGCCCTCCGGTCGAGCGCACCTTCCACACCGGGCCGGCGGGCTCCGCCGCGTCGAGCCGCGGACGACCGCGGGCGATGGTCACGGCGTCCTCGAGCGTTGCGGCGCCGATGGCCGCCAACAGTGCGGCCCGTGCTCCGGTCCGCTGATCGACCGCGTCCGTGCTCGACGCGGCGCGTGCGCCGTCGATCTCGAGGGAGTGAGGCGGTGGGGAGTCGGACGGGGGACGCCGACGAGACAGACTCCTCAACAAGGTCCGGAACCAGGAACTCTCCTCCGATCGGCGTCCCGGAATCGTCCTCGCCCGAAGAACGGCGGCACGCTTGCGGGAGTCCACTTCGCGGAAGGAGCAGCTCATGGTCGTCCCCGACAGCGCCATCGGCGTGGCGATCCTGCTCGCGCTGGTCGTGCCGGGCGTGCTCTACGCAGCGGTGCGGCTCTGGCTCAGGGGCTTCCGATGGACCGACCAGAACGTGAGCACTCGCGTCTTCGATGCGGTCCTCGTGAGCGTCGTCCTCGATGCGGTGTACCTCGTCGTCCTCGGCGACGATCTGGTGGCCTTCGCGAGCGACCCACGCGCCTCCTTCGAGCGGGAGCCCCGGCTCGTCGGCGGCTACCTGCTGGGGCTCGGGGTACTGATCCCGTCCGCGGCGGCGTTCGTTCTGCACTTCAGGCCGCGGTGGTGGCGCCCCGACTGGCGATGGCTCGCACGCCCGCAGTGGCGCTGGATCCGCTTGCCGGTCGGACGGGCTACGGCGTATGAGAGCATCCCGACGGCATGGGACAAGGTCGCGCAGACCATGGTCGATACCTGGGTGAAGGTGCAGCTTCCCGACGGTCGCCGAGTCGGCGGATGGATGTCGGTGAAGAGCTTCGTCTCGACCTATCCGCAGTCTCGCGACATCTTCGTCGAAGTGCAGTTCGAGGTCCTGGCCGACGGGACCTTCGGTGGAAGGATCGAAGGGAGTCGCGGCGTCTGGGTATCGGTCCCGGAGGGAGCCGTCGTCGAATGGCTCGACGCCGCTCGTCCTCAGCAGAAGGAGGGATCGCATGTCGGATCGGACCACGACCACTGAAGGGGCGCTCGCCAGGGGTCAAGCACCTGTGCACGGCCACCCCGCACCCGCGGTGGCACCGAAGACGCCGTCGGGGATCTACACGCCGCCGGCGCTGCTCGGCATCCCTTCGCCGCCGATGCCGACAGGCGCTTCCTCACCTCGATAGCAGTGGATCGGCTCGCGGGCTGCTGTCGGAGGCGCGGGGGACAATGGACGGACCCCAGGAGAAGGAGACCACCGTGGATCAGCCGCGCATGAACGTCGAGTCGTTCAACCTCGATCACCGCACCGTCGCCGCGCCCTACGTGCGCCTGGCCGACGCGAAGACGCTCCCGGCCGGGGACCACCTCGTCAAGTACGACGTGCGCTTCACTCAGCCCAACCACGGCCACCTCGAGATGCCGACCGTGCACTCGCTCGAGCACCTGTTCGCGGAGAAGTCGCGCAACCACTCCGACCGCGTCGTCGACTTCTCGCCGATGGGCTGCCAGACCGGCTTCTACCTGATCCTGCAGGGCGAGCCCGAGCTCGCCGAGGTGCTGGACCTGGTCGAGTCGACGCTCCGCGACATCACCGAGGCCACCGAGGTCCCCGCCGCCAACGAGACGCAGTGCGGCTGGGGAGCGAACCACTCGCTCGAGGGCGCTCAGGACGCGGCGCGCACGTTCCTCGCGCGGCGCGACGAGTGGGAGCAGGTCACCGCGTGAGCGCGGTCGAGGCGATCGTCCTCGTCGCGATGGACGAGGAGGCCGAGCCGTTCCTCGCGGCGGCGGGCGGCGCCCCGGAGCCGGTCGCGGTGGGCAACGCCCTGCAGTGGTCGATCGAGGTCGGCGGCCACTCGGTGCTGCTCGTGCGCACCGGCGTGGGGCTCGTGAACGCGGCCGGCGGGCTGACGGCGGCGGTCCTCCGGGTGGGGGGCGCGCCGCTGGTGATCAGCGCCGGATCGGCGGGCGGACTCGGTGCCGAGGTGCGCGTCGGCGACGTGGTCGTCGGCGACGAGTTCGTGCAGACCGATGCGGACGCGCAGGCGTTCGGCTACGCGATGGGGCAGGTGCCGGGGATGCCGGCGCGCTACTCCGGGCACGCGCCGGCGCTCGCCGCGGACCTCGACGCGGCGATGCCGGGCGGTGCAGCGATCACGGTGCGGCGCGGGCTGATCGTGTCGGGCGACGTCTTCGTCTCGGGCGACCATGTGGCGCGGGTGCGCGGACTGTACGACGGGGCGCTGGCGACGGACATGGAGTCCGTGTCGCTCGCGCAGACCGCGTACGTGCACGGGCTGCCGTTCGTGTCGGTGCGCGGGATCTCGGATCTCTGCGAGCCCGGGTCGTTCGAGGCGCACGTGGACGACGCGGCGGACCGCTCGGCCGCCGTGGTGCGGGTGCTGCTGGACGCGGTGGGGTGACCTGCGGCGCGGGGTGGTCTGCGGAGCCGGGGTGCTGGGGGTGGTGGGTCTCGATACGCCCCTCCGGGGCTGCTCGACCAGCATGATGACGGCAGTCCGGGGCTGCTCGACCAGCATGATGACGGCAGTCCGGGGCTGCTCGACCAGCATGATGACGGCAGTCCGGGGCTGCTCGACCAGCATGATGACGGCAGTCCGGGGCTGCTCGACCAGCATGATGACGGCAGTCCGGGGCTGCTCGACCAGCATGATGACGGCAGTCCGGGGCTGCTCGACCAGCATGATGACGGCAGTCCGGGGCTGCTCGACCGGCACGATGTCAGCACTGCGGGGCTGCTCGACCAGCACGGGGGCATCGACTCGTTCGGGTTTCTTTCACGGGGATGTCGATGTGGGCGGGCGCCGTTCGACGGGATAGTAGGAGGGCGCAGAGGGCGCCCGCGAATCCCGAGGAGACCACCGTGAAGTACATGCTGATCATGCGCGCGACCGATGCCGCCAAGGCCGCCTACGAGGCGATCCCGTTCGACGAGATCATCACCCGGATGGGGCAGTACAACGAGGCGATGATCACCGCCGGCGTCCTGCTCGCGGGCGAGGGACTCGCCGACGACGTCGCGACCTCGGGGTTCGTCGTCGACTTCGCCTCCGAGCCCGCCGCGATCACCGACGGCCCCTACGGCGAGACGCACGAGCTGTTCAACGGCTTCTGGATCATCCAGGTGTCCTCGAAGGAGGAGGCGAAGGAGTGGGCGCTGCGCTGCCCGCTCGTCCCCGGCAACAAGCTGGAGGTGCGCCGCGTCACCGACGAGAGCGACTTCGCGGACTTCGCCGACAACGAGTACCTCCAGAAGGAGGCCGGCTGGCGCGAGGACGAGAAGGCCCGCGCCGAGAACGGCTGACATGACGCCGGCGCCTCCCGGGGAGGAGACCCGGGCGCGGGTCGACGCCGTCTGGCGGATCGAGAGCGCGCGCATCGTCGGGACGCTCGCCCGGGTGACGGGCGACGTCGGCCTGGCCGAGGACCTGGCGCAGGAAGCGCTCGTCGAGGCGCTCGAGCAGTGGCCCACGACCGGCGTCCCGCGCAACGCCGGGGCCTGGCTGACGGCCGTGGCGAAGCGCCGGGCGATCGACGGCTGGCGGCGGCGGACGGCGCTCGACGAGCGCTACCGCCTCCTCGCGCGCACCCTCGAGGAGAGCGTCGACGACGAGTGGCGGCCGATCGAGGACGACGTGCTCCGGCTGGTCTTCACCGCCTGCCACCCCGTCCTCTCGCGGGAGGCGAGCATCGCGCTCACGCTCCGGCTCGTCGGCGGGCTCGGCACGGAGGCGATCGCGCGGCTGTTCCTGGTGCCGGTCGCGACCGTCCAGCAGCGCATCGTCCGGGCGAAGAAGTCGCTCGCGGCGTCGGGCGTGCCGTTCGAGGTGCCGGACCCGGCGGAGTGGCGGGGACGGCTCGACGCGGTGCTCGGGGTCGTCTACCTGATCTTCACGGAGGGCTACGCCGCGACGTCGGGCGATCGCTGGCTCCGCACGGAGGTGGCGGGGGAGGCGCTGCGGCTCGGGCGGGTGCTCGCCGCGCTGCTCCCGCGCGAGCCCGAGGTGCTCGGGCTGCTCGCCCTGATGGAGCTGCAGGCCTCGCGGTTCGCGGCGCGGACGGCGCCCGACGGCTCGCCGGTGCTGCTCGAGGATCAGGACCGCACCCGCTGGGACCGCGGGCAGATCGAGCGCGGCCGGGAGGCGCTGCGCCGCGCCGACCGCGTGGGCAAGGGTCGCGGGTCCTACGGGCTGCAGGCGGCGATCGCCGAGTGCCACGCGGTCGCGCCGAGTGTCGCCGCGACCGACTGGGAGCGCATCGTCCTGCTGTACGAGATCCTCGGGCGGGTGTCGCCGAGCCCGGTCGTCGAGCTCAACCGCGCCGTCGCGGTGTCGATGGCGACCGGTCCGGCCTCCGCGCTGCTGATCGTCGACCGGCTCGCGTCCGAGGGCGCTCTGCGGGCCTCGCACCTGCTGCCGAGCGTGCGGGGCGAGCTGCTCGCGCGCCTCGGCAGGCGGGAGGAGGCGCGCGCCGAGCTCGCGACGGCCGCCGCGCTGGCCGGCAACGAGCGCACCCGCGCCCTGCTGCTGGCGCGCGCGGCGTCGCTCTGACGCCGGGCGCACCGACTCCTCAGAAGTTGTCGTAGCGGAGGGTCGAGTACGACGACTTCTGGAGAGCGGAGGAACGGTCAGCGCTCGGTGACGACGCCCGCTTCGACGTGCCAGTGGCGGGTCAGCTGCACGGTCTCGAGCATGCGGCGGTCGTGGGTGACGAGCAGCAGCGTGCCCTCGTAGGCCTCGAGCGCCTGCTCCAGCTGCTCGATCGCGGCGAGGTCGAGGTGGTTGGTCGGCTCGTCCAGCACGAGGAGGTTCGTGCCGCGCGCCTGCAGCAGCGCCAGGGCGGCGCGGGTCCGCTCGCCGGGCGAGAGCTCGCCGACGGGGCGCGAGACGTGGTCGGCCTTGAGGCCGAACTTCGCCAGCAGGGTGCGCACCTCGGCGGTCGGCCACTCCGGGACGAGCGCCTCGAAGGCGTCGGCGAGCGGCACGTCGGCGGCGAGCATCCCGCGCGCCTGGTCGATCTCGCCGATCGCGACGCTCGCGCCGAGCGAGGCGCCGCCCTCCTCCGGGGCGGAGCGGCCCAGCAGCAGTGACAGGAGCGTCGACTTGCCGGCGCCGTTGGGACCGGTGATTCCGATGCGGTCGCCCGCGTCGACCTGCAGCGAGACCGGGCCGAGGGTGAAGGTGCCGCGCCGGGCCACGGCGCCGTTCAGGGTCGAGACGACCGAGCTCGAGCGCGGGGCGCTGCCGATGGTGAAGGCGAGCTGCCACTCCTTGCGCGGTTCCTCCACCTCCTCGAGCCGGGCGATGCGGCTCTCCATCTGGCGGACCTTCTGCGCCTGCTTCTCGCTCGACTCGACCGAGGCCTTGCGGCGGATCTTGTCGTTGTCGGGCGCCTTCTTCATGGCGTTGCGGACGCCCTGGCTCGACCACTCGCGCTGGGTGCGGGCGCGCGAGACCAGGTCCTCCTTCTTGTCGGCGAAGTCCTCGTACTTCTCGCGGCGCTGGCGGCGGGCGGTCTCGCGCTCCTCGAGGTACGCGTCGTAGCCGCCGCCGTAGACGGTGGTGGTGTTCTGCGCGAGGTCGAGCTCGAGCACGCGGGTGACGCTGCGGGCGAGGAACTCGCGGTCGTGGCTCACGAGCACCACTCCGCCGCGCAGACCGCGGACGAACGCCTCGAGCCGCTCGAGGCCGTCGAGGTCGAGGTCGTTGGTGGGCTCGTCGAGCAGCACGACGTCGAAGCGGGAGAGCAGGAGGGCGGCGAGGCCGACGCGGGCGGCCTGGCCGCCGGAGAGCGAGGTCATCAGCGAGTCGGCGGCCACACCGCTCGTGCGCCCGGTCGCGTCGAGCGCGAGGCCGAGGTCGGCGAGGACGACGGGGGTCCGCTCGTCGAGGTCGGCGGCGCCGCTCGCCAGCCAGCGGTCGAGGGCCAGCGCGTAGCGGTCGGCGATGCGGCCGTCGGGGTCGGGCTCGGCCAGCGCGGAGGCGGCCTCGTCGAGCTCGGCCGAGGCCTCCGCGGCGCCCGTGCGGCGGGCGATGTAGGCGGCGACGGTCTCGCCCTCGCGGCGCTCGTGCTCCTGCGGCAGCCAGCCGACGAAGGCGTCGCCGGGCGCGAGCACGACGCTGCCCTCGAGCGGGGCGGTCTCGCCGGCGAGGATGCGCAGGAGGGTGGACTTGCCCGCGCCGTTCGCGCCGACGACGCCGACCACGTCGCCCGGGGCGACCGTGAGATCGAGGCGGTCGAACAGGGTGCGGTGCGCGTAGCCTCCGGAGAGGCCCTTGGCGACGAGGGTGGCGGTCACCGCTCCAGCGTAGGCGGGCGGGCCGCCGGCGCCGGCCCCGGTCGCTAGACGGTCTGATTGCACGCGAGTCTAGGATGGCCGGATGAGCGAGACGACGGTCCGGGGCGGCGCCGGCTACTGGTACCCGGACGAGTCCTCGACGCGTCGTGCCGTCGAGGTGCTCAGCGCGATGCGCGGGTACCGCGTCTCCGAGGTGGCGATGCGCCGCCGCACGCGCGAGAAGATGGCGATGGGCGAGACCGACCTGATCGCGATCCAGTTCCTGCTGCGGCGCCAGCGGGAGGGCGACCTCGTCAGCGCCAAGGACCTCGCCGCGCACCTCTCGATCTCCTCCGCGTCGACCACCGTCCTGATCGACCGCCTCGTCCGCAGCGGGCACCTGGTGCGCAAGCCCCACCCGAGCGACCGCCGCGGCATCGTCGTCGAGGCGACGGTCGACAGCGACCAGGAGGTCCGCGAGACGCTGCAGGAGATGCACCGCCGGATGCTCGAGATCGCGGAGGACCTCGATGCCGGCGAGGCCGAGGTCGTCGTCAACTTCCTCCGACGGATGGGTGCCGCGGTCGACGAGATCGACGCCGACGCCACGGCGGACGACGAACCCGGGAAGTAGCTAGACCTTCTAGTAAAGAGTCGAACTAGGGATAGGCTGGCGGCATGGGTCAATTCCTCTACGGCACACCGCCGGCCGTGATCGAGATCGAGGACCGGACCCTCGCGCACCTGCAGATCGTCGTCTACGCGAAGTTCCGGCGCGACGAGCGCTTCAGCCTCACCCTCGACTCCATGCCCGAGGGGGCTCGCGGCCGCCACTCGTTCTGGATGAACCCGAACATCGCGCTGCAGTTCCACTTCGCCGGCAGCCGCCAGCCCACGATCAACCCGTCCTGGGTCGAGGTGCTGATGGACGCGGCGAACGGCGGCGGCGGGCTGCGCCTGCTGCCCGAGCCGCACGCCTGACCCGCGCCGCGGATCCGCTCCCGGCGGCGTCCGGCGACCTCCCGCCCCGCGCGTCTCCTAGGGTGGATCCGTGCGCCCGGGGGTGGGCGCGACGAGGGGGAGCACATGCGCGCACGAGTTCTGGGAGGCGCACTGCTCGCGCTGGTGGCCGCGGGGGTGCTCACCGGCTGCTCTGCGCCGACTCCGGCGCCCACGGTGACGGTCTTCGCCACCGCGACGCCGACGCCTGATCCGACCGTCACGGCCGCGCTCCCGCAGTCGACCGCCACGGTCTTCGTGCCGGTGCCGGAGGCGACCGTCACCTTCACTCCGAATGACGTGCCGGTGATCCCGGAGACGGCCTTCGCCGTCGACAACGGCGCGGTCCCGGGAGCGACCGGCGAGCCGGCCACGAACGGCGCGGGGGAGATCATCACCTACACCGTGGTCGCGGGCGACTCGTTCTTCGACATCGCCCAGCGCTTCGGGATCCCCGTGCAGCAGCTGCTGCGGATGAACCCCGGGGTCGCGGGGGCGGGCGAGGCGGTCTACATCGGCAACGTCATCAACCTCGACGCGAACTCGCTGGGCTGAGCGCCGACGCCGCTCCGGTCGCCGGCCGGTCGCCCGGGGCTGCTCCGGCCGCCGGCGAGGCGCCGGGCGCTACTCCGACTTCGGCAGCAGGTGGAAGGCGAGCGCGAGCGACGCCGAGATCATCAGGATCCCGCCGAAGAAGAGGAACCCGGCCAGGTCGGGCAGCAGGAACGAGTTGCCGAGCACCAGGATCCCGCCGAGGAAGAGCACGAAAGAGAGGACGACGCCCAGACCAGTCATGCCCTCATCGTACGGGGCGCAGGACGCGGAAGGGCGCCCGGCGTCAGGGCAGCAGGAGCGCTCGCAGCTCGCCCGCGCCCGAGGCCACCGCGATGGTGCCGACCGCCTCGAGCGGGGAGCCGTAGCCCCACTCGACCATGATCGTCGGCACCCCGTGCGCGGCGGCGCCGTGCACGTCGTGCTCGCGGTCGCCGACCATGACCGGCGTGGAGAGGTCGACGCCGATCTCGCGGAGGCGGCGCAGCGCCTCCTCGACGACGTCCGCCTTGGCGCTGCGGACCTCGTCCTCGGAGGCGCCGCAGATGATCGTGAAGTGCTGCGCGAGGCCGTAGTGCTCGAGGACCCGGCGCGCGGCGGACTCCGGCTTCGAGGTGGCGAGCGAGAGCGGGATGCCGGCGGCGGCGATGCCCGCCAGCAGCTCCGGCAGACCGGGGTAGACGCTGGAGTCGAAGAGACCGCCCGCGTTGTAGCGGCGGCGGTAGACGACGAGGGCGGCCTGCGCCTCGTCGACGCTCATCCCGCCGAGCTCGCGGAACGCGTCGAGCAGCGGCGGTCCGACGTAGGCGAGCAGCTCGACGGGGGTGGGCACCGGGCGGCCGAGCTCGACGAAGGTGTCCACGAGTGTGCCGGTGATGCCGGGCGCCGAATCGGTGATCGTGCCGTCGAGGTCGAAGAGGATGCAGCTCCAGGTCGCTGCGATGCCGGGCTGCGCGTCGGGCGCGAGAGTGGTGTCGGACATGGCGGGCTCCTGCCCTCGGAGGGACGTCGTGATCCCGGCGGTGTGCCCCGTCGGGGGGA
This sequence comes from Rathayibacter sp. PhB152, assembly GCF_003751395.1. NCBI lineage: Bacteria > Bacillati > Actinomycetota > Actinomycetes > Micrococcales > Microbacteriaceae > Rathayibacter > Rathayibacter sp. PhB152. The sequence goes on along the minus strand of NZ_RJUT01000001.1, from coordinate 19,429 downwards.
ACACTCTACGGTGCCGGGGCGTCGAGGGACTGCTCGATGAACGACCGGGTGACGACCTGGGCGATCGAGCCGGCGTCGAGCTGGACGGCGACGAAGTCGGCGGTGCGGATCAGCGCGAACGCCTCGCGGCCGGGCAGGACCAGCATCTGCACGCGCGGGTGCTGCTGCCGGGGGACGGCGGCGCGCAGCTCGTCGGTCGAGGTGAACAGCGGGAGCACCTGCTCGCCGGTGGTCGTCGCGACCACGCGCACGTGCGGCACGCCACCGGGCTGCGAGCCGGTCACATCGACGACGAGCGAGCCCTCGAGGCAGGCGGCGAGGAGGCGCTCGACCCCCTCCGCGGTCGCGTCGGCGACCAGTGCCTCGAGCGCTTCGCGCGCCGCGGTGTTGCGGTACGGGCCGGGTCGCGACGGGCGGGCAGGGGGTCCGTTCCTCCGTGGCATGTCTTCACGGTATCCGGGTTCGCGCCATCTCTCGAATCCATCGCGACAATCGCGCGCATTCGATGTCCGAGTGCGCTATACGACGGATGCCGGAGAGATGAGCCGATTCTCAGGCGGATTGCGACGCTTATCCTGAGTATCGGCGCAGATGACGACAGAGAATCGGGCGAATGGCGCCGATAAGTGCTCGACCGCCGACAAGAAGGGGTAATGTCTCCTCCTGTCAGTGACATCCAGGAGGAAAAGTGGCCCAGAAGATCACGCTTGTCGACGATATCGACGGAACCCCTATCGACTCCGGGGACGGCGGCACCGTCCGCTTCAGCATCGACGGAGCCAACTACGAGATCGACCTCGGTCCGGACAACATCGCCGAGCTGCACTCCGTGCTCGAGAAGTTCGTCTCGAACGGCCGCCGCGTCGGCTCGCGCCCCGCTGCCGCCACGTCGGTCGCCTCGGCGTCGAAGAGCGACCCCAAGCAGCTCAAGGCCGTCCGCGAGTGGGCGAACGCCAACGGACACCAGGTGTCCGACCGCGGTCGCATCCCCGCCGAGGTCCAGGCGGCCTACGCCGCCGCGCACAAGTAGAGCCGCGCCGGGCGCACCGAGAGGTCGCGCCCGCATCGTCGAAAGGCCCCGTCGATCCGTCGACGGGGCCTTTCGCGTGCTGTTCTCCACGACCGCTCGTGGATTCTCGCAGAGCCCCTGGAAAGGGGGACGCGAGCGCTAGAAGAGGCGGGTGTGCGAGTCGTCGACGCCGCGCATCGACTCGTAATCGAGCACGACGCAGCGGATGCCGCGGTCCTGCGCGAGGGTCCTCGCCTGCGGCTTGATCTCCTGCGCCGCGAAGACTCCGGTGACCGGAGAGAGGTGCGGATCGCGATTCATCAGCTCGAGATAGCGGGTCAGCTGCTCGACGCCGTCGATCTCTCCGCGGCGCTTGATCTCGACCGCCACGGAGGCGCCGCTCGAATCGCGGGCGAGGATGTCGACCGGTCCGATCGCCGTCATGTACTCGCGCCGGACGAGGGTGTGGCCCTCGCCGAGCAGATCGATCTGCTCGGCCAGGAGGCGCTGCAGGTGCGCCTCGACGCCGTCCTTGATCAGGCCGGGATCGACGCCGAGCTCGTGCGCGGAATCGTGCAGGACCTCGTGGATCGAGACGACGAGGGCGTCGCCGGTCTTGCGGTGCGTGACCGTCCACTGCTCGTGGACGCCGGCCGCGCGGGCGTCCTCGTCGGGCTCGCCGGTGCTGAGGATGCACGGGGGGCTCATCCAGTTCAGCGGCTTGTAGGAGCCGCCGTCGGAGTGCACGAGGACGCTGCCGTCGGCCTTGACCAGCAGCAGTCGGGTGGCGAGGGGGAGGTGGGCGCTGAGACGGCCGGTGTAGTCGACGGAGCAGCGCGCGATGACGAGACGCACCCGTCGAGGATAGACGGCGGTGGTCGGGGGCGGTCGGACGGGTGGGTCTCGATGCGCCCCTGCGGGGCTACTCGACCAGCATGAGGGGGGCGGCGGACTCCCCATGACGGGTGAGGCCGCGGTCTTTGCTGATCGAGTAGGCCGCGGAGCGGGCGTATCGAGATCCGGCGGCGTCAGCAGGGCGGATTGCAGGCTCGTCGTGCTGGGGGCAGTGGGTCTCGATACGCCCCTGCGGGGCTACTCGACCAGCATGAAGGGGGCCCCTGCGGGGTCGAAGCGGGTCAGGCCATGCGGAGGACGTTGCCGGTGACGCGGCGGCCGGCGGGGGAGACGAGGTAGGAGACGAGGTCGGCGACCTCGTCGGGGCGGGCGACGTCGAAGAAGGCGTCGTTCGCGGCGACGGCGGCATGGACGTCGTCGGTGACCCAGCCGGTGTCGGTCACGGGCGGGTGGACCGCGTTGGCGGTGACGCCGAGCGGGCTGAGCTCGAGCGAGGCGGAGATCGTGTAGTTCACCAGGGCGGCCTTGGCGGCGCCGTAGGAGACCTCGCCGGGGAAGCCGCGCTCGCCGCCCGAGGTGAGCGTCACGATCCGGCCGCCGTGGCCGCCGCGGCGCTCCAGCCGCTCGGCGAGCTCGGCGATCAGCAGCGCGCCGGCGCGGGCGTCGATGTCGAGCACCCGGTCGATGCTCGCGGCGTCGACCCGGCGCTGGGGGCGGCCCATCCAGTCGTTCGGGCGGGTGCGGAAGGTGTCGATGACGGAGCCGGTGGCGTTGTGCACGAGGACGTCGACCGGGCCGAGCGACTCCTCCGCGGCGTCGAGGAGCAGGGCGGCGGAGGCGGCGTCGCGCAGATCGGCGGAGACGGCGCGGGCGCGGCCACCCGCGGCGCGGATCCGCTCGGCGACCTGCTCGCCGTCGGTCCGGTGGGCGAGGCGCTGGCGCTCCGGCTCGTACTCCGGCAGCTCCTCGGCGAGGAAGGCGACCAGAACGGCCAGGCCGTCGGCGGCGAGGCGCTCGGCGATCGCGGCGCCGATACCGTGGTTCGCGCCGGTGACGACGGCGACGCGGCAGGGTTCGAGGCCGGGGGCGCTCACGCCGACGCTCCGTCCTGCACGCGCTCCGAGGGCTCCTTCTGCGGGCGGGCGGCGGGTGAGGCGAGACCGGCGAGGACGACGAGCGCGAGCACCAGGAAGAGCGCGTTGAGGAGGCCGAAGTGCTCGCCGAGGAAGCCGATCGCGGGCGGGCCGACGAGGAAGGCGACGTAGCCGAGCATCGCCACGGCGCTGACCCGGGCCGCCGAGTGCGGGCCCTCGGCCGCGGCGGACATGCCGACCGGGAAGCCGAGCGAGCAGCCCAGGCCCCAGGCGACGGCGCCGGCGATGACGAGGCCGTCGACCGGCGCGAGGATGAAGAGCAGGATGCCGACGATCGCCAGCCCGGCGGACGCGCGGAGCACCGGCACGCGGCCGAAGCGGTCGAGCACGGGGCCGCCGAGGACGCGGCCGACGGTCATCGCCGCGACGAAGACGCCGAAGACGACGGCGGCGGTGGTCTTGTCGGTGCCGTGGCCGTCCACCATCGCGAGGGTCAGCCAGTCGTTGGCCGATCCCTCCGCGAAGGCCATGCCCAGCATGATCACGCCGATCAGCACCAGGCGGCGGTCGCGCCAGACGCCGAGCGAGGCGGCGACGCGCTCGCGGACCGGCGCCTTCGCGACGACGGCGACCCCGGAGGTGTCGAGCTCGTCGCGGACGGGGACGAAGCGGATCGCGACGGAGACGGTGATCACCACGACGACGGCGACGCCCGAGAGGTGTGCGGCCACCGGCACGGCGAGCGCGGAGGCGGCGGCGCCGAGGATCGCGCCGAGGACGGTGCCGAGGCTGAAGAAGGCGTGGAAGAGCGGGAGCAGGGTCTTGCCGAAGGCCTTCTCGTTCGCGGAGCCCTCGACGTTCATCATCACGTCGACCGCGCCGTTGCCGAAGCCCAGCAGCACCATGCCCGCGAAGGCGAGGGGGAGCGAGCCGAACGCGTCCGCCGCGAGGCCCAGGAGCGCGAGGCCGGAGGAGCAGACGACGAGTCCGGCGACCATGCCGCGGCGGGCGCCGAGCGCCGACATGATCGCGGTGGAGAGGCTGAGGCCGACGATCGCGCCGATCGACATCGACAGGATCAGCAGGCCGACGCCGGAGGTGGGGAGCTGCAGCTCGTCGCGGATGGCGGGAGTGCGCGAGACCCAGGTCGCGATCGAGAGGCCGCTCAGCACGAAGATCGTGAAGACGGCGTTGCGCCACGCGACGAGCTGCGGGCGGCTGAGGGCGGTGGTCGAGGGCATGCGGGGTCCTGGCTGATCGCGGGGCGGTCGGAGAGGCCTGATCGAGGGGAATCGAATCGATTCGATGCGGGCCGGTCTAAGCTATCCGGAACGCCGGGACCGGTCAAGGACGGGTCGCCGGGCGCCGGCCCTCCGGGTCGGGGACGAGGAGCACCGTGGAGTCGAGCAAGGCCGTGGAGTCGAAGAGCGGTGGATCGCCGACGTCGCGCCCGACCCTCGCGCGGGTCGCGAGCCGGGCCGGGGTGTCGCCGTCGACGGCGTCGCTCGTGTTCAGCGGCTCCGGACCGGTCGCGCCGTCGACCCGCGAGCGGGTGCTGCAGGCCGCCGCCGAGCTCGACTACGCCGGACCGGACCCGCGGGCGCAGTCGCTCCGGCGCGGGCGCTCGGGGATCGTCGGGGTCGTCGTCGACGAGCGCGTGCTGCACGCCTTCCGCGACCCGATCAAGATCGCGATGCTCGACGGCATCGCGGACGTGCTCGGCGGGGCCGACGCGGGCATCCTGCTGCTCACCGAGACCGAGGGCGGCTCGGGGCTGCTGGCGACGGCGCCGGTGGACGCGATGATCCTGGTCGGCTGCAGTCCCTCCGTCGACGACTCGGTGGCGGTGCTGCGGCGCCGCGGCGTGCCGGTCGTGGTGGTCGAGGGGGTCTCCGATCTCGGCGCTGCCGTCGTCTCGCTCGACAACCGGGAGGCGACCCGGACGCTCGCCGAGCATCTGCGGGAACTCGGGCACGAGCGCGTCGCCGTCGTCTCGCTGCCGTTCGCGAAGGACCGCCGCCGCGGGCCGATCCCGGCCGACTGGCGCTCGAGCCCGAGCATCACGGCCGTCGAGCGGCTGCTGGGCGCGCGGGACGTGTTCGGCGATCCGGAGGTCGTGGCGGCGGGGGCGAGCACGGTCGACGAGGGGGTCGCCGCCGGGCGGGTGCTGCTCGATGCCGCCCGGCCGCCGACGGCCGTGATCGCGCAGAGCGATCTGCTGGCGGCCGGGGTGATCCTCGCGGCCGAGCAGCTCGGACTGCGGGTGCCGGCCGACGTGTCGGTGGTCGGCTTCGACGGGGTGCAGGTGCCGGGGCTCGCGGCCGAGTACGACCTGACGACGATGGCGCAGCCCGCGGTGGAGAAGGGCCGGGCCGCGGCCCGCGCCGTCCTCGCGCTGATCGCCGGCGACGAGGCCGAGCCCGTGCGCTTCACCTCCGTCTTCCACCGCGGCACCACGAGCGCACCGCCGCGCTGACCCCTCCCGCGAGATGCCACTTATGAGCGGATTCTGCGGCGTGTCGTGCTCATAAGTGGCATCTCGCGGAGGGGGGGAGAGAGGGGGGGGCGCCGGGAGTTGTCCACAGGGTTGTCCACAGGGTGTTCGAAACTTCGTTCGAGGGTCAGCGGAGCCAGACGTCGCCGCGGAAGCGGAGGCCGAGGGTGAGCGCGCGGGCGCCGAGGAAGCCGACGGCGTAGGCGATCCAGAGGGCCAGGAGGCGCCAGTCCTCGGGCGTGAGGGGCGCGAGGAGGGCCAGCGGGGCGAGGACGGCGAGGTTCACGAGGCCGCTCAGGGCGAGGTAGCGGCCGTCGCCGGCGCCGATCAGCACGCCGTCCAGGACGAACACGAAGCCGCCGAGCGGAGCCGTCAGGCCGACCACGACGAGGGCGGCGGGGAGCAGGCGGAGCACCTCGGGGTCGCTGGAGAAGACGAACGGGAGCACTCCGCTGGTCGCGACGATGACCGCTCCGAGGGCGACTCCGGCGCCGATTCCCCAGGTCACACAGCGTTTCGCGACCGCTCGGGCGCGCGCCGGGTCGCCCTCGCCGAGGAGGCGGCCGAGCAGCGCCTGCGCCGCGATCGCGACGGCGTCGAGGGCGAAGGCGACCGTGGAGAACAGCGTCATCGCGACCTGGAACGCGCCGAGCTCCTCCGCGCCGAGAGAGCCGGCGACCGCGACGGCGAGCAGGATGGCGGCGCGCAGCGAGGCGGTGCGCAGCAGCAGCCAGCCGCCCGAGCCGGCGGAGGTGCGCAGCCCGGCCGGGTGCGGGCGCAGCGGCGCTCCGACGCGGCGGGCGAGCCGCAGGGCGATCACCGCGTAGGCACCGAACATGCCCCACTGGGCGATCACCGTCCCCAGGGCGGACCCGGTTATCCCCAGGCCGGCGGGGTAGATCAGCACGGCGTTCAGGGCCGCATTCACCGCGAATCCGCCGCCCGCGATGATGAGCGGAGTGCGGGTGTCCTGGAAGCCGCGGAGCAGCCCGGTCAGGGCGAAGACGCCGAGCATCGCGGGGATGCCGGCCATGCTCACCGAGAGGTAGCGGACGCCCGCGTCGGCGACCGCGGGCTCCGCGCCGAAGAGGCCGATGAGGGCGGGAGCGGCGAGGGCTCCGGCGACCGCGATGACCGCGCCGAGGGCGAGCGCGAGCCAGCCGCCGTCGATGCCGGCCGCGACCGCGCGGCGCTCGTCGCCCTCGCCGAGCGCGCGGCCGACCCGGGGCGTGGTGCTGTAGGCGAGGAAGACCATCAGGCCGACGATCGTCTGCAGCACCGCGCCGCCGAGGGCGAGGCCGGCCAGCGGCACCGCGCCGAGGTGGCCGACGAGGGCGGAGTCGGTGAGCAGGAACAGCGGCTCGGCGATCAGCGCCCCGAGCGCGGGCACGGCGAGCCGCAGGATGCTGCGGTCGAGGGTGCGGCGGTCGGCGGTGGTCACCCGCTCGACGGTAGCGGGGCGGGCGGGGTGCGCGGGCGGTGGCTACGGTGGAGGCACCCCCCCCGGACGGAACGAGCACCATGGCATCCCGCACTCCCCGCCTCGGCCTCGGCCTGGCCGCCGTCGGGCGACCGGCCTACATCACCGCCGGGCGCGACGGCGATCTCGGGCCGCCGGAGGGGCGCAGCGTCGACGCCCTCCGCGTGCGGACGCACGAGCTGCTCGACACCGCGTGGGGTCTCGGCGTCCGCTTCTTCGACGTCGCTCGGTCGTACGGACGGGCCGAGGAGTTCCTCGGCGGGTGGCTGGCGGAGCATCCGGAGCGGCGCGGCGAGCTGACCGTCGAGTCGAAGTGGGGCTACGAGTACGTCGGCGACTGGGCGATGGACGCTGAGGTGCACGAGCGCAAGGAGCACTCGGTCGCGATGCTCGAGCGCCAGTGGTCGGCGACCCTCGCGGCGCTGGGCAGCGCGCCCGACCGCTACCTCGTGCACTCGATCACGCCGGAGAGCCCGGCGCTCGTGGACCGGGCGCTGCTCGACCGGCTGCGCGGGCTCGCCGGGTCGGGAGTCGCGGTCGGACTGTCGACGAGCGGACCGGAGCAGGCGCGGACGATCCGGCTCGCCCTGGCGATCCCGGACTCGCCGTTCAGCACGGTGCAGACGACGTGGAACCTGCTCGAGCGCTCGGCCGGCGCGGCGCTCGCCGAGGCGCACGACGCGGGGTGGACCGTGGTGGTCAAGGAGGCGCTCGCGAACGGGCGGCTGGTCGGCGACCGGGCGCCGGCGGTGCTGCGGGGGCTGCCGGGGGTTCCCGAGGAGCTCGCGCTCGGTGCGGCGCTCGGGCAGCCGTGGGCCGACGTGGTGCTGAGCGGGGCGGCGACTCCGGCGCAGCTGCGGGAGAACGTGCGCGCGCGGGCCGGCGGGGTGCCGGAGGGGCTGCCGGCGCGGGATCCGAGGGAGTACTGGGCCGAGAGGTCGGCGCTGGCCTGGCGCTGACGCGCGGGGCGGGTGCGCGGCTCGGGAGGACCTCGGGCTCGCGGGATCGGGTACGGCTCGCGGGATCGGGCGGTTCCGGCATGCCACAGGTCGTTTCGCGTGCCGGAGGTCGGGCGGCGTCGGTTCGGCTCGCGGGGTGAGGTTCGGCTCGCGGAATCGCGCAGATCTCGCGTGCCGGAGGCGGTTCCGCGTGCCGAAGGTCGACCGGGGGTCGGGTTCGGCTCGTGGAACGGGGTCGGGCTCGTGAGATCGGGCGGTTCCGGCGTGCCGGAGGTGGTTTCGCGTGCCGGAGGTCGGGTGAGGGGCGAGCGGGTCAGTGCGGGGCGACGGCCGCCAGCCACTGTGCGACGAGGGGGGTGAGCCAGGACGGGTCCTCGCCGGGGGCGAGTGCCAGGACGGCGCGGTCGGGGGCGCGCCAGTCGAGGCGGTGGCCGGGGTCGGACAGCGCGTCGGCAGGGGGCGGGCCGGCGAGGGGCGCGGCGCCGCGGTGCAGGATCACCTCGACGCGGTCGCCGGGGCGGAGGCGGAGGGTCACCAGGTGGGCGCCGATCGCGTAGCTCGGGGCGTTCCACTTCACCGACTCGACCAGGCGCTCGTCGGCGGCGAGGACCGCCTCGCGCGTGCGCTCGATCTGCTCGCGGCGCGGGTGGTGCATCGCGTCGACGTGCGCGGTGGTGGCGGCGGCGAGACGGGGCATGGGGACACGGTGGCAGAGGTTCGGGGGTGGGTGGGTCTCGATACGCCCCTGCGGGGCTGCTCGACCGGCATGCGAAGGGGGTGGGTGGGTCTCGATACGCCCCTGCGGGGCTGCTCGACCGGCATGCGAAGGGGGTGGGTGGGTCTCGATACGCCCCTGCGGGGCTACTCGACCAGCATGCGAAGGGGGTGCTCGACCAGCATGGGCGCGGGGCCCTTCATGCTGATCGAGTAGGCCGCGGAGCGGGCGTATCGAGATCCGGCGTTGCGGGGACGGTGGGTCTCGATACGCTCCTGCGGAGCTACTCGACCAGCATGTGCTCGATACGCTCCTGCGGGCTATTCGACCAGCATGTGCTCGACACGCCCCCTGTGCGGCGGAGCCGCTCGATCGGCGGCTACGTGGTCTTCACCGCGTTGTCGCCGTGGTTGCCGATGACCTCGTAGGCGGTGCTGCCGACGGCGCGGACGGGCTTGGCGTTGACGTGGCCGGTCGCCCACTGGTTGCCGAGGACGGAGACGGCGCGGGCGTTGAGGGCCTCGACGCAGTGGGTCCAGCCGGAGCCGGCGTCCTCGCAGGCGAAGATGTTGCCGGTGATGCTGAAGCCGACGGTGCGGGCGGTCGGCGAGACGCCGAGGATCGCGATGGCGGGGTAGGTGTTCGCGGCCGCCTTGCCGCCGTTGCTGATCGCGTTGCCGACGATCTGGATCTGCGCGAGGTCCTCGGTCAGCCACGGCGGCATCGTGTAGACGAGGGACTGCCGGCGCGCCCCCTCCATGATGTTGTTCGCGATGGTGATGCGGCGGTTGCCGCGCAGCTCGATGTTGATCTGCGGCGAGCCGTCGAGGTGGTTGCCGAGGATCCGGATCGGGCCGCCCTCGATCGAGAGGTCGGCGTAGCTCGCGCCGATGTTGTTCTCCACGATCCAGGAGTCGATCATCCGGTAGCCGGTCCAGATGCCGGTGCCGGTGCACTGGTCGATGCTGCAGCGCTGGATGCGGTTGAGCAGGCCGAGGTCGCCGAAGGTTCCGTCGTTCAGGCGCATGCCGTAGTCGGTCCAGCCGTAGAGCTGCAGCGAGTCGAGCACCGTCTTGTCCAGGTGCGCGGAGACGCAGGGCGAGCCGAGGCCGTTCGCGTCGAGGATCAGGTTGTCGAAGCGGCAGGCGGAGAAGGCACCGGTGACGACGGGGGCGTTCGTCAGCGAGCGGATCCGGGTGGACAGCTCGCCCGCGCCGCGGAAGGCGATGCTCGCCAGGCCCTCGGCGCGGCCGATCGATCCGGCGATGCGGTAGATGCCGCGCGGGAAGTACACGACACCGCCGTAGCTGGCGACGGCCGCGTCGATCGCGGCGTCGATGGCGGGCAGGTCGTCGGTGCTGCCGTCGCCGGTCGCGCCGTAGTCCTGGACGTTGTAGACGAGCTCGCCCTTCGCGACGGGGCGCTCGCCGGAGACGGTGCGCACCGCCTCGGGGAGCTGGGTGACGGGGACGGTGGCCGTGGAGTCGAGGCCGGCGACTCCGCCCGGGGAGGCGATCTCGGAGTGCAGGACGGGGTCGGAGGGGGCGGTGCCGGCCGCGGCGGCGCCCAGAGGGGAGGCGAGGAGACTGCGACGGGTGAGGTCGGCGGTCAGTGCGGTGAGAGGGGGCATCCGCTCACAGTCGACCGGTCGGGGAGGCGGCGCCGACCTCCGAAGTGGGGCGTTGGGGCCGCAGGGATCGTCGACAGTCCGGCGGAGGCGGCGCGGAAGGGCCCACGGCCTAGCATGCCACCATGCCCCGTACGCGCGAGCTGAGCCTCCTCGATCTGGCGATCGCGGGCGTGCTGAGCCTCTTCGCGCTCGTGCTCATCGCCCGCGCGACGGCGCTGCTGATCATCACGCCGCCGGTCAGCTGGGCGTTCGTCGCCGCGTTCGGCGTGGCCGTCGCCCTCACTGCGGCGTTCCGGATCGCCCTCGGCCGCCGTTCGGGCATGCCGGTCGCCGGCCTGACGGTCACCCTCCTCGTGATCATGCAGCCGGAGGCCGACCCGTTCCGCCTGCTCGGCGTCTGGACGGCGGCGAGCCTGGTCACCCAGCTGCTGCAGACCAGGAACCTCGCGGTCGCGGGCTACGTCACGGGACTGGGGTCCCTCGCCGCGCTCCTCTACGTCACCGTCTTCCAGGCGGGGAGGGCCGTGCTGACGCCGCCGATCGCGCTGCTCGCGGCGAGCGCGCTCTTCCTCGCCGTCATCCTGCTCGTCGACCTCCTCCGCCAGCGCGGCCGCTGGGGGATGCAGTGGGAGCGGGGCTTCGGCGCCCTCTCGCTCAAGCGGGTCGGCTTCTACCTCGCCCTCGTCTGGCTGCTCAGCACGGCCGTCTGGCTCCTGGACGCCGTCGTCGTGCCGGCGATGGCGGGGGACCCCGCCATCGAGCAGAGCCCGATGGTCGTCCTGGTGGTCGGCGCGCTGGTCTTCGGCGTGGCGAAGCGGATCGAGGTGCGCGGAGTGCGGCGCCGGCTCGCCGGCGTGCTCGACGCGGCACTCGCGCTGCCCTGGGGGACCGTGGAGCAGGCGGAGCGGAAGATCGTCCGCCACGCGCTGACCTCGATCGAGGCGGACGCGATCGAGGTGCGCGACGAGCCCGCCTCCGGACGGGAGATCGCCTCCGCCATGCTCCTGCCCGACGGCCGGACCCGGTACGTCGTCGCGTCGAAGCGGGTGAGCGCGATCCCGTTCAACGACGACGACGAGCAGATCCTCGACGCCCTCGCGCACATGGGCGCGGACACGCTGAGCACCCGCCACGACGTCGAGTCGCTGCGGCGCTCCGTGGACCACGACGCGCTGACCGGGCTGCCGAACCAGCGGGTGTTCCAGTCGGCGCTCGCCGTCGCCAACCGCGAGCGGCGGCCGTTCGAGGGCATCGCGGTGCTCTTCCTCGACCTGGACGACTTCAAGGACCTCAACGACGGCCGCGGGCACCACGTCGGCGACAAGATGCTGCGCCTGGTCGGGGAGCGGCTCGCGGAGGTGGCCGACGAGGGCGGAGTCGCCGCGCGGGTCGGCGGCGACGAGTTCGCGCTGGTGCTGCGCGGACTCGACTCGGCCGAGGACGCGCGCCGGCGGGCGCAGACCCTGGTCGAGCGGGTGAGCGAGCCGGCGACCGTCGACGGCGACACCCTCGCCCCGGTGGTGACCGTCGGCGTCGCGTTCTCGGCGCACGAGGAGACGGACCCGACGACCATCGTGATCGAGGCCGACCGCAGCATGCTCGCGCTCAAGCGCGGGCGGGGCCGCAGCGGCCGCGGGCGCTCGAGCAGCCTCGACGTCACCTCGGTGCTGACCGACCCGGTGCGCGAGGTGGCGTCGCGCGCCCTCCGCGACCGCACCCTCGACCTCGCCTTCCAGCCCGTCGTCGACCTCGGCACCGACCGGATCTGGGCCTACGAGGCGCTCGTGCGGCTGGAGGACCCGGTGCTCGGGCGGATCGACCCGTCCCTGCTGATCCGGACGGTGCGGCACGCCGGCCTGCTCGACGAGCTGACCGTGCAGGTGGTGGAGAAGGCGATGTCCGCCGCCGCCTGCTTCCGCGACTCCGGTGCGGGGGTGGAGTGCATGAGCGTCAACGCGGACCTGGAGCAGCTCGCCGACGAGCGGCTCGGCCCGTACTTCGCCGCCGTGCCCGAGCGCTTCCCGGGCCTGCGGTTCTGCCTCGAGCTCAGCGAGGGGTCGCTCGCGGCGGCGACGGACGAGCTGCGCGCGCAGGCCCAGCTCCTGCGCGACGCGGGCGTGCTGCTGGCGCTGGACGACTTCGGCACGGAGGGCTCCTCGGCGCTCGCCGTGGCGACGTTCCCCCTCGACGTCGTGAAGCTCGACCGCGCCCTGATCGCCGACCTGACGACCGAGCTGCGCCAGCGCGAGATCGTCCGGGCGATGCAGTCGTTCGCGGTCGCGGTCGGGGTGCGGATGATCGTCGAGGGGGCGGAGGACGAGGAGACGGTCGCGGTGCTGCGCGAGCTCGGAGTGACCGATGTGCAGGGATTCGTCTACGGCCGGCCTGACACTCGGACGGGGGCGGAGCACCGATTGCTCACCACCGGTTCGGGTGTCAGCGACTGCCTAGACTGACGCGAGAACGGGGCGTTTCCCCCGCACTTCCGCGGTTCTCCGCCGAGCTTTCGTGCACGACCGTTCCACTCTCCATCCTCGAGCGCCGGACCTCCCGGACTCCCGTATGCCGATCGGAACCCCGCCCCATGGCTTCTCCGCTCCTGCCTCGACGCGCCCTCGTCCCGGTCCTCGCCCCGGTGCTCTGCCTCGGTCTCGTCCTCGGCGGCGCGACCTCCGCGTCCGCCGCCGACCTCGTCGATCCGGCCACCGGCGGCGTCGTCCAGGGGCTCGAGAGCGACGCTGTCGTCTCGGTCTCGGCCGGCTCCGAGCCGCAGTTCGTCACCGTCCCGGTCGCCGACGGGGTCGTGCCGACCCGGGTGATCGCGTCGCTCGCTCCGCTCGAGCCGCTCACCGGCACGCTCTCGGTCATCGTGTCGGGCCGGGTCGTGCAGACGCTCGACGCCGCCACCGCGACCGCGATCGACGCGCCGGTCCAGGCCTCCGACGTCGTGGACGGCGTGCTCGCGGTCGGCTTCCAGCTCGGCGGCTCCGGCGACTCGGGCGGCGCGCTCTGCGAGGTCGGGAGCGAGGTGCTGAGCGTCTCCGGCCTGGGTGTCGTCGTCGACGGCACCCCGACCGCGCCGACCACCGTCGGCGACTTCTTCCCGGACGCGGTCACCGGCGTCTCGATCGTCGTGCCCGACGGCGCCGACGACGCCCTGCGCGCCGCGGGCCTCTCTGCGGCGGCCTCGCTCGCCTCGCGCTACTCCTCCGGCACCGCGATCACCGTCTCGGAGGAGAGCGCGACCGAGGGCCGCCCAGCGCTGGACGCCGCGCAGGGCCGCATCGTGCGCTTCGCGTCGGGGGACGGCGACGTCGTCAGCGCGATCGGCGACGCCGGCGGCGTGCCCGAGCTGACCCTCACCGGCGCGGAGGCGGACCTCGCCGCGGCCGGTGCGGCGCTCGGCAGCGAGTACGCCGGCCTCGCCTCGAGCGCGACCACCACCGGTCTCGCGCAGAAGGTCGTCCCCTCGAGCTCGCTCGAGCACACGCTGGCCGACTTCGGCACCGAGCGCATCGCCCTCGGCAGCACCGGGGCGTCGACGAGCTACACGACCATCACGCAGTCCGCGTTCGGCGGGCCGGTCTCGAGCGTCGAGCTGGACCTGGTCGGCACGCACTCCGCCGTCCCCGAGGGGATCACCGCGACCGCGAACGTCTACTGGAACGACTTCCTGATCGGCTCGACGGTGCTGGGCCAGGACACCGACGTCGCGATGACGCTGCCGGTGCCGACCGGGCAGCTCAGTGCGTCCAACGGCCTCTCGGTGACGCTCTCGGCCGTGCGCGAGAGCGACGGCGCCTGCATCGGCTCGGCCGACTCCGTGCCGATCGAGTTCTTCGTCGACGGCGCGGGCTCGAGTGTCACCGGCGTCCGCGGCGAGTCCGCGGCGCCCGGCTTCGGCCGCTTCCCGCAGGCCTTCGGCGGCGAGCTCGCCGTCGCGTTCGGCGGCTCCGCGAGCGGTGCCGACGCGCTGCGCAGCGCCGGCGACCTCGTCACCGCGCTGCAGCGGGTCGACTCCGACCCCCTCGCCGTCTCGGTCGTGAGCGTCGACGAGTTCGTCGACTCGGACCGCTCCGGGATCGTCGTGGGTGCCGGGACCGACGAGGCCGAGGCGCTGAAGACGCCGCTGCGCCTCGCCTCCTTCACCGCGATCGACGCCTCGCGCCTCAGCTACGGCGTCGGCACCGAGGCGCCCTACGCGGCCCTCGAGGCCTTCACCACCGACGGCCGCGACATCGTGCTGCTGGGCGGCTGGAGCGCCGACGGCGACGCGACGGCGTCCTCCGCCCTGCAGTCCTCGATCGCCGGCTGGGCCGCGGAGGAGGGCTGGACCTCGCTGTCCGGGAACCTCGCGGTCTCCGGTTCGACCGAGTCCGACCCGGTCGCGATCGACAGCAACGAGATCACCCCGCAGGACGAGGTGAAGGACGACTACTCCTCCTACGCGATCTGGTTCGTGATCGCGGTCGTGGTGATCGGCCTGCTGATCCTCCTCGGCTGGCTGGCGCGCCGTCGCCGGTCGCGGAAGGTCGCCGCCTACGTCGACGCGCAGGAGCGGGCGGCCGGCGAGCCCGCGGCCGCCGACTCCGCCGCTGCGCCCGCCTCCGCGCCGGCCGCGGAGGGCGACCACCCCGCCGCGCGCCACTCCTCGACCGACTGACAAGCGGATGACCAGCACGATCGCCGCCCCGCCGCCGGTGGCCGGCGCGCCCGCCCGCCTCCCCTGGTGGCGGGAGGCGTGGGAGCGCCTCGGCCGGCCGGTCACCGGGCGGCAGGTGCCCGGCACGGTCGTGATCCTGGTGGTCTCGCTGCTGGTCGGCTTCGCGGCCTGCCTGGTGACCACCTCCTCCGGGATCAACCTCGCCTACGCGGACACCCAGAGCCACCTCTCGATCTCGCGGCGCATCTTCGACTCGAAGGCGCCCGGCTTCACCCAGCTCGGCACGGTCTGGCTGCCGGTGCCGAGCCTGATCCTGATCCCGTTCGTGCAGTCGCTCTGGCTCTGGCACACGGGCTGGGCGGCCGGGCTGCTCGGGATGATCTGCCTGGCCGGCACGGCCTGCGGCGTCTACCGGATCTCGGCGCGGGTGGGCCACCTGCGCGCCGGCCGGCTCACCGCGGTGCTGCTGGTGCTGGCGAATCCCGGCGTGCTCTACGCCTTCTCGACGGCGATGACGGAGCCGGTGCTGATCGTCACGATGGTCGGCTGCTTCTCCGGGCTGGCGCACTGGGTCACCAGCCGGCGCAACCTCAGCGCCGGCGAGATGATGGTCTTCTCCGGCCTGCCCGCCGCGGCCGCGACGCTCTCGCGCTACGAGGGCTGGGTGCTCGTCTTCGGCGGCACGTTCGTGGTGCTGATCGTCGCCTGGCGGAAGAAGCGGTCCTTCGTCTACGCGATCAAGATGGCGAGCGCCTTCGGGATCCTGCCGCTGATCGCGATCGTCTGGTGGCTGGTCTACAACTTCGCGGTCTACAGCAACCCGCTCGAGTTCATGAACGGCCAGTACTCGGCGGCGAATCTGCAGAAGGCGGTCGCCGACGCGGGGCTGCTCGCCTACCAGGGCAACGCGGGGCTCACGCTCTGGTCGTACAACTGGGCGGTCCTCGAGACCTCGGGCCTGCTGACGGTCGCGCTCGGCCTGGCCGGTGCGCTGGTGCTGGCCTGGCGGCGCGGGATCTCGGACGACGCCCTCGTGATCTGGCTGATGATCGTCTCCTACGCCTTCTCGCTGCTGAGCCTCTACCTCGGCCAGACGCACATGAACAACGACCAGACCCTGCCGACGAACTGGTGGAACAACCGCTACGCGCTGTCGGTGCTGCCGTTCCTCGCGGTGCTCGGCGCCGTGCTGGTCGACGCGCTGCGGCGGGTGCCGCGGATCGGCGCGGGCGCGCTCGGCCTCGTGCTGGTGCTGCTCGGCGCGCAGACGGCCTGGTGGGTGCAGGACCTGGACCGCAACGCGGTGATCGCGGAGGCGACCGGCTACGTCTCGATCAAGGAGGCGTCGGGCGCGACCGCGGCGGCCCGGTTCCTGAGCGAGAACTACGACGGCGGCGGCATCCTGATCGACGAGAGCGCAGCCGGCAACGCTCTGCTGCCCGAGATCGGCGTGCCGCTCGCCGAGTACTACAACCGCTCGGCCGGCGAGCTGTTCGACGAGGCGCTCGCCGCCCCGTACACGCACGCGAAGTGGGTCTTCGTGACCACCGCGGACGCCCCCGAGCTGAGCGAGACCGGCGTCGCCGACCTCGTCTACGACGCGATCACCCGCGACTCCTCCTTCGACACCCGCTACCGGCCGGTGTTCGCGCAGGGGATCTACGTCATCTACGAGCGGCTCGGAGGCTGACCATGGCGACGACGACGCCCCGGGTGGGCGAGATCCTGCTCTCCCGCGGACTGATCACGGCCGAGCAGCTCGACGAGGCGCTGCGCCGCCAGGCGCGCGAGGGCGGCCTGCTCGGCCGGCACCTCGTCATCGACGGCGCCGTCACCCGGCGCGAGATGTACGGGGCGCTCGCGGAGCAGTGGGACGCGCCGATGCTCGACCTGGTCGAGGAGCCGCCGGGGGCCGCGCTGCTCGCCCGCATCGGCGCCTCCACCCTGGTCGGCGCGGGCTGGGTGCCCTGGCGGGTGCTGCCCGACGGGACCGGCGTCATCGCGACCTCCGTCCCGCCGACCGAGGAGATGCTCGCCGAGGCGCGGGCGATGCTCGAGGTCGACGTGGTCACCGTGCGGACCACGACGGACTGGGACATCTTCCAGGCCGTCGAGAGCGCCTGCCGCGCCGCCCTGCTCTTCGGCGCGGCCGACTCGCTCGCGGTGCAGAGCGGCGACGAGTCGGCCAAGTCGGGGCTGCGCCGCTGGCAGGTGATCACTCCGCTCGTCGTCGCCGCGATCGTGATCGTCGGCGCCGTTCTCGCGCCGAGCCTGACCTTCGTGATCGTGCTCGCCGCGGCCAACCTGCTCTTCCTGATGAACATCGCCTTCAAGGCGCTGGCCGGCCTGCGCGCGCCGCTCAATCAGAGCTCGGTGAAGGCGTGGGAGGAGGAGGTGGCGATCGAGCGCGGCCGCCGCGGCCTGGACGTCTCGCCGCCGCGGATGACCGACGAGGAGCTGCCGATCTACACGATCCTCGTCCCCGCCTACAAAGAGGCCAACATCATCAGCAAGCTGCTGGTGAACCTCGGCGCCCTCGACTACCCGAAGGCCAAGCTCGAGGTGCTGGTGCTGCTCGAGGCCGACGACGACGAGACGATCTCGGCGGTGCGCCGGATGAGCCCGCCGGAGTACGTGCGGATGGTGATCGTGCCCCCGGGCGGCCCGCAGACCAAGCCGCGCGCCTGCAACTACGGGCTCAGCTTCGCCCGCGGCGAGTTCGTGGTGATCTACGACGCCGAGGACCGGCCCGACCCCGACCAGCTGCGCAAGTGCGTGCGGCTGTTCCGCGAGGACGCGTTCGAGCGCGAGCACGTGGATCCGGAGCAGAAGCAGCTCGTCTGCCTGCAGGGGGCGCTGAGCTACTTCAACGCCGACTACAACGTGCTCACCCGGATGTTCGCGGTCGAGTACGCGCACTGGTTCGGCGCGATGCTGCCGGGCCTGGACCAGTCGCACCTGCCGATCCCGCTCGGCGGCACCTCGAACCACTTCGAGACGCGCGTGCTCCGCGAGCTCGGCGCCTGGGACCCGTACAACGTGACGGAGGACGCCGACCTCGGCCTGCGCGTGGCCGCGCACGGCTACCGCGTGGGCGTCGTCGACTCCAACACCTGGGAGGAGGCGTGCGCCGAGGTCCCCGCGTGGATCAAGCAGCGCACCCGCTGGATCAAGGGCTACATGATGACCGCGGGAGTGAACACGCGGCACCCGATCCGCTGGTTCAAGGTGAACGGGGTGCTCGGCTCGCTGAGCCTGGTGGCGCTGATCATGGGGACGCCGGTCGCCTTCCTGCTCTACCCGCTGGTGCTCGGCTTCACCGTGATCACCTACATCGGCGTGCAGTTCCTCGGGCTGGATCTGCCGGAGTGGCTGATCGTCGCGGGGACGACGAACATGCTCTTCTCGAACACGCTGATGATCGTCGTCTCGGGGATCGCGGCCTGGAAGCGCTACAACTGGCGGGTCGCGGCGTTCGCGATCCTGAACCCCGTCTACTGGGTGCTGCACTCCATCTCGGCCTGGCGCGCGGCCTGGCAGATCGTCTTCAGCCCGCACAAGTGGGAGAAGACGCCCCACGGCCTCACGGAGGACTACGAGGACTCGACGATCGGGGCCCCGGCGTAGGGGCGCTCGCCGAGACGTCCCGTTCCGGTCGAGGCGTCCCGTTCCACCTGGACGTCTCGACCGTTCGAGGACGCCTCGGCGGCGTTAGAGCGGCGGCGCCGCCAGCAGCACGGCGCCGGCGGCGGCGCTCAGGGCTGCGACGAGGCACCAGCGGTCGGCGCGGAGGCGGCAGCCGCCCGCTCGGGCGAGCGCGGCGAGGCCGGCGGCGAGCACGGCGGCGCCGATCTGCACGGTCGCCGAGGTCCGCATCAGCGACCACGCCTCGAACGGCGGCAGGCGGCCTTCGCCAGCCAGGAACGGCAGCCCCGCGACGCTCGCCGACGCCAGCAGCAGCAGCGCTGATCCGACCGCGAGAGCCACCACGACGTGCCCGAGCACCTCGGCCGCCGCCCGCTGCCGGGCGCTCGGCGCGGCGATCCGCGGGAGGACGGCGGGGGCGCTCGCAGCACTGCGGAGGGGCATGCGCCGAGCGTAGAACGCGGCCGCTCCGGGCGAACCCCCTTGCAGATCCCCCTTCCGGAGGTGATTCCGCGGGGGACGCCGTTCCGGCTCCCGTTGCACGCGCGACGTTGTACATCGGGCTGATGTACGACGCTGCGGCGGGCGGCCTCTCGATGGACCGGACTTCTGGCAGTTGTGGATCTCGATACGCCCGCTGCGCGGGCTACTCGATCAGCATGGAGGGGGCGTGCCCGGGAGTGCGCGATCAGCAGGGAGGACGCATGCCCGGGAGTGCATGGACGGCGCGGGCCCGTATGCCCGGCGCTGCATGCTGGTCGAGTAGCCCCGAAGGGGCGTATCGAGACCCCTTGTGGTCAAGTGGTTGTTGCAACGAGGAGTTGGTCGAGGCGTTGGGCGGGGGTGGCCCAGTCGAGGGTTTTGCGGGGGCGGGTGTTGAGTTCT